>NZ_JBGFSH010000001.1:0-554578 GCF_041365715.1 Rhodosalinus sp. FB01 | reverse complement strand
AGGACGTTTCAGGGGAGCAGGTCACTCGGCGAGAACCTAGGCCGCCTTTGCACCGGCATTATTTCCTAACTCTACCGTCAGGAATTCCGATTGTAACTTCAATATATTAGGCTGACATGACGAAGCCATACTCCGCTCTCTATTGCACACAAACTGGTCCATCTATGCTGCATCAGTGTCCGAGCGTGCCTCGCTACTGAGTTGTTGGACAAGAAGGTGGCCTGGTTCGCGCCGCCTGACGGCAAACCCGGTCGCCCTGCCGGTGTCCGCCTTCATCGCCATCGCCATCTTGACGATCACCATTGGCGCGCTGCTACTGAGCCCGTACGGTGAGGGTTTGGTTCGCCCGCCCCCAGGCGCTTCGTGCTGGCCTCGGGCGCGGTAGGGAGGCGTTGCCTCTGGTGGCGCTGTCACTGGCACAGGCAGGTAGCGCGGGCTTCGCGATGCAGGGCTGCCTCCGTGCTCTTTGTCGCCACCGCCGCGGGTACCGTGGCCTTTGCCGGGCGGCTGGAGCGCATGGTCCTGCCGCCGGTGCTGCGACTGACCATGAACAGGGCGGCGCAATTTCCGATCCGTTTGGCGCTCTTCCCGAGGTCCCTCTTCGCCTTACTCGGTGCCAGCCTCGGCCTCGACCCTGTGCTCAGGGCCTACGTCGCGGGGATGGTGATGCACGCGCTGCTGCCCAATGACCAGCACGAGGAGCTGATGCAGCAGCTTTCGACGGGATACTACGCATTTTCGTGCCGGTCTTCTTAGTCGTCTCGGGCATGGAGCTCGACGTCGCGGCACTGGCCGAAGCGCNTACGCATTTTCGTGCCGGTCTTCTTAGTCGTCTCGGGCATGGAGCTCGACGTCGCGGCACTGGCCGAAGCGCCCAGTGGCCGCGGGCTCCGTCGTACCCCGACACGGCACCCAAAGCAGCGATCGGCAGCTGATGGCCGCCATCAATGCCCGCCGCGCGCGCTCTCGACCAGCGACTGGGGCAGTGCGCGCAGGACCGCCCATCCGGCGAGAGCGCCCACGAAGACCGGTACGGCGAGGGCGCCGCCCAGCACGAAGAGCAGCATGAGACCCGCCACCACGGGCCGCGTCACCCCCACCGCTGAGGCGGCGGCCATGCCCGCCGCCACTCCCGTCACGGGGTCGAGCCCAGGAAACAGCGCCAGAGTCGCTGCGCCCGTAGCCCCGCCGGCGAAGCACATCGGAAAGACCACGCCGCCCTGCCAATGAGCGCCGGTGCAGAGCGCGCAGGCCAGCGCCTTGCCAAGCGCCAGCAGGACCAGAAGCTCCGGCCCGTGCACCGCCCCGAGGCGCAGCATCTCGCGCATCTCCTCATGGCCCGAGAAGAGCAGGATCGGCGCCGCCGTGCAGAGGAGTCCCAGCGCGAGGCCCCCCGCGACCGGCTGCCAAAAACGCGCCCGCGAACCGAAATCCAGCGCCCGCGCCCAAGCGGTCTTCGCCAGAAGGTAGCCCGCGCCGGCGAGCGCCCCCGAAAGTCCCGCGACGAGGGCCACGACCGCGTCCCATTGTCCGGTATCGGCCGTCAGCCGCGGGAGGCGCATCGTCTCGAGCGCGCCGGGCAGCAGCGTCTCCGCAACCAGCACGAAGGCCGCGAACCCTGCCGCCCCTGCGGCCAGCACCAGCGGTCTTGGAAGGCGCGCTTCGCTTTCCGCATGCACGGATCCGCCCGCGGGCGAGGCGTAGAAGCCCGAGAGTGCGCCGGCCATGCCGGCCTCGGCCAGCAGCCGACGGTCGGTGGCGCTGCGGCGTAGCCTGAGCGCGACGATGGACGACAGCTGTGCCGTGACCGCGATGATCCCCGCTTCGGGTCCGATGGCGCCACCGAAGCCCACGGCGAAGACAGCTCCCAACGCGACCCAGCCGGTCTCGCGCGGGTACACTGACGCCGGATCGCGGGCGCGAGTGATCTGCGCCTCGAGATCGGGCCCTGCCGCCATCAGCCGCGTCCAGCCGATCAGCGCGCCCCCCGCCAGGCAGAGCGGCAGGATCGCCCAGCGGCTCTCGCCCGCTGTGGACCAGATCCCGTGCTGCAGCGTCAACATTGCCCAATAGGTCAGCGCCGCCACCGCCCCCGACGCTGCGCCCAGCACCAGTGCCGCGCCCAACAGAACCGCGTCGATGGGCAACTCCGGCCCGGCCTCGACCGGAGCTTCTGCAGTCTGCTTGCTCATCGCGCCACCCCCTCGCCCGTACCTGCCGCGACGATACCGCATCGTCCCGGCCGATCCATCCCCGGGCTGACCCGGCGTTGTAGCACGGCACAGAGTCCGGCCAGCCGACCGGCACGCTCCCCGGAACGGCGCAGGGCCAGCAGGAAGAGAAGGATCGCAAGTGCGGTAACGCCGTAGCGGAGCGCCGTGCGCGCCCATGCCGATCCGGCGAGCGTGGCGAGAACTTCGTCGATCATCGCAGGCCCCAGACGCTGGTCGTCGAGGAGCGCGTCAATCATGACCCTGTTTGAAGACAGAAGAGCTCTCGGCAAAGCTATGTCATCTCGGCCTGCGGATTGCGCCGCAAGACCGAGATGTTGAGCGCGAGGACGAATGTTCCCCAGGCGAGGTAAGGCACCATCATAAGCGCGGCGAGACCGTCATGGGCGAGAAACGCAAGCGTGGTCGTGAGAACTGCCGCCCAAAGCACCGCGATGATCACCGCCCCGGTCCGGACGCGATGGAGCCCGAAAAACGCGGCCGACCAGAGCGTGCTGATCGCGATCTGCAACGACCACAGGCCGAGGGCGAAGGCGCTGTCGGGTTGCGCCGCTACGCGCGACGCCGCGAGCGACATCAGCACGTAAAGCACGGCCCAGATCACCGGGAACAGGCGATCCGCGGGCGTCCAAGCGGGTTTGTCGAGGTCGCGGTACCATGCCCCCGGCTTGAACAGCAGCCCGCTGTGGCGAGCACCGCGCAGATGGCCAGATACAGTGGAAAAAGCGTCATGGCATATCCGCCGTTTAGATTTCCGGTTGCCGGTGCCCCTTACGGATAAGCAGGCGAAGGCCCGGAATGGGATCCCTGACAACCGGAGCATGCAAACCTACCAAGGGGCCACCTATCACAGCTCGACCCATGTATGTCCCGGCTCAACCAGTCGCGAGGAAACGGAAATCTGCTGGCCGACGGCCTAAGGCCTAGTTCAGGGCGAGGGCTCGATCTGGATGGCCCATCACAAGCGGAAAATCCCAAGCTCACCGCTCTGACCTTGTTCAGGGAAGCTACTTAGGTGGCCGCGCCCTGACAGTTCGTCGCACCACCTGTCCAGTCGGCAAGACACCTCTAGCTGGCGGGTTGCGTACACGAACGTATGCACAAAGGAGCGAACCATGGAAAATCTGTCGGTGGGGCAATACGACCTCATTTACAACGCGTTTTCGTTTGCGTTCGCGACGCTGGCGGCGGCCACCATCTTCTTTTGGCTTGGCCGGTCCCAGGTCGCGCCGCAATACAGAACGGCGATGACGATCACGGGTCTGGTGACCTTCATCGCAGCATATCACTACTTTCGGATCTTCGAGAGCTGGGAGGCCGCGTTCAACGTGGCCGATGGCACCATCACGACGACCGGCTACGCGTTCAACCAGGCCTACCGTTACGTCGATTGGTTGCTGACCGTGCCGCTGCTGCTGGTCGAACTGATCCTCGTCATGGGGCTCAGCCGGTCCGAGACCGTGTCGCGCGCGACGCGGCTGGGCCTGCTGGCCGCACTGATGATCGCGCTCGGCTACCCGGGCGAGGTTGCGACGACGGCCGGCGCGCGGTGGTTCTGGGGCATCGCGTCGATGATACCGTTCCTGTGGATCGTCTACGAACTGTTCGTGGGGCTGTCCAAGTCGATCGAAAGCCAGCCCGAGGATGCGCGCGGGCTCGTCAGCATGGCGCGCTACGTGGTGATCGGCAGCTGGGCGTTCTATCCGGTCGTCTACTTCGCCGGGGCCGTCGGGCTTGAAGGCGCCTCCGCCACGACCGTGATCGAGGTGGGTTACACCATCGCCGATATCGTGGCCAAGGCCGTGTTCGGCGTGCTGATCTTCATGATCGCGCAGCGCAAGAGCAAGGCCTACTTCGAGGGCATGAAGGCAGCGCCGCAGCCGGCCGAGTGACTGCTACGGCCGCCCGCTGGACTGCGGGCGGCCGCTTTACGCACCACAGCATGATTTCGGGGGTTCAGCATGTCACGCCACACCACGGCCGTCCCGGATGCGGTTGACCGGCGCATGATCGAACTTTGCGGCACAGGCCCTGTCACCGAAGCAGTGCGGTATCACCTCTCGACCGGCGGCAACCGCGTACGGGCGAGGCTTGGGCTGGACGCGGCACGGGCGCTGGGGCTTCCGGATGCGGTTGCTGACGCCTGCGCTTGCGGGCCGGAACTTTTGCACAACGCATCGCTGGTCCATGACGATCTGCAGGACCAGGATACCACGCGCCGCGGCCATCCCGCCGTCTGGCAGCGCTTTGGCCCAGCCGCGGCAATCAGCGTCGGCGACGTGATGATCTCCGCGGCCTTCGCCTCGGCCGCGCACCACCCTGACCCGGCGAAAGCGATCGCCCTGCTGCACGACGCGATCACGCGAACCGCCCGTGGGCAGGCGCGCGATTTGATGAAACCTCGACTGGATCTTGCGTCGTACCGCGGACTGGTGGCCGAAAAGACCGGGCCGCTGTTTGCCTTGCCCGTCCGCCTCGCGCTGGCGGCGGCAGACCTGGAGGGAGACACGGCCGCCGTCGAGATCGGCGATATGCTCGCCTTCGCATATCAGGTGCTGGACGACCTGAAGGACCGCGACGCCGACCTGGCCGCGGACCGCGTCAACATCTGTCGCGTGCCGGAGCCGGGCATGCGGTGCGTGTCGCAGGTGCATACGGTCGCCCGAAAGGCGCTGCACTCCGTGCGTGTGCACGCGCTGGACCTGCCGGGACAGGCTGGAACCTCTTTCTGCAACCTCGCTGACCGGTTGGACAGCGCAATGGCGGAGCATGCAAATGCCGCGTGACACGAGTCTGAACCCGCAGCCGCGCGCGATCGTCGCGGGCGCAGGCTTTGGCGGCATCGCCGCTGCCCTGCGCCTGCGCGCCCGCGGATACGACGTGCACCTGATCGACCGCTGCCCCCGCCTGGGCGGGCGCGGACAGGTGTTCGAACACGACGGTTTTCGCCACGATGCCGGTCCGACCGTGCTAACCGCACCGTTCCTGTTCGAAGAGCTGTTCACACTGTTCGGTCGGCGCATGGAAGATTACGTCGAACTGGTCGAACCCGATCCCTGGTACCGGTTCCATTTCCACGACGGCGAGACCTTCGACTACGGCCCGACCGAGGCCGCGACGGAGGCGGAGATCGCCCGCCTGTCGCCCCGTGATGTCGAGGGCTATCGCCGCATGGGTGCTTGGTCCAAGAAGATCTACGACATCGGTTTCAAACGGCTGTCGACGGCACCGTTCCATTCCTTCGGCTTCATGCTGCAGCAGATCCCGCACCTGCTGCGCCTGCGGTCCTATGAAAGCGTTTGGGGGATGGTCAGCCGCTTCATCAAGGACGACCGGCTGCGCCGGGCCTTCTCGATCCAGCCGCTTCTCGTTGGTGGAAACCCATTCGATACGACGGCCATCTACGGCATGATCAACCATCTCGAACGCGCGCACGGCATCTGGTTTCCCAAGGGTGGCACCGGCGCGCTGGTCGACGCGCTGGAGGCGCTGATGCGCGAGGAAGGCATCCGGATCTCGCTCGACACGACGATCGACAGGATCGCCGTCGAGGACGGGCTCACCACCGGCGTCGTGCTGGAAGACGGGTGGCACCTGCCCGCCGATGTTGTCGTGTCGAACATGGATCCGGTGCACGTCTACCGGCACATGCTGCCCGCCGAGCTTCCCTCCTCCACCGCAAAACTGCGGTCGCGTCACGGACGCCTGTCGATGGGGCTCTACGTCCTGTTCTTCGGTGCCAAACGGACCTGGCCTGGCGTCGCCCACCACACCGTCTGGTTCGGCGAACGCTACAAGGGCCTTTTGAGCGACATTTTCCACAAAAAAGTGCTGGCCGACGACTTTTCGCTCTACGTCCACCGCCCGACCGCGACCGACCCGAGCTTCGCGCCCGAGGGCTGTGACAGCTTCTACGTGCTCTGCCCCGTGCCGAACCTTGCCGGTGGGCAGGATTGGTCGGTCGAGGGTCCGAAACTGCGCGACCGGATCGTGAAGGCGCTGGACGAGACCATGCTGCCCGGCCTGTCCGAGGCGATCACTGCCGAATTCGCCATGACGCCCGAGGATTTCCGCAACGACTACCTGTCCGTGGACGGGGCGGGATTCTCGTTGTCGCCGTTCTTCTCGCAATCGGCATGGTTCCGGTTCCACAACCGGGCCGAGGGCGTGGACGGGCTCTATTTCGTGGGCGCGGGCACGCACCCCGGCGCGGGACTACCGGGCGTGGTGTCGTCGGCCAAGGTGCTGGATACTGTCGTGCCGGCCCCGGTCGGTGCCCCATGACGCCAGAGGAGATCATGCGCCATCACGCGCGCAGCTTCGCCCCTGCGGCGCGCCTGCTGGGACGCAGGGACCGCGCGCGGGTCGCCCGGCTTTACGCGCTGTGCCGCACCGTCGACGACCTGGCGGACACCATAGGCGGGCCCGAAGTTCGCGCGCGCCTTGTCCATCTGGAACAGGATCTGTCCTGGGCGCACGGCGATGACCCCTTCGCCCGGGAGGCGTATGATCTCTTCGCCGGCGACGCCACGGGACTCGCCGCCTTTGGCCAGCTCGTCGCGACGGTCGCCGACGACACCGGGCCCTGTGCAGTCGCCGACGACGCCGCGCTCGATCAGTATTGCATGGGCGTGGCGGGGACCGTCGGTATCATGGTCTGCGTCCTGTTCGGTGTGGACACGCGCTGGCATGCCGCGGCAAGCGACCTGGGCAAGGCGATGCAGCTGACCAATATCTGCCGCGACGTGCGCGCGGATGCCGAGGCGGGCCGCCGCTATCTGCCCGCAACGCTGTGCCCGCATCCGCCCGATGCGATCGCGGGCGGGGCCCCCGAGGTCGCGCGCGACGTGCAGGCGGCGGTGGCCACGCTGCTCCGGCGGGCGGACGCGCTTTACCGATCCGGCCGGTCGGGGATACCGGCCCTTCCGCCACGGCTTCGGTTGGCCGTCGCGGTGGCGTCGGAGCTATATGCCGGCATCGGGGACGAGTTGCGGGCGCGCGATTGCGACGCCCTGTCGGGGCGTGTCGTGGTGCCACGGCATCGCAAGGCGCGGCTCTTCGTGACGGCCGCGGCCGCGCAGCTTCGTATTGGTGTGATCCATCGGCAGGAGGCAAACCATGCCGCGACCTGACGTCGACATCGCTATCCTGGGCGGGGGCTGCGCAGGTCTCAGCGTCGCGGTGCGGCTTGCCGCGGCTGGGCGCAGCCTGCGCATCGTCGAGCCGCGCGCGGCCTATTCGGAGGATCGCGCCTGGAGTTTCTGGCGCACCGCGCCCGATCCGTTCGAAGACTGCGTGCGCACCTCGTGGACAGCCTGGGACGTGACCGGCCCCGGCGGGCATGTGCGCCGGTCGTCGCGAAACCTGTGGTATCAGACCGTAGGCGCCGGGGCCTTTTACGACCGCGCGCAGGCGCTGCTGGACGACGCGAGCGGGGCCGAGCTTTCGCTGGGAACCGCGGCGCAGGACGTCGCCAGGACCGCGCAGGGCTGGCAGATCGACACGGGGACCGGCGCCTTCACCGCCCGCCACGTCATCGACACGCGGCCGCCGGAACGAGTGCCCGGCTACGGGCAGTTCTTCCTTGGCCGCGAGATCCGGACCGAACGGCCGGTGTTCGACCCGGACGTCGTGCAGCTGATGCAGTTCCGGCCCGCCCGCAGCGCCGGTGTCGATTTCGTCTACATCCTGCCCTATGCGCGCGATCTCGCGCTGGTCGAGGTCACGTCCTTCGCCCCGAGATCGCCGGGCCGGGACGTCTTCGAGACCTGGCTTGCAGAGGAGATCGACACGCTGGAGGCCGGCCATCACGAAGTGCTGCGCGAAGAGCACGGCGCGCTGCCGATGCAGGTCGGCTTTCACGACCCGGCGCCTGACGGGTGCATCCGCATGGGGCTGGGCGGCGGCGCCGCGCGCCCGTCCACCGGCTACGCATTCGCGCGGATCCAGCGGCAGGCCGACCTCGTGGCGCGGGCGCTCGCCACGGACAGCGACGTACCTGGCACGCTCGACGGGCCCTTCAGCCGCTTCATGGACAGGGTGTTCCTTCAGGTTATCCAGACCATGCCGGATCGCGGACCGGCCCTGTTCGAAAGCCTGTTTCGCAACACGGCTTCCGACCGGCTCGAACACTTCCTGTCCGGATCGATCCATCCGGTGGATCGCCTGTCGGTCATGACATCGCTTCCGACGGTGCCATTCCTTCGTGCCGCCCTGCGCCCGGCATGATCGCGGCGCACTGGCAGACGACGCTGTTCGCGCTGGCGTCCGTGGGCATCATGGCCGTGCATGCCCTTTTCGACCCGTCGCTGCCGGCGCAGGTGCTGATGCTCGCGCCCCTGGTGGCCATCCTCGGCCTGCCGCACGGGGCGCTCGATCTGCCGATCGCCGAGGCGCTCTGGCCGCTCCGATCCCGGTCGCGACAGGCAATGTTCGCAGCGCTCTATCTCGGGCTCGCGGGTGGTGTGGTCGCGGTCTGGCTGCTTCTGCCCGGCTTCGCCTTGCTGGCGTTTCTCGCCTATTCGATGCTGCACTTTTCCGACGACTGGGCTGAAGATCCGCCGGCACTGCGATGGTCGGGGGGCCTTGCGACCGTGGGGGCGCCGGCGCTGCTGCACCACGCCCAGGTCGAGGCGATATTCTCAATGCTCGCGCAGTGGGGCGCCGCGCTGGCCGCCGATGCCGCGGCGCTGGCAGGCGGTGTCGCACTGGCGCTGCTGGCCGTCTCCATCCTGACGTCCCCTCGCGCACGCGGTCCGGCCGCGTTGGAACTGGCGGTGCTCTGGGCGACCGCGGCGGCGCTGCCGCCGCTGATGTATTTCGCGGTCTATTTCTGCGCCCTCCACTCCATCCGGCACTTCACGGCGACGATGAGTGCCGTCCCGAACGGGCGACGCGCGCTTGGCTCGGCGGTGGTGTTGTCCGTAATCGTCACGCTGGCCGCATTGCTGGCTCTGCGCCATGGCATGACCGGAACGTTGGCGGAAACGACCGAGCAGGGCATCCGCGTCATCTTCATCGGCCTGGCCGCATTGACCGTGCCGCACATGATCCTCGTGGATCGCTTCCGTCGCGCGGACACCAGGACCGAATGACCATGAGGCTTCTCCTGCGTGCAAGCCGGGGGGCAGCCCGATCACCAGCTAAGTCGTCTACCTGACGGGTTTTCGGCGGCTGGCTCTCCCTCGCGCCCCTCGGCATTCAGCCAAAGCCGTCCTTTGGCCGTTGTGAGGCCATGGCGTGCCTTCCTCAGCCGATCTTCGCGCCCCAGAAGGACGTGTGATCGGCAGCGAAGTAGCCGTCTGCGGCACGGAAGTTGCCTTGCAGCTCGACGGTATCACCGGCGGTGAGCGCCACCATGGTCTGCAGCCACCCGGAATACGGCCACAGCACTCTGCTTGTCCTCGTTCTTCACCGGAACGAAGCCAATGTCTGGCGCTGTGCCGCTTCGCCGATCGCCTCCGCATCCGCCGCGTCGTTCTTCTGCCGCCACAAGAACGGCTTCCCATAGGCCGGCGGGATCAGCCAGCCGGACCTCATGGCCCAGCTTCCCGATCTCCCGCCCTCAGAAAGACGTGCCCCCGCACGCCTCCATCGCCACCGCACAGCGCGGAAGTCCGGCCAGCATCTCAGGCACATGCCCCCGCCTCAGCTTGCGACGGAGCACAGCCCGGCCGGACGTGTCCGCCCCATGCAGCTGGAACACAGTCTACGCCAGATCGAGCCCGACATTGGTAATCTCCGACACCACCGTCCTCCTCGTGGCTCGTCGCTGATACACTTGGCGCAGCAGACGCCGTCCGGGGGGCGCTCACTCCACCAGAGCCCATCAAGCGGGCGAAACAGGGGAACAAAGGGCGATTGTGAAACCGCCCCCGGCGCGAATTCAGCGGCAGGTGCCGGTCATCCGATCATCGAGATCCGCAATCCAGCCGCCCCACGCGCCACCCGGCAGAGGCGCCTCGCGCGGCATCGACAGACGCGCCTCGCCATAGGCCGCGCACCCCGCGTCACCCCTGACCATCGTTGCGGCGCAGCCGCTCATCGGGATCGTCGCCGCGACCATCGCGCACCGCACCGCGCCCCTTTTCCAGCCGCCTGATCGTTTCCGCATCGTCCTCCGCCTTCTTCGCCCCATACCCGGAGCGCCGCAGCCGCAGCGCCGCCACCGCGAGCGCCACGAGCGCCGCGCCCAGCGCCGGCGCCCAGAGCTTCAGCCGGGCGATCACGTCGCCCAGCCCCGGCGCCGCGCCAGCGCATAGGCGCCCTCGGCGATCACCACGATCACCACGCCCGCCACCAGCAGCAGATCCGCATCCGCCGCCATTCAACCGGCGTTACCTTGAGAGCCGACTGGCCTACCGCATCCAGGAACTGGCCTATGGCGGGTTGAAGCCCGAGACGATCCGGCGGCTGGAGCGGCTCGGCGAGGAACTGGACGGCGGCGACCGCAAGAAGAGCCGCGTCCGCGCCGACGCCATGCCCGACGGCACAAGCCTGGCCGAAGCCGCCGAAGATGCCGCCCCAGCACCCAATGCACCCGCCAAGGGCCTTACCCTCTGGCAGGAATACCAGCGCGACCAGATCGCTCCCCATTTCGGGGCGGAGTTCAACACCGGCTCATGGAACGCCGGTATCGTGGTCCTCAAAGGCGTGCGGGCCATGATCTTGTTGGTGACGATGGACAAGGGCAGCATGTCCGTCGGCGGTCACTATGCCGACCAGTTCGCCAGCCCCACGCGTTTTGTCTGGCAAACCCAGACCAGCACCCGCCGCGACGACCTGCGCGGCCGGATCATCTCCGGCGCGGAAACCGGCTGGACGGTTCACCTGTTCCTACGGAAGTCGAAACTGCGCGACGGCCGCGCGGCTCCTTTCCGCTACGCGGGCCCGGTCAGGTTCGCCGGATGGGAGGGCGAAGCACCGATGACGGTGCAGTGGGACATGGCAGAGCCGGTTCCCAGGCACTTGAGGGCGCTTTATGGGGTGGAGCAGTGATCTCGTCCGTGAAGCTTGATCCAGCCGAAGCCGATCATGACGTTGAGGCATCGAGCGGTGGCGAAGCCCGCCGCGTCAATCGACAGCTTATTTGGATCTCAGTCTCAATCACCTAACGCGACCCGCTTCGAAGCCAATCGCGTGAAACGGTCCGGAAACTCGCAATTTCAATGACTTGAAAGGCTATTCACCAAATCCGCGCAGTCATCAGGTCCGGAGAATACCGGCGCTGAGAGACCGCTTCCGGGCCACTTGGCAGCAGGGCCAGTGCTCAGCCTCACCCGCATAACCCTCGAAAACAACGAGAAAATCCGGCCGCAGCCGGATGGGGAGAACGCTTTCGCGGGGGCAAGTGGCGGAGACGAAGGGATTCGAACCCTCGAGACGGTTTCCCGTCTACTCCCTTAGCAGGGGAGCGCCTTCGACCACTCGGCCACGTCTCCACCTGTTCGTCTACCGGGAGGTCTGGCAGGTGGCAAGGGCGGATTGGGCAATTCCTTGGCTCGGGTGGCCTCCGGCCGTGGAGCAGCGTGACGCCCGGTTCCACGCTGCGCGACCGAACGGTGGTCCTCGCGCTTAGACGGTCCGATCGGGCTGCCTTCGGTCCTCGGCACCAGGATTCTGGCTCGGAGACCCGACAGTTCGCCCGCCCGCCAGCGCCCTTGCGGTACCTTCGATCGTCGGGTTTCGCCGCCCGAGGAGGCCGCATCCGGGGAAGGGCGGGGTCGCAGTCGTCGGGCGGCGGCCACGGCGGGCAAGGGTGACGGGGGCAGTCCTGCCCGCCCGGCCGATATCTACGGGGCTAGACCAGCATCCGGCGCGGGTCGGCGAGGTAGCCGGCATGGGCGGCGAGGAACCGCGCGGCGTCCGCCCCGTTGATGACGCGGTGATCGTAACTCAGATCGAGCGGCGCCATGAGGACGGGCCGGAACGCCTCACCGTCCCAGACGGGCACCGTCTCGGTGCGCGTGATGCCGAGGATCGCAAGCTCGGGAGGGTTCACGATGGGCGTGAAGGCGGTGCCGCCGATGCCGCCCAGGTTGGAGATCGTCATGGACGCGCCGCCCATCTCGTCGGGGCGGATCTTGCGGGCCTGCGCGCGGGCGGCGAGGTCTCCGATCTCCGCGGCGATGCGCAAGAGCCCCTTGCGGTCGGCGTCGCGGATCACCGGCACCATGAGCCCGTGGACCGTGTCCACGGCGATGCCCACATGCACGTAATCCTTCAGGATCAGCGTCTCGCCGTCGGCGGACAGCGAGGCGTTGAAGCGCTCGAAGTCGCGCAGGCAGCGCGCCAGCGCCTTGACGTGGAAGGCGAGCGTGGTGAGCCGGACGCCCTCGGCGCGCGCCTCGTCCCTGACCCGGGCGCGGAACGCCTCGACGGCGGTGAGCTCGGCCCGGTCATGATGGGTGACGGCGGGGATGAGCGCCTGCGACGCGGCGAGGTTCTGGGCGGCGACGCGGGCGAAGCGGCTCATGGGCGCCTCGCGCACAGGGCCCCAGGCGGCGTGGTCCACCTCCCAGTAGCTCGTGTCGGCGGCGGGGGCGGCCGCGGCCGGCCCGGCGGCACCCGTCACATCCTCCTGCGCGATCGTCTCGCGGCCGAGATCGCGGGCGAGCGCTGCGAGGTCCACGCCCCGCTCGGCGGCGCGCTTGCGGACGGAGGGGCTGGCGATCACGTCGGCCATCTCACCACTCCGCCGAGATGTACTGGGTTTCCATGAACTCGTGCATCCCCTCATGGCCGCCCTCGCGCCCGAGGCCGGACTGCTTCGTGCCGCCGAAGGGCGCCGCCGGGTCCGAGACGAGACCCCGGTTGAGCCCCACCATGCCGTAATCGAGCCTCTCGGAGACCTGGAGGCCACGCCGGAAATCGCCCGAGAACACGTAGGCCACGAGGCCGTATTCCGTGTCGTTGGCGCGCCGGATCACGTCCTCGGTGTCGGTGAAGGTCTGCATCGCGACGACCGGGCCGAAGATCTCGTCCCTTACGCAGTCGGCCGTCTCGGGGACGTCCGTCAGCACCGTGGGCGGGTAGTAGAAGCCCTTGCCGCCGGGAAGGCGCCCGCCGAGGCGCAGCCGGGCGCCCTTGGCGACGGCGTCCTCCACGAAGGCGTGCACCTTGTCGCGCGTGTCGGCGTTGACGAGGGGGCCCACGTCCACGCCCTCCTCCCGCCCGTCGCCGAGTTTCAGGGCGCCCATCGCCTCGGTCATCTTCCTTGCGAACTCTTCCGCCACCGCCTCGTGGACGTAGAAGCGGTTCGCCGCGGTGCAGGCCTCGCCGAGGTTGCGCATCTTGGCGAGCATCGCGCCCTCGACCGCCTGGTCGAGATCGGCGTCCTCGAAGACGATGAGCGGGGCGTTGCCGCCGAGTTCCATCGCGGGCTTCAGGACCTGGTCCGCCGCACCGTGGAGAAGCTTGCGGCCCACCTGCGTCGAGCCGGTGAAGGAAATCACGCGCACCCGCGGGTCGTGCATCAGGTGATCCACCAGCGCACCGCTCCGGCGCGAGGGCAGCACGTTGACGAGGCCCCTGGGCACGCCCGCCTCCTCCAGAAGCGGCATGAGGGCGAGCATGGTGAGCGGCGTCTCGGAGGCCGGCTTGATGATCACGGGGCAACCCGCCGCCAGGGCGGGGGCGATCTTCCGCGTGCCCATGGCCGCCGGGTAGTTCCAGGGCGTGACCAGCACGGCGATGCCCGCGGGCTTGTGCTGCACCACGATCCGCGCGCCGGTCGAGGGCCCGCGGGGGACGAGCCCGTCGGCGCGCACGGCTTCCTCGGCGAACCAGCGGAAGAACTCGGCGGCATAGGTGGCTTCGCCCATCGCGTCGGCGTGGGCCTTGCCGTTCTCCAGCGTGATGAGGCGGGCGAAATCCGCCAGCCGCGCGGTCATCAGCTCCCACGCCCGGCGCAGCACCTCGGCGCGCTCGCGCGGCTTGGCGGCGGCCCAGTCGGCGAAGGCGGCCTCGGCCGCGTCGAGCGCCGCGTCGGCATCCACCGCCGTGGCCGAGGCGACGGAGGCGAGCACGGTCTCGTCGGCGGGGTTGATCACGTCGAAGCGCGCGGCTTCGGCGCCCGGGCGCCAGTCGCCGCCGATGTAGAGCTCGGTGGGCAGGGTCTCGAAGATCCGGTCGAGCTTGGTCATTGGGGTCTCCCGTGTCAGAGCAGGTGCCGCAGGGGCTCGGAGAGCCGGTCGGCGAGGCCCGCGACGAGGGCGAGCGCGGCCTCTTCCGGCAGCGCGGCGGCGTCGTGGGCCAGATGCAGGGCGAGTGTGTCGCCCCTGCGGGTGACTGTTAGTTGCGGAACGGGCGCGGCGGCGGGTTTCACGGCGGTGAGCGCGGTGCCCGTCAGGTCGCGGAGGATGAGCGCCGGCGAAGCCTCCGACGGCGCGGGCACGGCCGAGAGCGGCGCGAGGTCCGCATCGTCCATCGCCGCGGGCGCGCCGAGCGCCCCCGCTGCGATCGTCAGCGGTCCTTCCGCGCCGAGGGCCGCGCGCATCGCCCCGGCCGCGAAGGCCGCGAGCAGGTGCGGCCCGCCCGGGGGCGTGTCGGTCGCCGTGGCCAGCCAGGCGCGGAAGTCGTCGTAGGCGGCGGCGTCGATCTCGGCCGAGATCACCCCGACCTCGCCGCCCGCAGGCGCCGCTGCGGGCGCGGCGGATTTCGGCAGGGCGCGGAGCGTCTCCAGGTCCGCGACGTGGAAGGGCTGGGGGTATCCCGCCGCCGCGAGACGGGCGAGGTCCAGCCCCTCTTCGGCGGCGAGCCTGCGCGCCTTCGGCGAGGCGAGGATGCGCCCCGCCGGGGCGGCGGCTGTCGCAGGCCCTTTGGGGCGGGGCGCGGCCGGCGCGGGACGCTCGGCGCCCTTGTCCGGCGCCGCGTCCGGCTGCGCCGGGGCGGCCTCTTGCCGCGCAGCGTCGGGCGCGGCGGACATCGCGCGGCGGACCGGGGTCGCCGGCGCCTCCGCCGAGATCACGGCGATGACCTGTCCGACCGGCACGTCGTCGCGCTCCTCGGCGAGGATCGCGGCGAGATAGCCCGCCCGGTCGGCCTCCACCTCCATCGTGGCCTTGTCGGTCTCCACCTCGAGGAGCGCGTCGCCCTCGGCCACCGCCTCGCCCGCGTCCTTCAGCCAGGTCACGACGATCCCGGAATCCTGCGCCATGCCGAGCGCTGGCATGATGACCTGGTGCCCCTCGGGCAGCGCCGCCTCGCCGTCGGGCTTCGGCCCGTCGTCTGTGCGCGCGGCCGGGGCCGGGGCCTCGCCCGCGCCCTTCAGCCAGGTCACGACGATCCCGGCATCCTGCGCCATGCCGGGCGCTGGCAGGATGACCTGGTGCCCCCCGGGCAGCGCCGCCTCGCCGTCGGGCTTCGGCCCGTCCTCTGTGCGCGCGGCCGGGGCAGGGGCCTCGCCCGCGCCATCCGCCGTCTCGGCGATCAGCGCCACGATCTGGCCCACGGGCACGGTCGCGCCCTCCGCCGCGCGCACGTCGGCGAGAAAGCCGTCATGGGCGGCCTCCACCTCCATCGTGGCCTTGTCGGTCTCCACCTCCATCAGCGCGTCGCCGGCCTTCACCTCATCGCCCGGGCTTTTCAGCCAGGCGACGATGACGCCCGAGTCCTGCGCCATGCCGAGCGCCGGCATGATCACTTCATGCGGCATCGGCCAGCTCTCCCCTGACGGCCGCGCCGGCGCGCCGGGCCACCGCGTCGGGCGTGGGCACGGTCAGGTCCTCGAGCGCGGGGCTGAACGGCACGGGCACGTCCATCGCGCCCATCCGCTGGACGGGATAATCGAGATGGTAGAACGCCTTTTCCGAGATGCGGCTGGCGATCTCTCCCGTCACCCCGAAATTCCTGTGGCCCTCGTCGATGACGATCGCGCGGGAGGTCTTCTTCACGCTCTCCACGATGGTCGCCTCGTCGAAGGGCACGAGCGTGCGGGGATCGATCACCTCGGCCGAGATGCCTTCGGCAGCGAGCGCCTCCGCGGCCTGCTGCGCCACCTGCACCATGGAGGAGGTCGCCACCAAGGTGATGTCGCGCCCCTCCCGGAGCACCGCCGCCTCGCCGAAGGGGATGAGATACGCCTCCTCCGGGACGGCCGCCTTGTCCTGGTACATCAGCTTGTCCTCGAAGATGACGACCGGGTTGTCGTCCCGGATGGCCGTCTTCAGGAGACCCTTGGCCTCGTAGGCCGACGAGGGCATCGCCACCTTGAGACCCGGGATATGCGCCACCAGCGCGTGCAGCGACTGCGAGTGCTGGGCGGCGGAGCGCCGCGTGGCGCCGAGATTGGTGCGCAGCACCATCGGCACCTTGAGCTTGCCGCCCGACATGTAATGGGTCTTGGCCGCCTGGTTGCAGAGCTGGTCCATCACCAGGTAGAGGAAATCCCCGAACATCAGGTCCACGATCGGGCGCGAGCCGGTCATCGCCGCCCCCACCGCCATGCCGACGAAGCCGGGCTCGGAGATGGGCGTGTCGATCACCCGTTCGGGGCCGAACTCGTCCACCAGCCCGGCCAGGACCTTGAAGGGGGTGCCGGCCTCGGCCACGTCCTCGCCCATCAGGAAGACGGTCGGGTCGCGGCGCATCTCCTCGGCGATGGCCTCGTTCACGGCCTTGGCAAGCGTGATCTCGCGGGTCATGTCCGCTCTCCGTCGATATAGGGCAGGGCGTGTTCGACGCCGGCGAAGACATGCATGTCCACTTCGCCCGCGTCGGGGTATCTCGCGTCGAGCGCGTAGGCGACGGCGGCCTCGGCCTCGGCCCGGATCTCGTCGTTGATCGCGACGAGCTCTTCCGCGCCGAGGATCCCTTCTGCCTCCAGCCACTTGCCGAAATTGACGATCGGGTCGCGGCGCTCCTTCCACGCGGCCTCCTCGTCCTTCGAGCGGTAGTAGTCGCGGTTGATGTCGCCCACGTGGTGGCCGTGATAGCGGTAGGTGTCGAGCTCGACGAAGAAGGGCCCTTCGCCGCGGCGGGCGCGCTCCACGAGCTTGCGCGCCAGAGCGTTCACGGCGAGCACGTCCTGGCCGTCCACCTTGTGCGCCTCGATCCCGAAGGCCTCCGCCCGCGCGGTGAGCGAGCCCGCCGCGATCTCCTCGGTCTTCGTGTATTCGGAATACCCGTTGTTCTCGCAGGCGTAGATGACCGGCAGCTTCCAGAGCGCGGCCATGTTCATCACCTCGTACCACAGACCCTGCGCCGTGGCCCCGTCGCCGAAGAAGCAGACGGCCACGAAGTCCAGCCCGAGGCGCTTCGCGCTGAGCGCCGCCCCCGTGGCGATCCCCATGGAGCCGCCCACGATCGCGTTCGCGCCCAGGTTCCCGTGGGCCTGGTCGGCGATGTGCATGGAGCCGCCCTTGCCGCGGCAATAGCCCTCCGCGCGGCCCAGAAGCTCGCAGAACATCTCGCGGAACTCGGCGCCCTTGGCCACGCAATGCCCGTGGCCCCGATGGGTGGAGGTGATCCGGTCCTCGTCGGTCAGCGCCTCGCAGATGCCCACGGCGACCGCTTCCTGGCCGGAATACATGTGGGTGAGCCCCGGCATCTTGGCCGAGAGATAAAGCTGGTTGGCGTTGTCCTCGAAGGCGCGGATACGCACCATCTGGCGATACATCCGCAGGTAGTCCTCGGTGTTGGCTTTGGCCTCGGCCATGGGTTTGCCTCCCGCGCGGGCCATGCCGCGCCCCTGTCTTCTTCTTGGCGAAAATACTCTCGGGGGGTGTGGGGGGCGGAACGCCCCCCACGGTCCGAGCCGACGGTCAGTAACGGTTCGCGATCGGCAGTTCCTCGGCGGGAAAGAGCGAGATCACCTCCACCCCGGTCTCGGTGACCACCACCTCCTCCTCGATCCGGGCGGCCGAATAGCCGTCCGCCGCCGGGCAGTAGGTCTCCAGTGCGAACACCATGCCGGTCTGGATCTCCATCGGGTGCTCGAGGCTGACCGCCCGGCTGATGATCGGCCGCTCGTGCAGCGCGAGGCCGAGCCCGTGGCCGAACTGCAGGCCGAAGGCCGCGTCCTCGGAGGGGAAGCCGAACTCCTCGGCCCTGGGCCAGACGGCGGCGACCTTGTCGGTGGTGACGCCCGGCCTGATCATCTCGATCGAGGCGTCGATCCATTCGCGCGCCTTGACGTAGGCGTCGTGCTGGGCGGGGGTGGCGCGGCCGATGTTGAAGGTCCGGTAATAGCAGGTCCGGTAGCCCTGGTAGGACTGCAGGATGTCGAAGAAGGCCTGGTCGCCGGGGCGGAAGTAGCGGTCGGTGAAGTTGTGCGGGTGCGGATTGCAGCGCTCTCCGCTGATCGCGTTGATCGCCTCGACGTCGTCCGACCCCATCTCGTAGAGCATCTTGTTGGACATGGCGACGATGTCGTTCTCGCGGATGCCCGGCTTCAGCTCCTCGTAGATCATGTGGTAGACGCCATCGACCATGGCGGCCGCCTGGGTCAGAAGCTGGATCTCGTCCCAGTTCTTGATCTCGCGCGCGGCGAGCATGATCTGCTGGCCGTCGACGACGTGCAGCCCCTCCTCCTGCAGCGCGTGGAACATCGCCGTCTCGGCGTAGTCCACGCCCACCGGCATGTCCGCCATGCCCGCATCCTTGATGAGCTGGGCGATCTGACGCGCGTATTTCCGCATCAGCCCGAACTCGGGCGGGATGGTGCCGCGCATGCCGACGACGCCGGCGAGGCAATGGTCGGGTTCCAGCCAGTCGGAAAATTTCTGATGGTGCACGGCGGCCGAGCCGAAATCCCACACATAAGGCGACTCGTCGCCCGTCAGCAGGCAGAAGCGGCACATCTTGTCCCGTTCCCATTCGCCGATCTTTGTGGCCGAGACGTAGCGGATGTTGTTCACGTCGAAGAGCAGCAGCGTGCCCGCGTTCGACGCTTCGAGCGCCTGTCGCGTCCGGGCGAGGCGGTAGCGGCGAAGCCGGTCATGGTCGATGCGGCGCTCGAAATCCACCGACATGTGGCCCGGCGCGGGCAGGCGTCCCTCCCAGCGCCAGTTGGGTTCGAGGTCCTGCGGCGTCAGCACGTTGGGTTTTAGGGCGAGGTTCATGGGTGTTCTCCCTGAGGCTGCGTGTCTGCACGCAGTGTCGTCCGGGGGTTTCGGGGTCGGGGGGCGTGCAAGCACGCTCCCCGCGGTGTCACTGGATGCACCAGCCGCCGTCGATGTGGATCATCTGGCCGGTCATGTAGTCGCTGTCACCGCTTGCGAGGAACGCGGCCGTTCCCTTCACGTCGTCGGGGTAGGAGACCCGCTTGATCTGCAGCGCGTCGCGCACGATGTCGTCGTAGGCCTGGCCCTCGCGCTCCTTGAAGCCGATGTCGATCAGGTCCTTGTCGAGCTGCTCCCAGAGCGGCGTCACCACGACGCCCGGCGCGTAGCCGTTCACGGTGATGTTGTGCTCCGAAAGCGCGACCGCGCCGCAATGCGTGAGCGCGAGGCAGCCGTATTTCGAGGTGCAGTAGACGGTGACGTCGACCAGCGGCTTGCGGCTGGCGATGGAGCCCACGTTGATGATCTTGTAGGGATAGTCGCGCTTGCCCTGGGCGATCATCTGGCGCGCGGTCTCCTGCATGCCGAGCCACATCGCCTTGGTGTTGACGTTCATGATCATGTCCCAGTTGTCTTCGTCGATATCCATGAAGAACCGGGGCTTGTTCATGCCCGCGTTGAAGAGGCCCACGTTGATCTCGCCGAAGGCGTCCACCGTGGCGGCCACTGCGGCGGCGTTGTCCTCGCGCCGGGTGACGTCCATCTTCACCGCGACGGCCTGCCCGTTGCCGCGGGCGTTGATCGCCTCGGCCACCTGCTGCGCCTCGTCGATGTCGATATCCCCGATGCAGACGTTCGCGCCCTGCTCGGCGAAGTGCTCGGCATTGGCCGCGCCCATGCCCTTCGCGGCGCCGGTGATCAGGATGTTCTTGCCCTTCAGGCGGTTGGGGTCCATTCCGTTCCTCCCTTGGTCCCGCGTCTCTCAGAACAGCGCGTCGGCCCGGGACTGGGCCGCGCGCAGCGTCTCGCGCGGGGTTTTCAGGCCCCGCAGCATGTCGTGGAATTCCTCGCCGCAGATGCGGATGATGTCGCTGATCGCGGGGATCGGCGGGCGCGGCCAGAACTGAAGCTCGTCGCGCCACGACATCGCCTCCACCGCCTCGAAGATGGTCGAGATGCGGCGGACCTCCGGGTCGGCGCCCACGGAATAGCGCGGGTTCGTGCGGCCGCCGTTGAGCACGAAGAGCTTCTGCGCTTCGGGCGAGGTGAAGACGGTCAGCGCCTCGGCGGCGGCCTCGCGCCGTTCGGGCGAGAGATTGGCCGGGATGCCGAGTGCGTAACCGCCCACCGGGGCGACCGGGCTGCCGCCCGGCCCGGGCGGGTGCGGCAGGTAGCCCGTCTGCCCGCAGGCCGGCGAGGACGGGTCGAGCTCGAAATAGGGCGCGAGCAGCGTGTAGCCGTAGGTCATCGCGATCGAGCCCGCGGCGTAGGGGCGGATACGCTCGTACCAGGACATCGAAAGGATGTCGGGCGGCGAGTAGTCGAGCAACTCGCGCAGGAATTCCGCGGCCGCGAGCCCGGCCTCGGTGTCGATCGTCGGACGATGGTCGCCGCTGGCGAGGTCGGCGCAGTCGTAGCCGCCCGAGATCGGCGCGAGGTCGAGCACCGGCTGGCCGAAATCGGCAAGCGTCATCAGCACCGTGTGGCCGAGCGCGGTGCCGCGCGCGGCGTTCCAGGCGATGCCGTGCACGCCGCGCGCCGGGTCGTGCAGCGCGCGCGCTGCGGCAAGCAGGGACCCTGTCGTCGTCGGCGGCTCCAGCCCCGCCCGCGCGAACATGTCCTTGCGATAGAAGAGAAGCTCGGGCGTCGTCTGCGCCGGCACGCCGTAGGGACGCCCGCCCCAATGCGTGGCCGCCCAGCCGGCGGTGTGGAAGTCGGCCGGATCGAGGCGGGCGACGTCCATCACCTCGTCGAGCGGCAGCAGCACGCCCTTCTCGACGAATTCGCCGATCCAGGGCAGGTCGACCGCCACGATGTCGTAGCGGCTGGCGGCACGCTCCGCGTTCTTGAGCGCCTCGTCGCGCAGCCGGTCGATCGAGAAGGCGCGCTGGTGTATCGAGACGCCGATCGACTGCTCGAACTGGCGCTTGAGATTGTCCATCACCATGAAGGTCGGGTCGCCATGCGCGAGCACCCGCAGCCCCCCGGCCAGGCGCAGCGGCTCGTTGCGCACGCCGAGTGCCGGAAGCGCGTAGGCCACCCGGTAGGAGCCGCCGTAGTAGTAGTCTTCCGTCGCGGGGTCGCGCGCGCCCTGGCCGAGGCGCGCCTCGGTCAGCCGGCGGAGCCGGTCGGAAAGCTGCGTCCAGGCCTCCAGAAGGGTCGGGCTGGGATGAAGCGAGAAGGTCTTGCCGCTCGCCGTGCGCGGGCGCTGCTCGACCAGCCCGGCCGCGACCATGTCGCGCAGACGCCGGTTCGCGGTCGCGTAGGGAACGCTGCTGGCGCCGATCAGCGAGGTCGGCGTGACGGTTCGGCCCTCGAAATGGCTCCGCAGCAGGTAGAGCGCCATGCGCAGATGCGGATCGGTCGAGACCAGGTCGAGCGTGCCTTCGACCTCCTCGCAGAGATCCTCCATGTAGCCGATCAGGCGCAGCGCGTCGCCCTTCACGGCGGGCGGCGCTTTGGAACCTGCATCTAAAGGGCGTATCATGGTCACGGCGGAGGTCGCTCTGGGCGGGGCAGGCGCCTTGGCGCCCGCGATTTTATTCGATCTGAATTTTTTCGGCTGCGTCATCGACGACCTCCACAGCATGTTCATTCCGGATGGAGCTTGATATCACCACCTTATCCGAAATGGACATTATACTATTCAATATGGACATGTTCCGGGCATCGCCGCCGGACGCCCCGACGCAAAGTCAACGTCGTTCGCCGCCTCGAAAGACGGCGATTCCCCCGCCTGGAGGAGCGTGGGGGGCGAAAACGGATTGCAGACGAACCGGGAGGAGAAACCGAATGAAACTGCGCAGCACCCTTGCCGCCACCACCGCCGCGGGCCTCGGCCTTGCCGGCGCCGCGGCCGCTCAGGACTACACGATCGGCATCACGCAGAACAACGTGGGCGTCGACAGCTACCAGACCACCTACGAGAAGGCCTTCATCGCCGCGGCCGAAGCCAACGACGCCGTGCAGGCCGTGGTGCTCGACGCGGGCGGCGACGTGGCCCGCCAGATCGCGCAGATGGAGGACCTGATCCAGCAGGAGGTGGACGCCATCATCATCTGGCCCACGAACGGCGAGGCGGTGATCCCGGCGGTCCGCAAGGCCTTTCAGGCCGATATCCCGGTGATCGTCACCAATTCCAACATCGCCGAGCAGGGCTTCGACTTCGTCGCCTCCTTCTCGGGCCCGGACAACATCACCCAGGGCGCGCGCTCTGCCGAGATCATGTGCGACCGCTTCAAGGAGATGGGCATGGAGGACGAGGCCGAGATCGTGCAGATTTCCGGCCAGCCCGGCTACACCACCGCGATCGAGCGCGCGAAGGGCTTCGAGGATCGCCTGCCCGAGGTCTGCCCGAACGTCACCCTCATAGAGACGCAGCCGGGCGACTGGAACCGCGAGAAGAGCCAGCAGGTGATGGAGGCCTTCCTCGTCAAGTACGACAATATCGACGGGGTCTACGCCGGCGACGACAACATGGGCGTGGGTGCGCTCAACGCCGCGAAGGCCGCGGGCCGCGCCGAGGACATCGTCTTCGTCGGCGCCACGAACTTCGCCGTGGGCTATGACGCGATGGCCGCCGGCGACTACTGGGGGTCGATCTACCAGTCGCCCGTGGACGACGCCGAGGCCGCGCTGCAAACGGCGATCGACGTGCTCGAGGGCGGGGACGTGCCCTTCCTGAACTATTTCGACACGCCGAAGATCACCCAGGAGAACATGGGCGACTTCTCGAAGCCCGTCTTCTGAGCGGGCCTCCCTGGCCGGCTGCGGCGCCTCGGCGCCGCGGCCGCTTCCGAAAAGGCACGGAGACGTCGAGCGGGAGGTCGGCATGGGACGCGTATCGGGGCGGGGCTGCCTGGTGACGGGCGCGGCCCGGGGGATCGGGCGAGCCATTGGCGAGGCGCTTCTGTCGGAGGGCGCGCAGGTCTGCTTCGCCGATCTCGACGGCGATGGCGCGGCGCAAGTCGCCGAGGCGGCGAATGCGCGCCTCAACGGCAATGCCGGCAACGCCATGGCCGTCGGGCTCGACGTGCGCGACCGCGCCTCGGTGCGGAACGCGATTTCCAAGGTGGCGGAGCGCTACGGGCGGCTCGACGTGACGTTCAACAATGCGGGCGTGAACAAGCCCATGAACTTCATGGACGTGACCGAGGAGAACTGGAACTTCGTCATGGGCGTGAACGGTCTCGGCTGCCTGATCGGCATGCAGGAGGCCGCGCGCCAGATGATCGCGCAGGGCCGGGGGGCGGACGGGATCGCGGGCAAGATCGTCAACACCGCCTCGATCGCCAGCCGCCAGGGCTTCGACAACGTGGCGCCTTACTGCGCGTCCAAGTGGGCGGTGGTCTCGCTCACGCAATCGGGGGCGCGGGACCTTGCGCGCCATGGTATCACCGTGACGGGTTTCGCGCCCGGCGTGGTGGCCACGGAGATGTGGGACCAGGTGGACCACGACCTGATGGAGATCGGCGCCGCCGAGCGGCCCGGCCAGGCGATGGAGGAGTTCGCCGCCGACATCCTGAAGGGACGCGTGGCGACGCCCGCTGACATCACCGGCACGACGACGTTCCTGGCGTCCAGGGACAGCGACTACATGACGGGGCAGATCGTGATGATCGACGGGGGCATGACCCTCGTCTGACGGACCTGCCCGCCATTCGCCCCGCCGGGGCACGGGAGGAGTTGAGCCATGAGCGAGGCCATGCAGAGCCGGCCCGCCGCCAGGGCGGGCGGCCTGACGGGGGCGAGGGTGGGGACGTTCCTCGCCCGCCAGGGGATCCTGATCGCCTTCGTCCTTTTCATGATCGGGTTCACCATCGCCAACGACCGGTTCCTTCAGCCCGACAACATCCTGGGCGTGATCCGGTCCTCGGCCATTCTCGGGGTCATGGCGCTCGGTGTGACCTTCGTGGTGATCAGCGGCAATCTGGACCTTTCGGTGGGCTCGCTCATGAGCTTCTCGACGATCGTGGTCCTCGACCTGCACGACCAGATCGGGCCGGCGCTGGCGATCCCGGCGATGTTCGCCATGACGCTGGCGATCGGGGCGGTCATCGGCTTTCTCGTGGGGTATCTGCGGCTCAACTCACTGATCGTGACGCTGGGCATGCTTTCGGCGATCCACGGCCTGACGCTGACCTGGTCCGGCGGCCAGAACATGGACATCGCCGACAAGGGAGAGACCTGGTTCGCCGTGTTCGGACAGGGCGAGGCGATGGGCATCCCCGTGCCGATCCTCATCTTCGCGCTTCTGGCCGCCCTTCTGGGGATCGTGCTGGCCAAGACGCCCTTCGGGCGCAAGGTCTATGCAGTCGGCGGCAACGGCACCGCCGCCACCTTCTCTGGCATCCGGCGGGCGCGGGTCGTCTTCTCCTGCTACCTCGTCTCGGCCTTCTGCGTGGCCACGGCCGGGCTCATCCAGGCCAGCCGCTCGATGGGCTCGCAGAACACGGTGGGGCAGGGAATGGAGCTCGAGGTGCTCGCGGCCGTCATCCTGGGCGGCGCCTCGCTGATGGGCGGCTCGGGCACGATCTTCAAGACGGTGATCGGCGTGCTGATCCTGGGCTTCATCCAGAACGGGCTGCTGCTGATCGGGCTCGAATTCTACGTCCAGTACGTCGTGACGTGGATCATCATCATCCTGGCGGTCTGGCTGGACGTCGCGGCAAAGCGCGGCCGGCTGCTCTCGCCCGTCGCGTGAAGGAGGGGATCATGGCACCGGGACAACTGAGCGCCTTCCTGAAGCGCGGCGCGATCTGGGGCTTCATCGTCCTCGAACTGATCTTCTTCTCGGTCGCGGGGGAATTCCTGTCGATCTCCGACAAGGCGTTCGTCAACTGGGACAACATGCTGCTTCTGCTCAAGCAGTCGGCGCCGCTGGGCATCATCGCCATGGGCATGACGCTGGTCATGGTGAACGGCAATATCGACCTGAGCGTCGGCGCGATCTTCGCGCTGGCTGCCGTGATCCTGCTGGACAGCATGACCTGGCCGTTCATGGCCGCGATGGGCGACTGGGCCATCCCCTTCGCATGGATGTTCGCGCTGCTCACCGGCGTGGCGCTCGGCGCGATCAACGGCTTCATCGTGTGGAAGACGGGCGTGGACGCCTTCATCGTGACGCTCGGCGCGATGCTCGGCTTCCGCGGGCTCGTCTTCATGTACAACGGCGAGCAGCCGACCTCGCATCTCAACTGGACGCTCGTGGACTTCGCAGAGGCGCAGTTCCTGGGTCTCCACACGGCGACCTGGTTCCTGCTCATGGTGACGGCCGCGATGTGGTACCTGATGAACCGCACCGTCCACGGGCGCAACGCCTACGCCATCGGCGACAACCGCGAGGCGGCCGTGAACGCGGGCATCCGCGTGGGCCCCCACATGATGATCAACTTCATGATCATCGGCTTCCTCGCCGCGCTGTCGGCGGTGGTCTTCTACTCCGAGTCGGGGTCGGTGAACCCCAATGACGGCACGCTCTACGAGCTCTGGGTCATCACCGCCGTCGTCCTGGGCGGGACCAAGCTGACGGGCGGCTCGGGCTCCATCATCTCGACGCTCGGCGGCGTGCTGGCGATCCAGATCCTGCGCCGCGGGCTCAACCATATCGGCGCGGACACCGAGACGGTGAACCTCGTGATCGGCCTCATCCTGATCGCGGTGCTCTTCCTCGACCGTCAGCTCAACGTGAGGGGCAAGGAGGCCCTGCGGATATGACCGACAAGACACCGGCGCTCCGGCTCGAGAACATCGTGAAGACCTTCCCGGGCGTGCGCGCGCTCGACGGGGTGTCGTTCGAGGTCATCCCGGGCGAGGTCCATGCGCTCATGGGCGAGAACGGGGCCGGCAAGAGCACCCTGATGAAGGTCCTGGGCGGCATCCACCAGCCGAACGAGGGCCGCATCCTCGTGGGCGAGGCGCCCGTGGTGATGGCGAACCCGCTGGAGGCGAAGGCCAAGGGCATCGTCTTCATCCACCAGGAACTGAGCCTCGCCGAGGAACTGACCGTGGCCGAGAACATCTATCTGGGCGAGCTTCCGCGGAAATCCTTCGGCCGCGTGGACTGGAAGACGCTCTACGCCCGCACGGACGAGATCCTCGCCCAGCTCAAGGTGGGCTTCGACGCGCGGACGGTGGTCGGCACGCTCTCCATCGCGAACCAGCAGATGGTGGAGATCGCCCGCGCCCTGACGGTGGACGCCAAGGCGGTGATCTTCGACGAGCCGACCGCCTCGCTGACCGACGCCGAGAAGGTGGTGCTCTTCGAGGTGATCGAGGACCTCAAGCGCCAGGGCGTGGGGATCATCTACATCTCCCACCGCATGGAGGAGATCTTCAGGATCACCGA
Source organism: Rhodosalinus sp. FB01 (assembly GCF_041365715.1). Classification (NCBI taxonomy): domain Bacteria; kingdom Pseudomonadati; phylum Pseudomonadota; class Alphaproteobacteria; order Rhodobacterales; family Paracoccaceae; genus Rhodosalinus; species Rhodosalinus sp. FB01. Next base: position 527,780 of record NZ_JBGFSH010000001.1, on the reverse strand, counting down.
CCGGATCAGCGTGCTGCGCGACGGGCAGTATCGCGGCACGCTCGTGACGGCGGAGACGAACGAGGACGAGGTGACGCAGCTGATGATCGGCCGCGCGCTCGACCTGTCGCGCAACGAAAACCATGCCGAGCCGGGCGACGTGGCGCTGGAGGTCAGGGGCCTTTCCTGCGGGGATCTCTACCGCGACGTGAGCTTCGAGATCCGCCGCGGCGAGGTGGTGGGGTTCTACGGGCTCGTCGGCGCCGGCCGCACCGAGATCGCCGAGACGCTTTTCGGCCTGCGCGCCCCCTCCGCCGGGCAGATCCTTCTGGAGGGAGAGGAGGTCCGGCTGCATTCGCCCGCCGACGCCATCGCGCGGGGCATCAGCCTCGTGCCCGAGGACCGCAAGGGGCAGGGGCTGGTGCTCGGCATGAACTGCCGGGACAACATGACCTTGCCGCAGGTGAACGACCTGAAGGCCGGACCCTTCGTGGCCGAAGGCGCGGAGGTCGCGATCTTCGATCAGTACCGCGACCGGCTCGACATCCGCACGCCGGGCTGGCGCCAGCTCGTCGGCAACCTGTCGGGCGGCAACCAGCAGAAGATCGTGATCGGCAAGTGGCTGTCGATGCATCCGACGCTTCTCATCGTGGACGAGCCGACGCGGGGGATCGACGTGGGCTCCAAGTCGGAGATCCACAAGCTCATCCGCGATCTTGCGGGGCAGGGCTACGCGGTGATGGTGATCTCCTCGGAGATGCCGGAGGTGCTCCATGTCTCGGACCGGATCGTGGCGAGGTATCACGGCGAGCTGATCCGGACCTTCACCTCGGACGAGGTGACGGAGGACAACCTGATCCAGGCGATCTCCGGCATCCGCCCGGACGACAGGGCGGCGTGAGCGGCGGGCGGGCGACCCCGGCCTGCGGCACGGCCGGGCGGCAGACGAGGCCGGACTCCCGCGGTGACTGAAAGTCGGACGCGCGCGGTGGACGGCGACGGAGAGACGTCCGCACCGGCTCCTCGACCAAGACGCATCGGCAAGCCCGCGCCGCTGGCCCCGGGCGACGAACCGCGCTATCCGGCGACGGGACCATCCGCTCGGACCAACTGGACGCGACTCCCCGCAGCCTAGGGCGGCGCGAACTGCTTGCGCTTCGCCAGTTCTGGGGCAGGCTGCTAGACTGGGTCGCCGTGGGCGCGTCGGACCGCGGATGCGTGGCCCGACGGGAAGAAGCAAAGGACATGCCGATCATGGAAGACTGGGTGCGGCCAACCTTGATTCTCGGCGAGGGCGCCGTGCTGCTGTTGCTGAACGTGCTGGAGTTCCGATCCAAGCGGCGCGCGGACCGGGCCGAAACGGCGCGCTTCGCGGACGACGACAGCCCGACGATGTGGTTCGCGCGAAAGCGTCATGCCACGTTGCAGAACATCGAGCAGGTGCTGCACATCATCAACACGGTGCTGATCGCCATCCTGATCGCGATCCTCACCGCGTGAGGAACGGCGCGCTCCGGGAAAGGAACACGCACTGGGTGGACGGACATGAACATCCTCGTCTTCGGAGCAACGGGCGGATCGGGCCGGGCCGTCGTGGCGCGCGCCCTCGACGCGGGGCACGAGGTGACGGCCTTCGTGCGCGATCCCTCGCGCATGGAGGCCGCACCGCGCCTGACCGTCGTCGCGGGCGACGCGACATGCGCGGACGACGTGGCGCGCGCGCTGCCGGGGCACGATGCGATCGTGATCAGCCTGGGGGACCGGCCGAAACCGTTCGACTGGTTGCCCGGACGGCGCCGCGCCGCCTCGAGCCGCGTCTGCGAAATCGGCACGCGGAACATCCTGGCCGCGATGCCGTCGGACGCGCCGCCCCGTATCGTCGTGGTGAGCGCCTTCGGCGTCGGCGACACGCGCGAGACCGCGCCCTGGTATCATCGCCTCTACCTGCGCCTCTTCATGGAGGATCTCATGGCCGACAAGGAGCGGCAGGAAACCTTGCTGAAGAAGGCCGATCCCGACTTCCTGATCGTGCAGCCGGTCGCGCTGACCGACGCGGCGGCGAGCGGCCGATGGACGGCCAGCACGGAGGGCGCCATCGGCAGGCAGCAGGTCTCGCGCGGCGACCTCGCGGCGTTCATCGTGGACGAGTTGACCGAAGGCCGGCACCGGCGGGAAACCGTGGCGTTTTCCGGGTGACCGGTCGCCGGCGCGCTTCGAGCGCATGGGCGACGGTCCGGTCCGGCAATGGCGCGCGCCGCCCGCGGGACGGGCCGGGCTGCGGTGACCTGCGCCCGATCCCCGCGCCGCCGCGGCGTCAGTCGCCGGGCCCGATCCCGAAATAGAGCAGGTATTTGTCGATCGCCTTGGCGATCGCGTCCTCGGGGTCCTCGGGGCCGTTCATCCCGTAGATGTGCGTCCTGATCCCGATATAGACGATGCCGCCATGCAGGTTCCAGATATCCTCCATGCTCGGCCGCGCGCCGCCGCGCGCCAGCGCCTCGGTCTCGTCGAGGACCGGGCGGAGAATCACCTCGCCCAGATGCTCGAGATAGCGGTGGTTGAGCGCCGCCCCGGCCAGACCGGAGAACATGAAAATCCGCATCCAGTCGCGCTCGAAGATGAGGGCGCTGTATTCCGTGTAGAACGCGAGCAGCCGCTGCCGCAGCGGCACGGAGCGATCCGTGAGGCGGTCCGGCCAGTCCGGCGACAGCCGGTCGAGGTAGACCTTTTCATAGACCGCTTCGAGGAGGTCGTGCTTCGTCGGGAAGTAGTTGAAAAGTAGAGATTGCGTCACCCCGAGCCGCTTGGCGAGCTGGCGTGTGTTTCCCTCGAGGCCGACCTCGGCGAAGAAGCGCACGGCCTCGGCCACGATCTGCTTGCGACGCTCCTCGGGGGGCATGCGCCGACGCGCCGCGCCTTCGATGGAATGTATGTTTTCGCTGTCCAACCCGGCACCCATGATCCTGCCAGCTTGCCCCTTTAAACACTTTTTCCTTGAAACGCGCATCTTTTTAAAGATCATGCGATCAACAAGGGTGAGCATCCGATCAATAACGCCGGCGACCGGCGCGGGACGCGGATGGGGAGGATTACCGGATGAAGGCATCGGCGGGCGGATATGCCCGGGCCAGGGACGTGCCGCACGCGCTCGACCTGCTGGCGGCGTCGGACGGCGCGGGGCGGATCCTGGCGGGCGGGCAGAGCCTGATCGCGGCGATGAACATGCGCCTGTCGGAAGGCGACATGCTGATCGACATCTCCCGCATCGCCGGTCTGCAGGGCGTCACCGAAGAGGCGGACACGCTGCGCATCGGTGCGCTGACCCGCCACGCGGCGGTCGGGGCCGATCCGCTGATTTCGGCGCACGCGCCGCTGCTGGCGGAGGCGGTGGGCTACATCGCCCATGCCGCCATCCGCAACCGCGGCACGATCGGGGGCGCGCTGGCGCATGCCGATCCGGCCGCGGAGTTTCCCGCCTGTGCCGTCGCGCTGGGCGCGACGATCCATGTCGAGGGAAAGGGCGGCGCGCGGGAGATCCCGGCCGAGGCGTTCTTCGAGGACGTCTTCACCACGGCGCTCGCCGAGGACGAGATCCTGACGGCGATCTCCGTGCCGAAGGCGGAGCCGGGTGAGGTGCAGCTTCTCGAAGAGGTCGCGCGGCGGTCGGGCGACTACGCGCTGACGGGGCTGTGCCTGGTCAGGCGGGCGGAGGGGCACCGCGTGACGGTGTTCTCGGCCGGGCCGACGCCGCTTCTGGCGCGGGACGCCATGGCCGCGCTTGACGGGGGCGACCTCGACGGCGCGGTGGCGGCGCTCGTCGAGGCGCTCGACCCGCCCTCGGACACGCAGGCGAGCGCGTCCTATCGCAGACATCTTGCAGGGGTTCTGCTGCGCAGGGCCTTGGCACGGATCGAGGAACAGAAGGCATGACGGCGGCATTCTCGAACAAGGTCGACATCGAACTCACGGTGAACGGAGAGCCGGTCGAGGCGCGCGTTCCGGCGGGCCAGCACCTGGTGGATTTCCTGCGGCTCGACCTCGGGCTGAACGGGGCGCATGCCTCCTGCGAGCACGGCGTCTGCGGCGCGTGCACCCTTCGCGTCGACGGAGAGGCCGTGCGCGGCTGCCTGATGCTCGCCGCGCAGGCCGACGGCGCCGAGGTCTGGACGGTGGAGGGGCTGACCGATCAGGGAACGAGCGCGGATCTGCAGCAGGCCTTCGTGGCGCGAAACGCGTTGCAGTGCGGCTTCTGCACGCCGGGCATGATCGTCGCGGCCGAGGACCTGCTGGCACGAGGCGATGTGCCCACACGGGCGGCGATCCGCGAGCACCTGTCGGGGAACTACTGCCGCTGCACCGGCTACGAGGCGATCATCGACGCGGTCGAAAGCGTGGCGCGGGCGCGCGCTGGAAAGGATGCCGCATGACCATCCAGTTCGGAAACCCCGATCGGCCCAATTCCTATATCGGCAAGACCGTTCCGCGCCCCAACGCGGAAAAGCTCGTGCAGGGGCGCGGGCGGTATGTCGACGACATCGTGCTGCCGCGGATGGTGCATGTGGCCTTCGTCCGATCGCCGGTGGCCCATGCCCGGATCAGCGGCCTGGACGCCGAGGCGGCGAAAGCGGTGAAGGGCGTTCTGCGGGTCTTCACCGGGGCCGACCTTGCCGATGTCTGCACGCCCTGGGTCGCGGTGCTCGCGCATCTCAAGGGCCTGAAATCGCCGCCGCAGCACGCCATGGCCGTGGACCGGGCCTGCTGGGTGGGCGAGCCGGTGGCGGCCGTCGTCGGCACCACGCGCGCCGCGGCCGAGGAAGGCGCGGCGCTCGTCGATGTGGACTACGATCCGCTTCCGGTCGTCACCGACACGATGACCGCGCTGGATGACGACACGCCGGTGATCCATCCCGACCTCGGCGACAATCTTGCCTTCCGGCGGCTGCACGAGGAAGGCGACGTCGACGCGGCCATGGAAGCGGCGCACAAGGTGGTGTCGGCCCGCTTCCGCACCGCGCGCCATACCGGGGTGACCCTGGAGCCGCGCTCGATCCTCGTCGACTGGAACCCGGCCGAGGAGCAGCTGACGGCCTATCACGCGACGCAGGCCCCGCACATGATGCAGACGGTGTTCGCGGAGCATCTGGGAATCCCCGAGGGTCGCGTCCGGGTGGTCTGCGGAGACGTGGGCGGATCCTACGGGATCAAGGTCCATGTCTATCCCGACGAGATGGCCACCGCCGCCATCGCGAAGGTCCTGGCGCGTCCGGTCAAGTTCATCGCCGACCGGCTGGAAAGTTTCACCACCGACATCCATGCCCGCGATCACGAGATCGAGGCACGGATCGCCGTGGACGCGGAGGGCAAGATCCTCGCCATCGACGTCGACGACTGGACCGGGATCGGGCCCTACTCGGTCTATCCGCGCACCTCGGCCATCGAGGGCAACCAGGTCGTGAACCTGTGCGGGGGCCCCTACGACTTCGCCAATTACAGGGCGCGGACCACGGTCGTGTTCCAGAACAAGACGCCGACCTGCCAGTACCGGGCCGTCGGCCACCCGATCGCCGTGGCGATCACCGAAGGGCTGGTGGACATGGCCGCCGCCGCCATCGGGATGGATCCGGTCGAGATCCGCCGCCGGAACATGTACGCGGACGACGCCTATCCCGTCACGTCGCCCGCGAAGATGAAGTTCGAGGGGCTGTCGCATCACGCCTCGATGGACCGGCTGATGGAGCTGATGGACTACGACGCGCTGCGCGCCGATCAGGAAGCGGCACGCAAGCAGGGCAAGCATCGCGGCATCGGCATCGCGTCCTTCATCGAGCTGACGAACCCCTCTCCGTTCATGTACGGGATCGGCGGCGCGCGCATCTCCGCGCAGGACGGCTGCACCGTCCGCATGGATCCCGACGGCTCGGTCGTGGCGCTGTCGGGCGTGACGGAACAGGGCCAGGGCACGGAGGCGATGCTGTCGCAGATCGTCGCCGAAAGCGTGGGCGTCACGCCCGACAAGGTCCGGATCATCACGGGCGACACCCAGGTCACGCCCTATGGCGGCGGCACCTGGGCGTCGCGCGGGGCGGGGATCGGCGGCGAAGCCGCGCTTCAGGCGGGCCGTGCGTTGCGCGGCTCGATCCTCGAGGTGGCGGCGGCGATGCTCCAGTCCGACGCGGGCAGGCTCGACATCCGCGACGGCCATGTGGTCGACGCCGCTACCGGCGAGGCGCGGATGCCGCTCGAGGAGCTGGGCCGCATCGTCTACTTCCGTGGCGACACGCTGCCCAAGGGCCTGCCGCGCGAACTGGTCCAGACCCGGCACTTCATCACCATGGACTATCCCTTCGCCTTCACCAACGGCGTCCAGGCCTCCTATCTGGAGGTGGACACGGATACCGGTGTCGTGACATTGCTGAAGCACTGGTGCGTGGAGGATTGCGGCCGGATCATCAATCCGCAGCTCGTCGACGAGCAGATCCGGGGCGGCATCGTGCAGGGCCTCGGGGGCGCGCTTTTCGAGGAAATCCACTACGACGAGGACGGGCAGCTGCTGAGCGGCTCGATGGCCGACTACCTCGTGCCCATGGCCGCCGAGATGCCCGACATGATCGTCGGTCACGTGGAGACGCCCACCGCGGAAAGCGGGCTTGGGGCGAAGGGGGCCGGAGAGGCCGGCACTGCCGGGGCCCCTGCCGCGGTGATGAACGCGATCAACGACGCCTTGCGCCCGCTTGGCGCCGAGGTCACCGAAATGCCCTTCACGCCGGAACGCATCCTGCGCGCGCTGGGCAAGATCAACGACTGAAACAGGGGCGCGGGAGGCGCCCCGACAAAGGGAGGAAACGCATGAAGATCACGGCATTCGCGACGGCCACGGCCATCCTGACGAGCGGCGCGGCCTTTGCCCAACAGCAGATCACCGTCAACATCGGCTCTTCGCACCCGGAACAGAACATCTGGGTCTACGCGATGAAGAACACGTTCCAGCCCGAGGTGAACCGCATCCTCGCCGAGAACGGCAACGACTATCAGGTCAACTGGGTCGAGAGCTACGCCGGCACGCTCTACAAGTTCACCGACACCCGCGAGGCGGTGATGGACGGCATCGTCGACGTGGGCATGGTCGGCACGGTCTGGGAAGGGGCCAACATGCCGCTTCAGAACGTGACCTACTTCACCCCCTTCGCCACCGAAGATCACCGCATGATCATCGAGATCTTCGACGATCTGTCGGAAAACCTTCCGGCGCTGAAGAACAGCTGGTCCGAGAACGGCATGGTGCATCTCAGCTCGCTCATCACCGACAGCTACGACATCTACGCGACCTTCCCCGTGACCTCGATGGAGGATCTTCAGAACCGCAAGCTGAACGCGCCGGGCACCTCGGCGAACTGGCTGCGCGAGACGGGGGCCACGCCGGTCGACGGTGCGCTGACCACCTATTACACGAACATCCAGACCGGCGTGACCGAGGGAACCCTGTCCTTCGCCTCGGGCATCCGCCCGACCCGGGTCTACGAAGTCGCGCCAGAGCTGACGCGCGTGGGCATCGGGTCGATGTATTTCGGCGGCATCGCGGCCAACGAGGATTTCTTCGACGCCCTGCCGGAAGAGGTGCAGCAGGCGATGCGAGAGGCCGCGCAGGCCACCTCGGTGGCGCATGGGGATTATGTGGCCGATCTTGCCGCGACGGCGATCGACGAGATGCAGGAGGCCGGGCTGACCATTCACCAGCTGCCCGACGAGGAGAAGGCCAAGTGGGTGAACGGCCTGCCGAACATCGTGGAGCCGTGGCTGGAGCAGACCGGCGAGGACGGCAGGATCGTGCTCAAGGCCTATTTCGACGCGCTGCGCGAACGCGGCGCAACGCCGCTGCGGGACTGGGACGAAGGTCTCTGATCGGCTGAAGACAAGCAATGACAAGGCGATGCCGCCCGTCGCACCGCGCCGGGCGCATCCGTCATGGACGGCGGGATCGTGGCAATGAGCAATGACGACGCGGCCGGGCTGGAAGACGACGACGGCTTCGTTCCGGCCTTTTCCGACGCGCCGGTCGGCGCCGTGCTGGCCACGATCGCGGCGACACTGTCGGCGATCGGGACCGCCGCGATCGGCGCGCTGATGCTTCTTATCGTGGTGGACGTGATCGGGCGGAATTTTCTGGACGCGCCCGTCACCGGCGTTTCCGAGATCGCCGCCCGCGCGGTGGTCGCGATCGTGTTCCTTCAGGTGCCTGCGGCGATCCTGCAAAAGCGCCTCACGCGCGCCGATTTCCTGCTGCGCCGGATCGAGCGCGTGTCGCCGCGCGTCCTCTGCCTGCTGGAGACGTTCTTCTGCATCGCCGGGGCCGTGGTCTTCACGCTCATCCTCTGGCCGTCCTGGCCGAAACTCGTCGAAAGCTGGGCGTCGGCCGAATTCTTCGGCGTCCAGGGCGTCTGGACGATCCCCACCTGGCCGTTCCGCCTTATCACCGTGGTCGGATCGGCCGTGGCGGTGCTCTGCGCGCTCTACCGCGCGAGCGAGGAAATTCGAATGATGCGAAGACCGGCATGACCACGCTCGCCTTCGGTTTCGTCCTGATCGCCGTTCTGGTGGCCCTGGTGCTGATGGGCCTGCAGATCGCCTACGCGCTCTTCGGGGTGGCCTTCGTCGGCATCTGGCTGATCCGCGACAATATCGGGCTGGCGTTCCGCATGCTCGAGCTGACCGCCTATTCCGGGATCGCCGATTACCTCTTCGCCACGATCCCGCTTTTCGTGCTGATGGGCCTGCTCGTCAGCGTCTCGAATGTCGGGCGCGACACGTTCGAGGTGGCGGAGGAGTTGCTGCGCCGGATGATCTGCGGGCTCGGGGTCGCGACCGTCGCGGCCAACACCATCTTCGCGGCCGTCACCGGCGTTTCCATCGCGTCCGCGGCGGTCTTTACCCGGGTCGCGGTGCCCGAGATGACGCGCCACGGCTACCGCCCGGCCTTTTCCGCGGGAACGGTCGCGGGCTCGTCCGTGCTGGGCATGCTCATTCCGCCGAGCCTCCTGCTGATCATCTACGGGGTGCTGGCCGAGGTTTCGATCGGCGGCATGTTCATAGCGGGCATCGTGCCGGGCTTCATGCTGGCGGGCGGTTTCGTCGCCATGTTGATCGCCATCACGATCGCCTTTCCGAAATTCGTTCTGATCGATCCCGAGGACACGAAGGCGCGGCGCCTCGACCGGGACCATACCCCGATGCCCACGGGCGAGATGCTGCGCAAGCTCGTCCCGATCGTCCTGCTCGTGATCCTGGTTCTGGGGGGCCTTTACACGGGCTTCTTCACGCCGACCGAAGCCGGCGGGGTCGGGGCGTTCGGCGCGCTTCTCGTGGCGCTGTCACGGCGCAGCCTCGATCGGAAAAGGCTCTGGAAGGTGATGAAGCAGACCGGCGTCATCTCCGTGTCCATCCTGCTTCTCCTGATCGCCGCGTCCTTCTATTCGCGCATGCTGGCCATCGCCGGGCTGCCCAACGCGATCTCGGGGCTCGTGACCGACTCCGGCTTCGGGCCCTTGGAGTTCCTCTTCTTCTACGCGCTCATCATCCTGCTGATGGGGATGATCCTCGACAGCACCTCGATCCTGCTGATCATGGTGCCGATCGCGGCGCCCATCGCCCAGGGCCTTGGGATCGACCTGATGCATTTCGGCATCGTGACCGTCATCGCGGTCGAGATCGGCCTGCTGACGCCACCGTTCGGCATATCCGTCTTCACCGTACACAACACGCTGAACGATCCGTCCGTGACGGTGGAGCAGGTTTTCGGCGCGACGCTGCCCTTCATCGCGGTGATGCTGATCGTGCTGGTCATCGTGGCGCTGGTGCCGGGAACCGTCACGGTGTTCCTGTAGGCCACATCGCGCCGGCGCCTGCGCTCCGACCCTCCCGCGACATCCCCTCGGCCTGGACCAGACGACCGGGAAGGCCGCGGGAGGTCGGTCCGATCGCTCGCCGATCATCCCGGCCGCGCGGCCCCGTCAAGACGCCGTGCTTTTCCGTTGCCAATTTGTTATGCATGTGCAGCATTCAGAACCTGCGTGCGTGTGGCGCGGCGGCGGGGCCTGCCGCCAGAAGGGTGAGGCAGAGGGCGACCCATGTCCGGCTCGACAAGATTCCTGATCGCGGCGCTCGTGCTGGCTCTCTCCGGGGCGGCGCTCTGGTACGCGGTCTTGAGGGACGGTAACGACCTGCCGCCCGGCTTCGCTAAGGCCAACGGCCGCATCGAAGCCGGGCGCGTCGACGTCGCGACCAAGTTCGCGGGACGTCTTGCCGAAATCCTCGTGAGCGAGGGCGACCGGGTCGAGGCCGGGCAGATCCTGGCGCGCCTCGACGATGCGCAGATCAGGGCGCAGCTTCGCGAGGCGGAAGCGCAGGTGAGTTCGGCCCGCCAGACGCTGGCGGAGCGCCGCGCGGTCCTCGAGGAACGCAAAAGCGCCCTCGTTTTCGCGGAAAAGGAACTGTTCCGCGCGCGCGAACTGGGCGAACGCGGCTTCGCGCCGGAGGAACGCATCGATCTTCGCCTGTCCGAAAAGGAGTCCGCCGCCGCGGCCGTGACCTCGGCGAAGGCCGGCATCGCGGCCGCCGAAGCCCAGGTCGAGGCGGCGCAGGCCACCGTCGACCGGTTGCGCGCCGATCTCGAGGATTACGCGCTTCACGCGCCGCGGGCCGGGCGCGTGCAATACCGCCTGGCCGAGCCGGGCGAGGTTCTGGGCGCGGGCACGCGGGTGCTGACGCTGATCGACCTGACCGATGTGGTGATGACCGTGTATCTGCCGACAGGTGCCGCGGGCCGCCTGGCCTACGGTGCCGAGGCGCGGCTGGTGCTGGACGCGGCCCCCGAATACGTCATCCCCGCGAGCGTCAGTTTCGTCGCGGGCGAGGCGCAGTTCACGCCCAAATACGTCGAGACGGAGGAAGAGCGCGAGACCCTGATGTTCCGCGTCAAGCTCCGCATCCCGCCGGAAATCCTCGCCGACTACCAGGATGTGGTGAAGACCGGGGTGCCGGGCGTGGCGCATGTTCGGGTCGATCCGTCCGCGTCCTGGCCCGAAGAGCTGACCGTCCGCCTGCCCGATGCCCGCTGAACCGGTCGTCGCGGAACTCACCGGTCTCAGCCATCGCTACGGCGCGATCACGGCGCTGGACGATGTCAGCCTGAGCTTCTCCGAAGGGCGCATGGTCGGGCTGATCGGGCCCGACGGGGTGGGAAAATCGACCCTGCTGGGGCTGCTGGCCGGGGTGCGCCGGATCCAGCAGGGCCGCGTCGAGGTGCTGGGCGGCGACATGGCCTGCGCCGCGCACCGCTCGGAGAGTTTCTCGCGCATCGCCTACATGCCGCAGGGGCTGGGACAGAACCTCTATCCCACGCTGTCGGTCCACGAGAATGTCGATTTCTTCGGGCGGCTCTTCGGACAGGGGGCTTGCGAACGAGAGGCGCGCATCGCGGAGCTGCTGGAAAGCACCGGGCTCGCGCCGTTTTCCGGCCGCCCGGCGGGCAAGCTTTCGGGGGGCATGAAGCAGAAGCTCTCGCTGTGCTGCGCGCTGATGCACGCCCCCGACCTGCTCATCCTCGACGAACCCACGACCGGCGTCGATCCGCTGTCGCGCAAGCAGTTCTGGGAACTGATCGACCGGCTGCGCGAGCGTCGTCCGGAGATGACGCTGGTCACGTCGACCGCCTACATGTCGGAGGCGGAACGCTTCGACCGGCTGGTGGCGATGGATGCGGGCCGGGTGCTGGCCACCGGAACGCCGGACGAGTTGCGCGGCGAGGCCGGGGCCGACACGCTGGAAAAGGCGTTCATCGCCTTCCTGCCGCCGGAAAAGCGCGAGGGCCATGGCGAGGTGCACCTGCCGCCGCGCCCCGAAGGCGACCGCCCCGTCGCGATCGAGGCCGAGGGCCTGACCAAGCGGTTCGGTGAGTTCACCGCCGTCAACGATGTCAGCTTTCGCATCGAGAAGGGCGAGATCTTCGGCTTTCTGGGCTCGAACGGCTGCGGCAAGACCACGACCATGAAGATGCTCACGGGCCTGCTGGAGCCGACGGAGGGCCACGCGGAACTTTTCGGAAAGCCGGTCGACAGCTCAGACCTCGCGACGCGGCGGCGGGTCGGCTACATGTCGCAATCCTTCTCGCTTTACGCGGAACTCTCGGTGCGGCAGAATCTCGTGCTGCACGCGCAGCTGTTCCAGCTGAGCGCCGCGCGGCAGCGCGAGCGGGTGACCGAGCTGCTGGAGCGGTTCGCCCTCGGGGACGTCGCCGGCAGCCGCCCCGCGAACCTGCCGCTCGGCGCGCGCCAGCGCCTGCAACTCGCCGTCGCCGTGCTGCCTGAGCCCGAGATGCTGATCCTGGACGAGCCCACCGCCGGCGTCGATCCGGTGGCGCGGGACCGTTTCTGGGAGTTGCTGATCGCGCTGTCGCGGGACGACGGGGTGACGATCTTCATCTCGACCCATTTCATGAACGAGGCCGAGCGCTGCGACCGGATCTCGCTGATGCATGCGGGAGAGGTTCTGGCGGTCGGCGCGCCCGGCGACCTGCGCGACCGCCGTGACGCCGCGAGCCTGGAAGAGGCGTTCATCGCCTATCTCGAGGAGGCCGCCGACGACGCCACGCCCGAGCAGGCGCCGGATCCGGGTTCGGAGCGGACAGGCGCCGGGCACCGGCGCGGCCTCTTCTCCATGGCGCGGTCCTGGGCCGTCGCCCGGCGCGAGGCGATGGAGCTCGGGCGCGACCCGATCCGGCTGGCCTTCGCCCTGGTGGGACCGGTCATCCTCATGATCGCCGTGGGCTTCGGCATCTCCTTCGACGTCGAGGACATCAACTACGCCGTCGTCGACCAGGACCGAAGCGCCGAAAGCCGCATGCTGGGGCGCCAGTTCTCGGGTTCGCGGTATTTCCTCGAGCAGGCCGAACTGGACACGCCCGCCGGGATGGACGCCCTGCTGCGGCGGGGCGAGATCACCATGGCGCTGGTTATCCCGCCCGACTTCGGCCGCGACCTGCTGGGCGGCGACGACCCCGAGGTGGCGCTGTGGCTCGACGGGTCGAACACGGTGCGCGCCGAAAACGCGCGGCGTTACGCCGAGGCCGCCTTCGCGGGGTTCCTGAGCGAACTTGCGCAGATCGAAACCGGGCGTGTGCCCACGCTTTATCCCGCGACCATCGAGCCGCGCTTTCGCTACAATCAGAGCTTTTCCTCCGATTACGCCATCCCGCCGGGGGTGCTGATGATGATGCTGATCATGATCCCGACGATGATGACGGCGCTGGGCATCGTGCGCGAAAAGGAGCTCGGTTCGATCACCAATCTATACGCGGCCCCGGTCCGGAAGCTGGAATTCCTGATCGGCAAGCAGGCCCCCTATGTCGCCGTGGCCATGATCAGCTTCGTGATCCTCGTGGGCATGCTTCTTGCGGTGTTCGGATTGCGGATCGAGGGCAGCCTGCCGGCGCTGGTCCTGGGCGCCCTGCTCTACACGGTGGCGGCGACGGCCTTCGGGCTGGTGATCTCGACCTTCGTGCGCAGCCAGATCGCCGCGATCTTCGGCAGCGCGATCATCGTCATCATCCCGACGGTCAATTTCTCGGGGATGCTCTACCCCGTCTCGACGCTGGACCCGCTGACCCGGACGATCGGGCAGTCCTTTCCGCCGTTCTACTTCCAGCGGATCAGCACCGGCGTGTTCAACAAGGGGCTCGGGGCCGGTGATCTCTGGCTCAACCACCTTGCCCTCGCAGGGTTCTGCGTGCTGTTCTGGGCGCTTGCGGCACTGCTGCTGAAAAAGCAGGAGGCGTGAGGCGATGCGCGCTCTTCGCAACATCTTCCGCCTCGGCCTCAAGGAACTGTGGAGCCTGTTCCGGGACCCGGTCCTGATGGCGCTGGTGGTCTACACCTTCACCGCGGCGGTCTACGCCGTGGCGCACGGCGTGCAGACGGAGGTGCGCAACGCCGCGATCGCCGTGGTCGACGAGGACAGGTCGACCCTGTCGGGCCGTATCCGCGGGGCTTTCCTGCCGCCGCAGTTCCGCGACGCCGACCTCATCGGGATCTCCGAGATGGAGCAGGCGCTCGATACGGGGCGCTACAGCTTCGTGCTGCACGTGCCCGCGCGGTTCGAGGCCGACGTGCTGGCCGGGCGCCAGCCCTCGCTGCAACTGAACGTCGATGCGACCGCGATGACGCTGGCGGGCAACGGCACGGCCTACATCCAGCGGATCGTCCAGGACGAACTGGCCGTCTTCCTGTCGGGCGACGACGCCGGCACCGCCCTTCCGGCGAGCCTCGTGCCGCGGGCGCGGTTCAACCCGAACCTGCAGTCGCAATGGTTCTTCGCGGTGATGCAGGTGATCGGCAACGTCACCATCCTGTCGGTGGTGCTGTCGGGCGCCGCCGTGATCCGGGAGCGCGAGCACGGCACGATCGAGCACCTGATGGTGATGCCGGTCACCGCGCTGGAGATCATGCTGGCCAAGATCTGGGCCAACGGGCTGGTGATCGTCGCCGCGGCGGTGCTTTCGCTTCTTGTCGTGGTCGAGGGGCTGATGGGCATTCCGGTGCCGGGGTCGATCCCCGTCTTCGCCGTCGGCGCCGCCGTCTATCTCTTCGCGGTCACGTCGCTCGGGATCATGCTGGCGACCTTTGCGACCACGATGCCGCAATTCGGGCTGCTCGCGATCCCTGTCTTCGTCGTTCTCTACCTGCTCTCGGGCGGGGTGACGCCGCTGGAGGCGATGCCCGACCTGCTGCGCAACCTGATGCAGCTGTCGCCCGCCACGCATTTCACGAGTTTCGCCGAGGCGGTCCTTTACCGCGATGCCGGACTGCTTCTTGTGTGGAAGGAACTCCTGGCCGTCGCCTGCATCGGCGGCGTTTTCCTCGCCCTCGCCCTCAGCCGGTTTCGCGGGACGATGGCGGCCGCACGCTGAGCGCGCGACCTGGGCACGCGCCGGCGGGCGGCGGCGTTCCCGGGGCGGTGCCCCGCGGCGAGCCGGGGCGGAGGTCTTCATGATGAAACCGCTCTTCGCGGGCGACTTTCCGCCGCGCAGGGCAGGGCGCCTTCAGTGGGTGCTCGACCCGCGCCGGATCTCTCCGTGATCGAGGACCGGGGCGGCGTCGAGGTCGGCGGCGTTCAGCATCGAGGCCACGCGCTCGAGCGAGGCCACGATCATCGCCTGCTCCCAGTCCTCGAGCGCCTCGAAGGCCTTCACGTATTGCTGCTGAAGCGCGTCGGGCGCGCGCCCGATCACGTCGCGCCCGTTTTCCGTCAGTTCCACGTTGGTCTGCCTGCGGTCGGTCTCCGAGCGTTCGCGCCGGACCATGCCCTTGGCGGCGAGGCGGTCGAGCAGGGTCGAGATCGTCGCCTGGCTCACCCCCATCTGCGCCGAGATCTGTTTCGGCGTGACGACGCCATGTGCCGAGACGATCTGCAGGACCCGGATCTGCACGGGGGTAAGGCCCGCGACGCGGGCAAGCTCCCGGCCGTACAGTTCGGTCGCGCGCAGGATGCGGCGCAAGGCGATCAGGCTCGTGTCTGTGCGGTCCACGTCGGGGCCCATCGGCTGGTGAAATGTCATGACTGTGTCAGCCTCCGTCCGGTAGGACAAGATATCATTAGTTAGTCTAATTAAGGACAACGCGGCAGGATTCCAAGGAAAAAGGCGCCGTCGCCATCCGGCAGCGAAGCCAAGCAAAGGTATAAATACCAGAAAAACAAGATTTTAGACGTCACATGCCGTGATTTGTTTAGCCTAGTTGATTTTCTTTGCGTGATGCGTATATCTTCCGGCAACGCAGCAAGAGAGGAAGCAGTCCCGTGAACCAGATCCGCTCGATCGACATGCGCCGCCCCGGCGCAATCGCTTTTCGGAAGCCGATGCCGCAGGACGGTGCCGCGGTCTGGCAACTCGTGTCGGCCTGCAAGCCGCTCGACGAGAATTCGATGTACTGCAACCTGATCCAGTGCGACCACTTCCGCGACACCTGCGTGGTGGCAGAGCGCGACGGCGCGCTTCTGGGCTGGATCTCCGCCTACGTGCTGCCCAACGACCCCGAGACGCTCTTCGTCTGGCAGGTGGCCGTTTCCGAGGCGGCGCGCGGCGAGGGCCTCGCAGGACGCATGCTGACGCATCTGCTCTTGCGCGAGGAAGCGCGGGACGTGACGCGTATCCAGACGACGATCACCCGCGACAACGACGCGAGCTGGGCGCTCTTCAAGCGTTTCGCAAGCAAGCAGGGTGCAGAGCTCGACGCGCAGGCGCACTACGCGCAAGACACCCACTTCCAGGGCGCCCACGCCACCGAACACATGGTGACGATCAAGCTGCCCGCGGCGATGGGCCGCGCGGCCTGACGGCCGTCCCCATCACCCGCACATTCCAGAATTTCAAAGCGAGGATATCCTCATGACCGCTGACATGTCAGCCAACAAAGCCATTTTCCACCGACGCGAGTCGCAGGTGCGCAGCTATTGCCGCAGCTTCGACACGGTGTTCGCCTCCGCGAAGGGGGCGATCCTGACCGACACCGAGGGCCGGGACTACATCGACTTCCTGGCCGGGTGCTCGTCGCTCAACTACGGTCACAACGATCCGGACATGAAGGCCGCGCTGGTCGATCACGTCACCTCCGACGGCATCGCCCACGGGCTCGACATGTATTCGCGCGAGAAGGCGGCCTTCCTCGAGGCGTTCGAACGCATCGTGCTCGCCCCGCGCGGCATGGACCACAAGGTGATGATGACCGGCCCCACCGGCACCAACGCCGTCGAGGCCGCGATCAAGCTCGCCCGCAAGGTCACCGGCCGCACGGAAGTGGTGGCCTTCACCAACGGCTTCCACGGCATGACGCTGGGCGCGCTCGCGCTGACCGGCAACCGCTCCAAGCGCGCGGGCGCGGGCCAGCCGCTCGGCAACGTGACCCATCTGCCCTATGACGGCGCTCTGGGCGAGGATGTCGATACGCTTCCCGTGATCGAGGCGATGATCGAGAACTCGTCGAGCGGGGCCGACCTGCCCGCCGCCTTCGTGGTGGAGCCGGTGCAGGGCGAGGGCGGTCTGAACGCCGCCGCGGCCGCGTGGCTCAAGGGGCTCGCGACGCTGGCGCGCAAGCACGGCATCCTGCTTATCGTCGACGACATCCAGTCGGGCATCGGCCGTGCCGGAGGCTTCTTCGCCACCGACGGCATGGATATCGAGCCGGACATGATCACGCTCGCGAAGTCGCTGTCGGGTTTCGGGCTGCCTTTCGCGCTCACCCTCGTCAGGCCCGAGCACGACATCTGGAAGCCGGCCGAGCACAACGGCCCCTTCCGCGGCAACACCCATGCCTTCGTCACCGCCCGCGTGGCGCTGGAGAAGTTCTGGGCCGACGACGCCTTCGAGACCGAGGTTGCCCGCAAGGGCGCGCATCTGGAAAAGCGTCTGACCGAGATGGCCGCGATGATCCCGGGCGCCCGGCTGAAGGGGCGCGGCATGATGCGCGGCATCGACGTGGGCTCGGGCGAGCTGGCCGGCGAGATCTGCGCCCGCGCCTTCCGCGACGGTCTGGTGATCGAGACCTCGGGGGCCGACGACGAGGTGGTGAAGGTGCTGGCGCCGCTCACCATCGAGGACGCGGTGTTCGACCGCGGCCTCGACATCCTGGAGGCCGCGATCCGCGAGGAAACGGCGAAACCCATGGCGGCGGAGTAACACAATGATCGTTCGTGATTTCGAAGACCTGAAGACCGGCGACAGGACCGTGAGCGACGCGCAATGGACGAGCGTGCGCATGCTTCTGGCCGATGACGGGATGGGATTTTCCTTCCACATCACCTTCCTCGACGCCGGCAGCGAGCACACGTTCGAATACAAGCACCATTTCGAAAGCGTCTATTGCATGTCGGGCACCGGCGCGATCACCGATCTGGCCACCGGCGAGACCCACGCGATCAAGCCGGGCGTGATGTACGCGCTCGACAAGCACGACCGCCACACCGTGCGCGCCGATCCCGAGGCGGAACTCGTGATGGCCTGCGTCTTCAACCCGCCGGTCACGGGCAAGGAGGTGCACCGCGAGGACGGCTCCTACGCCCCGGCGGAAGAACAGGCCTGACCCTGCGCAAGGCCGCCGCGAACCGGCGGCAGGCAAACCTGAAATGATCCGCGACCGCGCGCGCCTCGCGCCCGGTCGCGGTCTCGAAAAGGCAAGAACCATGACCGAGCGCCACGCCCACACCGTCGAGAAGATCGGCGGTACCTCCATGAGCCGCTCTCGCGAGCTTCTGGAGCCGCTTTTCCTCCACGGCGGTGCAGACCCCTACAACCGCGTTTTCGTCGTCTCCGCCTATGGCGGGATCACGGATCTACTGCTCGAGCACAAGAAGAGCGGCGAGCCGGGCGTCTATGCCCTTTTCGCCAACGCCGAGAACGATCACGGCTGGTCGGATGCCCTCAACCGCGTGGCCGAGGCGATGAAGGTCGCGCACCGCGAGGTGCTGGAAGCCCCCGGCGACATCCAGGAGGCCGACGATTTCGTGCGCGAGCGCATCGAGGGCGCACGGTCCTGCCTGATCGACCTTCAGCGACTCTGTTCCTACGGGCATTTCCGTCTGGACCAGCACATGGGGCTGATCCGCGAGCTGCTTTCGGGGCTGGGCGAGGCGCATTCGGCGCAGGCGACCGCGCTTCTGCTGCGCCGCGCGGGCGTCAACGCGCGGTTCGTGGACCTCTCCGGCTGGCGCGACGAGGCCGAGGTCTCGCTCGAAGAGCGGATCGCGCGGGGGTTCGAGGATATCGACCTCGCGACGGAACTTCCCGTCGTGACGGGCTACGCGCAGTGTTCCGAAGGGCTGATGAAGCACTATGATCGCGGCTATTCCGAGGTCACCTTCTCGCGCATCGCCGCGGCCACCGGTGCGGCAGAGGCGATCATCCACAAGGAATTCCACCTCTCTTCCGCCGATCCGCGGCTCGTGGGGCTGGAGAACGTGCGCAAGCTCGGCCGCACCAATTACGACGTGGCCGACCAGCTTTCCAACATGGGGATGGAGGCGATCCACCCGTCGGCGGCCAAGACCCTGCGCCAGGCGGGTATCCCGCTGCGCGTGACCAACGCTTTCGACCCGGCCGATCCCGGCACGCTGATCGACGAGGCGCCGGCCGAGGCGCCGGCGGTGGAGATCGTGACCTCGCTGCCGGTGATCGCGCTCGAACTCTTCGAACCCGACATGGTGGGCGTGAAAGGCTACGACGCGTCCATCCTCGAGGCGCTCACACGGCACAAGGTGCGGATCGTGGCGAAGTCGTCGAACGCCAACGCGATCACGCATTACGTGGACGCCTCGCTGAAATCCGTGCGCCGCGTGGAAGCCGACCTCGTGCGGGTCCACCCCTCGGCCGAGGTCACCACCCGCGCGCTCGCGGTGGTCTCCGCCATCGGGCGCGACATCTCCGGCCTCCGGGCGCTCGGCCGCGGGCTCCTCGCGCTCGACCGGGCCGGTCTGGCGCCCGTCGCGGTCAGCCAGGGGCCGCGCAACGTCGATATCCAGTTCGTCATGGCGCGCGAGGACGCCGACACGGCGGTGAAGGCGCTGCATCGCGCGCTCGTCGAGGAGGCCGACGCGCAGGCCCCGGAGGCGCCCGAAGAGTCGGAGATCGGCGCCGCCGCCGCGCCCAAGCTCGTGGCCTGAGCGCAATTCACAAGTTGTTGAGGGCCCTTAAACGTCCGCCGGCGCGGCCTAAGTGACACATCAAGGCGTCGGTACGGAACACCGGCGTCTTACTTCACTGTCCCTCGTTCCGACACTGGCGCCCGGAATTTTCTCCGGGCGCTTTTTTGTGCGCCCCTGTGGCGCTACGCTCCGTCCATGAGCGACACCTACCCCGACTCGGTCCTCCGCGAGATCCTGACCCGCACCCGCGTGATCGCGCTGGTGGGGCTCTCGACGAACCCGGTGCGCCCGAGCGCCTATGTCGCGCGCTACCTCGCGCTCAAGGGCTTTCGCGTGATCCCCGTCAACCCTGGCCACGCCGGCAAGACGCTTCACGGCGAGACGGTGCGCGCCTCGCTCACCGAGGTCGCCGAGGCGGGCATCGAGGCCGACATGGTCGATATCTTCCGCCGCTCCGAGGCGGTGCCGCCCATCGTCGAGGAGGCGCTGGCGGTGCTGCCCGCGCTCCGGACGATCTGGATGCAGATCGGCGTCTCGCATCCGGAGGCCGCGGCCATGGCCCGGGCGCAGGGCGTCGACGTTGTGATGAACCGCTGCCCCAAGATCGAGTATCAGCGCCTCTTCGGCGAGCTTCGCATGGGCGGCTTCGCCACCGGCGTCATCTCCTCGAAGCTCTGAGCCGCGCGGGGCTACCCTTCGCGCCCCGCCTTTTCCTCGAGCCCCGATCGGCCCTGGCGCCGCTCGAGTTCCGCCAGCACCTCGGCGAGCGTCACGTCGCGGGCGCGCAGCATGACGATCAGATGGAAGAGCACGTCGGCCGCCTCGGCGGTCAGCCTCTCGCGGTCGCCGCGCACCGCCTCGATCACGGCCTCCACCGCCTCCTCGCCGAACTTCTCGGCGCATTTCTCGGGCCCGGCGGCGAGAAGCCGCGCGGTCCAGCTTTCCTCCGGATCGCCGCCCATGCGGGAGGCCACCAGCGCGTCGAGCGCCTCGAGAATGTTCATGCGGCCCTCATGGGGATGCCGGCCGCGGCCATGTGCGCCTTGGCCTCGGCGATTGAATGGGTGCCGAAATGGAAGATCGACGCGGCGAGCACCGCGCTCGCGCCGCCCTCTCTCACGCCGGCCACGAGGTGGTCGAGCGTGCCCACGCCGCCGCTCGCGATCACGGGCACGTCCACCGCCGCCACCACGGCGCGGGTGAGCGCGAGGTCGAAGCCGTCGCGCGTGCCGTCCCGGTCCATCGAGGTGAGCAGGATCTCTCCCGCGCCCTCCGATTCCACCCGCCGGGCGAAGGCGAGCGCATCCACGCCGGTGGCGCGGCGCCCGCCATGGGTGAAGATCTCCCACCGGCCTGGCGCGACCTGCTTTGCGTCGATCGCCACCACGATGCACTGGCTGCCGAAGCGGTCGGCGCAGCGGCGCACCACCGTGGGGTCGGCCACCGCGGCGGAGTTGAGGCTCACCTTGTCGGCGCCGGCGAGCAGCAGCGCGCGCACGTCCTCGGGCCCTTTCACGCCGCCGCCCACGGTGAGCGGGATGAAGCACTGCTCGGCGGTGCGGCGCACCACGTCGAACATGGTGCCGCGATTCTCGTGGGTGGCGTGGATGTCGAGAAAGCAGATCTCGTCCGCGCCCGCCTCGTCGTAGGCGCGCGCCGCCTCCACCGGGTCGCCCGCGTCCACCAGGTCGACGAAGTTGACGCCCTTCACCACGCGGCCGTCGGCCACGTCGAGGCAGGGGATGAGGCGGGTCTTGAGCATGACCCGGGTGATACGCCCGCCACCCCGCCACGGCAAGGGCGGCACTCACCTCTGCGTGAGCAACGAATTCGTGACTGGCCGCGCCGGGCGGGGTGCCGGACTGTCGCTGCGCAGAACGCTGGAAAGGAGATCCCCATGCCGGTTCGCACTTCCCTCGCCGCGCTCGCATTGTCGCTGGCCCCGCTGCCATCGCTGGCGCAGGACATCGCGCGCGTTTCCGCCGACAAGAGCGTGGTGGCCACGGCCGACGCCTTCGTCGCCGCGGTCGAGGAGGCGGGCGTAACCGTGTTCGCGCGGGTCGATCACGGCGCGGGCGCCCGAAGCGTCGGATCGGATGTGGGCGCCTCACAACTCGTCGTCTTCGGCAGCCCCAAGGTCGGCACTCCGGCGATCGAGGCCGACCGGCTGGCGGGGCTTGCCCTGCCGCTCAAGGTGCTGGTCTACGAGGATCGCGACGGCCGGGTCTGGCTGGCCTATGAGCCGCCGGCCTCGGCGCTCGGCCGCTTCGACGGGATCGACCCCGATGCCCCGGTGATCGGGGCGATGGCCGCCGCTCTCGAAAGGTTCACGAAGGCCGCGGCCGAATAGCCTCAGCTTGCGAGCGCGGCGAGCGCCGCCTTCAGGTCGAGCTTCCCGTCATAAAGCGCGCGGCCCGAGATCGTCCCCGCGATCACGCCGGTGTCGCGAAGCGCGACGAGATCGTCGAGCGACGACACGCCCCCCGCCGCGATGACCGGGATGGAGACCGCGCGGGCGAGCGCCGCGGTGGCCGCCACGTTGGGCCCGCCCATCGCCCCGTCACGGTCGATGTCGGTGTAGATGATCGCGGCCACGCCGGCGTCTTCGAAGCGGCGGGCGAGGTCGGTGGCCTCCACCTCCGTCTCCTCGGCCCATCCGCGCGTCGCGGCCCGGCCCGCGCGCGCGTCGATGCCCACCGCGACCTTGCCAGGGAAGGCCCGCGCGGCCTCGCGCACCAGCTCGGGCTGTTCCACCGCGACGGTGCCGAGGATCACCCGGGCGAGCCCCGCGCCCAGCCAGCGCTCGATCGTCGCCATGTCCCGGATGCCGCCGCCGAGCTGCGCGGGGATGCCGCGGCAGGCGGCGAGGATCGCCTCCACGGCGCCCGCGTTCACCGGCCGCCCCGCGAAGGCGCCGTTCAGGTCCACGAGGTGCAGCCACTCCGCGCCCGCCTCGACGAAGGCGCGGGCCTGCGCGGCGGGGTCGTCGTTGAAGACCGTCGCCTTCTCCATCTCGCCGCGCAGGAGACGCACCGCCTTGCCGTCCTTCAGGTCGATCGCGGGGTAGAGGATCATGGGCGCGCTCCGTCTCGGGGTCGGGGCGCTTCTGCCCGGACGGCGCGGCGAATGCAATGCGCGCCCGCCGACGCGGGGTCACGCTTGATCGGCCGGGCGCGCGCCGCGCAGGATGCCGGCCGGGAGGACCGAAAAGGGAGGACAAGAATGACACGCATGCTCGCCGCCGTCGCGGCGCTCCTGCTCGGGGCCGGCGCGGCGCTCGCCGATCCGGTGCTCGGCACCTGGCAGACCGAGCCCGACGACGGGGCCTTCGCCCATGTGAGGATGCAGCCCTGCGGCGACGCCATCTGCGGGACCATCGCGCGCACCTTCAACGCAGAGGGCGAATACCGCTCCGACACGATCGGGCGGCAGATCGTCCGCGGCATGGTGCCGCAAGGGGACGGCCGCTACGAGGGGCGGGTCTGGCGGCCCTCCAACGACAAGGTCTATCTCGGCAAGATCGACCTCGCGGGGGACCGGCTGAAGCTGCGCGGCTGCGTGGCGGGCGGGCTCATCTGCGCGAGCCAGACCTGGGCGCGGGTGGACTGAGCCGGGCGGCGCGCCTCAGGGCCGCCAGCGCAGGAAATTGGCGATGAGGTGGAGCCCTGTCGCTGCGCTCTTTTCCGGGTGGAACTGCGTGCCGAAAAGCGTGTCGCGCCCCACGATCGCGGTCACCTCGCCGGCGTAGTCGACATGGGCGATACGGTGGGCCGGCGCTTCGGCCACGAAGTGGTAGGAGTGCACGAAATAGGCGTGATCGCCGGTGCCGATCCCGTCGAGCACCGGGTGGGGCGTGTCGATCACGAGGTCGTTCCAGCCCATGTGCGGCACCTTGAGCGCGGGGTTGGCGGGCGCGATGCGCGCCACCGTGCCGGGGATCCAGCCGAAGCCCGGCGTCTCCTCGTATTCGAGCCCGCGCGAGGCCATCATCTGCATCCCGATGCAGATGCCGAGGAACGGCCGGCCGCGGGTGATCGCCGCCTCCTCGATCGCCTCGAACAATCCCGACTGCTCGAAGAGCGCCCGGCGGCAGGCCGGGAAAGCGCCGTCGCCCGGCAGCACGACGCGCTCGGCGCGTGCGACCGTCTCGGGATCGGCGGTGACCATCACAGCCCCCGCGCCCGTCTCGGCGGCCATGCGCTGGAACGCCTTCTCGGCCGAGTGGAGGTTGCCGCTCTCGTAATCGACGATGACGGTGGTCATGGGCTCAGAGCGCGCCCTTGGTGGACGGGATCGCCTCGCCCGCCCGCGGATCGGGCTCCACGGCCTGGCGCAGCGCCCGCGCCACGGCCTTGAAGGCGGCCTCGGCGATGTGGTGGCTGTTGATCCCTGCCCGTGCGGAGACGTGGAGCGTGATGCCGCCGCGGCTCGCCAGCGCCTGGAAGAACTCGCGCACGAGCTCGGTGTCGAAGGCGCCGATCTTCTGGGTGGGGAAGTCCACCTCCCAGGCGAGCCAGGGCCGCCCCGACAGGTCGAGCGCCGCCTCCACCCGCGCGTCGTCCATCACCAGCGTGAAGGCGCCGTAGCGGCGGATGCCGCGCTTTTCGCCGAGCGCCTCGGCGAGCGCCTGGCCGAGCGCGAGCCCGCAATCCTCCACCGTGTGGTGGTCGTCGATGTGCAGGTCGCCCTCGGCCGAGAGGTCGATGTCGATCAGCGAATGCCGCGAGAGCTGCGCCAGCATGTGGTCGAAGAAGCCCACGCCCGTGGCGATCTCGTGCGCCCCGGTGCCATCGAGCGCGACGCGGGCGGTGATCGCCGTCTCGGCGGTGGTGCGGCTGATGCGGGCCTCGCGCATGGGGCGGCTCCTCGGGTTTCGGGTGGCGCGGTTATAGGCCCCTGCGGCGCGGGCGGAAAGGCCCCGACCGGCGGGGATTGTGCCGGCGTGGCGGCTGTGCCAGCCTCCACGCTTCCACAGGAGAGGCCCCGATGAGCACCTGCGGCTTCATCCAGCTCCGCTGCAAGCCCGGCAGCACCTATCGCGTCGCCGAGGACATCGCGCTGCGCGAACTCCACTCCGAACTCTATTCCACCAGCGGGGAATACGATCTGCTCATGAAGCTCTACATCCCGGAGGGCGAGGACGTGGGCAAGTACATCAACGACCGCCTTCTCGATATCGAGGGGATAGAGCGGTCGCTGACCACGCTGACCTTCAAGGCGTTCTGATCCGCGCCCGGCTTCGGCCGGGGATTGCCCCCGCGCGCAACCTTCCACGACACGGTGCGGCCCGCGGCCGGTCCGGCCAGTGTCGATCTGTTGAAATTGGAGCGGGCGATGAGATTCGAACTCACGACCCTTACCTTGGCAAGGTAATGCTCTACCCCTGAGCTACGCCCGCATCCTTGGGTGAGGCGTGGGATAGTCAAACGCGCCGCGCGCTGCAAGGGGAAATTTCGGGAAAGAGAGTGTTTCCCCACGCCACTCTTCCATTGCTTCACACGCGCACGATCGCCGACTATGATGACGCTGCGTCAAGTATTCGGAGCGTTCCTGAGCGGGGGTGACATGATGGACACCGCGATCGATCTTCTGCCGGGTGATCCGGCGCCCTGGTTCCGGCAGCGCACGCCCTCCAACCCGCAATTCGCGTTCGACACGGCGGCGGGGCGTTACCTCGTGCTCTGCTTCCTCGGCTCCGCCGGGGACGCCCATGCCCAGGCCGCGCTGCGCGCCGTGGCCGAGCGGCCCGGTTTCTTCGACGACGATACCGCCTGTTTCTTCGCGGTCTCCGTGGATCCCGGCGACGAGACCGCCGCGCGGATCGACAACCGGATCCCCGGCTACAGGGTCTTCTGGGATTTCGATCTCGCGGTCAGCAAGCTTTACGGCGCGGTGCCGCCCGACGCGAAGGCGGGGCCCGAGGGCGTGCCGCATCGCCGGTTCTGGCTGGTGATAGACCCCACGATGCGCGTGCTCGCGCGCATCCCCTTCGGCCAGGACCAGCAAGACATCCCCCGGCTTCTGACCTTCCTCGACACCCTGCCGCCGCCCGAACGCTTCGCCGGCTTCGAGGTGCCGGCGCCCGTCCTCGTTCTTCCCAACGTGTTCGAACCCGAGCTGTGCCGCCACCTCATCCAGCTTTACGAGCGCAACGGTGGGCAGGAGTCGGGCTTCATGCGCGACGTCGACGGCAAGACGGTGGCCCTTCACGATGCCAGTCACAAGCGACGGCGCGATTACCTGATCGAGGATCGGCGGCTCAGCGACGCGCTGCGCGCGCGGTTCGTGCGGCGCGTCGTGCCGGAAATCTTCAAGGTGCACCAGTTCCAGGTCACACGCATGGAGCGTTACATCGTATCCTGCTACGACGCCTCCGAGGGCGGGCATTTCTCGGCCCACCGGGACAACACGACGAAAGGCACGGCGCATCGCCGTTTCGCGGTGTCGGTCAACCTGAACGACGATTTCGAGGGCGGCCGGGTCAGCTTTCCCGAATACGGCCCGCGCGGCTTCAAGGCGCCCGCCGGTGGGGCGGTGGTCTTCTCGTGCTCGCTTCTTCACAAGGTCTCGCCGGTCACGAGCGGGCGGCGCTACGCCTTCCTGCCCTTCCTCTACGACGATGCCGCCGCGCGCATCCGCGAGGCCAACAACGCCCATCTCGGCGAGAACGTCGGCCAGTATCGCGGGGCGGCGCAAGACGCGTCCCCGGCGCCCAGCACGGCCGAAGGCGCCTGACGCGCGGCATCCGGCACGGCCGGCGGCCCGATGATGGGCCCTTCTGCGCGCGCCCGATCCCGCACCGGGGACGAGGCGGCCGCACCGCGCGTCCGCGGCAGGGCCGATGCCGGGCGACGGTGCGACCCGGTCACTCCTCGGCTTCGTATTCCACCAGAAGATCCTTGGCGTCGATCTGGCCTCCGGGCTGGACGTGCACGGCCTTCACCGTCGCATCCCGCTCGGCGTGGAGCCCGGTCTCCATCTTCATCGCCTCGATGGTGAGCAGCAGATCGCCCTCGGCCACCTTCTGGCCCGCGCTCACGCTCACGCTCGCCACGACGCCGGGCATGGGGGCGGCCACATGGGCCGCGTTGCCCGGCTCGGCCTTCGGGCGCTGGGCCGTCTGCGACTTCACCATGCGGTCGGGCACGCGCACCACGCGCGGCTGGCCGTTCAGCTCGAAGAAGACGCGGACCTCGCCGTCGTCATGGGTCTCGCCCACGGCCTGCAGGCGGACCTCGAGCGTCTTGCCGGGATCGATCTCGGCGGTGACCTCCTCGCCCGGCTCCATGCCGTAGAAGAAGGTGCGCGTGGGCAAGGTGCGCACGGGGCCGTAAAGGTCGTGCCGCTCCGCGTAGTCCAGAAACACCTTGGGATACATTAGGTAGCCGTTGAGGTCCTCGTCGTCGAACTCGCGCCCGTCGAGCTTGTCCGACAACTCCCGGCGCTTGGCCTCCAGATCCTCCGGCGGAAGATGGGCGCCCGGGCGCTCCGTGTTTGGGCGCTCGTTCTTGAGAACCTTCTTCACGATCGCCTCGGGAAAGCCGCCCGGGGGCTGGCCGAGATTGCCGCGCATCATGTCGATGACCGAGTCGGGAAAGCTCACCTCCTTCTCCGGGTTCTCGACATCGGCGCGGGTCAGGTGCTGGCTGACCATCATCAGCGCCATGTCGCCCACCACCTTCGACGACGGCGTGACCTTCACGATGTCGCCGAACATCTGGTTCACCTCCGCATAGGCGTGGGCGATCTCGTGCCAGCGCTCCTCGAGCCCGAGCGAGCGCGCCTGCGCCTTGAGGTTGGTGAACTGCCCGCCCGGCATCTCGTGCAGGTAGACCTCGGAGGCGGGCGACTGCAGGCCCGATTCGAACGCCGTGTAGTGCAGGCGCACCGCCTCCCAGTAGTTGGAGATCTCGCGCACCGCGTCGATGTCGATGCCGGTGTCGCGATCGGTGAAGGCCAGCGCCTCCACGATGGTGCCGAGCGTGGCCTGGCTCGTATTCCCGGAAAGCGCGTCCATCGCGCAGTCCACCGCGTCCACACCGGTCTCGGCGGCGGCGAGGATCGTGCCGCAGGCGATGCCGGCGGTGTCGTGGGTGTGGAAGTGGATGGGCAGCCCCACCTCTTCCTTGAGCGTCTTGAAGAGCGTGCGCGCGGCGGCCGGTTTCAGAAGCCCCGCCATGTCCTTCAGCCCCAGCACATGCGCGCCCGCGTCGCGCAGCGCCTTGCCCATTTCGACGTAGTATTTCAGGTCGTATTTCGACCGGTCGGGATCGAGGATGTTGCCGGTGTAGCAGATCGCGCCCTCGCAGACGCGGTCGTTCTCGCACACCGCATCCATCGCCACGCGCATGTTCTCGACCCAGTTCAGGCTGTCGAAGACACGGAACACGTCCACGCCCGAGGCGGCGGCCTGGCGCACGAACTCGCGCACCACATTGTCGGGATAGTTGGTGTAGCCCACCCCGTTCGCGCCGCGGAGCAGCATCTGCGTCATGATGTTGGGCATCCGCTCGCGCAGGTCGCGCAGCCGCTGCCAGGGACATTCCTGCAGGAAGCGGTAGGCCACGTCGAAGGTGGCCCCGCCCCAGCACTCGACGCTGAAAAGCTGCGGCAGGTTGTGGGCGTAGGCCGGCGCCACCTTGACCATGTCGAGCGAGCGCATCCGCGTGGCCAGCAGCGACTGGTGGGCGTCCCGCATCGTCGTGTCGGTGACGAGCAGCTTCGTCTGCGCCGCCATCCAGTCGGCCACCGCCTGCGGCCCCTTCTCCTCCAGCAGCGTCTTGGTGCCGGGCGGTGGCGTCTCGGCACGCAGCTTCGGCGGGCGCGGATCCTTCACGTCGGCGGGCGGGCGCGGGCGGCCCTTCGTCTCGGGGTGACCGTTCACCGTGATGTCCGCGATGTAGGTCAGCACGCGCGTGCCGCGGTCCTTGCGCTTGGGAAACTGGAACAGCTCCGCGGTCTCGTCGATGAAACGGGTCGTGTATTCGTTCGACAGGAATTTCGGGTGCTTGAGCAGGTTCTCGACGAAGGCGATGTTCGTGGCCACGCCGCGGATTCGGAACTCGCGCAGAGCCCGGTCCATCCGCGCGATGGCTTGGTCCGGCGTGGGCGCCCAGGCGGTGACCTTCACCAGCAGCGAATCGTAGTAGCGGGTGATGACGCCGCCCGCGTAGGCCGTGCCGCCGTCGAGGCGGATGCCCATGCCCGTGGCCGAGCGGTAGGCGGTGATGCGCCCGTAGTCGGGGATGAAGTTGTTCTGCGGATCTTCCGTGGTGATCCGGGTCTGAAGCGCGTGGCCGTTGAGCGCGATGTCGCCCTGGCTCGGCATCCCGGTCGCCTCGGAGAGCGACTTGCCCTCGGCGATCAGGATCTGCGCCCGCACGATGTCGATGCCCGTGACCTCCTCGGTCACGGTATGCTCGACCTGGATGCGGGGGTTGACCTCGATGAAGTAGAAATTGCCGGTGTCCATGTCCATCAGGAACTCGACGGTGCCGGCGCACTCGTAGTTCACATGGGCGCAGATCTTGCGGCCGAGTTCGCAAAGCTCGGCGCGCTGCTCCTCGCTCAGGTAGGGGGCGGGCGCGCGCTCCACGACCTTCTGGTTGCGCCGCTGGACCGAGCAGTCGCGCTCGAAGAGGTGATAGATGTTGCCCTGCGTGTCGCCGAGGATCTGCACCTCGACGTGGCGGGCGCGGGTGATCATCTTCTCGAGGTAGCCTTCGCCGTTGCCGAAGGCGGCCTCGGCCTCGCGCCGGCCCTCCAGCACCTTCTCTTCCAGCTCGTCGGGGCCGCTGATGGGGCGCATTCCGCGCCCGCCGCCGCCCCAGCTGGCCTTCAGCATGAGCGGATAGCCGATGTCCTCGGCCTCGCGGCGGATCGCCGCCATGTCGTCGCCCAGCACCTCGGTGGCGGGGATCACCGGCACGCCGGCCTCGATCGCCACGCGCCGCGCGCTGGCCTTGTCGCCCAGCTGGCGCATGGTCTCGGCCCGCGGCCCGATGAAGGCGATGCCCGCGGCGTCGCAGGCATCCACGAAATCCGGGTTCTCGGACAGCAGGCCATAGCCCGGGTGGATCGCGTCGGCGCCGCACTCCTTCGCCACGCGGATGATCTCGGGGATCGACAGGTAGGCCTGCACCGGTCCCAGCCCCTCGCCGATTCGGTAGGCTTCGTCCGCCTTGAAGCGGTGGAGCGACAGCTTGTCTTCCTCGGCGAAGATCGCGACGGTGCGTTTGCCCATCTCGTTGGCCGCGCGCAGCACGCGAATCGCGATCTCGCCCCTGTTGGCGACCAGGATCTTGCGGAAGTCGGTCATCGGCGCTGTCCCTTTGCGTTCGCTATGCGATGTCTAGGCACAATCCCGCGCTTCGTAAACTCGGCGTGATCGCGCCGGTGGATTTTTACCCGTTGTCAACGCCCGTCTGGTTCGTTTGCGGCGTCACGTCGCCGGGTGCGCCCTATGATCTTTCGCTATCTCTATTGGAGCACGGCACGCGGCTGCCAGCCCACCGCCGACGAGGTGTCGGATATCCTCGCCGCCTCGCGGCGCAACAACACGGTGGCCGACATTACCGGCCTGCTGCTGCTGCACGAGGGAAGCTACTTCCAGGTGCTCGAGGGCGAGGAGACGGTGGTGCGCGCCTGCTTCGCGCGGATCGGCCGCGATCCCCGCCATCACGGGCTGGTCACGCTGCGCGCGGGCGCCGAGCAAGAGCGCGCCTTTCCCCATTGGCGGATGGGCTTCGCCCGGCTCGACAGCCTGCCGGGCACATGCCGCGCCTCGGCGCTGGACCTGGCGAAGCTGGCACAGCGCGGCGAGGTGTCCGGCGAGCCCCGGATCGACCGCCTGATCCAGACCTTCCTCGCGGGCTTCCGCTCGCTGGGATACGAGGCCGGGCGCGAGTTGCGGGCAGAGGGCCTGACGGGTCAGTCGCGCACCATGCGCGATGGCAGCGCGCCGTAATCGCGCGCGCCCAGCTGGCCCATGTTGGCCTCCAGATCCTTGCGCAGCAAGTCCACCAGATGCGTCGGGCCGTCCGCCCCCAGCGCGGCGATCGCGTAGTGCCAGGGCCGTCCCATCATCACGAAATCCGCGCCGAGCGCGATGGCGCGCAGCATGTCGAGCCCGCCCTCGACGCCCCCGTCGAGGATCACCGGCAGCGTCGTGGCCGCGCGGATCGCGGGCAGCGCCTCGATCGTGGCGGGCGCGGCGTCGAACTGCCGGCCGGCATGGTTCGACACCCAGATCGCGTCCGCGCCCTCGGCCTGAAGCATGGCGGCGTCCTCGGCGCCCAGCACGCCCTTGACGACGAGCGGCCCCTCCCAGTTGTCCCGCAGCCAGCGCAGGTAATCGCGGTCTGGCGAGGTGCGCAGAAGGTAGCCCACATGCGCGTTCGAGGGCAGCGCGCCCGAGGCGAGACCCTCCTTGTAGGGATCGAGCGTTCGCATCCGGGGCATCCCCGCCCGCGCGGTGGCGAGCGCCCAGGCCGGACGCGCCGCCACCTGCAACGCCAGCCGCGGGGTAAGGCGCGGCGGGTTCGTCAGGCCAGAGCGCGTCTGGCGCTCGCGCCGGCTTGCCACCGGGACGTCAACGGTCAGCACCAGCGTGCGGAACCCCGCCGCCCGGGCGCGCCGCAGCATGTCGCGGCGGATGTCCTCGTCGCGCGGCGGATAGAGCTGGAACCAGCCGTTCTCCCCGGCCTCGGGCCCGACCTCCTCGGGGGCGGCGGTGGCGACGGTGGACAGCGTGTAGGGCAGCCCCGCCTGCGCCGCGGCGGCGGCGAGCCTGCGCTCCGCCCCGGGCCAGATCAGGCCCGACATCCCCACCGGCGCGACGCCGAAGGGCAGGGCGTGGCGGCGGCCCAGAAGCTCGACGGAAAGATCCGGCGCGATCTCCCCGTGCAGGATGGAGGGACGCAGCACGACCCGGTCGAGCGCGGCGCGGTTGCGCGCCTGCGTGGCCTCCGCGCCGGTGGCGCTGTCGAGATATTCCCAGACGAAGCGGGGCAGCCGCGCGCGGGCGCGGGCACGAAGGTCCGAGATGGCTGGGAAGCGTGCGTCGAGGGTCATCGGCAGCATGTTTCCGTCAGCGGCGGGGGATTGTCCAGCACGCGGGCGCGGCCCGCGCCGCGGGCGGAACATACGCCGAACAATTCTTTAAACCCGCCGCCGGCTGCGCTAGATTGCGCGCCATGAGCAGTTTCGACGACGCCGACGCCTTCGAGGCGGCCTCGCTGTCCGCCCGTGCCATGGCCGCGCGGCCTGCGCCCTATCTTCACGAGCTGAACGCCGCGCAGCGCGCCGCGGTGGAGGCGCTCGACGGGCCCGTGCTGATGCTGGCGGGCGCGGGCACGGGCAAGACCAAGGCGCTGACCACGCGCATCGCGCATCTTCTCAACACCGGCCGCGCGCGCCCGGACGAGATCCTGGCCGTGACCTTCACCAACAAGGCCGCGCGCGAGATGAAGGACCGCGTGGCGCGCCTTCTCGGCCACGCGGTGGAGGGGGTGCCCTGGCTCGGCACCTTCCACGCGATCTGCGTCAAGCTGCTGCGCCGCCATGCGGAGCTTGCGGGGCTCAAGCCGTCGTTCACGATCCTCGACACCGACGACCAGCTTCGCCTCCTCAAGCAGCTCGTCGCGGCCGAGGGGATCGACGAGAAGCGCTGGCCCGCGCGCCAGCTCGCCGGGATCATCGATCACTGGAAGAACCGCGCCTGGACGCCCGAGCGCGTGCCCGCCTCGGAGGCCGGTGCCTACAATCGCCGCGGCGTCGAGCTCTACGCTCAGTACCAGGCCCGCCTGAAGGAGCTGAACGCGGTCGATTTCGGCGACCTGCTGCTCCATGTCGTCACCATCTTCCAGACCCATGACGACGTGCTCGAGCGATACCGCCGCTGGTTCCGCTACATCCTCGTGGACGAGTACCAGGACACCAACGTCGCGCAGTATCTCTGGCTGCGACTACTGGCCGGCGGTCACCACAACATCTGCTGCGTGGGTGACGACGACCAGTCGATCTATGGCTGGCGCGGTGCGGAGGTGGGCAACATCCTGCGCTTCGAGACGGATTTCCCCGGCGCGAAGGTCGTCCGGCTGGAGCAGAACTACCGCTCGACCCCGCATATTCTCGCCGCCGCGTCGGGCGTGATCGCCGCCAACGAGGGGCGGCTCGGCAAGACGCTCTGGACCGAGGCCGAGGCGGGCGAGAAGGTCCGCCTCATCGGGCACTGGGACGGCGAGGAGGAGGCGCGCTGGATCGGCGAGGAGATCGAGGCGATGCAGGGCGGCACGCGGGGGATGCGGCCCTTCTCGCTCGACGAGATCGCGATCCTCGTGCGCGCCTCCCACCAGATGCGCGCCTTCGAGGACCGGTTCCTCACGATCGGCCTGCCTTACCGCGTGATCGGCGGGCCGCGCTTCTACGAGCGGATGGAGATCCGCGACGCGATGGCCTATTTCCGGCTCGTCGTCTCGCCCGCGGACGATCTGGCCTTCGAGCGGATCGTGAACACGCCCAAGCGCGGGCTCGGCGACAAGGCCCAGCAGAAGATCCGCGCCGCGGCGCGGGCCCGGGGCGTGAGCCTTCTGGAGGGCGCGCGGGCGCTGCTGGCCGAGAAGGGGCTCTCGGGCAAGGGCGCGGCGGAGCTTGCGAAGCTTCTCGACGGGCTCGACAGGTGGGGCCGGATGGCGGGCGATCCCGGCCTCAGCCATGTCGAACTGGCGGAGATCGTTCTCGACGAGTCGGGCTACACGGGCATGTGGCAGAACGACAAGACGCCCGAGGCGCCGGGGCGGCTCGACAACCTCAAGGAACTCGTCAAGGCGCTCGAGGAGTTCGAGAACCTCACCGGCTTCCTGGAGCATGTGAGCCTCATCATGGACAACGAGGCGGGCGCCGAGGGCGAGAAGGTCTCGGTGATGACGCTGCATGCCGCCAAGGGGCTGGAGTTCCCGGCCGTCTTCCTGCCGGGCTGGGAGGACGGGCTTTTCCCCTCGCAGCGGTCCATGGACGAGCAGGGCCTCAAGGGCCTCGAGGAAGAGCGCCGCCTCGCCTATGTCGGCATCACCCGCGCGGGCGAGCTCTGCACGATTTCCTTCGCCGGCAACCGGCGCGTCTTCGGCCAGTGGCAGTCGCAGATGCCCTCGCGCTTCATCGACGAGCTGCCGGAGGAGCATGTCGAGGTTCTGACGCCGCCGGGGCTTTACGGGGGCGGCTACGGTGCCGCGGCCACGGCGGGCATCGAGCGTCGCGCGGCCGAGGCCAACGCCTACAACTCTCCCGGCTGGCGCCGGATGCAGGAGCGCGCCGGCGCGCGCCCGGTCAGCCAGCCGCGCGAGACGCGCGGGCAGGTGATCGACCTCGAAGCGGTCAGCGCCCACAGCGTGGGTGATCGCGTTTTCCACCAGAAGTTCGGCTACGGCACGATCAAGGGCATCGAGGGCGACAAGCTCGAGGTCGCCTTCGAGAAGGCGGGCGACAAGAAAGTGGTCGCCCGCTACGTCACCGGCGCCGACGACGTCCCGTTCTGAGGCAAGCCGAACCACCGGCGGAACCGCGCCCGCCCGGGCTTGAAAATCGCTTTCGTCTGACGGGGAATCGGCTACGCTCGGTCTTGTCAGGGTGCCGCGGCGCGTGCGTCGCGGAGAATTGGGAAGCCGGTGAGACCCCGGCGCTGCCCCCGCAACGGTGAGGGCGGGATGCGACAGGCAATGCCACTGGGACCGCTCCCGGGAAGGCGCCTGGCGCGGGGCCATTGGCCCCACCCGCCCCGAGCCCGGAAACCAGCCCTGGCATGACGTCGAACCGCGGGTGGCGGTGTGGGCGGGGACGTCGCGCGGCGCCGCCGCGGTGCTGTCCCGCTCTTTCAGTCATCCGCTCCAATGGCCGCGGGGCGCGGCCCGGGAGATGAGAGATGGGTGACCGGACGGGCCGCGCAGGCCGGCGGGCAGGGCGCAAATGACGGCGCTGGCGATCATGGACGGGCTGCAAAGGCTCGCGCGAGAGGGCGACGCGGCCGAGCAGGCCGCGCGGCTCGGGTTCCTCGAATGGGTTTTTGCCCTCTCGGCGGACACCAGCCCGCAGCAGGCGGCGAGCCGGGCGCTCGACGGGCTCGACCCGCCCGAGGCGCCCAGCGCCGCCGCGGCGGCCTTCCTGGAGTTTCTGGAACAGGCGACGCGGCCGAGCGTCGTGGGCGCGACTCGCCGGGGCGGGGCGCGCGGACGCCGTCGCGCGCTGCACTGACGCGCCGGCGCCGCGCCGCGACGGGAAATCACGGGACATCCCGTTTTTCGAAGCTTGGGAAAGAGAAACGGCGACGCCCGGGAGGAGGAGGAAGGCGCCGCCGTTTCGATCTCGAAGGCCCCAGGGAGGAGGAGAGGGGGCGCTTCGATCCTGTGTCCGCATCCCGCACCCGAGGGCGACGGGCTGCGTCGTATAAGGTGCGGCGGCATCGGGGAGGAGGAGAGATGCCGCCGCCAGTTTTCAGAAAACCCAGGGAGGAGGAGAGGGTTTCCTGATCCGTATGTCTGCGGGCGCCTGCCTTGCGTGTTGGCGTCAACCTGCGCCGCGTTCCTTCCAAAGATACGTTTATGCTGCGCTTGCACAATAGCCGGCGGCTCAATGCTGCTATGCGGCAAATGCATATGACATACTGACCTTTTCCGGGCACCGCTGCCCGTTCCTTGTGCGCTTCTTGAACGCTTGGGCTCGCCTGCCCACGTTGCGCCCGGGCTTGCCTGGAAGATGGGCGGCCCGTGCACGGCGACGCCCGCTCATTTCCCGTCGATGGCATCCGGCGGAATGCCGGAACGCCCGACTCGCGCCCGGCGAGCGATTCGCCCGGGCCGGGCGACGGATCTTCGGCGACGCGACAGTTTTCTGGATACGGCTGGGAAATCATGGGCCGAAAAGGGAGTCCGGAAATTCGCACCATATATGGAGCAATTTTCAGGGATGGTCATATATATTGTATTTCAGTCCCGCGGGAGCATGGCAAAAGCCGCTCATGCAAGGCGGTGACGCGTCTGTGGTTGCCTGTCGTCCCACAAAAACTTGTTGATTTCCATGAATTCCCATGGCATCCCTTTTCTCACGATGAGGGACGGGACGAAGGGGCGGAAAAGAACCCCGAACAAGGCTCCCATAAAAAGTCAGGTTTCATACAGGCACCCCGCTTTCATCGTGAAAGAGAGATCCGGTGCGCGGGCGAGCAGACATCCCCCCAGGTGGCGCGCGCAGCCGGACACCCCGGCGACGGGACGAGGGCGGCGGATCGGGCTTTGGCAGCAGCTCGATCCGCCGTTTTCGTAAGGCGCCGGGCCTTCGGGGGCGAAGGTTGAAAGGGCGGTAGGGACAGTGGGCCGCAGGTTCAGAGGCGAGAGCCGCAACAAGGTGGACGCGAAGGGCCGGGTGTCGATCCCGGCCTCGTTCCGCCGCGTGCTCGAGGCCGCCGACCCGAACTGGACCGATGGGCTCAACCCCGAACTGGTGATCGTCTACGGCGACCACCGCCGCAATTACCTCGAATGCTACACCATGGAGGCGATCGCCGAGGTCGACGAGAAGATCGACGCGATGCCGCGCGGCTCGATGCAGCGCAAGATGCTGCAACGCCTCTTCCACGGCCAGAGCTATCCCACCAACGTGGACGAGACCGGCCGCCTCGTGCTGCCGGCGAAGCTGCGCCAGAAGATCGGGCTCGAGGGCGAGGCGTTCTTCATCGCCGCCGGCGACACGTTCCAGATCTGGAAGCCCGAGACCTACGACGCCGAAGAGCTGGCGCGGACCGAAGCCTGGCTCGACGAGCTGCCCGAGGATTTCGACCCGCTGATGCTGCTGGACGATCCGCAGCCCGGCGGCCCGGCGGGGGCGTAGGCCATGACCTGCCCGGCCGCGTCCGCCCCGAGCTCCGCGCCGCCCCATGTTCCGGTCCTGCTCGGCCCGCTTCTCGATCTCGTGGCGCCGGTGCGCGGCGTCTGGCTCGACGGCACCTTCGGTGCGGGCGGCTATGCCCGCGCGCTGCTGGAAGCGGGCGCGAACAAGGTCATCGCGATGGATCGCGATCCGCTCGCCTTCGAACTCGCGGCGGGATGGGCCGGCGGGTATGGCGACCGTCTGGAGATGGTCGAGGACGTCTTCTCGAGGCTCGATGATTACGGCAGCGACCTCGCCGGGGTGGTGCTGGATCTCGGCGTCTCCTCCATGCAGCTCGACCGCGCCGAGCGCGGCTTTTCCTTCCAGAAGGAGGGGCCGCTCGACATGCGCATGGGGCGGGAGGGCCCGACGGCGGCCGATATCGTCAACGCCGCCTCCGAGAGGGAGCTGGCCGACATCCTCTTTCTCTACGGCTAGGAGCGCGCGAGCCGGCGCATCGCCCGCGCCATCCTGCGCGCGCGCGCCGAGGCGCCGATCGAGACGACGCTCGATCTCGCCCGCGTCGTCGAGGCCTGCCTTCCGCGGGCGAAGCCGGGGCAGGCGCACCCCGCCACCCGCAGTTTCCAGGCGCTCAGGATCGCCGTGAACGACGAGTTCGGGGAGCTGTTCCAAGGTCTCGTCGCCGCCGAGCGCGCGCTTGCGCCCGGCGGCGCGCTCGCCGTGGTGACCTTCCATTCCATCGAGGACCGGATGGTGAAGCGCTTTTTCCAGGCGCGGGCGGGCTCCACCGGCGCGGCCAATCGCTTCGCGCCGGCGGGCACCCCCGAGCGTGCGCGCTTCGAGATCCTCACGCGCAAGGCGGTCGGCCCGACGCGGAGGAGCTTGCCCGCAACCCCCGCGCGCGTTCGGCCCGGCTTCGGGGGGCGCGCCGCACCGATGCGCCCGCGGGCGTCCCCGATCCCGCCCGGATCGGCATGCCGGTCGTGAAAGGATAGACCAGATGCGCGCCCTGCTTTTCGTGACCACCGCGTGCACCGTGATCGGGCTCGCCTTCTGGGCCTACCACCAGAACTATCGCACCCAGCAGGCCATCGCCGAGACGGAGGCCCTGCAGCGCCAGATCGCCGAGACGCGGGCGCGCTTCGCGGTGCTGCGGGCCGAATGGGCCTATCTCAACCGGCCCGACCGGCTGATGGAGCTTGCCGAGATGAACTTCGACACGCTCGGTCTTCTGCCCTTCCGGCCCGAGCAGTTCGGCCGCGTCGAGCAGGTCGCCTATCCTGCTGAGGACGCGCCCGAGCCCATCGCCAACGTGGTCGAGATTTCCGAGCAGGGAGAGTCGACGCCATGATCCGCAAGCCGCTGCGCCCGCTCGCCCGGATCCTCGAGGCCCGCGCCAGGGGCGAAAGCCCCGACGCGATCGAGCGCGAGAACATCCGCCTGCGCCACGAGGAGATGCGCGACCGGCTGCGCCAGCGCGCCGAGGCGCGGCTGCTGGTGCTGGGCGTGGCCTTCGTCTTCGCCTTCGCCCTCGTGGGCGGGCGGACCGCGCATCTCGCGGCTTCAGAGCCCGAGGAGCCGCGCGTGCGCGCGCCGGGCGCCTCCATCCTCGCGCAGCGCGCCGACATCACCGACCGGCACGGCCGGGTGCTGGCCACCAACATGGGCACGCACAGCCTTTACGCGCAGCCGCCCCTGATGGTGGACCCCGACACGGCCGCGCGCGAGCTTGCGCGGATCTTCCCG
Source organism: Rhodosalinus sp. FB01 (assembly GCF_041365715.1). Lineage (NCBI taxonomy): Bacteria > Pseudomonadati > Pseudomonadota > Alphaproteobacteria > Rhodobacterales > Paracoccaceae > Rhodosalinus > Rhodosalinus sp. FB01. The sequence goes on along the minus strand of NZ_JBGFSH010000001.1, from coordinate 489,497 downwards.
GACCTCGATGCCGAGAAGCTGCGCGCCGATTTCACGGGCGCGCGCAAGTTCCTGTGGATCAAGCGAAAGATCAGCCCCGAGCAGAAGCAGGCGGTGCACGACATCGGCGAGCCGGGGCTGCTTTTCGGGCCGCGCGAGATGCGGCTTTATCCCAACGGACGCCTCGCGGCGCATGTGCTGGGCGGGGCGGGCTTCGGGCGCGAGGGCGTGCACGCCGCAGAGGTGATCGGCGTCGCGGGCGTGGAAAAGACCTTCGACGCGCGCCTGCGCGACCCGGCCCGTGCGGGCGCGCCGCTCGCGCTGTCGCTCGACCTCACGGTGCAGGCCGCCGCAGAGCGCGTGCTGGACGGCGGCATGCGGCTTCTTAATGCCAAGGGCGCGGCCGCGGTGCTGATGGACGTGAAGACCGGAGAGATCGTCAGCCTGGTGAGCCTGCCGGATTTCGATCCCAACGACCGGCCCGCGCCGCCGCCGCGCGGGGAGGCCGCCGACAGCCCGCTTTTCAACCGCGCGGTGCAGGGCGTCTACGAGCTCGGCTCCACCTTCAAGACCTTCACGGCGGTGCAGGCGCTCGAGCTGGGGCTCGCCGATGACGACACGCTGATCGACACCTCGGGGCCGATGCGGGTGTCCGGTTTCGCGATCCGGGAGTTCCGCAACAAGGATTACGGCGAGCAGACCGTGGACGGCATCCTCGTGCACAGCTCGAACCGGGGGACGGCGCGGCTCGCCCTGCAGATCGGGCCGGAGCGCCAGCGCGCGTTTCTCGACCGTCTGGGCCTGCTCGAGCCGGTTCCCGTCGAGATGCCCGAGGCGGCGCAGGGCGCGCCGCTGCTGCCCGAACGCTGGACGGATCTTTCGGCGGTGACGATCTCCTACGGGCACGGGCTTTCGGTCACGCCGCTCCACCTCGCCGCGGGCTACGCGGCGATCGCCAATGGCGGCTTTCGCGTGACGCCGACGCTGCTGCGCCAGGACGCCCCCCGCCTCGGCGAGCGGGTGATGACGGCCGCCTCGGCGGACAAGGCGCGCACCATGCTGCGCCGCGTGGTCACCGAGGGCACCGCGAGCCTGGGCGAGGTGCGCGGCTATCGCGTCGGCGGCAAGACCGGGACCGCCGACAAGCCGCGCAAGGCCGGTGGCGGTTATTACGAGGACAAGGTGATCGCCGTCTTCGCCTCGATCTTTCCCGCCGACGACCCGCGATACGTGCTCGTCGTGGCGCTCGACGAACCGGTGGAGACCTCGGGCGCGGAACCGCGGCGTTCGGCGGGCTGGACGGCGGTGCCCGTGGCCGCCGAGATGATCCGCCGCGTCGCGCCGATCCTGGGGCTGCGGCCCGAGATTGAACCCGCCCCGCAGACTGGTGTAACGCTCACCGCCAACTGAAGGCACGGCACGCGTGCCGGGGCGGCGGGCAGGCATGGCACGAACGGAGCGGCAGGGCATGGGCGAGCGGGAGAAGGGCCTTTCGGAACTGGGCCTGACCGCGCAAGGCGGCCGTGCGGCCCGCGTCACCGGGATTTCCGTGGACAGCCGCAAGGTCGCGCCCGGCCATCTTTTCGCGGCGCTGCCGGGCACGCGCGCCCACGGCGCGGCGTTCCTGCCCGCCGCGCTTGCGAAGGGCGCCGCGGCGGTGCTCACGGATGCCGAGGGCGCGCGCCTCGCCGCCGAGCCGCTCGAGGCCTCCGATGCCGCGCTCGTGGTGGCCGAGGACCCGCGCCAGGCGCTCGCCCGCGCCGCGGCGCTCTGGTTCGGCGTGCAGCCCGAGGTGATGGCGGCGGTGACCGGAACCAACGGCAAGACCTCCGTCGCCAGCTTCCTGCGCCAGATCTGGACCGCGCTGGGCGAGGTCGCGGTCAATCTCGGCACCACCGGCGTGGAGGGCGCGTGGGATCACCCGCTCGGCCACACCACGCCAGAGCCCGTGACGCTTCACCGCGTGCTCGCCGAGGCCGCCGCCGCGGGCGTGACCCACGCGGCGATGGAGGCGTCCTCCCACGGGCTCGAGCAGCGCCGCCTCGACGGCGTGGTGCTGCGCGCCGCGGGGTTTTCCAGCTTCAGCCAGGATCATCTCGACTACCACGAGAGCCTGGAGGCGTATTTCGAGGCCAAGGCCGGGCTCTTTTCCCGCGTGCTGCCCGAGGACGGGGTGGCCGTGGTCAACCTCGACGCGGCGCGGGGCGAGGATGTCGCCCGGATCGCCCGCGCCCGCGGGCAGCGCGTGATCGGCGTGGGCCGGGGCGAGGCGGCCGATCTGCGCATCCTCGCGCAGCGCTGCGAGCCCCAGGGCCAGGAACTGCGCCTGTCCTGGGAGGGCCGCGCCTTCCAGGCGAAGCTCGCGCTCGTGGGCGATTTCCAGGCGTGGAACGCGGCGCTCGCGGCCGGGCTCGCCATCGGTTGCGGCGCCGAGGCCGAGCGCGTCCTTGCGTCGCTGCCCGCGCTCTCCACCGTGCGCGGGCGGATGCAGCTTGCCGCCGCGCGCGCGAACGGGGCCGGCGTCTACGTCGATTACGCGCACACCCCCGACGCCATCGCGACCGCGCTGCGCGCGCTGCGGCCGCATGTGATGGGGCGGCTCGTCGCGGTGATCGGCGCAGGAGGCGACCGCGACACCACCAAGCGCGCGCCCATGGGCGCGGCGGCGGCCGCGCATGCCGATCTCGTCATCGTCACCGACGACAATCCGCGTTCGGAGGCGCCGGCGGCGATCCGCGCCGCGGTGATGGAAGGCGCCCCCGGCGCGGCCGAGGTGGGCGATCGGGCCGAGGCGATCCTGCGGGCCGTGGCAGCGCTCGGCCCCGGCGACGCGCTCTTGATCTGCGGGAAGGGCCACGAGACGGGCCAGGAGGTCGCGGGCACGGTCTATCCCTTCGACGACGCCGAACAGGCGAGCCTCGCCGTCGCCGCGCTCGAAGGGCGGGCGCCGTGACGCTCTGGACCTCCACCGACGCCGCCCGCGCCACCGGCGGGCGCGCGACCCGCGACTGGGCCGCCACGGGCGTCTCCATCGATACCCGCACGCTCGCGCCCGGCGACCTCTTCGTGGCGCTCACCGCGGCGCGGGACGGCCACGACTTCGTGGCCGACGCGCTGGCGAGGGGGGCCGCGGCGGCGATGGTCGTGCGCGTGCCCGAGGACGTGGCCGGCGACGCGCCGCTGCTGGTCGTGGAGGATGTGCAGGCCGCGCTCGAGGCGCTCGGTGCCGCGGCGCGCGCGCGCGCCACCGGGTGCAGGGTGGTCGCCGTGACCGGCTCGGTCGGCAAGACCTCGACCAAGGAGATGCTGAAGACGGTCTGCGCCGGGCAGGGGGCGACGCACGCCTCGGTGGCGAGCTACAACAATCACTGGGGCGTGCCGCTCACGCTCGCCCGGATGCCCGCCGACACGCGCTATGCCGTCATCGAGATCGGCATGAACGCGCCGGGCGAGATCGCGCCCTTGGCGCGCCAGGCGCGCCCCGACGTGGCGGTGATCACCACGGTCGCGCCCGCGCATCTCGGCGCCTTCGGCAGCCTGGAGGGCATCGCGGCCGAGAAGGCCTCGATCATGGCGGGGCTTCGCCCCGGCGGCACGGCGGTCGTGAACGGAGACCTCGACACCTCACCCCTTCTCGAGGCGGCGGCGCGGCGGGCGGGCGCACGCCGCGTGGTCACCTTCGGCGAGGCGGCGCGCAACCACCACCGGCTGCTCCGCGCCACCATCCGCGACACCGCCACCGTCTGCGAGGCGCGCGCCTGGCGGGCCCCGATCCTTTACAAGGTGCAGGCGCCGGGGCGGCATTTCGCGCTCAACGCGCTTGCCGTGCTCGCCGCGGGCTGGGCGCTCGGCCTCGACCGCGCGGTGGCGATCGCGGACCTCGCCCGTTGGCGGCCGGTCGCCGGGCGCGGCGCGCGCGAGGTCGTGCGGTTCGATCCCGTGGACAGCCGCCTGGCCATCGACCTCATCGACGAGGCCTACAACGCCAACCCGGCCTCCGTCGGCGCGGCGCTCGAGGTGCTGGCGGGCGCCGAGGTGCGCCACGACGTCGGGCGCAAGGCGCGGGGGCGGCGGGTGGCCTATCTCGGCGACATGAAGGAGCTCGGTGGCGGCGAGGCCGAGATGCACGCCGCGCTGGCCCGGCACCCGGCGATGGCCGGGATCGACGTGGTCCACACCGTGGGCCCGCTCGCGCGGCACCTGTGGGAAGCGCTGCCGCCCGCAAAGCGCGGCCGGCACGCGACGCGCGCGCAGGAGATGGCCGCCGGCGTGCGACGCGATCTCGACGCGGGCGACGTGGTCATGGTCAAGGGGTCGCTTTCCACCGGGCTTTCGGCCGTTGTTGACGCTGTGCGGAAACTCGGGCATCCCGCCGCGCAAGCCCTTTCGGGAGACGAGTAGATGCTCTACTGGCTCACGCTGCTGAGCGACGGCGGGGATGTGTTCAACCTCTTCCGCTACATTACCTTCCGGGCGGGCGGCGCCTTTCTGACCGCGCTGCTGTTCGGCTTCCTGTTCGGACCGCCGCTCATCAACGTGCTGCGCCGGCGCCAGGGCAAGGGCCAGCCGATCCGCTCGGACGGGCCGGAAACCCATGTCACGAAGGCGGGCACGCCCACCATGGGCGGGCTGCTGATCGTGGGCGCGCTCACCGTCTCGACCCTGCTCTGGGCGCGGCTCGACAACGGGTATGTCTGGATCGTGCTCTTCGTCACGCTGGCCTTCGGACTGATCGGCTTCGCCGACGACTACGCCAAGGTGTCGCGGCAGAACGTGAAGGGCGTGCCGGGCCGGCTGCGGGTCGCGCTCGGCGTCCTGATCGCGGGCATCGCGGCCTTCTGGGCGGCCCAGCTGCACCCCGCGGAGTTGACCAACCAGCTCGCCCTGCCGGTCTTCAAGGACACGCTGGTCAATCTGGGCATCTTCTTCGTGCCTTTCGCGATGGTGGTGATCGTGGGCGCGGCCAACGCCGTGAACCTGACCGACGGGCTCGACGGGCTCGCCATCATGCCCTCGATGATCGCGGCGGGCACGCTCGGCGTGATCGCCTACGCGGTGGGGCGGGTGGACTTCACCGAGTATCTCGACGTCCACTACGTGCCGGGCACCGGAGAGATCCTGATCTTCACCGCCGGGCTGATCGGCGGCGGCCTCGGCTTCCTGTGGTACAACGCGCCGCCCGCGGCGGTCTTCATGGGCGACACCGGAAGCCTCGCGCTGGGCGGCGCGCTGGGCGCGATCGCGGTGGCCACCAAGCACGAGATCGTGCTGGCCATCGTGGGCGGGCTCTTCGTGGTCGAGGCGCTGTCGGTCATCATCCAGGTGCTCTACTTCAAGCGCACTGGCAAGCGCGTCTTCCTGATGGCGCCCATTCACCACCATTACGAGAAGAAGGGCTGGGCCGAGCCCACCATCGTGATCCGTTTCTGGATCATCTCGCTGATCCTCGCCGTGATCGGGCTGGCCACCCTCAAGGTGCGGTGATGCGCGGGCGGCGCGCGATCGTGAAGGCGGGCAAGGGGGCGCTGCCCCCGTCGCGCGCGGGGCGCGCGACTCCCCCGGAGTATTTGGATCCAAGAAGAAGAAGGACGGCGCCCGGTGCGCGGCGCCGACGCGGGAGGCCCGCATGATCCCGGTCTCCGGATTTGCCGGCCAGCGGGTCGCGGTGCTCGGGCTGGGACGGTCCGGGCTGTCGGCCGCACGAAGCCTCGCGGCGGGGGGCGCCCGCCCGCTTCTCTGGGACGACAGCCCCGAGGCGCGGGCGCGCGCCGAGGCGGAGGGCCTGCCGCTTCACGATCTCTCAAGCGCGGGCGCCTTCGAGGGCGTCGCGCGGCTCGTGCTTTCTCCGGGCAGCCCGCATCTCTATCCGGCGCCGCACCCGGTGGTGGCGGCGGCGGTCGCGGCGGGGATACCGGTCGACAACGACGTGGGCCTTTTCTTCGCCTCCCTCGGGCGCGGCGACTGGGACGGCTTCGACACGCCGCCGAGGGTGGTGGCCGTCACCGGCTCGAACGGAAAGTCCACCACCGCGGCGCTGATCCACCATGTCCTGGGCGAGGCCGGGCGGCCCGCGCAGCTTGCCGGGAACATCGGGCGCGGCGTGCTCGACATCGACCCGCCCGGCGAGGCGGAGGTGATCGTGCTCGAGCTTTCCTCCTACCAGACGGAACTCGCCCGCGCGCTCACGCCCGATATCGCGGTGTTCACGAACCTGACCCCAGACCACCTCGAGCGTCACGGCGGGCTCGGCGGCTATTTCGCCGCGAAGCGGCGGCTCTTCGCCGAAGGCGGCCCGGACCGCGCGGTGATCGGGGTGGACGAGCCGGAGGGCCGCTTCCTCGCCGGCCAGCTCGCCGAGGCGCCGGGGGACGACCGGGTGATCCGCGTCTCGGGCGAGGGCAAGCTCGCCGGACCGGGCTGGTCGGTCTGCGCGCGCAAGGGGTTTCTGGCGGAGTGGCGCAAGGCGCGGCAGGTGGCCTCGGTCGACCTGCGCGGGATCAAGGGCCTTCCCGGCGCGCACAACCACCAGAATGCCTGCGCAGCCTACGCCGCGGCGCGCGCGCTCGGGCTCGGCCCGCGCCAGATCGAGGCGGGGTTCGCGAGTTTCGCGGGCCTGCCGCACCGCAGCCAGGTCATCGCCGAGGCAGGCGGGGTCACTGACGTCAACGATTCCAAGGCCACCAACGTCGACAGCGCGGCACGCGCGCTCGGCGCGTTCCCGCGGATCCGCTGGATCTGCGGTGGGCTGGAGAAGACGGGCGGGCGCTCGGCGCTCGAGGGGCGCATGGGCGCGGTGGTGAAGGCCTACGTCATCGGCCGCGAGGCAGAGCGCTTCGCGGTGGCGCTTCGCGGTGTGGACACGGAGGTCTGCAGCGTCATGGGCCGCGCGGTGGAGCGCGCCATGGAAGAGGCGGAGCCGGGCGACACGGTGCTGCTTGCGCCGGCCGCCGCGAGCTTCGACCAGTACGACAACTTCGAGCAGCGCGGCGAGGATTTCATCGCCGAGGTGCGCGCCCGGCTGGGCTGAGGCGCAGCATGCGCGGTCTTTGCGCTGGCGCGCGGGCGGTGTTTTCGTTATCCTTTCGTCCAAGTCCCGCCAAAAGGGACACGGACAGAGGCAGCGAGCGGCAGGACCCATGACGGAAATGGTCTATGGCTCCGTTCCGGTACGGGACGGCGAGCCCATTCTTTCGAAGTGGTGGCGCACGGTGGATCGCTGGACGATCTCCTGCGTGCTGATCCTTTTCGGCATCGGCCTGCTTCTGGGGTTCGCCGCCTCGCCGCCGCTCGCGGCGCGCAATGGCTTCGACGCCTTCCACTACGTCGAGCGGCAGGCGATTTTCGGGGTCGCGGCGCTCCTGGCCATGCTCGCGGTCTCCATGATGACCCCCCACACCGTGCGGCGCCTCGCCGTGCTGGGCTTTCTCGCCGCCTTCGTGGCGCTCGTCTTCCTGCCCGTCTTCGGCACCGATTTCGGCAAGGGGGCCGTGCGCTGGTACTCGCTCGGTTTCGCCTCGGTGCAGCCCTCGGAGTTCCTCAAGCCCGCCTTCGTCGTGGTCGCCGCCTGGCTCGTCGCGGCCAGCCAGGAGATCAACGGTCCGCCGGGGCGCACGTGGTCCTTCGCGCTGACCGTCGCCATCGTGCTCATGCTCGCGCTTCAGCCCGATTTCGGGCAGGCCGCGCTGGTGCTTTTCGGGTGGGGCGTGATCTACTTCGTGGCCGGGGCGCCGCTTTTCATCCTGGCCGGCATCGCGGGGATCGTGGTGCTGGCGGGCTCGGTCGCCTATTCCGGCTCGGAGCATTTCGCCCGCCGCATCGACGGCTTCCTCGCCCCCGAGGTCGATCCCAACACCCAGCTCGGCTTCGCCACCAACGCGATCCGCGAGGGCGGCTTCTTCGGGGTCGGCGTGGGCGAGGGGCAGGTGAAATGGTCGCTGCCCGACGCGCACACCGATTTCATCATCGCGGTCGCGGCCGAGGAATACGGGCTTGTCCTCGTGTTCGTTCTCATCGCGCTCTACACCACGGTGGTCGTGCGCGCCTTCTCGCGGCTGATGCGCGAGCGTGACCCGTTCATCCGCCTGGCCGGAACCGGGCTTGCCGCGATGTTCGGTGTGCAGGCCATGATCAACATGGGCGTGGCGGTGCGGTTGCTGCCCGCCAAGGGCATGACGCTGCCCTTCGTGAGTTACGGCGGATCGTCGATCATCGCCACCGGGATCGCGATGGGCATGCTGCTCGCCTTCACGCGGACACGCCCGCAGGGCGAGATCGGCGAGCTGTTGCGGGGCAGGCTGCGGTGAGCGCCGCGCCGCTTCTCGTCATGGCCGCGGGCGGCACGGGCGGGCACATGTTTCCCGCCCAGGCGCTCGCCGAGGAGATGCTGCGCCGCGGCTGGCGCGTGAAGCTTTCCACCGACGATCGCGGTGCGCGCTACACCGGCGGCTTCCCGCACAGCGTTCAGATCGACGAGATCGCGAGCGCGAGCGTCTCGCGCGGCGGCGCGCTGGCCCGGGCCGCGGCGCCCTTCCGGATCGCGCAGGGCGTGGTGACGGCGATCCTCGCCATGCGCGGCGACCGCCCTCTCGTGGTGGTCGGCTTCGGCGGCTACCCGACGATCCCCGCGCTGTCGGCGGCGGTGGCCCTGGGCATCCCGCGCATCATCCACGAGCAGAACGGCCTGCCGGGGCGGGTGAACGCGCTTTTCGCCAGGCGGGTGGACGCGGTCGCCTGCGGCACCTGGCCCACGGCGCTGCCCGGCGGCATCGAGGGCATCCATGTGGGCAACCCCGTACGCGGCGCCGTGCAGGAGCGGGCCGGCGCGCCTTACATCCCGCCCGGCGACTACCCGATGTCGCTTCTTGTGATCGGGGGTAGCCAGGGCGCGCGCATCCTGTCCGACACGGTGCCCGCGGCGGTGGCGCGCCTGCCCGAGGCGCTGCGCGCCCGGCTGCGGGTCAGCCATCAGGCCCGCGAGGAGGACCGGGCGCGCGTCGCGGGCTTCTATGCCGGGAATGGCATCGATGCCGAGGTTCGCCCCTTCTTCAACGACGTGCCCCGCCGGATGAGCGAGGCGCAGCTCGTCATCAGCCGCGCCGGCGCCTCCTCGGGGGCCGATATCGCGGCGATCGGGCGGCCCGCGATCCTCGTGCCCTATGCCGCCGCCACGGCGGATCATCAGACCGCGAACGCCCGCGCGCTCACCGAGGCCGGGGGCGCGATCCGCATCCCCGAATCGAAGCTTTCGCCGGAAAGCCTGTCCGAGCAGATCCGCCTGGTGCTGGACAATCCCGAGGGGGCGACCCAGATGGCCGCCGCCGCGCTGTCCTGCGCGGTGCCCGACGCGGTGGAGCGGCTTGCGGGCATGGTCGAGGAACTGGCGGTGAAAGGACAGCGATGAGCGCGGCGACCAAACTTCCCACCGATGTCGGGCCGATCCATTTCGTGGGCATCGGCGGCATCGGCATGTCGGGCATCGCCGAGGTGCTGGTCAATCACGGCTACACCGTGCAGGGGTCCGACCTGAAGCAAAGCCCGATCACCGAGCGGCTGGCCGGCATGGGCGTGCGCGTCTTCGAGGGCCAGCGCGCCGGAAACCTCGACGACGCGGAGGTCGTGGTGATCTCCTCGGCCATCAAGCCCGGCAACGCGGAACTCGACGAGGCGCGCCGGCGCGGCCTTCCGGTGGTGCGCCGCGCAGAGATGCTGGCCGAGCTCATGCGGCTCAAGTCGAACGTCGCGGTGGCCGGAACCCACGGCAAGACCACGACGACGACCCTCGTGGCGACGCTGCTCGATGCGGGCGGGCTCGATCCCACGGTGATCAATGGCGGGATCATCCACGCCTACGGCTCCAACGCGCGGATGGGGCAGGGCGAGTGGATGGTGGTCGAGGCCGACGAATCCGACGGTACCTTCAACCGCCTTCCCGCCACCATCGCCATCGTCACCAACATCGACCCCGAGCACATGGAGCACTGGGGCGATTTCGCGCGGCTGAAGCAGGGCTTCCAGGACTTCGTCTCCAACATCCCCTTCTACGGGCTCGCCGTGCTCTGCACCGACCACCCCGAGGTGCAGGCGCTCGCCGGGCGGCTGACCGATCGGCGGGTGCTGACCTACGGGTTCAACGCGCAGGCCGACGTGCGGGCGGTGAACCTGCGTTACGAGCGCGGCGAGGCGCATTTCGACGTCGCGCTCCAGGCCGAGGGCAGGATGATCGAGGGCTGCCGGCTGCCCATGCCCGGCGAGCACAACGTCTCCAACGCGCTGGCCGCGGTGGCAGTGGCGCGCCATCTCGGCATCAGCCGGGCGGGCATCCGCGACGCGCTCGCCGCCTTCCGCGGCGTGAACCGCCGGTTCACGAAGGTGGGCGAGGTCGGCGGCGTGACGATCATCGACGATTACGGCCATCACCCGGTGGAGATCGCGGCCGTGCTCCGCGCCGCGCGCCAGAGCGGCGAGGGTCGCGTGATCGCGGTGCACCAGCCGCATCGTTACACCCGCCTCTCCTCGCTCTTCGAGGATTTCTGCGGCTGCTTCAACGAGGCCGACGTGGTCGCCATCGCCGAGGTCTACGCCGCCGGAGAAGACCCTGTCGCGGGCGCCTCGCGCGACGACCTGGTGGCCGGCCTCATCCGCCACGGTCACCGGCACGCCCGCGCCATCGGCGGCGAGGAGGACCTGGTGCGGCTCGTCCGCGAAGAGGCGCAGCCGGGGGACATGGTGGTCTGCCTCGGCGCGGGCAGCATCTCCGCCTGGGCCAACGCGCTGCCCGCGCGGCTCGGGGGGTGACGGTGGCGGCCGCCGCGCACGCGCACCGCACCGGGCCGGGTCTGCCGGCCGCCCCCGGCGTGGCGGAGAGCGCGGCTGTCGCGATCGATCGATCCGGCGGCGCGATCTCGCCACGGCCCGGCCTGCCGGCCCACGGGCCACGCGTCTTCGAAGATGCGTTCGACGGGCGCGGGAGGCCAGGCGCCGCGCGCAGGCGCGCCTCCGGAGCGACCCGCGCAAGCGCGACCCCCGTGGCGCGCCCCTTCGGATCGGGCGTGCCCGCGACTTGCCGCGCGGCCGGGGGGACGCCATGACGCTGTCGCTCACGCTCGCCTGCCTCTGGGTCGTGCTGGCCAACGTCGCGGGGATGCTCCCCTCGCGGGACAATCACTGGACTCGGGCCTACTGGCTGATCGCCGCGGGCATTCCGATCCTGGGCTTCGTCACCTACGAGAACGGGCCCTGGGCGGGGCTTATCGCGCTCGCGGCGGGGATGAGCGTGCTGCGCTGGCCGGTCTGGTATCTCTGGCGCAGCGTCGCGGCCCGCCTCGGGCCGCCGCGGGGGCCGGACGGCGATGGGTAGCCTCGGCCCCGTCCTCGCCTATGGCGGCTGGGCGCTCGCGCCGCTCATGGCCTGGGTGGCGCTTGCCGCGGGGCTCGAGGGCAGGGCGGGGCGCTACCTCGCGCTCCTCGCCCTCTATTCCGGCTTCGCGCTCGTCACCTGGGCGGCGCTCGCGCGCAGCGAGGGCCCCGCTGTCGCGCCCGCCGCCGTCGCCATCGGCTGGGCGGGCGTGGCGGCCGTCTCCTCGGCGCTTTTCGCCTTCGGCCTCTGGGCCGGGCGGCGCGGGCGGTGAGCGCGGGTGCAGGCCGCGGCGCCCTTGCCCGTGGCGCCGGCGAACGTTATCGCAAAGCCGCCGGGGCCGGCACGGACCCGGCGACGGGAGACGCCGAGATGAGCCGAACCACAGCCCCGCCCCCCGCCGCCCTGCCCGAGGTCCGCGGGCGCCTGACGCAAGGCAAGCCCCTGTCGGAGCTCACCTGGCTTCGGGTGGGCGGGCCGGCGGAGTGGCTCTTCCAGCCCGCCGACACCGAGGATCTCGCGGCGTTCCTGAAGGCGCTCGACCCCGCGGTGCCGGTCTTTCCCATGGGCGTGGGCTCCAACCTCATCGTGCGGGACGGTGGCGTGCGTGGCGTGGTGATCCGCCTCGGGCGCGGATTCAACCACATCCGGATCGAGGACGGCTGCGTCATCGCCGGGGCCGCCGCGCTCGACGCCCATGTGGCGCGGCGCGCGGCGGAGGCGGGGCGCGACCTGACCTTCCTGCGCACCATACCCGGCGCGATCGGCGGCGCGGTGCGCATGAATGCCGGCTGCTACGGCACCTATGTCGCGGACCGGTTCGTGGAGGCGACCGCAGTGACGCGCGCGGGCGAGGTCGTGACGCTGGGGCCGGGCGAGCTGAATTTCCGCTACCGCCAGACCGACCTGCCGGAGGGATCGGTGATCACGGAGGCCGTGTTCGAGGCGCCCGCGGGCGCGCCCGAGGCGCTGCGCGCGCGGATGGAGGAACAGCTGGCCCGCCGCGACGCCACGCAACCCACCCGGGCGCGCAGCGCGGGCTCCACCTTCCGCAACCCGGCGGGGTTTTCCTCCACCGGGCGGGCCGACGACACCCATGAGCTCAAGGCCTGGAAGCTCATCGAGGAGGCGGGGATGCGCGGCGCGCGGCACGGCGGCGCGGCGATGTCGGAGAAGCACGCCAATTTCCTGACCAACGCGGGCGGGGCCACGGCCGCCGAGCTCGAGGGGCTGGGCGAACGCGTCCGAAAAAGGGTTTTCCACAACAGCGGAATAGAGCTAGAGTGGGAAGTCATGAGGGGCGGCGAAACGGCCCCTGAAACAGGCACGATCCAGTTCGATAAAGACAAGTCCTGACCGGGCTTCTGCCCGGGGACCAGGCGGAACGACACGGGCGCGAACGCCCGGGGCATTGAGGCGAGGGTATGTCGAGCAGGACAACCCCGAATGTGGCGGTGTTGATGGGCGGCATGTCCGCAGAGCGCGAGGTGTCGCTGTCCTCGGGCCGCGAATGCGCGTCGGCGCTGCGCTCCGAGGGATTCCGCGTCGTCGAGATCGACGCGGGCCCCGACCTGCCCGCACGGCTCGCCGAGGCTCGGCCCGGCGTGGTGTTCAACGCGCTGCACGGCCGCTGGGGCGAGGACGGCTGCGTGCAGGGCCTGCTGGAGTGGATGCGGCTGCCCTACACGCATTCCGGCGTGCTGGCCTCGGCGCTCGCCATGGACAAGCAGCGCTCCAAGGAGGTCTTCGCGGCGGCGGGGCTGCCGGTGGCCGAGAGCGTCCTCGCGCCCCGGGACGAGGCGCGGGCGCGCCACGTCATGACCCCGCCCTACGTGGTCAAGCCCAACGACGAAGGATCCTCGGTCGGGATCTACATCGTCGACGCGGCGGCCGACGCGCCGCCCGCGCTCTCCGACGAGATGCCCGAGACCGTCATGGTGGAAGCCTTCGCGCCCGGACGGGAACTGACGACCACGGTGATGGGCGGCCGGTCCCTGGCCGTGACCGACATCCTGACCGACGGCTGGTACGACTATGCCGCCAAGTACGCGCCCGGCGGCTCGCGCCACGTCGTGCCCGCCGAGATCCCCGAGGAGATCGCGGCGCTCTGTCTCGACCACGCGCGCCGGGCCCACGAGGTGCTGGGCTGTCGCGGTGTGTCGCGCACGGATTTCCGCTGGGACGAGGCGAAGGGCGCTGACGGACTCGTGGTGCTGGAACTCAACACGCAGCCCGGCATGACGCCCACCTCGCTCAGCCCCGAACAGGCCCGCGCCGTGGGGATGAGCTTTGGCGAGATGTGCCGCTGGATGGTGGAGGACGCCTCATGCGACCGCTGACGCGCTGGGTGCGGCAGGGCGATCCGGCGCCGTCGCGCCTGGCCTACCGGATGGAACGGCTGATGCTGACGCCGCTCTTCCGCGTCGCGTTGCGCCTGGGCGTGCCGCTCGTCGCCGTGGTCGCCGCGGGGGCGGTCTATTTCTCCGACGCGGCGCGGCGCGAGGCGATCGTCGGCGCCGTGGCCAACCTGCGCCACGCGATCGAGAGCCGGCCCGAGTTCCGGGTGGACCTCATGGCAATCGACGGCGCGAGCGCGGGCGTGGCAGCCGATATCCGCGAAATCCTCCAGGTCGATTTCCCGACGACGAGCTTCGATCTGGATCTCGATGCCATGCGCGCCCAGGTCCTCGAGCTTTCCCCGGTGGAGGCGGTCGCGCTGCGCATCCGGCCGGGCGGCATCCTGCAGGTGGACGTGACCGAACGCGTGCCCGCGGTGGTCTGGCGGCACCGCGACGGGCTCGATCTGCTCGATGCCGGTGGCGCGCTTGTCCACCCGGTCGACTCGCGCGCCGCGCGCGCCGACCTGCCGCTGGTGGCCGGTGAAGGGGCCGACGCCGCGGTGGCCGAGGCGCTCGCGCTCGTCGCCGCCGCCCGTCCCCTGCACGAGCGGTTCCGCGGCCTCGTCCGGGTGGGCGAACGGCGCTGGGACGTGGTTCTGGACCGCGGCCAGCGCATCCTGCTGCCGCCGACGGGCGCGCGCCGCGCGCTCGAGCGCGCGATCGCCATGGACCAGGCCGAGGACCTTTTTGCCCGCGATGTCGCGGCCGTCGACATGCGCCTGCCGGCGCGGCCGACGATCCGGCTGAACGCGGGCGCGGTGGAAGAGCTGCGCCGGATCCGGGCGCTGCAATGGGGAGAGGAGTGAGACGCCCATGATCGAGCTGTACGAGTCCCAGCGCGCCATGCGCAACATGCGTCGCGCCGCGATGCAGCGCGGCGTGGTGGCCATCCTCGACGTGGGCAGCTCTAAGATCGCATGCCTGGTGCTGCGCTTCGACGGGACCGCCGGGCGTGTGGGCGACGGCGTGGGCTCGCTTGCCGGGCAGGCCGGGTTCCGCGTGATCGGGGCGGCCACGACCCGCTCGCGCGGGGTGCGCTTCGGCGAGATCGACGCGATGGCCGAGACCGAGCGCGCGATCCGCACCGCCGTGCAGGCCGCCCAGAAGATGGCGCAGATCCGGGTGGATCACGTGATCGCCTGCTTCTCGGGAGCGGGGCCGCGCTCCTACGGGCTGGCGGGAGAGGTCGAGCTGGAGGGGCCGATGGTGACGGAGCAGGACGTGGCCCGCGCCCTTTCCTCCTGCGAGGTGCCCGAATTCGGGACGGGCCGCGAGGTGCTGCACGCCCAGCCGGTCAACTTCGCGCTGGACCACCGCACCGGCCTCGGCGATCCCCGCGGCCAGATCGGAAACCGCCTCGCCTGCGACATGCACATGCTGACCGTGGATGCGCAGGCGGTCCAGAACCTCGCCTACTGCATGAAACGCTGCGACCTCGAGCTTGCGGGGCTGGCCTCGTCGAGCTACTGCGCCGGTCTATCCGCGCTGGTGGAAGACGAACAGGAACTCGGCGCGGCCTGCATCGACATGGGCGGCGGCGCGACGGGCGTGTCGATCTTCATCAAGAAGCACATGATCTTCGCCGACGCGGTGCGCATGGGCGGCGATCACGTCACCGGCGACATCTCGATGGGCCTCCAGATCCCGACGGCGAACGCCGAGCGGATCAAGACCTTCTACGGCGGTGTCGTGGCGACCGGCATGGACGACCGCGAGATGATCGAGATC
Source organism: Rhodosalinus sp. FB01 (assembly GCF_041365715.1). Classification (NCBI taxonomy): domain Bacteria; kingdom Pseudomonadati; phylum Pseudomonadota; class Alphaproteobacteria; order Rhodobacterales; family Paracoccaceae; genus Rhodosalinus; species Rhodosalinus sp. FB01. Next base: position 474,038 of record NZ_JBGFSH010000001.1, on the reverse strand, counting down.
GGCGGCGATACGGGAGACTGGGAACACGACCGCCGCACCGTCTCGCGCGCGGAGCTGATCGGGATCATGCGCCCGCGGGTCGAGGAGATCCTCGAGGAGGTGCGCGCGCGCCTCGACGCGGCGGGCTTCGACCATCTGCCCTCCCAGCAGATCGTGCTTACCGGTGCGGCAAGCCAGATCCCCGGTCTCGACGGGCTGGCGAGCCGCATCCTCGGCCAGCAGGTGCGCCTTGGGCGGCCCTTGCGCGTGCATGGCCTGCCGCAGGCGGCCACCGGTCCCGGGTTCGCCGGCGTCGTCGGCCTCGCCCTCTTTGCCGCGCATCCGCAGGACGAGTGGTGGGATTTCGAGATCCCGGTGGAACGGTATCCGGCGCGCAGCCTGCGCCGGGCAGTAAAATGGTTCCGCGACAACTGGTGACCGCAAGATGTCGCAATATGAGCGAAATCCCGCGAAAATGCGCCGCGGGGCATCCATATTTGGGGCTTTTCAGGCGTTTTTTGCGTGACGAAGCGGCACAGTCCCGGTAGACTCGCGTGAGGACAGGCAGAATTCCGACCCGAAACGAGGTCGGTCCTCGAAAAAAGCAGGCGGACAGATCGATGACACTCACCCTCTCGGTCCCGGGGCAGGACGAACTGAAGCCCCGCATCACGGTCTTCGGCGTCGGCGGCGCCGGGGGTAACGCGGTCAACAACATGATCGACAAGCAGCTCGGCGGCGTCGACTTCGTGGTCGCGAACACCGACGCGCAGGCGCTGCAGCAGTCGAACGCGGAACACCGCGTCCAGCTTGGCGTGAAGGTGACCGAAGGGCTGGGCGCCGGCGCGCGGGCGACGGTGGGCGCCAAGGCGGCAGAGGAGTCGATCGAGCAGATCGTGGACCACCTCGCGGGGGCGCACATGTGCTTCATCACCGCCGGGATGGGCGGGGGCACCGGCACCGGCGCGGCGCCGATCATCGCGCAGGCCGCGCGGGAACTCGGCGTGCTGACCGTGGGCGTGGTGACGAAGCCCTTCCAGTTCGAGGGCGTGAAGCGGATGCGCCAGGCCGAGGAGGGTGTCGAGGCGCTTCAGAAGGTGGTGGACACGCTCATCATCATTCCCAACCAGAACCTCTTCCGCCTCGCCAACGAGAAGACGACCTTCACCGAGGCGTTCAGCCTCGCCGACGACGTGCTCTACCAGGGCGTGAAGGGCGTGACCGACCTCATGGTCCGCCCGGGCCTGATCAACCTCGACTTCGCGGATGTTCGCGCGGTGATGGACGAGATGGGCAAGGCGATGATGGGCACCGGCGAGGCCGAGGGCGAGGATCGCGCGATCCAGGCGGCCGAAAAGGCGATCGCCAACCCGCTGCTCGACGAGATCAGCCTGCGCGGCGCCAAGGGCGTCCTGATCAACATCACCGGCGCGCACGATCTCACGCTGTTCGAACTCGACGAGGCCGCCAACCGCATCCGCGAAGAGGTCGACCCCGAGGCGAACATCATCGTGGGCGCCACCCTCGACACCGAGATGGCGGGCGTCATGCGGGTGAGCGTCGTGGCGACAGGCATCGACGCGAGCGATGCCTCGCTCGAGGTTCCGGTGCCGCGCCGCTCGCTCGCGCGCCCGCTCACGCAGGAAGAGGCGGTCGCGCCCGACTGGGAAGACGCCCCCGCCGCCGACACGCCGCGCGTGGCCGCGACCGGCGAAGAGCCCTCGCTCTTCGAGGCACCGCCGGACGACGACGCGGCAGGCGAAGGCCATGTCGACGAAGACGATGTTCCGCCGCCGGCCTACCAGCCGGATGTGGCGCGCTTCGAGCCGCGCGAGGACACGATCGAGGCCGATCCCGAAGCCTTCGTCGCCCCGCGCGCCCCGGCGCCCGGAACCCCGTCGCCCGAGGCGATGGACCGCCTGCGCGCGGCCGTGCGCCGCGGGGGCAGCGACTCCGCGCCGGGTGCGGCCCCCGCGCAGGATGCGCGGCCCGCCCCCGCCGCCTCGGGCGATCGCAGCCGCTTCGGTCTGGGCTCCCTCATCGACCGGATGACGGGGCACGAGAACGCGGACCGCGCGAGCGGCGGTGCACAGGCCGCGCGCCGCACGCCGCCGGTTCAGGCCGCGCGCCCGGCCGAGGCGCAGGAGCCCGCCCCGTCGAGCGAGCAGGACCCCGACCAGGAGCGGATCGAGATCCCGGCCTTCCTGCGGCGGCAGGCGAACTGAGCGGCAAATCCGCAACAGCGCGAAATCGGCCGGCCCTCGGGCCGGCCTTTTCGTTTCCGAAACATCATGATTATCAGGGGCTTGCGGTGAGTTTTTCACCGTAGGCGGGTTCATGCCGTCGCGGCGGGCGCCATGTTTCAGCCCGTTAGAAAGATTGAATTGAGCACACCCGCGCCCTCCGGTTACCACCATCCCGTCCAGGAAGGTGCATGCGCTCGACGGGATCCGTCACGCCGCACGCTTTGAACGAACAGGTTTCGGGGGTCCAGTTGCAGACCACACTCAAATCAGAGTTGCGCTTCGAAGGCCTGGGCCTGCACTCGGGCCGGCTGGCGAGGATGACGATCCGCCCCGCCTCGGCCGAGCATGGCATCTGGTTTCGGCGCTCCGACATTCTGGTCGGTGACGCGCTGGTTCCGGCGCGGTGGGACGCGGTGGAGCCGACGGCGCTTTGCACGCGGCTGCGCAACCGTGCGGGCGTCACCGTGTCCACGGTGGAGCATGTCATGGCCGCGCTCGCCGGGACGGGCATACAGAACGCGTTGATCGAGATCGACGGGCCCGAGGTGCCGATCCTCGACGGCTCGTCCGCGCCGTTCGTCCAGGCGATCCTGTCCCGCGGCGTGCGCAGGCTTCACGCGCCAGTGCGCGCGTTCGAGGTGCTCCGGGAGGTGCGCGTCGAGACGGGGGCGGGCTGGGCCATGCTGTCGCCCGACGACCGTTTGCGGATCGCGTTCGAGATCGATTTCGAGGACGCGGCGATCGGCGCGCAGGCGCTGTCGCTCGACATGTCGAACGGGACCTTCGTGCGCGAACTGTGCGACAGCCGGACCTTCTGCCGGCAGGCCGACGTGGACGCGATGCGCGAGCAGGGCCTCGCGCTTGGCGGCACGCTGGAAAACGCGGTGGTGGTGGACGGCCCGCGGGTGCTGAGCCCTGGCGGCCTGCGCCACGCCGACGAGCCCGTGCGCCACAAGATGCTGGATGCGCTTGGGGATCTCGCGCTCGCCGGGGCGCCGATACTGGGCCGCTACACCGGGCACCGGGCCGGCCACGCGATGACCAACGCGCTTCTGCACCGCCTGTTCGCGGAAACGGACGCCGTGCGCCTCGTGGCCTGCGACGCGGATACGGCGGCACGGCTGCCGGGTGTGGGGGCCGCGCTGGCGGAAATCTCCGCGGTGGCGTGAGGCGCGCCGTCCAGCCTGGGCGCCGCCGCGCCGCCGGTGGATGCTCAAAGCCGTTTTGCCTCGTTTCTTTATGTGCTAGGACCGGCGCGTCCGGCCGGGCCGGACCGGAACCGGACAACCCGGACAGAGGTGAACGAGCATGACGGGCAAGGCGATACTGTCCAGAACGACCGCGGCGGCGCTGCTTGCCGTGCTCCTGGCAGGTTGCGGCGGTGGAGGCGGCGCCGAGCGGGGCGGCTTTCTTGGCAGCAACGCGCCGCTCGAGTCGTTTTCGGCCCAGCAGATCTACGAGCGCGGCGAATACGAACTGCAGCGCGGACGCGAGGAAGACGCGGCCTTCTACTTCTCCGAGGTGGAGCGGCTTTATCCCTATTCCGAATGGGCGGAGCGTGCGCTCATCATGCAGGCGTACGCCTGGCACCAGGATCGCAGCTACGAGGAGTCGCGCGCCGCGGCACAGCGCTACATCGATTTCTACCCCGCCGAAGAGGATGCCGCCTACGCCCAGTACCTGCTGGCTCTGAGCTACTACGACCAGGTCGAGGACGTGGGCCGCGACCAGGGCGTGACCTTCCAGGCGCTGCAGTCCCTGCGCGAGGTGATCGAACGTTATCCCGACAGCGAATACGCCCGGTCCGCGATCCTGAAATTCGACCTCGCCTTCGACCACCTCGCCGGCAAGGAGATGGAAGTCGGCCGCTACTACCTGAAGCGCGGCCATTACGCCGCCGCGATCAACCGGTTCCGCGTGGTGGTGGAGGATTTCCAGACGACGACCCACACGCCGGAGGCGCTGCACCGGCTGGTGGAGTCCTACCTGTCCCTCGGCCTGACCGACGAGGCGCAATCGGCAGGGGCAATCCTGGGCTACAACTACCGCGCGACCGACTGGTACGAGGACAGCTTCGCGCTGCTGACCGGGCGCGGGCTCGAGGCGCGGGCGCAGGGCGACAACTGGCTTGCCGCCATCTACCGCCAGGTCGTGCGCGGCGAATGGCTCTGATCGGGATGCCGGGCGGCTGAATGCCGCCCGCGCCCTTCGACCCCATGCTGCGCACCCTCGACATCCGCGACATGCTGATCATCGACCGGCTGGAGCTTGCCTTCGAGCCCGGCCTGAACGTGCTGACGGGCGAGACCGGGGCGGGCAAGTCGATCCTGCTCGACTGCCTGGGCTTCGTGCTGGGCTGGCGCGGCCGCGCCGAGCTTGTCCGCGAGGGCGCCTCGGAGGGCGAGGTGACGGCGGTGTTCGCGCTGCCCCGCACCCACCCCGCCCGCGCCGTTCTGGACGAGGCGGGGCTCGAGACCGGTGACGAGTTGATCCTGCGGCGGGTGAACCGTACCGGTGGCCAGAAGACGGCCTGGGTGAACGATCGCCGGGTTTCCGGCGAGGTGCTGCGCCGGCTGTCGGAAACGCTGGTCGAGCTTCACGGCCAGCAGGACGATCGCGGCCTGCTCGACCCGCGCGGCCACCGGCCGATGCTCGACGACTTCGCCGCTCTCGGGTCCCTGAGCGCGGCCACGCGCGCGGCATGGACGGGCCGGCGCCGCGCGGCCGCCGCGCTGGAGGAGGCGGAGGAGGCGCTGGCCGCCGCTCGCGCGGAGGAGGAGTTCCTGCGCCACGCCGTGGCCGAGCTGGAGGATCTCGCGCCCGAGCCCGGCGAGGAAGAGGCGCTCGACGCGCGCCGCAGGCTCATGCAGGGGGCCGAGCGCACGCGCGAGGATGTGGCCCGCGCCCTTGCGGCCCTCGGCAATGACGGTGCGGAAGGGGCCATGGGCGATGCGCTGCGCTGGCTCGAGGGGGTGGCCGACCGCGCCGAGGGCCGGCTCGAGGCGCCGCTCGCCGCGTTGTCGCGGGCCATGGTGGAGCTGGGCGAGGCCGCATCGGGTGTGGAGGAGTGCCTCGAGGCCCTGGCCTTCGATCCGCTCGAGCTCGAGAGCGTGGAGGAGCGGCTCTTCGCCATCCGCGGCCTCGCGCGGAAGCATCAGGTGATGCCAGACGAGCTGCCCGAACTTGCCGGGACGCTGCGCGCGCGCCTCGATGCGCTCGACGCGGGCAGCGCGGATCTGGCGCGGCTGCGCGCGGCGCGGGAGGAGGCCGAGGCGGCCTACGCCGAGGCCGCCGACGCGCTCGGCGCGGCGCGGCGGGAGGCCGCCGGACGGCTCGACCGGGCGGTGGAGGCCGAGCTTGCGCCCCTGCGGATGGAGCGCGCGGCCTTCCGCACGGAGGTGACGGAGGCGCAGCCGGGGCCCGAGGGCCGCGACGCGGTTCAGTTCACCGTCGCCACCAACCCCGGCGCACCGTCGGGCCCGTTGAACCGCATCGCCTCGGGCGGAGAGCTGAGCCGTTTCCTCCTCGCCCTCAAGGTGTCGCTCGCCGCGCCCGAGGGGGGCGTGACCATGATCTTCGACGAGATCGATCGCGGCGTGGGCGGTGCCACGGCCGACGCGGTGGGCCGGCGCCTGAAGGAGCTGGCCTCGGCCGGGCAGGTTCTGGTGGTGACCCATTCGCCGCAGGTCGCCGCGCTCGGCCGTCACCACATGCGGGTCGAAAAGCGCGTGGAGGCGGACACGACCCGGTCCACCGTGATCCCGCTTTCGGGTGACGCGCGGGTGGACGAGCTTGCGCGCATGCTTTCCGGCGACCGGGTGACCGACGAGGCCCGGTCGGCGGCCCGCGCGCTTCTGTCGGGCTGAGCGGGTGTCCGGCCCGCCCGCCGGTGCCGGTCACCGACGCGGGCTGCGGCTCCGCGGGCCGATGTCCCGGACGGGCGCGTCCGCGGTCCCGTGAGCCGCGACGACGCGCGGCGCCGGTCTCGGGCGGCCGCGAGGCGGGCGCGCCGGAGGCGAAGCGCTCAGGGCTCCGGCACCAGCTTGCCGGGGTTGAGGATGTTCCGCGGGTCGAGGGCGCGCTTCAGGGTGCCCATGACCTGCCAGCCCTCGCCGTGCTCGGCAGCCATGTAGGACGTCTTGCCCATGCCGACCCCGTGCTCGCCCGTCGCGGTGCCGCCGAGCGCGAGGGCGCGCTCGACCATCCGGTGCTGAAGCCCCTTCGCCGCCTCGAGCTCCTCCGGGCGGTCGGGGTCCACGAGCAGCACCGCGTGGAAGTTGCCGTCGCCCACATGTCCGAGGATCGGACCCGGGACCGGGCCGGCGGCGATGTCGGCGCGCGTCGCCTCCACCGCCTCGGCCAGCCGCGATACCGGCACGCAGATATCGGTCACCAGCGCCCGCGCGCCCGGACGCTGCGCGAGGATCGCGTAATAGGCATTGTGGCGCAGGGCCCAGAGCGCGCTGCGCTCCTCGGCCTTGCGGGACCAGCGGAAGGCCGCGCCGCCATGCTCGGCCACGAGGGCGCCGAAGCTGTCCGCCTCGGCCTCCACCGTGGCGGGCGCGCCGTGAAGCTCGACCAGCAGATGCGGCCGTTCCGGCAGATCGACCCCGGCATAGGCGTTGAAGGCCGCCGCCGTGGCCGCGTCCACGAACTCGATCCGGGCCATCGGCAGCGCGCACTGGATGGTCTCGATCACGCAGGCCACCGCATCCTCCATCCGGTCGAAGGCGCAGATCCCGGCGGCCACCGCCTCGGGCTGGCCGTGCAGGCGCAGCGTGAGCGCGGTGATGAGGCCCAGCGTGCCCTCCGAGCCCAGCATGAGCGCCGTGAGGTCGTATCCCGAGGCCGATTTGCGGGCGCGCGAGCCCGTGCGGATCACCCGCCCGTCGGCCAGAACGACCTCGAGGCCCAGCACATTGTCGCGCATCGAGCCGTAGCGCACGGTCGTGGTGCCCGAGGCGCGCGTGGCCGCCATGCCGCCCAGCGAGGCGTTCGCACCGGGATCGACCGGGAAGAAAAGCCCGGTGTCGCGAAGCTCCCGGTTGAGCGCCTCGCGGGTCAGGCCCGGCTGCACCGTGCAGTCCATGTCCTCGGCGCGGATCTCGAGGATCCTGTCCATGCGGGCGAAATCCACCACGAGCCCGCCCCGCGCGGCGAGCGCGTGCCCCTCGAGCGAGGTGCCCGCCCCCCAACCGACGACCGGGCAGGCGTGGGCCGCGCAGATCCTGAGGATCTCCGCCACCTCCCCGGTGGTCTCGGGCCAGGCCACCGCGTCGGGCGGTGTCGGGGGAAAGTGGCTCTCGGAGCGGCCATGCGCCTCCAGATCGGGGTTGGAGCGGCTCAGGCGTTCGCCTAGTAAGGACAACAGGGCTTCGAGCGCGTCAGGGAAGGGCATGTCAGGGCTCCGGCAATCGCGGCAAATCCTAGGGCGTCCCAGCGGGCGGGGAAAGGCGCGTGCACCGCGCCGTCTCGTCACGCGCTGAGGCGGGCATGGAGGAGGACCCGCGCCGCCCGATCCTGCGAGAGCTCTCCGAGATGCGGGCGTCGTTCCGCCAGGGCTGGCAGCTCTTGCGCCAGCGCGGTCCCAGCCAGATCCAGTTCTGGTTCATCGCGCTGCTCGTCGGATCGGCGGCGGGGGGAGCCGCGGTCCTTTTCCGCTTCGGCATCAACGAGTTGCAGAGCCTCGCCTACGGCACCGAGGACCTGCACATGCTGCACAGCTTCGCCGAGACGCTGGACTGGTGGTGGGTGCTGACGGTGCCGGTGCTGGGCGGGCTCGCCGTGGGGGTGCTGCTGCATCTCTTCACCCCCGACGGGCGCGTGCGCTCGGTGGCCGACGTCATCGAGGGCGCGGCGCTCAACGACGGCCGGGTGGAACGGCGCGCGGGGCGCACCTCTGCGCTCTGTTCGCTGATCACGCTCTCGACCGGGGGCTCGACGGGGCGCGAGGGGCCGGTGGTGCATATCGCCGCGCTGATCTCCACCGCGGTGTCCAACGCGATCCGGGCCGACGGGATCACCGGGCGCGATCTTCTGGGCTGCGCCGTGGCGGCCGCGGTCTCGGCCTCTTTCAACGCGCCGATCGCGGGCGCGCTCTTCGCGATGGAGGTGATCCTGCGCCACTTCGCGCTCCACGCCTTCGCGCCCATCGTGATCGCCAGCGCGGCGGGCACGGTCATCGGCCGGCTGGCCTTCGGCGACGTCACCAACTTCGTCCTGCCCGGCGGCTCGGCGCTCGAGTTCTACATCGAGATGCCGGCCTTCCTGCTGCTCGGTCTCGTCTGCGGCTTCGTCGGGGTGATGACGATGCGGGCGATCTTCCTGGCCGAGGATGTCGGAACCCGCCTCCAGCGCGGCACCGGGATGCCGGTCTGGCTGCGCCCGGCCTGCGCGGGTCTTCTGCTCGGCGGGATCGCGATCTTCTTTCCGCACATCATCGGGGTGGGCTACGAGACGACGACGGCGGCGCTCACGGGCCAGCTTCTTCTGCACGAGGCGATCGCCTTCACCATCGTCAAGGTGATCGCGGTCGCGGTGACCATGGGGGGCCGGATGGGTGGCGGCGTCTTCTCGCCATCGCTGATGCTGGGCGCGCTCACCGGGCTGGCCTTCGGCATCGTCGCCACCGGCATCTTCCCCGAGGTGTCGGGAAGCCCCACGCTCTACGCGCTCGCGGGGATGGGGGCGGTGGCCGCGGCGGTGCTGGGGGCGCCGATCTCCACCACGCTCATCGTGTTCGAACTGACCGGCGACTGGCAGACGGGCCTTGCGGTGATGGTCTCGGTCTCGACGTCCACCGCGCTTGCCTCGCGGCTGGTGGACCGCTCCTTCTTCCTCACGCAGCTCGAGCGGCGGGGCGTGCACCTCGCGGCCGGCCCGCAGGAATATCTGCTGCAGATGTTCCGCGTGGCCGGCGTCATGCGGGGGCCGCTCGACGATCAGGCGGCCGACGAAGATCGCTGCTGGGAGCTTGTCCGGAGCGGCGTCTACGTGGACGCCAACGCCACGCTCGACGCGGCGATGCCGATCTTCGAGAAATCGGGCCTGCCCTTCATTCCCGTGGTGACGCTGTCGGGCGAGGGCAAGGCGCCGGAGCTTCAGGGCGCGCTCTTTCACGTGGATGCGCTCAGGGCCTACAACCGGGCGCTCGCCGCCACGGCGCAGGAAGAGCATTCCTGAGCGCGGCGTGACCGGAGCGAGCGCCGCGGCGCGGGTGGGCGCCGCGCAGGGGCGACCGCCTGGGCTCCGCGCCGGGCTCCGGGTGAAGGCGAACGCGACGCGGCCCGTGCCGGCGCGGCTTACAGGCGCTCCACCGTCACCACGTCGGACTCGTAAAAGGCGACATGCCCCGCGATCTCGGAAACGCCGTCGAGGGGCGCCTCGTAGGACCATGCCGCATCGGGAATCGTCGTGGATTTCGTGACGATCGAGAACCAGCTCGCATCGCCCTTGTGGGGGCAATGGCTGCTGCGCTCGGTGGGCTCCAGGAACGCCATCGCGAGATCCTCGCGGGGGAAGTAGATCACGGGGGCATGGCCCTCTTCGTCCAGTTCGAGCGCCGCGCTCGACTCGCCCAGGACCGCGCCGCCCGCGCGCACGCTCCATTTTCCCTGAGCCGGCCTGATGATGATCCTGGCCATGCGGTTCTCCCTCGTGTTTTCGCCGCGCTGCGCGCCTGCTGCGGCGTTGGCTGGCGTCGGCCTGTTTCCTGCCCGCGGGCTGCGCCTCAGATCGGCGCGGTGGCGGCATCCAACCATGTTTTCGCGGCGCTGCCCAGCCTTGGGCCGATCTTGGATCGCACCAGCGCATGATAGGCGTTGAGCCACGCCCGCTCGGGGCCATGCAGCATCTCCGCCTCCACGAGGCGGCGCTCGAAGGGCACATAGGTCAGCGTGTGGAAACGCAGCATCTTCGCCACGCTGCCGCCCGGGAGTTCCGGTGCGTCCTCGACCACGATCAGGTTCTCCAGCCGGATGCCGAAGGCGCCCTCCCTGTAGAAGCCGGGCTCGTTGGAAAGGATCATGCCGGGCAGGAGTTCGGCCTCGCCGGCGCGCGCGATTTTCTGCGGCCCCTCGTGAACGGACAGGTAGGCGCCGACGCCGTGGCCGGTTCCGTGGGCATAGTCCTGCCCGGCCAGCCAGAGCGGCATCCGCGCCAGCGCGTCCAGATCCCGCCCGGCGAGCCCGGCGGGCCAGCGCAGCCGCGACAGAGTGATGAGGCCCTGCAGCACGCGGGTGTAGCAGGCGCGCATCTCTTCGGTCGGCGTGCCGATGGCCACGGTCCGGGTGATGTCGGTGGTTCCGTCGAGATACTGACCGCCGCTATCCACGAGGTAAAGCTCGCCGGCCTTCAGCGGGCGGTTCGTCTCCTCGGTGACGCGGTAATGCATGATCGCGCCGTGCGGCCCCGCGCAGGAGATCGTGTCGAAGGAGATGTCCTCGAGCTTTCCGGTCGCGCGGCGGCTCTCTTCGAGTTTCGTGACGGCTTCGATCTCGGTCAGGCTGCCCGCCGGCTGATCGGCGAGCCAGGCGAGGAACTCGCACACGGCCGCGCCGTCGCGAAGATGCGCCTCGCCCGCGCCGCGGATCTCGGCCGCGTTCTTGCACGCCTTGGGCCGGACGCAGGGATCGGGGCCGCGTGCCACCTCCACGCCGGCCTCCTCGAGCGCGCGCAGCACCGCGAGCGGCGCGCTTGCCGGATCGATGCGGACCGGGCCGGACAGCTCGCCCAGGGCGGCGGCGAAGCGCTCCGGCCGGTGCGCGGCGACCTCGGGGCCCAAGTGGTCGCCCAGGCCCTCGAGCTTTTCCTCGGCCATGAAGAGATCCACCCGCCCGTCCTCGTGCAGGACGGCGAAGCCATGGGCGAGGGGGGCCCGCGGCACGTCGGACCCGCGGATGTTCAGAAGCCAGCAGATGGAGTCGGGCAGGGTGATCACCGCCGCGCGGTGTCCGGCGTCGCGAAGCTCGCGGCCGAGGCGCGCGCGCTTTTCCGCCGCCCCCTCCCCCGCGAGGTCGAGGGGGTGCGCGCGTGCCCGGCCGAGCGGCGGCGCGGGCTGGTCCTGCCAGATCCGGTCCACGAGGTTCGCCGTCTCGCGCAGGCTGACGCCGCTGCCCCGAAGCGCGGTTTCGAGCTTTTCCACCTGCTCGACGGTGTGAAGCCACGGGTCGATGCCCACCACGCCACCGTTGGGCAGCGTCTCGCGCAGCCAGTCCGACGGCTTGACCTCGGGCCAGTCGACCGGCGTGAAGTCCTCCGCCACCTGCGCCTTGACCTGCACCCGGTAGCGCCCGTCCACGAAGACGCCCGCCACCGAGGCCAGCACGACCGCAAAGCCGGCCGAGCCGGTGAACCCGGTCAGCCAGGACAACCGCTCGTCCCGGGGCGCGACATACTCGCCCTGATGTGCGTCCGCGCGCGGCACCCAGAACCCGTCGAGGCCCTCGCGGGCCATCTCCTCGCGCAGCCGCGCGAGGCGCGGCGGTCCCTGATCGGGCCGCGACGTGGCCTTGAAAGACTGAAGCATCCGCCCCTCCGCTGTGATCCGCGGCAACTTTGGGCATCCGCGCGGCGGATGCAAGCGCCTCGGCCGCGAAGCCGGGGCGCCTTCAGGACGCCTTGCGGATGCCGACGAGGCGCGCGCGGGCGCGGGGGTCGGAATCGAACAGGCTGGCAAGCTGTTCGGTCATCGCCCCGGCAAGCTGGTCCACGTCGGTGATGGTCACCGCGCGGTGGTAGTAGCGGGTGACGTCATGGCCGATGCCGATGGCGATGAGTTCGACCGCGCTTCGCCGTTCCACCATCGCGATCACGTCGCGCAGATGCTTCTCGAGGTAATTCGCGGGGTTCACGGACAGCGTCGAATCGTCCACCGGCGCGCCGTCCGAGATCACCATGAGGATCTTGCGGCTTTCCGGGCGCATCATCATGCGCCGGTGCGCCCATTCGAGCGCCTCGCCGTCGATGTTCTCCTTCAGAAGCCCCTCCTTCATCATCAGCCCAAGATTGTCGCGCGCGCGCCGCCAGGGCGCGTCGGCGGGCTTGTAGACGATGTGCCGCAGATCGTTGAGCCGCCCGGGTGCGAGGGGCCGGCCCTCGTTCAGCCACGCCTCGCGGCTCTGCCCGCCCTTCCAGGCGCGCGTCGTGAATCCCAGGATCTCGACCTTGACCGAGCAGCGCTCGAGCGTGCGCGCCAGCACGTCGGCGCAGATCGCGGCGATGGAGATCGGCCGCCCGCGCATCGAGCCCGAGTTGTCCAGAAGCAGGGTCACCACAGTATCGCGGAACTCGGTGTCCTTCTCGACCTTGAAGGACAGCGGCGTCGTGGGGTTCGCCACGACCCGCGCCAGGCGACCGGCGTCGAGGATGCCCTCCTCGCGGTCGAACTCCCAGCTGCGGTTCTGCTGCGCCTGAAGGCGGCGTTGCAGCTTGTTGGCAAGCCGCGAGACCGCGCCCTTCAGCGGTTCGAGCTGCTGGTCGAGATAGGCGCGCAGGCGCTCGAGCTCGATGGGCTCCGCGAGGTCCTGCGCCGCCACCTCCTCGTCGAAGGCGGTATTGAAGACCCGGTAGTCGGGGTCCGCATCCGAGACGGGGGCGGGCGGCGGCGGCTCCTGGGGGGCCTCGCCCTCGGGCATCTCGGTCTCTTCGCCGAGTTCCTGGTCGGCCAGCTCGTCCATGCTGACCTGCGCCTGGCTTTCGTCCTGCGTCTCGTCCTGGGACTGCTCGGGCGAGGCTTCGGCATCGTCCTGACTGTCGTCCTGGCCGGTGCTGTCGGGCTCCTCTTCCTCCTCGGCGCCGTCCTCGGCCTCTTCCTGCTGGTCGTCGTCCTGCTGGTCGGGATCGTCGCCTAGCTGGTCGCCGTATCCGAGATCCTCGATGACCTTGCGCGCGAAGCGGGCGAAGGCGCCCTGGTCGGAGAGATTGCCCTCCAGCGCTTCGAGCGTCTCGCCCGCCTGGCTTTCGATGTAGCCGCGCCACAGCTCCATCACGTTCTGCGCGGCCTCGGGCAGCTCGCGCCCGGTGGCAAGGTGCCGGATGAGGTAGCCCGCCGCCGTGGGCAGCGGCACGTCGCCCGGCTCGCGCGCCTCGGCGTAGCCGCGCCGCGCCGCCTCGGCGCCGATCTTGGCGTCGATGTTGGTGGCGGTGCCGGGCATGTCGCGTGCGCCCATCGCCTCGCAGCGGGCGGTTTCCATCGCCTCGTAGAGATCGCGCGCCATCTCCCCCGGCGGGCAGTAGCGGGCATGGGTTCCCGCGTCGTGATAGCGCCGGTGCAGCGCGAGCGCGTCCGCCGTCCCGCGCGCCACCAGAACCTCGTCGCGGCTCATCCGGCGGCTGACTTGCGGCAGGCGCATGGTGTCCCCGGTGATCCCCGACGGATCCACCGAATAGCTCACGCTGAGTTCGGGGTCATGCGCCATGACCCGCGTGGCCTCGGCGAGCGCCTTCTTGAACGGATCGGCGGGATTGTCGGGCTTCTGCATGAGGGGCTTCGCACGTCCTGGTGTCTGTCGCGTGGAAGCTAATGCCTTGCCGGGGGGATGACCAGTGGCGGCGCGTTTTCCGTGAGCGTCGCACCGGCAGGCACGGCCGCAGCTATCCCGCGCGCCCTCCGCGACGCGGGGCCACGGCGCCGGTCATGCATGTGGCGGAACACCCCGGGACCGCGCGGCGCGGCCCGCGGGTCGGGAAATGAAAACGGGCCGCGCCGGGCTGGTGCGACCCGTTCTGCGAGGTCGTGAAATCGCGCCGGGGTCAGCCGAAACTGCCGTGCGCGGCGCTTTCGGGAAGTTCCTCGTTGAAGCAGCGCTGGTAGAATTCGGCCACCGTCTGCCGCTCCAGCTCGTCGCACTTGTTCAGAAAGCTCACCCGGAAGGCATAGCCCACGTTGCGGAAGATCTCCGCGTTCTGCGCCCAGGCGATCACCGTGCGCGGGCTCATCACCGTGGACAGATCGCCGTTCATGAAGGCGGTGCGGGTCAGGTCGGCCACGGTGACCATCTGCTTGACGGTCTTGCGGCCCTTCTCGGTGTTGTAGTGCGGCGCCTTTGCCAGCACGATCGCCGTTTCCGCGTCGATCGACAGGTAGTTGAGCGTGGCCACCAGGCTCCAGCGGTCCATCTGGCCCTGATTGATCTGCTGGGTGCCGTGGTAAAGGCCCGTCGTGTCCCCGAGGCCGACCGTGTTCGCCGTGGCGAAGATGCGGAAATACGGGTGCGGGGTGATGACCTCGTTCTGGTCGAGCAGGGTCAGCTTGCCGTCGGCTTCCAGTACCCGCTGGATCACGAACATCACGTCCGCGCGGCCCGCGTCATACTCGTCGAAGACGATCGCCGCAGGATTGCGCAGCGCCCAGGGCAGGATGCCTTCCTGGAACTCGGTGACCTGCATGCCGTCGCGCAGCTTGATCGCGTCCTTGCCGATCAGGTCGATCCGGCTGATATGGCTGTCGAGGTTCACGCGCACGGTGGGCCAGTTGAGCCGCGCCGCCACCTGTTCGATATGGGTGGACTTGCCGGTGCCGTGATAGCCCTGGATCATCACGCGGCGATTGTTGCGAAAGCCTGCGAGGATCGCGAGCGTCGTGTCCGGGTCGAACTTGTAGGTCGTGTCGAGATCGGGCACGCGCTCGGTCCGTTCCGGGAATCCGTGCACGATCATGTCGGTGTCGATGCCGAACACCTCGCGGACCGAGACCTCTTCGGTGGGTTTCGCGTTGATGTCGATGCTGCCGTCCGCCATGACCGTCCCTGATCCTTTTCGTGCATGTCTGCCGCCGCGATGCGCGGCCCGTGGTGCAACATATTCCCGGGCGGGGCAAGGGGAAGGGCGCGCGCCGCACGCGGCATCCGGCCGCCCGCTGCGGGGTGTGCCGCCGCCCGTACCGTCCGGCGCCGACCGCGCACGCTCACGCGGTTGTGCGGGCGCGGGACTTGCCCCGGCCGCGAGGCGCCCGCTAGCCTCGCCCGCGACACGGAGGTGCATCCATGGAACGCCGATCCTTTCTTGCGACGCTTGGCGCCGCGCTCGGGCTTGGCTCGGCGGCGAAGGGGGCCGAGACCGGGTTCGAGGTCTCGCGCTCCGACGCCGAGTGGAAGGCGATGCTCAGCGATCTGGAATACCGCGTGATGCGGGAGGAGGATACCGAGCGACCCTGCACCTCGCCGCTGAACGAGGAGAAGCGCGCGGGCACCTATCTTTGCCGGGGCTGCGAGCAGCCGCTCTATTCTTCCGAGCACAAGTTCGACAGCGGGACCGGCTGGCCGAGTTTCTGGCAGGCCCTTCCCGGCGCGATCGGCACGCGGACCGACTGGAAGCTGCTGTTCCCGCGCACGGAATGCCATTGCAGCCGCTGCGGCAGCCATCTGGGCCACATCTTCGACGACGGCCCCCAGCCGACCGGCAAGCGGCATTGTATCAACGGGGTCTCGCTGGTGTTCCGCGCCGACGCCTGACCGCCGCCGCCGCTCACTTGAAGTTGCGGCTGTCCTTGATCTGATCCCAGGCCCACATGACCTGCTGCAGCTGTTCTTCCTGCGAGCGGTCGCCGCCATTCATGTCGGGGTGCAGCACCTTGATGAGCGCCTTGTAGCTCTTGCGCACCTCGGCCTTGCTCCAGTTGTCCTTGGCGTCGAGGATCTCGATCGCCTTGCGCTCGGGCGCGGGCAGGCGGCGGCTGTGGCCGTCCGAGCGGCTGCCCGGGTTGCGCGTGGCGTTTTCGCCCAGCACCTGATGCGGGTCCTCGATGCCGAGCCGCGCCCAGGCGCGCGCCTCGGGGTCGCGGAAGTCGCGGGTGTTGCGCTCCCACACCTTGTCCTTCGACATCTGAGCGTTGAGCTCGGCCTCGGTCGTGCCGTCGAAGAAATTCCATTTCAGGTTGTACTCGCGCACATGGTCCTTGCAGAACCAGTAATAGTCGTCGAGCACGTCGGGGGCCTTGGGCGCGCGGTAGAGGCCGGCTTCGCGGCATCCCTCCTTCTCGCACAGACGAGTCGAGGTTTCGGAAGCCCCGGACATGCCGCGCCTGCCGCGGGAATTCTTCTTCTTCGCCGCGGAAACCGACATGTCGAAACCGAACGGATCAGGTCTGCTCATGCTCTCACCTTTTCGACTCGGACGTGTGAGTTTAATCTGCCCCGACACGATTTGAAGAGGCCGGAGGTAAAATTTGACACGCACAGACGCGATCCGCGCGGCGCTCGAGGGTGCCTTTGCGCCGACCCGCCTCGAGGTGGTGGACGAAAGCGAGCGCCACCGCGGCCACGCGGGCTACCAGGAAGGCGGCGAAAGCCACTTCCGGGTGGTGATCCGCGCCCCGGCCTTCGCCGGCCAGTCGCGGCTTGCCCGGCACAGGGCGGTGCACGAGGCGCTCGGGCCCGCCCTCGTCACCGCGATCCACGCGCTCTCCCTCGACATCGACGCCTAGCCCCGGGGCCGCGGCGACGGATCCGGTCCTTCGGCGCCGCCTCCTTCACCGGCATCGTCCGCGTCGTCATCGCGCGCCTCCCGCTCAGGTTTCCGTGCCAGCACGCGGGGCAGGGCGATCGGATCCTGCGCCGGCCCCGCGCCGGCCCCGGAGGACGCGTCGGCGCTTTCGGCGTCTTCCCCTGCCTCGACCGCGCGGGCGCGGCGTGCCGCGGCCGACCGCGTCAAGGGCGGCATCGGCGGGAACCCGTCGTCCGGTGGCGGCATATGTCCCTCCGGCGCTTCGGCCGGCGCGGCGAGCAGTCTCGGCGTGTCGCGGCTCGCGCCCCCGTCCGCCGCGCCGCGCAAGCGGCGGAAGACCAGCAGGTTGCGCCACTGCGTCGCGGTGCCCGTGAGCCCCGCGCGTTCTTCGCTCGGCAAGGTTTCGGCCCGCACATACTCCCAGCCGTCCTCGCCCATCTCGTTCATGAGCCGCTCGATCGCCAGCGCGAACCGCGCCTCGGCCGTCTTGACGCCGCGCGCCTTCTCGCCCCGCTGAGGAGCCGGGACCACCTTGTACTCGTAGTACGCCACCCTGCACCTCCCAGCCGCTCAAACCGGCGGGACGCTATCAGTTCAGGCGCGAAAGGGCCAGAGTCGACCCGGCGGGCGGCGTCACTCCGCCGGCGGGCGGCGGCGCGCATCGATGCGCCGCGCCTCCGCGCGCAAGAGCGCGATGCCGATGCCCGCCACGGCGAGCGCGACGAGGGGGACGGCGAATTCGAACATCGTCATGCGCGCGGCTCCTTCCTCAACAAGCGCAGAATATAGTGCGCCGCAACATGAAGCGCCAGCCCGGCGCCACTCCACCACGCGGTGAGCCGGAAGAGCGCGGCACCCCCCTCCACAAGCGGGCGGATCAGGGCGAAGCCGATGAGCCCAGCCCCACCGCGTTCAGGAACCTCGAGAAGAGCGTCACCCGCTCGTTCTGGGCGAGGATCTCGTCGCGGAGCGGGCGCATCGGTTCAGAGCCCGAGCTTGCCGGCCACGATCTCGTTAACCGCCTTGGGGTTGGCCTTGCCGCCGGTGGCCTTCATCACCTGGCCCACGAACCAGCCGGCGAGCTTGGGGTTTTCCCTGGCCTTCTCCACCTGGGCGGGGTTCGCGGCGATCACCTCGTCCACCGCGGCCTCGATCGCGGCGGTGTCGGTGACCTGCTTCATCCCGCGCGCTTCCACCACCTCGGCCGGATCGCCGCCTTCGGTGTAGACGATCTCGAAAAGGTCCTTGGCGATCTTGCCCGAGATGTCGCCCGCCGAGATCAGGTCGATGATGCCGCCAAGCTGCGCCGGCGAGACCGGGCTCTCGGCGATGTCGAGGTCGTCCTTCTTCAGTCGGCCGAAAAGTTCGTTGATGACCCAGTTCGCCGCCGCCTTGCCGTCGCGCCCCTCCGCGACCTTCTCGAAATAATCCGCCGCCGCGACGTCGGCGGTCAGCACACCGGCGTCGTATTCCGACAGCCCCAGCGCGGTGACGAAGCGCGCCTTCTTCGCGTCGGGCAGTTCGGGCAGGCTTTCGGCGATCGCGTCCACCCAGCCCTGCTCGAGTTCGAGTGGCAGCAGGTCGGGATCGGGGAAATAGCGGTAGTCATGCGCCTCTTCCTTGGAGCGCATGGAGCGCGTCTCGCCCCGGTCCGGATCGTAGAGGCGCGTCTCCTGCACGACCCCTTCGCCGGCCTCCAGCAGCCGGATCTGCCGCCGTGCCTCGTAGTCGATCGCCTGCTGGATGAAGCGCATCGAGTTCATGTTCTTGATCTCGCACCGGGTGCCCAGATGCGCGGGATCGCCGGTTTCGGCGAACTTCTCGTAGGCGCCGGGGCGACAGACCGACACGTTCACATCCGCGCGCAGGTTGCCTGACTGCATGTTGCCCTCGCAGGTGCCGAGATAGCGCATGATCTGGCGCAGCTTCGTCAGGTAGGCGGCCGCCTCTTCCGGGCCGCGGATGTCGGGGCGCGAGACGATCTCCATCAGCGCGACGCCGGTGCGGTTGAGGTCCACGAAGGAGGCGCCGGGGTCCATGTCGTGGATCGACTTGCCCGCGTCCTGTTCGACGTGGATGCGCTCGATTCGCACGCGCCGCGCGACGCCGGGCGCCATGTCCACCAGCACCTCGCCCTCGCCCACCAGCGGGTGATAAAGCTGGCTGATCTGGTAGCCCTGGGGCAGGTCGGGGTAGAAATAGTTCTTCCGGTCGAAGGCGGAGCGCAGGTTGATCTTCGCCTTCAGGCCGAGGCCGGTGCGCACCGCCTGCTCGATGCAGAACTCGTTGAGCACGGGCAGCATGCCCGGCATCGCCGCGTCCACGAACGAGACGTTGGAATTGGGCTCGGCGCCGAACTCGGTCGAGGCGCCGGAAAAGAGCTTGGCCTTCGAGGCGACCTGGGCATGGACCTCCATCCCGATGACCAGTTCCCAGTCGTGCTTTGCCCCGGCGATCACCTTGGGCTTCGGAGGCTCGTGGGCGAGATCGAGCATGGCGGGTCCCCTGCGGCTGATGGCACCTGATGGCCTTAGCCAAAGCGCCGCGCGGTTGCAATTCCCCGCGCGTCGCCTGACCCCGTCAGGCCGCGGCGAGCGCGGCGCGGGCGAGCGCTGTGCCCTCGGCCACGCGGCGCGGGCGCGGGGGCACGGGCCGTTCGGGGCCGATCGCGGCGGCGGTCTCCGCCCAGACCAGAGGGTGTATCTCGTGCAGGTGGTCGCGGCAGACGCCCGGCGCCCGGTCGTGCACCGCCGCACGCCGCGGCGCGATCGCGGGGTTTAGCCGCGCCCGGCCGTGATGCGGCGCCATGGTGAGGGCGCAGAAGGCGGCAACGGTGTTCGCCGCGTGCTGGTCGCCATGCCGCGCAGCGGCGGCGTCGAGCCCGGCCAGGAACCACTCGAGGTCCAGCCGCTCGAAGACGCGTTCGTCCTCGGCCAGCGCGTCCATGTGCGCCCAGAAATAGCCCGCCGGGCCCAGCTTCGCCTCGGAGAGGGCTGCGGCCTCCCGCGCCGCCCGTTCCAGCGTGGCCAGCGTGCCGGTGCGCAGGGGCAGAAGGCTGCGGCCCATGTCGCGCAGGTGGCGCGGGTTCGCGGGGTCGCGCGCCACGAGGTCGAGATAGGCGCGGGCCCGCGCCTCCGGCCCGGGCCGACGCGCAGGAAGCTGGAGGCAGCGCGCGGCGGCGAAGGCCGCGCTGTCGCCCGCGGCCTCGGCGAAGCGGTCGAGGATCTGTCCCGCGCGTGCGAGATGGGCGTGGAGCGCGGCACGCGCCTCGGGCCGCGCCGGTTCCGTCGCCGCCTCGCGCCGCGCGGCCCATCCAAGGCTGAGATGCGTGTGCACCAGCACGAGCGCGACGCCCGGCGCACGGGGATGCGCGGCCAGCGCGTCCTCGAGCTGGGCCACGCCGCAGCCGGTGCGGCGCATCCGCTCGTCGGTGTCGAAACCGGCCTCGGCCGTCCAGAGCACGTCGGACGCCGCGCCGAGCGCGAGACGCTGGGCCACGGGCTGCCCGTCCGGGAGGGCGGCGCGGCGACGGTCGCAGGAGCGAACAAGCGTGTCGAGCTCGTCCCAACGCTCCTGCCGGGCGAGAAAGAGGCCCTGCGCCTCGTGAGTGGCCGCCTCCCGTTCCAGCGCGGTTTCCTCGATCACGGGCAGCGCGGCGCCGGCGGCGGGCCGGCGTGGCCGGGCGGGCGCCGCGGAGCGGAACCCCGTCCTGGCGAGACGGAGCAGCGGTGCGAGGGCGGGCGCGAGGGCGATGGATCTGGACATGATCCGAACGTCGCCGCGCAATCGGGCGTGGAAAGGGCGAAGTCGCGGAGAAAGCGGTAAATTCCCGCGGCGGGGATGCGGTCAGTTGGAGTCGAGCTGACGGATCCAGGAGGGGCGCCGGGTGTTGTCGAGGAGCGAGACCGTGGGCGCCCGCGGCCCGCCGAGGGCCAGCGTCGCGCGCCGCATGAGTTCGATGCCGTCTTCGGATTTCGCGGGGAGCGATGCGGGCGAGATCGGTTCGCCCACGGTCACCCGGAAGGGCTGCCGGTGCTTGTTCAGCGTCTCGTGGAAGAGCGTGATGTCGCGCAGGCTGGGGTGAATGAAGTCGAAGAGGTAGAAGAGCGCCGAGTTGCGCGCGCGGATGTTCACCGGGATCACCGGCAGCTCGAACTTGCGCGCGATCATCGCCGCCGACGCCATCCAGGGCCGCTCGTGCAGCGACAGTCCGCGGCGCTTGGCCAGCCGTCCTGACGGGAAGATGACGCCGAGCCGCCCATCCTCCACCGCGCGGCGGGTGTAGGCCATGGTCTCGCGCGTCTTGCCGTGGCTGCGCCGGTCCCGTCGCCACTCGACCGGCGCGATCATGTCGGTCATCTGCGGCAGCACGCGCAGGATGTCGTGGTTCGCGAAGTAATAGACATCGGGACGCAAATCCCCCAGCACCGCATGCAGCATGATCCCGTCGGCGATGCCGGTCGGATGGTTCGCGACGACCAGCGCCGCGCCGTTGCGGGGGATGTTGTCGAGGCCCGCCGCCTCCACGTCGCGGGCGAGTTCGCGCGTCATTGCCGCCATGATCCGGTCGGCGGGCAGATCCCGAAGCGCCGTGCCGAGCGCCACGGTCTTGTCGTAGCCGAGCAGCCGGTTCAGCACCCCACGGGCCGGCGCGACTGCCGGATGCTCCGAGAAAAGCCATGGCGCCCGTTCGGCGATCAGGGGGTCGATCCGGTCTTTCATGGCGCGAAGAAATCCACAGAGCTGCGACAGTGGTATGACACCCATGTCACCATTGCACGGATTCGCGGCGACCGGAAGCCATTGGGCGGCGCAACGGCGGGAAACTGCAAGCCCTTCTAGAAAAGGGAAAAATGATGCCGCTCGGTGGAAACGCCGCGGGCGGCCAGCGCGGATTGAAGCTCGGCCGGCCGCGGCAGGCACTCCTGCGGCAGGCGGATGCGGCGGCCGGACCGAAGCACCAGCGTCACCCGCACGGAGAGGTCGAGCCTCGTGTCGAAGCGCACGGTCTCGATCTGCGCCAGCGCCACCTCGCCGCTCCGGCGGCCGGCGTGCCACGCGATCCGCTCGGCGCCGAGCGCGAGGCCGGCGCGGCGATCCGAGATCAGGTCCCAGAGCGCGGGCAGCGTGAAGAGCGCCGGGATGGCCAGCACCCAGAGCGCGGCGTCGATCCAGAGCACCGCCGCGGCCATCGCGGCCCACGCGCCGGCGAGCGCCAGCGCCGTGCGGCGGTTTCGGCCGCGGGCCTCGTGGCGGAACTCTTCCGCCACCGGATCAGCCGAGCATCCGGTCCAGCATCTCGGCGCTGTCGCGCGAGAGGTCCGGCGCGGCGCGCATCCGCTCGAGCTCGGCGCGAAGCAGCGCCTGGCGCCCCGCGTCGTAGCGCCGCCAGGTCTGGAAGGCGCTCATCATCCGCGCCGCGGTCTGCGGGTTCACCGGGTCGAGCCGGATCAGCCAGTCCGCCAGCAGGCGGTAGCCCGCGCCGTCGGCCCGGTGGAAGCCCGCGTGGTGCATGGCGAGCGCGCCCATCACCGCGCGGAAGCGGTTCGGGTTCTTCCACTCGAAGGCGGGATGCTCGGTGAGGCGGCGGGCGATGTCGGCCGTTTCGGCCGGGTCCGACTGGATGATCTGGAGCGAGAACCACTTGTCCATCACCAGCCGGTCGTGCTGCCAGCGGTCGTGGAAGGCGGCGAGTTCCGGCCCGCCCTTGCCCGCGCGCAGCAGGCAGCCGAGCGCCGAGAGGCTGAGCGTCATGTTGTCGGCCTCGGCGTATTGGCGCGCGG
Source organism: Rhodosalinus sp. FB01 (assembly GCF_041365715.1). Lineage (NCBI taxonomy): Bacteria > Pseudomonadati > Pseudomonadota > Alphaproteobacteria > Rhodobacterales > Paracoccaceae > Rhodosalinus > Rhodosalinus sp. FB01. The sequence continues at coordinate 451,588 of NZ_JBGFSH010000001.1, read as the reverse complement.
CCGCCGCGCCACCGTCGCGCCGCGTGACGAGGGCGAGCATCGCGCCCGCGAGCGCGCGCTTGCCCGACTGCTCGGCGTCGGGCGCCGCCACCCGCATGCCGTCGAGAAGCGCGGGCGCGAGATCGGCGAGTTCCTCCGCCATCGCGTCGCGCAGCGCCTCCGTCGCGGTCCAGATCGCGTCGGGGTCGGGCGTCGTGCCCGCCCGGTGTAGCGCCTGGGCGAGTTCCGACTGGGTGGGCAGCCCCGTGACCTGCGCGCGGAAGGCCGGGTCGAGGCTCTCGTCCCGCAGAAGCGCGGCGAGCCCCGACAGCCAGTCGGCGTCCGGCGCGGCGCCCTCGCGGATCGTCGCCATCAGGCTTTCCCGCGCGAGGCTCCGGCCCGCCTCCCAGCGGTTGAAGGGGTCGGTGTCGTGGGCCATGAGGAAGGCGCGTTCGCTCCGCGAGGTCACGCGCTCCAGCACCACCGGCGCCGAGAAGTCGCGCAGGATCGAGGGGACGGGCTTTGCCGCGAGCCCCTCGAAGGTGAAGCTCTGGCGTGTCTCGGTCATCTCCAGAAGGCGGGTCGGCACCGCCTCGTCGCCGTTGGGCGACAGCAGCCCGACAGCGATCGGGATCACCTGCGGCGCCGTCTCGGGCTGGCCGGGGGTGGGCGGCGTCTCCTGCGTGAAGGTGAGCGTGTAGGTGCCGTCCTGCCAGTCCTCCTCCACCGAGAGGCGCGGCGTGCCCGCCTGCGTGTACCATCGCTTGAACTGCGAGAGGTCGCGGCCCGTCGCGTCCTCGAAGACGCGAAGCCAGTCCTCGATGGTGCAGGCCTGCCCGTCATGGCGCTCGAAGTAGAGATCGAGCGCCTTGCGGTAGCCCTCCTCGCCGACGAGGCGCTTGAGCATCCCGATCACCTCCGCGCCCTTCTCGTAGACGGTCGCGGTGTAGAAGTTGTTGATCTCCTGGTAACTTTCCGGCCGGACGGGATGGGCGAGCGGGCCCTGGTCCTCGGGGAACTGGCGGGCGCGCAGCATCGACACGTCGTCGATCCGCTTCACCGGGGCGGAGCGCATGTCGGCGGTGAACTGCTGGTCGCGGAAGACGGTCAGCCCTTCCTTGAGGCAGAGCTGGAACCAGTCGCGGCAGGTGATCCGGTTGCCCGTCCAGTTGTGGAAATACTCGTGCGCGATGATCGATTCGATGCGCTCGAAATTGGCGTCCGTCGCCGTCTCGGGGCTGGCGAGCACGGCGGCGGAGGTGAAGATGTTGAGCCCCTTGTTCTCCATCGCGCCCATGTTGAAGTCGTCCACGGCGACGATGTTGAAGACGTCGAGATCGTATTCGCGCCCGTAGACCTCCTCGTCCCAGCGCATCGACTTCTTGAGCGCCTCCATGCCCCAGGCGCATTTGTGCTCGTCGCCCGGCCGCACCCAGAGCGCAAGGTCCACATCCCGCCCCGAGCGGGTGGTGAACGTATCCCGCTGCGCCACCAGATCGCCCGCGACTAGCGCGAAGAGATAGGCGGGCTTCGGCCAGGGATCGTGCCATTCGGCCCAGCCCTCGCCAGCCGCTCCCGGGTTGCCGTTGGACAGCAGCACCGGAAGATCGCCCTCGATCCGCACGGTGAAGGGCGCCATCACGTCGGGGCGGTCGGGATAGTAGGTGATCTTGCGGAAGCCCTCGGCCTCGCACTGGGTGCAATACATGCCGCGGCTCATGTAGAGCCCCTCGAGCGCGGTGTTGGTCTCGGGCGAGATCTCGACCTCCGCCTCCCAGGTGAAGGGCGCGTCGGGCACCGCGCAGGTCAGCCCCTCGTCGGTGATCTCGGGTGTGACCGGCGCGCCGTCGATCCGGGCCGCGAGAAGCGAAAGCCCCTCGCCGTGCAGGAAGAACGCGCGCGAGCGGGCGTCGGGGTTCGGGCGGAAGCGGATCCGGCTTTCGACCCGCGTCGCGCGGGGGGCGAGGCGGAAGGTCAGCTGGACCTCGTCCACCAGATACGCGGGCGGCGCGTATTCGTTCAGGTAGACGGTCTGCGGCGCGGCGTCCTTCATGGCGGTCTCCTTCGGGCCGGGGTTTCCGGGCGGGTCGCGTGACCTAGACTTCCTAAGTCTCGGCAAGAAGCACGGCAAGACGATGGCTGGAGCGGTATCTGGAACGACAATCCTGTGGTTCAAGCGCGACCTCCGGGTGGACGACCACCCGGCGCTCGCCACCGCCGTGGCGCTCGGGCGCCCGATCCTGCCGCTTTACATCCTCGAACCCGGCCTCTGGGCGCAACCCGACGCGAGCGGGCGGCACTTCGCCCTCCTGTCGGAGGCGCTGGACGCCCTCGAAGACGCGCTCGCCCGGCTTGGCGCGCCGCTGGTCCGCCGCGTCGGTGCGGCGACGGAGGTGCTGGAGGATCTGCGCCGCGGGCATGGCGTGACCTGCCTGACAAGTCACGAGGAGACGGGCAATGGCTGGAGCTATGCCCGCGACCGGGCGGTGGCGGGCTGGGCGCGCGCGCAGGGGGTGACGTGGAAGCAGGTGCCGCAGTCGGGTGTCGTCCGCAGGCTGGCCAGCCGCGACGGCTGGGCGGCGCGTCGCGACCGGTTCGTCTTCGCCGAGCCGGTTCCGGCCCCCGGCGGCCTGCGGTCCCTGCAGGCCGAAAGCGACCCCTGGCCCGGGCCCGCGCGCCTTGGCCTCCGGCCCGACCCGTGCCCGGGACGGCAAAGCGGCGGGCGCGCGGCCGCCCTCGGGACCCTCGACAGCTTCCTGACGGAGCGCGGGCGCGACTATCGCCGCGCCATGTCCTCTCCGCTCGATGGCGCGACGGCCTGCTCGCGCCTGTCGCCCCACCTCGCCCTCGGCGCGCTTTCGGTGCGCGAGGCGGCGCGCGCCGCCGCCGCGCGGCAGCGCGCGGTCAGGGGCACGCGCGAGGGCTGGGCCGGCAGTCTGAAAAGCTTCCAGTCCCGCCTCGCCTGGCGCGACCATTTCATGCAGAAGCTCGAGGACGAACCCGCGCTCGAACATCGCTGCCTGCACCCGGCCTACGAGGATCTGCGCCCCCGCGTTCCCGACGCTGCCCGCCTCGCGGCATGGGAGCGCGGCGAGACCGGGCTGCCCTTCGTGGATGCCTGCATGCGGATGCTGACCCACACCGGTTGGATGAACTTCCGCATGCGCTCGATGCTGGTGGCGGTGGCCTCCTACCACCTCTGGCTCGACTGGCGGGCCACGGGGCCGATCCTCGCGCGCCTTTTCACCGATTACGAGCCCGGCATCCACTGGCCGCAGATGCAGATGCAGTCGGGCACGACCGGCATGAACACCATCCGCATCTACAACCCCGTGAAACAGGGCCGCGACCAGGATCCGACGGGCGCCTTCACCCGCGCCTGGCTGCCGGAACTGGAACCTGTGCCGGACCAGTATCTGCAGGAGCCCTGGCGCTGGGAGGGTGCGCGCGCGCTTCTGGGGCGCGCTTACCCCGAGCCCGTCGTCGACGTCCCCGCCGCGGCCCGCGCCGCGCGCGAGGCGGTCTGGGCCGTGCGCCGCGGCGAAGGCTTCCGCGATACCGCCCGTGGCCTCGTGCACAAGCACGCCAGCCGCAAGGACGGCACGGGCCGCTTCGTGAACGACCGCGCCCCGCGCCGCCGCCGCAAGGCCGCGGACGACCGGCAGGGGAGCTTCGGCTTCTGATGGGCGGCATGCGGCGCAAGGGCGATCTGCCCGTCAAGACCTGTGCCACCTGCGGCCGGCCCTTCGCGTGGCGCAAGAAATGGGCCCGGGTCTGGGACGAGGTGCGGTATTGTTCCGAGCGGTGCCGCCGCGCGCGCAGGCAGAACGGGGCCTAGCCCCGCCCGGCAGGCAAGGCCGGGGTTCCGCTTCGCCCGTAGCTGCCCTAGATTGTGGCGACGCGAGAGGTGAACATCATGGCACGGCCCGTCGTCGGCATCATCGGCAACCAGTACCTCATCAACGACCAGTACCCGACCCATGCGGGCGGGCAGATGAACTCGGCCGCCGTCTCCGGGGTCGCCGGATGCCTGCCGCTCGTGATCCCCTCCGACCCGGGGATCGTCTCGGTGGAAGAACTGCTGGAGGTCTGCGACGGGTTCGTGCTTACCGGGGGGCGGCCCAACGTGCACCCCGAGGAATACGGCGAGGCCGAGACCGAGAAGCACGGCGCCTTCGACCGGTGCCGCGACGCGGTCACCCTGCCGCTCGTGCGGGCCTGCGTGGCGCGCGGCCAGCCCTTTCTCGGCATCTGCCGCGGTTTCCAGGAGGTGAACGTCGCCATGGGCGGCTCGCTCTACCCCGAGATCCGCGAGCTGCCGGGGCGGATGAACCACCGGATGCCGCCCGACGGGACGCTCGAGGAAAAGTTCGCGCTTCGCCACAAGGTGAGGTTCGGCGAAGGCGGGGTCTTCCACAGGCTGATGGGCGCGCGCGAGGTGATGACGAACACGCTGCACGGGCAGGGCGTGAAGGACGCGGGCGCCCGTTTCGTCATCGACGGCTGGGCCGAAGACGGCACGCCCGAGGCGGCCTATGTGGCCGACGCGCCGGGGTTCACCCTCGCCGTGCAGTGGCACCCCGAATGGAACGCGGCGCGGGACCCGGTGTCGCGCCCGCTTTTCGAGGCGTTCGGAGACGCCGTCCGGCGCTGGGCGGCGGGCGGCCGGGACCGCGCGGCGCGGCTCAGCGCTTGATCCTGCTCAAGGTGCGGGCCGCCGGGCCGGGCTATGCTGCGCGCGTCCGGTTCGGGAAGACGCGCCATGAGGCTTCTGATCGTCTACGCCACCACGGAGGGACAGACCCGCAAGATCGCGCGGTTCTGCGCCGATCGTCTTTCGCAGTCCGGCCATTCGGTCGAGCTTCTGCCCGCGGCCGACGCGGAGGGGATCGACTGGCCCCGCATCGCGGGCGCGATCCTCGCCGGTTCGGTGCACATGGGCCGGGTGCAGGAGGGGCTGGAGCGGTTTGCCGCCGCCCATGCCGTGGACCTGGGCGCGCGGCCGTCGCTATTCCTTCAGGTCTCGCTCGCGGCCGCGGGCGACGACCCCGAAGAGCGCGCCGACATCGAGCGCATCGCGGGCGATTTCTGCGCGCGCACCGGATGGCAGCCCGACCGCACGCTTCAGGTCGCCGGCGCCTTCCGCTTCACGCAGTACGATTTCTTCCGCCGCTGGGCGATGCGCTGGATCGCGTCGCAGAAGGGCGAAAGGATCCGCCCGGGCGAGGACCGGGAATACACCGACTGGACGGAACTGGCGGACGCGCTCGACGCGTGGCTCGCCGCGACTTCCGAGCGAGAGGAGACAGCGAAATGAACGTGGACCGTGCCGTGATGGCCTTCGCCGGGGTGATCGTGCTTCTGTCGGCGCTGCTGGCCTGGCAACACTCCCCCTGGTGGCTTCTGCTGACCGGCTTCGTGGGGCTCAACCTGATCCAGTCGGCCTTCACGGGCTTCTGCCCGGCCGCGACCGTCTTCCGCAAGCTCGGGCTGCGACCGGGTTCGGCGTTCCAGTGAGCGCCTAGGTCACGAAGTCGAACCGCCGGGCGAGCGGCAGTTCGCGGACGCGCTCGCCGGTGAGGTCGAAGACGGCGTTGGCCAGCGCGGGCATCGACGGCGGCGTGCCGGGTTCGCCCACGCCCGACAGGCGCTCCGCGGTTTCCAGCACGCGGACCTCCACCGCGGGCGCGCTGTGGATGCGAAGCGCGTCGTAGTCGTGGAAGTTCCCCTGCTGGGCTTCGCCGCCCTCGAAGGTGATCTCGCCCATGACGGCGGCGGAGAGACCGTAGAGGAGCCCCGAGACCATCTGGCTTTCGACGATGCGCGGGTCGAGCGCGGTGCCGACGTCGCAGGCGATCCAGGCCCGGGCGATGCGGATCGCGCCGTCCTCGTCCACCACCTCGACGACCTGCGCGGTGGGCGTGCCGAAGGAATAGGTGAAGGCCACGCCGCGCCCGGTGCCGTCGGGCGTCTCGCCCGTCCAGCCCGACATCTCGCGCACCGCGTCCAGCACGCCTGCCGAGGGCGCGTGCACCTCGCGCATGTGGGCGAGGCGAAACTCCAGCGGATCGGCGCCCGCGGCGTGGGCCAGCTCGTCGATGAAGCTGTCGTGGAAGAAGCCGTTGAAGGAGGCCCCGACCGCGCGCCAGAAGCCGATCGGCAGCTTCATCTCGGCCAGGTGCCCCCGGATGCGGTAGTTCGGGATCGCGTAGGGCTGGTCGTAGGCGCCTTCCACGTGGCCCTTGTCCGCCCCGGGCGGGGCGAAGCCGGCGAGGCGCTGGGCGCTCTCGCGCGTGACCGACTGCGCGGCGATCGCCCCGTCGAGGAGCACCGCGCGCCCGGCGCGCACCGCGCCGCGGAAGCGGGCAAGCGCGCCGGGGCGGTAGAAGTCGTGGCCCATGTCCTCCTCGCGTGACCAGGCGACCTGCACCGGCGTACCCGGCATCTCCCGGGCGACGAGAGCCGCGAGCACGGCGAAATCCACCTCGCCGCGACGGCCGAACCCGCCGCCCAGATAGGTGGTGTGGACGCGCACGGCCTCGGGCGCGACGCCGGCGGCCTCCGCGCAGTGGTCGCGCACCAGGGGGGGCGACTGGAACCCGCCCCAGACCTCGAGCCGGTCGCCGCCGAGGAGCGCGGTGGCGTTCACCGGCTCCATCGTCGCGTGGGCGAGGTAGGGCACGCGATACTCGGCGGCGATCTCCGTCGCGCCCTCGGGCAGGGTGTCGGCGTCGCCGTCGTCGCGCAGCGCCGAGTTCGGCGCGGTGTCGAAGGCCCGCGCGATCTCGGCGAAGAGCGCCTCGGTCGTGTCGGGGTAGGGCGCCTCGGCCCAGTCGATCTCCACCGCCTCGGCGGCCCGGAAGGCGAGCCAGGTATTCGAGGCGACGACGGCGATGCCGGTGCCGAGGTCGATCACCCGCTCGACCCCCGGCATCTCCTCGGCCGCGGAGGCGTCGAAGGACCGCATCGGCGCGCCGAGGCGCGGGTTCATCCGCACCGTGGCGAACTTCATTCCCGGCAGCCGCACGTCGAGGCCGAAGCGGGCGGTGCCGGTGGCCTTCTCCACCATGTCCACGCGGGGCTGCGATTTGCCGAGGATCCGCCACTCCGCGGCGGGCCGGAGCGCGGGCGCGCGCGGCGGGTCGATCCGGGCGGCGGCCTCGGCGAGCTCGGGATAGGGGAGCCGCGCGCCGTCGGGCGCGATCACCGCGCCCGCCCCGGTCGAGAGCGCCTCGGCGGGCACGCCGAGCCGTTCGGCGGCGGCGGCCTTCAGCGTCTCGCGCGCGGCGGCGCCCGCGTGGCGCATCTTGTCGAAGGCGTCCACCGTGGAGGTCGAGCCGCCCGTCACCTGCAGCCCGAGCGCCTTGCCCATCACGCCCATCTGCTCGCGGATGGCGTGCTGGAGATCGGACATGGCGTAATCCTTGAAGGGCAGGCCGAGCCCGGCGAGGGCGCCGTTGTAATAGGAGTCCGAGGCCGGCCCGTGGAGGGTGCGGATCGCGTCCATCTCCACGTCGAGCTCCTCGGCCACGAGCGCGGCGAGCGTGGTGCGCACGCCCTGGCCCATCTCGGCGCGCGGCACGACGATCGAGACGCCGGCCCGGTCCACGATGACATAGGGGTTGAGCGCGAGTGCCTCGCCCTCGGGGTCGAGCGGATTGTCCACGGGCTTGCGCGCGTACCAGACGCCGAAGGCGACCCCGCCCGCCACGGCGGCGGAGCCGATAAGGAAAGTGCGGCGGGCGATCTTTCCGAGGCTCATGGCTCAGCCCTCCGACAGGCGGGCCGCCGCGGCGTGGATCGCCGCGCGGATGCGGGGATAGGGGCCGCAGCGGCAGAGATTGCCCTGCATCGCGGCGTCGATGTCGTCGTCCGAGGGCGCGGGCGTCTCGGCCAGGAGCGCCGCGGCCTGCATGATCTGGCCCGACTGGCAGTAGCCGCATTGCGCGACCTGGTGTTCGACCCAGGCCGCCTGCACGGCGTGCATGGCCTCCGGCGTGCCGAGCCCTTCGATCGTCGTCACCTCACCCCAGACATCGGCGAGCGTGACCTGGCAGGAGCGCACCGCCCGCCCGTCCACATGCACCGTGCAGGACCCGCAGGCGGCGACGCCGCAGCCGAACTTCGTCCCGGTCAGGTCGAGCGCGTCGCGCAGCACCCACAGAAGCGGCACGTCGCCCGGCAGGTCGACCTCCCGGCGCTCGCCGTTCACGGTCAGGGAAAAGGCCATGGGCATGCTCCTGTCGCGGCTTCGCCCTTGAAGCGTATGGGTCGGCGACGGATTGGCAAGAGGAGACCGCCGGCAGGGCGCCGGCGCCGCCGGCCTTGTGCGCAGGCGCACAGAGCGTCTGACGCGGGCGGGAATGGTTTTTCGAGTCCACGGCGCGCATCTGGTGTGCCATCGCGGGGGCACCCCGTTCCCGCCCGACGCTCACAGGGAGACGACGATGACCACCACGACCGACCAGACGTCCGCAGGAAACGCAGGGTTCGAAAGCTGGGCCGCCCCCGCCGGCCGCCTGATGCTCGCCGCGATCTTCGTGATCGCCGGGATCAACAAGCTGGGCGGCTACGCCGGCGTGCAGGGATACATGGAGGCGTTCGGCATCCCCGGCGCGCTGTTGCCCGTCGTGATCGCGCTCGAGTTCGCGGGCGGCCTGGCCCTCGCCCTGGGCTACAAGACGCGCCTCGCGGCGGTGTTGCTCGGGGCGTTTTCGCTGGTCTCGGGGGTGATCTTCCACCTGCTGCCCGGCCTCGAGGCCGAAGGGCTCGCCGCGCAGAACGACATCAACCACTTCCTCAAGAACGTGGCGCTCGCGGGCGGCATGGCGATGATCCTGGCCTTCGGACCGGGACGGTTCTCGATCGACGCGCGCTGACGCGTGCCGCGCGCCCGGCGTCCCTTGCGGCGCCGGGCGTCAGAGATGCGTGCGCAGGTGCCAGAGTTCGGGGAAGAGCTCCACCTCCAGCATCCGCTTGAGGTAGCTCACGCCCCCGGTTCCGCCGGTGCCGCGCTTGAAGCCGATCACCCGTTCCACCGTGGTGACGTGGTTGAAACGCCAGCGGCGGAAGTAGTCCTCCAGATCGACGAGCTTCTCGGCCAGTTCGTAAAGCTCCCAATGCGCCCCGGGATCGCGGTAAACCGTCGTCCAGGCCGCCGCCACGGCCTCGTCGGAAACGTGGGGGCGCGTGCGGTCCCGCTCCAGAACGTGGCCGGGCAGGGGCGCGACCTCCGCGTCGAGCCGCGCGAGCGCCGCGTCGTAGAGCGAGGGGCGGGCAAGTTCCGCCTCCAGCCGCGCAACGATCTCCGGCCGGTGCGCGTGGGGCCGGATCATGGCGGGGTTGCGGTTGCCCAGGGTGAACTCGATCAGCCGGTATTGCCAGGACTGGAAGCCCGAGCTCTGGCCCAGCGCCTCGCGGAAGGTGGTGTAATCCGAGGGCGTCATCGTGCGCAGCACGTCCCAGGCCGCGTTGAGTTGTTCGAAGATGCGCGAGACCCGGGCGAGCATCTTGAACGCGGGGCGCGCGGCACCGCCCGAAAGCGCCGCGCGGGCCGCGCCGATCTCGTGCAGCGCAAGCCGCATCCAGAGCTCGGAGGTCTGGTGCTGAATGATGAAGAGCATCTCGTCATGCGCGTCCGAAAGCGGATGCTGCGCGCCGAGGATCGCGTCGAGACGCAGGTAGTCGCCGTAGGACATGGCATCCTCGAACGACATGCGCGCGCCCTCGCGGGCCGGATCGTATGGATCGCTCATGCCGGGGCCCCCGCGCCGTTCGCCCGAGCCCACGGCGCGGGGGCGGCTGCAAGCCGCGGGCGCGTCACTGTCACGTCACCGCGGCCCGGGCCCGGTAGGCCGGGTCGTCCCAGAGGTCGCCCTCCATCACCTCGGCCAGAACGTCGACCGCGCGGCGGATGTCGGCCTCGTCGATGTAGAGCGGCGTGATCCCGAAGCGCATGATGTCGGGCGCCCGGAAATCGCCGATGACACCCCGGGCGATCAGCGCCTGCATGGCCGCATACCCCTCCGCGAAGCGGAACGACACCTGGCTGCCGCGCCGGTCCGGCGCGCGCGGCGTGACCAGCTGAAGCCGCGGGCAGCGCGCCTCCACCTCCTCGATGAAGAGCGCCGTGAGCTCCAGCGAGCGGGCGCGCAGCGCGGCCATGTCCACGCCGTCCCAGACGTCGAGTGCCGCGTCGAGCGCGGCCAGCGCGAGCACCGGCGGCGTGCCCACGCGCATCCGTTCGATCCCGTCGCCGGCGCGATAGCGCGGCTCGAAGGCGAAGGGCGCGGCGTGGCCGAGCCAGCCCGAGAGGGCGGGGCGCGCGTGGTCGGCGTGGCGGGGGGCCACATAGATGAAGGCGGGCGCGCCGGGGCCGCCGTTGAGGTACTTGTAGGTGCATCCCACCGCGAAATCGGCCCCCGCGCCGGACAGGTCCACCGGCAGCGCGCCGGCGCTGTGGGCGAGGTCCCACACGGTCAGCGCGCCCGCGGCATGCGCCTTCGCGGTCAGCGCCCTCATGTCGTGCAGCCGACCCGTGCGGTAGTCGACTTCGGTGATCAGCGCGACCGCCACCTCCTCGGTGATGTGTTCGGCCAGCGCCTCGGGCTCCACCACGCGCAGTTCGTGGCCCTTGTCGAGAAGTCCCGCGAGCCCTTCGGCCATGTAGAGATCGGACGGGAAGTTGCCGCAGTCGGACAGGATCACGCGGCGGTCGGGGCGCAGCTCCAGCGCGGCGGCGAGCGCCTGCCAGACCTTGATCGAAAGCGTGTCGCCCATCACCACGTGGCCGGCTTCGGCGCCGATGAGCCGTCCCACCCGGTCGCCGGTCCGGCGCGGCTGGTCCATCCAGCCCGCGCGGTTCCAGCCGGTGATCAGCATCTCGCCCCACTCGTCGCGCAGGGTGCCCTCGAGGCGCGCCGGGGCCGCCCGCGGCAGTGGCCCGAGCGAATTCCCGTCGAGGTAGACGATCCCCTCGGGCAGGTGAAACAGGCGCTTCGTGGCGGCGAAATCGGTCATGCGCGCCCTTTCCGGCAGGTGGTCGATGCGTGGGGCGCTTCGTGCCTAAAGCCGGGGGGCGGTCCTGTCCAGTCCGCGCGCGACCGGGACGCTTTACATTCGTATTCGCCTGCGTGAATTTGACGGCAGGACATCGAGGGAGGAACGGATGAAACGCACGATCTTGGCGGCCATTCTGGCGGCAGGGGCGGTCCATGCCAGCGAGGACATTCCCGACCAGTATCCGCAGTCGGAACTCTACGAGAAGCCCGTCGAGGTGATCCCGCATGTCTGGTCGGCGATCGGCGCCACGGCGCCGCCCACCTACGAGAACGCGGGCCACAACAACAACCTGTCCTTCGTGGTCACGGGCGACGGGGTCGTGGTGATCAACGGCGGCGCGTCCGCGAAACTCGCCGAGGCGCTGCACGAGGAGATCAAGGCGGTCACCGACCAGCCGGTGAAGCTCGTGATCAACGAGAACGGGCAGGGCCACGCCATGCTCGGCAACTCCTACTGGGCGGCGCTGGGCGTGGACATTCTCGCCCATGTGGACGCGATCCACGAGATCGAGGAGAACGGGCATTTCATCCTGGAGGGGATGAAGGGGTACAACCGCGACCGCGCCGAGGGCACCGAGGTGGTGGTGCCGAACCTCTCCTTCGAGGACAGGCGCGTGGTCGAGATGGGCGACGTGACGCTGGAGGTGCTGCATCTCGGCCCCGCCCACGGGCCGGGCGACACGCAGGTGTGGATCCCGCAATGGGACATCGTCATCGCGGGCGACATCGCCTTTCACGAACGCATGCCGCCCATCTTCGCCGACACCTGCACCTCGTGCTGGATCGAGACCTTCGACGGCCCGTTCACCGAGCTCGGCGCGACCTACGTGATCCCGGGACACGGCCACCCCACGAACATGGCGCAGGTCACCCGCTACACCTCGGACTACCTCAAGGACATCCGGGAGAAGATCGGCGCGCATCTCGACGCGGGCGGCGACCTTGCCAGCGCCTATTACGTCGACCAGTCGCGCTGGGCGCATCTCGACACCTTCGAGGAACTCGCCACGAAGAACGCGGGCCGCGTCTTCGAGGAGATGGAGTGGGAATGAACGCCTCGGGCGGGCACAACCGGCGCCTCGCGGCTGCGCGGGCACGGATGACGTGGCGATGCTGAAATGGGTCGACATTCCGCCCGTCTGGCTCGCCGCCGCGCTCGCGCTGGCCTGGGCGCAGTCGCGGTGGCTGCCCATGGGGCTCGGGTTCGGCGCGGGGCCTGTGCCCGACCTTGTCGGCGGGCTTCTGGTCGGCGCGGGCGTGCTCCTGGTGCTGATGGCGGCGTTCGAGTTTCGCCGCGCGCACACCACGCTCCTGCCGCACGAGACGCCCGAGACGCTTGTCACCACGGGCATCTATAGCCGAAGCCGCAATCCGATCTATCTCGCCGATCTGCTGATCCTGGCGGGGTTCATCCTCTTCTGGGACGCGGTGCTGTCGCTCGTGCTGCTGCCCGTGCTGCTGTGGGTGCTGGAGCGCCGCTTCGTCCTGCCCGAGGAGAAGCGGATGCGCCGGGTGTTCCGGGCCGACTTCGCCCGGTACGCGCACAAGGTGCGCCGATGGATCTAGCTGTGGGACGCGGCGTGCGGCGCGCCTCGTCGCTTGTGGAGTGGCGATTCAGCGGGTAGGGATCGCCTGAGGTAAGCAAAGCCCGGGGCCGCCGGGCCCCGTCAACGGGGGGACGTGACAGGTGAAGATCGGAACACCCAAGGAAGTGCTGGAGGGCGAGGCGCGGGTCGCGATGACACCGCAAAGCGCCCGCGACCTGCAGAAACTCGGCCACGAGTGCCTGATAGAGACCGGCGCGGGCGAGCGCGCGGGCTTCTCGGACGCGCTTTACGAAGAGGCCGGCGTGAAGGTCGTCCCCGGCGCCGAGGCGCTCTGGGCGGAGGCGGACGTGATCGCGAAGGTGCGTCCGCCCACCGACGCGGAAGTGAAGCGTTTCCGCAAGGGCCAGACGCTCGTCTCCTTCTTCTGGCCCGCCTCGAACGAGGCGCACATGACCGCGCTGGCCGAGAAGGGCAGCACCGTCATCGCCATGGACATGATCCCGCGGATCAGCCGGGCGCAGAAGATGGACGCGCTGTCGTCCATGGCCAATATCGCGGGCTACCGCGCGGTAATCGAGGCCGGCAACAATTTCGGCCGCTTCTTCACCGGCCAGGTCACGGCCGCGGGCAAGGTGCCGCCGGCGAAGGTGCTCGTGGTGGGCGCGGGCGTCGCCGGCCTCGCCGCGATCGGCACCTCCACGTCGCTCGGCGCGATCACCTACGCCTTCGACGTGCGTCCCGAGGTGGCCGAGCAGGTCGAATCGATGGGGGCGGAGTTCGTCTATCTCGACTTCGAGGAGGACGTGGAGGACGGCTCGGCCAGCGGCGGCTACGCCAAGCCCTCCAGCCCCGAGTTCCGCGAGGCGCAGCTGGCGAAGTTCCGCGAACTGGCGCCGGAGGTGGACATCGTCATCACCACCGCGCTGATCCCCAACCGCGAGGCGCCCGAACTCTGGACCGAGGACATGGTCGCGGCCATGAAGCCCGGCTCCGTCATCGTCGACCTCGCCGCGGAACGCGGCGGCAACTGCAAGCTGACCGTGATGGACGACAAGATCGTCACCGACAACGGCGTGACGATCATCGGCTACACCGACTTCCCCAGCCGGATGGCCACGCAGAGCTCGACGCTCTATTCGACCAACATCCGCCACCTGATCACCGATCTGACGCCCGAGAAGGACGGCCGCATCGATCACGACATGGAAGACGACGTGATCCGCGGCGCGACCATCGCCCATGAGGGCGACGTGACCTTCCCGCCGCCGCCGCCGAAGGTGCAGGCGATCGCGGCGCAAAAGCCCAAGGAAAAGCCGAAGGAGCTGACCCCCGAGGAGAAGCGCGCGCAGGAGATCGCGGCCTTCAAGGCGCAGACGCGCAACCAGGTCACGCTGATCTCGATCGGCGCCCTGGCCGTGCTCGCCGTGGGCCTCGTCGCGCCGGCCAGTTTCATGCAGCACTTCATCGTCTTCGTGCTGTCGGTGTTCATCGGCTTCCAGGTGATCTGGAACGTGGCGCATTCGCTGCACACGCCGCTCATGGCGGTCACGAACGCGATCTCGTCGATCATCATCCTGGGCGCGCTGATCCAGATCGGATCCTCCTCGCTGCTGATCACGATCCTCGCCGCCGCGGGGGTGCTCATGGCGTCCGTGAACATCTTCGGCGGCTTCCTCGTGACACGGCGCATGCTCGCCATGTTCCAGAAATCCTGAGCGCGCAGGGGTAGAGACAATGGAATTCGGATTCACCATTGCGGCCTATGCCGTGGCCGCCGTCCTCTTCATCCTGTCGCTGGGCGGGCTTTCGGGGCAGGAAAGCGCGAAACGCGCCGTCTGGTACGGCATCGCCGGCATGGCCATCGCGGTCGTCGCGACCATGATCGGCCCGGGGCAGGGGCTCTGGCTCGTCTCGCTGGTGCTGATCGCGATCGGCGCCGTCGTGGGCCACCAGCTCGCCACGCGGGTGCAGATGACGCAGATGCCCGAGCTGGTGGCGATCATGCACAGCCTCGTGGGCCTGGCCGCCGTCGTCGTGGGCTTCAACGCGGATATCGAGATCGGCCGCGTCGCCGCCTCCTTCGCCGAGGCGGGCGTGCCCTTCCCGCGGCCCGACGAGGTGACGACCGAGGGCGCGGCCTTCGCCAGCGGCTTCAGCGGTTTCGCGGGGATCGTGGCCAAGAAGACCGCCGTCGAGATCACCATTCTCCAGATCGAGCTGATGCTCGGGATCTGGATCGGCGCGGTGACCTTCACGGGCTCCGTCATCGCCTACGGCAAGCTTGCCGGCCGCGTGGACACGTCCGCCAAGAAGCTGCCCGGCGGTCACATGCTGAACGCCGGCGCCGCGGCGGCGTCTCTGCTCTTCGCCGCGCTCTATCTCGGCGACGCGGGCAGCTGGACGCTCGTGATCCTGGCGCTGCTCGCGTTCTTCATCGGCTACCACCTCATCATGGGGATCGGGGGCGCGGACATGCCCGTGGTCGTGTCGATGCTGAACAGCTATTCGGGCTGGGCGGCGGCTGCGATCGGCTTCTCGCTCGGCAACGACCTGCTGATCGTGGTGGGCGCGCTGGTGGGCTCCTCGGGCGCCATCCTGAGCTACATCATGTGCAAGGCGATGAACCGGTCCTTCATCAGCGTGATCCTCGGCGGCTTCGGCGGTGCGACCGGCGAGGCCGCGGCGATCGAGGGCGAGCAGGTCGCCATCGATGCCGAGGGCGTGGCCAGCGCGCTCGACGAGGCGGACAGCGTCATCATCGTGCCGGGCTACGGCATGGCGGTGGCGCAGGCGCAGAACGCCGTGTCGGAGCTGACGAAGAAGCTGCGGGGCAAGGGCAAGGAGGTGCGTTTCGCCATCCACCCCGTCGCGGGCCGGCTGCCGGGGCACATGAACGTGCTTCTGGCCGAGGCGAAGGTGCCCTACGACATCGTGCTGGAGATGGAGGAGATCAACGACGATTTCCCCGACACCGACGTGGTGATCGTCATCGGCTCCAACGACATCGTGAACCCGGCGGCGCAGGACGACCCGAACTCGCCCATCGCCGGGATGCCGGTGCTCGAGGTCTGGAAGGCCAAGAACGTCTTCGTCTCGAAGCGCGGGCAGGGAACGGGCTATTCCGGGATCGAGAACCCGCTCTTCTTCAAGGAGAACACGCGGATGTTCTACGGCGACGCCAAGGAGAGCCTGAACAAGCTGCTGGCGCTCGTCGACTAGGCGCCGGTCCCGGCCTATCCGTGGAAGGGCGCCCATCCGGGCGCCCTTTCGCTTTTCGAATCAGGACCTTGGGCGAAAATTGCGTCTGGGCATACCGTCGTGCACCCCTAAGCCCATGATATCGAACGGGTTTCCCGCTTTACATTTCCGCGCTGCAGCATAGGCTCGACGCAATCAGGAGAGTGCGATGCCGCCGATTTCCGATCACCCTCTGCGCTACCAGCTTGCCAACGAGCTTCACGCGCGGCCGTTCCCGACGCTTCCGGCGACCGGCCGGGCCGTGTTCATCGCCATCAAGCAGCCGGACGAGGCCCCGTCGCGGGACCGGCAGGCCGATCTCGACCACCTGATCGCGCTGCTCGACCGGCACGGCGCGGACCACCCCAAGCCGGGTGCGACGCACTGGTTCGGCCAGATCGGCAAGCACCGGATGAAATGGGAAAGCCACACGGAATTCGTGACCTACACGGCCTTCCTCGACGGGCCGGGCGAGCGGCCGTTCGACCCCGATGATTTCGCGGTCTTCCCGAGCGACTGGCTGGAGGCCGCGCCCGGCCAGCGCATCACCTCGGTCATGGTCCGTGTCGAGAACCGCCCGGAGACCGAGGCCGAGATCACCGCGCGCCTCGCCGACTGGTTCGTCTCCGAAAGCGTCGCGATCAGCCATGTGGTCGATGACGCGGCCGTGGTGGCCGGCGATTTCCGCATCGATCCGGCCGGGCATCTGCGCTTCGCCGTCTTCCCGTCCGAAGACACCGGCCGGCGGCGGGTGGGGCGGATCGTGCAGCGGCTCCTCGAGATAGAGACCTACAAGACGATGTCGATGCTGGGGTTCCAGCGGGTGCAGTCGCTCGGGCCGCGCATGCACGAGATCGACACGGAGCTCGGCCGCCTGATGTCCGGGCTCACCGAGGAAGGCGGAAGCGCCGAGGACACGCTCAAGGCCCTGCTGACAGTCTCGGCGGAGCTCGAGTCGCTGTCGGCCCAAAGCGCCTTCCGCTTCGGCGCCACGGCCGCTTATGAGGCGATCGTGACCCAGCGGATCGAGGTCCTTCGAGAGGAACGTTTCGCCGGCCGCCAGACCTTCGCGGAATTCATGATGCGCCGCTTCGATCCGGCGATCCGCACCGTGAAGCACACCGAGCGCCGGCTGCAGACGATGGCGGACCGCGCGATGCGCGCCGGCGACCTGCTGCGGACGCGGGTGGACGTGGCGCGCAGCGCGCAGAACCAGGCGCTTCTGGAAAGCATGGACCGCCGCGCGGACCTCCAGCTGCGCCTCCAGAAGACGGTGGAGGGGTTTTCCGTCGTCGCCATCAGCTATTACGCGGTCTCGCTTGGCGGTTATCTGCTCTACCCGCTCGCCGACGCCATTGGCGTGAGCAAGGGCACGGTCACCGCCGCGATCACTCTGCCGGTTGTGGCCGTGGTGTTCGTCGCGGTGCGCCGGATGCGCGGAAAGATCGGCTGAGCGGGCGCAACGCGGCCTCGGTGAGGCGCGCGCCCGCCGCGATGGCGCAAAGCGCGAGAAGCGCGGCCACCGACAGGGTCGGGATGCCGGACAGTCCCGCCCCCAGCGTGCAGCCGCCCGCAAGCACGCCGCCCACGCCCATCAGCGCCGCGCCGGCAAGGTAGCGACCCGTCTGCGCCGGTCCCTCGAAGCCCTGCCAGCGGAAGCTTTTGAAGAGAAGCGCGGCGGCAAGGCCGCCCCCGAGAACCCCGGCGACGAGCCCCGTGCCGAACCCCGCGGGGATCGAGGTCGCCGCGACCGTCCAGAACAGGCTCTCGGCGATCGGCCCGGTGAACGAAAGGCTTTGCTGCGCGATCGGATCGAAAGCGTCCTGCAGCACGAGCCCCGTGCCGACCCACCCCGCCGGCACCAGAAAACCCAGCGCCACGGCCAGCGCCAGCGTGCCGGCCCGGTTGCTGGACCCCAGCGCGACCGCCAGCGCCGCGGCGCCGAGAAGCCCCGCCCAGACCGGCGCGCCGCCCGGCAGCGCCGCGAGGCTCGCCGCCTCGCCCAGCGGCAGCGTCGCCGAGCCCAGCGCGACGCGGAGCGGCGCGAGCGCGCCGGTCATTGCGGCCTGGGCCGAGATGCCCGCCACCAGCAGCACGAGGACGGCGCGCAGGTTGCCGCCGCCCGCAAGCACGGCGAGCCGCGAAAGGCAGCCGCGGGTCAGCACCATGCCCGCCCCGAACAGCAGGCCGCCGGCGATGACGGCGATCACGGGCAGGTCCGCGGCGTGGAACCGGTGATCGGAGAAGCCGATCCATCCCGCGGCCACCGCCGCCTGCGTGCCGAGAAGCGCCGCTGCGAGCGCCGCGAGCCAGACGCCCATTGCCGCGCGGCGGTCCTCCCCCACCAGCGCGCGGCGGAAACAGAAGCCCGTACGCTCGGCGAGCACGCCGAAGGCGAGGCCGAGCGTGAGCGCGAAGATCACCGCCGCTTGCGGCGCGGTGAACGACTGGATGCCAAGCGTTTCGTACATGGGACATCTCCGTGGATCGGAATACGCGTCCAAATGATCCGGAAGAAACGGTGTGGCAAGAGTGTAGCGAGCCGCTTACGGGTGGTTTGCATGGGAAATTTTCCCGGCGCGCGACGGGGGGTCGGACGGGTGTCCGGCTTCGTGATCGGGCGCGGCATGATGGTCCGCCGCCCGCGCCGCGGGGTGGATTGGTTCCTTTTTCGCATCCGCGCGGCCCAAGCGCCCCCTGTCCGGCTTCTGCCTGCGGTGCTACATGTCTTCAAGGAGCCGCTGAGGAGAGACGCGATGGCCGTCAAGAATCGCTTTGCTGAAATGCACGACGAAATCACGGCCTGGCGCCGCGACCTCCACGAGAATCCCGAGATCCTGTTCGACACGCACCGAACCGCGGGCCTGGTGGCCGAGAAGCTCCGCGCCTTCGGCTGCGACGAGGTGACCGACGGCATCGGACGCACCGGCGTCGTCGGCGTGATCCGGGGTCGAAGCAACAACTCCGGCCGCGTGATCGGCCTTCGTGCTGACATGGACGCGCTGCCGATCGAGGAGAAGACGGGCAAGCCCTACGCCTCCAGGACGCCCGGGGCGATGCACGCCTGCGGCCATGACGGGCACACCGCGATGCTGCTCGGCGCCGCGCGCTATCTCGCGGAGACGCGCAACTTCGACGGGACCGCCGTCGTGATCTTTCAGCCCGCCGAAGAGGGCGGCGGCGGCGGCAAGGAGATGTGTGACGACGGGCTGATGACGCGCTGGGGCATTCAGGAGGTCTACGGCATGCACAACTGGCCCGGCATGCCGGCAGGCACCTTTCACATCCGTCCGGGGGCGTTCTTTGCGGCCACCGACCAGCTCGACATCCGCTTCGAGGGCAAGGGCGGGCACGCCGCGAAACCCCACGACACGGTGGACACCACGGTGATGGCCGCGCACGCCGTCACCGCGCTGCAGACCATCGCGAGCCGCAACGCGGACCCGGTGGAGCAGATCGTGGTCTCCGTGACGAGCTTCCAGACCTCGTCCACCGCCTTCAACGTGATCCCGCAATCGGTGCATCTTCGGGGCACCGTGCGAACGCTGAGCCCCGCGATGCGTGACCTGGCCGAACGCCGGGTGCGCGAGATCTGCGAGGGCGTCGCGGCCACCTTCGGCGGGCGCGCGGAGGTGGACTACCAGCGCGGCTACCCGGTGATGGCGAACCACGAGGCCGAAACCGCCTTCGCCGCCGAGGTGGCCCGCGCGGTCGCGGGGGATTGTGGCGAGGCGCCGCTCGTCATGGGAGGCGAGGATTTCGCCTTCATGCTGGAAGAGCGCCCGGGCGCCTATATCCTGGTGGGCAACGGCGACACGGCGATGGTCCACCACCCCGAATACGACTTCAATGACGAGGCGATCCCGGCGGGCTGCTCCTGGTGGGCCGAACTGGTGGAGCGGCGCATGCCCGCCGCCTGAGGCCCCGCCTCTGGCCATTCCCCAAGGCCTGGGCTAGGGGGCGGCAGCCGCCGCCTGCGAGGACAGCCCATGCATCGCGCCACCGTCGTCTGCATCAAGTGGGGCACCGCCTTCGGTCCCGACTATGTGAACCGCCTCTACTCGGGCGTGCGAAGGAATTTCGCCCGGCCCGTCCGGTTCCTCTGCATGACGGAGCACCCGGAGGGCATCCACCCCGACGTGGAGATCCTCCCGCTCCCCGCCGAGCCCTTCCAGCCCGAGATGGACCGCGCCCTCGCCGTGGCGAACCGGCAGGGCGCGATGCGCAAGGTCTCGCTTTTCCGCCCCGGCGCGATCCCCGACCACGCGGGGCCGGTGCTCGGCTTCGACCTCGACGTGGTCATCACCGGCGATCTGGAGCCGATCTGGGCGCTCGACCCCGCGAAGGTCGCCATGCGCCACGACTGGGTGGAGAAGCGGAAGGGCCGGCCCACCGGCCATGGCTCCGTCTTCCGCTTCGATCCGGATCGCCACGGCTACCTCTACGAAGACATGGCGGCGAACCCCTACGAGGAGGTCGCGCGCGCCCGCGGGTCCGAGCAGCGCTACACCTCTCACAAGGCGATGGAGCGGCACGCTTTTCTCCATATCCCTCCTGAATGGGTGGTGAGCTTCAAGCACGACTGCCTGGGCCTGCCGCCCGTGAACTGGCTCAGCCCGCCGCGTCTGCCCGAAGACGCGCGCGTCGTCTGCTTCCATGGTCGCCCCAAGATGCCCGAGGCCGTCAAGGGCTATCGCGGTTCGCTGCTACGCCGATCGCTTCCCTGCGCGTGGTTGAAGGAGCACTGGATCAACCGCGCCCGCGCCGACCTCGGTGCCGGCTGGGCCTGAGCCGGCGGCGCGCGCTGACGCGCGCAAGGCTTCTGGCACTTCGTGCGATGGGGGCTCCGCCCCCGCCGCCTGTCGGCGGCTCCCCCGGAGTATTTTGTCCAAGAAGAACAGACCGCGACGCGGGCATCTTCTTCTTGGCGCAAATACTCGGGGGTGAATTGGGCATTTGCCCAAGAGGGGGCGAAGCCCCCTTGCAACGCCGAAGCCAAGTGCCCCGGGTGTTGAGGGGCGTCAACCGCCGGTGTGGCTCATGTGGCGAGAGACCTGCCCGTCGGGCCGCTGGCGGGAGTAGTCGAAATCGTGACCCTTGGGCTTGCGGTGGATCGCGGCCCGGATCGCGGTTTCCAGCGCGGTATCGTCGGCGGGGTTGTTTCTGAGCGGCGCGCGGAGGTCGGCCATGTCCTCCTGCCCGAGGCACATGAAGAGCTGGCCCGTGCAGGTGAGGCGGACGCGGTTGCAACTTTCGCAGAAATTGTGGCTGAGCGGCGTGATGAACCCGATGCGCTGGCCGGTTTCCTCCAGGCGGGCGTAGCGTGCGGGCCCGCCGGTACGTTCGGGCGTGTCGACGACGGTGTAGCGGCTCTCCAGCCGCGCGCGGAGATCGCGCAGCGACCAGTATTGGCCCACCCGGTCCTCGTTGCCGATATCGCCCATCGGCATGACCTCGATCCAGGTCAGGTCGATGTCGTTGCACGCGCACCACTCGGTCAGCGTGAAGAGTTCGTCCTCGTTGAACTCTCGCAGCGCGACGGCATTGATCTTGACCCGAAGCCCCGCGTCCTGCGCGGCGCGGATACCGTCGAGCACCTGCGGCAGGCGGCCCCAGCGCGTGACGCGGGCGAATTTTTCCTCGTCCAGCGTGTCGAGCGACACGTTCACGCGGCGCACGCCGGCGTCGTAAAGCGGCCTGGCGAAGCGGGCGAGCTGCGAGCCGTTTGTCGTGAGCGTGAGTTCCTTCAGGGCGCCGGTCTCGAGGTGGCGTCCCATCGCTTCGAAGAACGTCATGATCCCCTTGCGCACCAGCGGTTCGCCGCCGGTGATGCGCAGTTTTTCCACCCCCATCCGGATGAAGGCGGTGCACATCCGGTCGAGTTCCTCCAGCGTAAGCAACTCCGCCTTCGGCAGGAAGGTCATGTTCTCGGCCATGCAGTAGACGCAGCGGAAATCGCAGCGGTCGGTGACCGAGATGCGCAGATACTTGATCGCGCGCTCGAAGGGATCGATGAGGGGCGCTGTCATGGGCGGAACCTAGGCCGCGGGCCATGGCGCCGCAAGGGGGCGCGCGGCGTTGATGAAGCGATCCGGCGGGGCTAGGCTGCACGCATGAAAGCGTTGCACGTCCTTCTCTCGGTGCCGATTCTCCTTGCCGGCTGTGGCGCGATCCAGCAGATGGCCACGCCGGCGCAGGCCCCCGCCGGGGTGGAGCCAGAGGCTGCGGCGGTGCGACCCGTGGCGCGGCCGCGTGCCGAGGCCCCGCAATCGGCCGAATCCTTCGACACGACAACCGCGGCGGAGCGCGCCGCGGCGGCCGCGCCGGCGCCGCAGGGCGCGCTGCGGCTTGGCACGACCGTGGCGTCGCTGGGCGATCCGACCGAGGCCGGGTTCTGGCTCAAGACGCCCTTGGTGGATGCGCCGGCGCCGGGTCGCGTGGTCGCGACCGGCACCGGCCAGTCCGCGCGGGTGGAGCTTCGCCCGCTCGCCGCCGAGCCCGGCTCGGGCAGCCGGATCTCGCTTGCCGCCATGCGGCTTATCGGCGCGCCGCTGACCGGCCTTCCCGAGATCGAGGTCTTCCGGCTGCCCGGCGGCTGAGCCTGCCGCACCCCGAGGCGGCGTCACTCCACCGTGACGGATTTCGCGAGGTTCCGCGGCTGGTCCACGTCCGTGCCTTTCGCCACGGCCGTGAAATAGGCCAGAAGCTGGGCGGGGATCGCGTAGAGAAGAGGCGTGAGGATCGGGTCTGCGGCGGGCATCACGAGGCTGTGCCAGGCGTCGGAACCCGCGACCGCCGCGCCGGCGGGATCGGGGATCAGCAGCACCTTGCCGCCACGGGCCATCACCTCCTGCATATTCGAGACGGTCTTGTCGAAAAGCGCGTCGCGCGGCGCCATCACCACCACGGGCACGTTCTGATCGATCAGCGCGATGGGGCCGTGCTTGAGGTCCCCGCTCGCATAGCCTTCGGCATGGATGTAGCTGATTTCCTTGAGTTTCAGTGCGCCCTCGAGCGCGAGGGGATACATGAGCCCGCGGCCGAGAAACAGGATGTCGCGCGCCTCGGCGAGGCTGCGCGCGATCTCCTCGGCGGCGCCGCGGGTCTCGAGCGCCTGGCCCAGCAGGGTGTGCAGCCCGCGCACGCCCGAGAGCCGATCCGCCAGCGCCTCGTCGTCGAGCCGCCCGCGGTCATGCGCGGCCTTGAGCGCCAGCAGCAGAAGCACGGCGAGCTGGCAGGTGAACGCCTTGGTCGAGGCCACCCCGATCTCCACGCCGGCATGGATCTGCAGGTCGAGATCGGCCTCGCGCGCGATGGAGCTTTCCGGGACGTTCGTGACCGACAGGATGCGCGCGCTCTTGCCCTGGCAATAGCGCAGCGCGGCCAGCGTATCGGCGGTCTCGCCCGACTGGCTGACGAAGACGGCCCAGCTTCGGGCGCTCACCGGCGGTTCGCGATAGCGGAACTCCGAGGCGACATCCACCTCGACGGGAAGTCCCGCGATCTGCTCGAACCAGTATTTCGCCGTGAGGCAGGCGTAGTAGGCGGTGCCGCAGGCCACCATGGTGAGCCTTTCCACGCCGGCGAAGTCGACCGTCTGCGGCAGGCGGAGCGCCTGCCCGTCGGCCGAGAGATAGGCGGCCACCGCCTCGCCCACGGCCCAGGGCTGCTCGGCGATCTCCTTGGCCATGAAGTGCTTGTGCCCGCCCTTGTCGAGGCGTGCGGCCTCGAGCCGGATCTCTCGCACCGCACGGGTCACGGGACGGCCCTCGGCATCGAAGATCTCGGCGCCCGCGCGGGCGATCACGGCGCGATCGCCCTCTTCGAGATAGGTCATGCGGTCGGTGAGAGGCGCGAGCGCGATGGCGTCCGAGCCCACGAACATCTCGCCCTCGCCCCAGCCGATGGCAAGCGGGCTGCCCTTGCGCGCGGCGACGAGAAGATCGCCCTCGCCCTCGAACAGGAAGACAAGCGCGAAGGCGCCCTCCAGCCGGTCCAGCGTCGCGAAGGCCGCCTGCACGGGCGAAAGCCCCGCCTCCATCTCGCGCCGTGCCAGAAGGGCCACCGTTTCGGTGTCGGTGTCGGTCTCGCAGGCATAGCCCGCCTCGGCGAGTTCACGCCGCAGCGCGCGGTAATTTTCGATGATGCCGTTATGGACCACTGCGACGGGCCCCGCGCGGTGGGGATGGGCGTTGTCCTCTGAGGGCGCGCCGTGGGTGGCCCAGCGGGTGTGCCCGATCCCGGCCTTGCCGGGCAGCGGGTCGTGCACCAGCAGGTCCGAGAGATTGACCAGCTTGCCCACGGCGCGGCGCCGGTCCAGCCGGCCCGCGTTCACCGTGGCGATGCCGGCGCTGTCGTAGCCGCGATATTCCAGCCGTCGCAGCCCCTCCAGGATCGCCGGGGCGACCTCGTGATTGCCCAGTATCCCGATAATGCCGCACATCAGCCTGTCTCCTTGCCGCGCCGCGACGCCTGCGCGCGCAGCCGGTCCATGAGTTTCCGCGCGAGTCCGGGCTTCGTCTCCTGGCGGGCGCGCCCGATGGCGAGCGCCGCGTCGGGCACGTCGTCGGTGATTACCGAGCCCGAGGCCGTGAGCGCGCCCGCGCCGACGCGCACGGGCGCCACGAGCATGGTGTCCGACCCGATGAAGGCGCCCGCCCCGATCTCGGTGCGGTGCTTGGAGACGCCGTCGTAGTTGCAGGTGATCGTGCCCGCGCCAATGTTGGCGCCCGCGCCCACCTCGGCGTCGCCGAGATAGGCCAGGTGGTTGGCCTTGGCCCCGGCGCCGAGCCGCGCGTTCTTCACCTCGACGAAATTGCCCACGCGCGAGTCCTCTTCGAGTTCCGCGCCGGGGCGCAGCCGCGCGTAGGGGCCGACCACCGCGCCGCGCGCGACGTGGCAGCCCTCGAGATGGGAAAAGGCGCGGATCCGTGCGCCCGTTTCCACCGTGACGCCGGGGCCGAAGACCACGTAGGGCTCCACCACCGCGTCGCGCCCGATCGCCGTGTCGTGCGCGAAATGCACGGTTTCAGGCGCGGTGAGCGTCACGCCCGTCTCCAGCGCCTCGGCCCGCGCGCGGGCCTGGAAGGCGGCCTCGGCGGCGGCAAGCTCTGCGCGGGAGTTGATGCCGAGCGTCTCGGCCTCGTCGCAGGCCACCACCCCCGCCGTCAGCCCGCGCGCCGCGCCAAGGGCCACCACGTCGGTCAGGTAGTATTCGCCCGAGGCGTTGTCGTTCCCGACCGCGGCCACGAGGTCCATGAGAGCCGCGGCTTCGGCCGCCATCACGCCCGAATTGCACAGCGTGATCGCGCGCTCCGCCTCGGTCGTGTCCTTGTATTCCACGATGCGCTTCAGGCGGTCGCCCTCGGTCACGAGCCGCCCGTAACGGCCGGGATCGGCGGCGTCGAAGCCCAGCACGACGATGTCGGCGCCTCCGCGCGCGGCGGCCATGGCCGACAGCGTCTCGGGGCGGATGAAGGGCGTGTCGCCGTAAAGCACGACCACGTCGCCGGCAAAGCCCTCGAGCGCGGGCGCGGCCTGCGCCACGGCATGGGCGGTGCCCAGCTGTTCGTGCTGACGCACCACCTGCGCCTCGGGCTCGACCTCGCGCGCCGCAGCCTCCACCGCCTCGGCGCCGTGCCCGGCGACGACGATCACGCGCTCCGGCGCGAGGGCCCGTCCCGCCCGGATCGCGTGGGCGAGCAGGGAGGTGCCGGCCACCTCGTGCAGCACCTTGGGCAGATCGGAGCGCATGCGCGTGCCGAGCCCGGCCGCCAGAATGACCAATGCAGTGCCCATGCCTGTTCTCTCGCCCCGTTCCCGGTTGTGATCCACCACCGCCCGTTCTATCGGTCTGGCAAGGCGTCGCAAGCCCGGTCGGGTTCAAGATCCGTTTCGGGAGATGACAGTGGCGGCGCGCCTTGCGGGGATGCGGTATGCGCACGGTGATATTCGATCTCGACGGCACGCTGGCCGATACGAGCGGCGATCTCATCGCCGCGGCCAACGCCTGCTTCCGCGCCATGGGGGCGGGCGACGTGCTCGACCCCGCGCGCGACGCGGGCACGGCGCTGCGCGGGGGGCGGGCCATGCTCCGGCTCGGCCTCGAGCGGTTGGGGCGGGCCGAGGACGCGGCGGAGATCGACCGGAACTATCCCCTGCTGCTCGAAGCCTATGGCGGGGCGATCGACGTGCACACCACGCTCTATCCAGGGGCGATGACCGCCGTGGCCGCGCTGGGGTCGGCGGGATACCGGGTCGGCATCTGCACCAACAAGCCCGAGGCGCTCGCCCATCTGCTGATGACCCGGCTGGGCGTGCGTGACGCCTTCGCCTCGCTCGTGGGCGCGGACACGCTTGCGGTGCGCAAGCCCGACCCCGAGCCGCTGCGCGAGGCGGCCCGGCGCGCGGGCGGGGACCCGGCGCGCAGCCTGCTCGTGGGCGATTCCGAGACCGACCGCGAGACGGCCCGGGCCGCGGGCGTGCCTTCGGTTCTGGTGGGCTTCGGCCCCGGGGCGGCGGCGGTACCGGCGCTGTCGCCCGAGGCGGTGATCGCGCATTTCGACGAGCTGCCCGGCGTGGTGGAACGCCTGATCGGGTGACAGAGCGCGCCGCAAGGCTCTGACTAGGCGTTTTCTTTCGCGGTTATCCCCAGAGCGGCCTGTGGATGATCTCACGCGGGATGCCCGATTTCTGCCGGCAATGATGTCGCCCCAACCGGCGTTGCGCCGGGCGGCATCGCGCATCGCCTCCCGCCGGCGCAGACGCGCTGCTGAAATTCCTGTTCATTGAACGAAAAGAACGGCCTTTCGGCCGATCTTCAGGCTGTCGCGGGCGCGGATCCCCGGCAGCCGCCGCACGGCGGTGGGCCGCGGGATCTCCGCGCCCTTTCGCCCGGTGGCCGTTCGGATCGCGCGGCCGTTGACGGCTGTCGCGCCAATGGTCACTGATACCTCATGGACGAGATCTTCACCGGCAGTTTCACGCAGCAGGAACCGATTCCCGATGCCGGCATCTCCGCGGCGGTCGAGATCATGCGCAGCGGACGGCTTCATCGCTACAATCTCGCGCCGGGCGAGGCGGGGGAGGTGAACCTGCTCGAAGAGGAGTTCGCGGCCTTCACCGGGGCGCGCTACTGCCTTGCCGTGGCCTCGGGCGGCTATGCCATGGCCACGGCGCTGCGTGCGGTCGGGGTGGGGCCGGGCGATCCGGTGCTGTCCAACGCGTTCACCCTGGCCCCGGTGCCCGGCGCGATCGCCGCGCTCGGCGCGCGGCCCGTCCTGGTGGAGACGACGCGCGATCTGACCATCGACCTCGACGACCTGGAGGCCAAGGCGGGCGCGGCGCGGGTGCTGCTGCTCAGCCACATGCGCGGGCATATCTGCGACATGGACCGGCTCATGCGGATCTGCGACGCGGCGGGCATCACCGTGGTGGAGGATTGCGCGCACACCATGGGCGCGGCGTGGCGTGGCGTGCCCTCGGGCCGGCACGGCGCGGTCGGATGCTACTCCACGCAGACCTACAAGCACATCAATTCCGGCGAGGGCGGGCTGCTCGTCACGGACGATCCCGAGATTGCGGCGAGGATGATCGTCTTGTCGGGTTCCTACATGCTTTATGACCGGCACACGGCGTCTCCCCCTGTGGAAATGTTCGAAAAGGTCAAGTGGGGGACGCCCAACATCTCGGGCCGGATGGACAATCTGCGCGCCGCGATCCTGCGCCCGCAGCTGGCCGCGCTTCCCCGAAGCTGCGAGGGCTGGACCGATCGCTACCGGGTGGTCGAGGCGGGCCTGCGCGACACGCCGGGACTGACGCTGGTCGAGCGTCCGCCGGAGGAGCGCTTCGTCGGATCGTCCTTCCAGATCCTGCTCGAGGGCTGGCCCGGGGCCGCGGTGCGCGATGTGGTGCAGCGATGCGCCGCGCGCGGCGTCGAGCTGAAATGGTTCGGAGAGGTCGAGCCGCGCGGCTACACCTCGCGCTACGACAGCTGGCGCTACGCGCCGTCCGCACCCATGCCCGCGACCGACCGTATCCTCGCCGGGCTTCTGGACATGCGGTTGCCGTTGACCTTCAGCCGGGAAGACTGCGCATGCATCGCGCGGATCATCCGCGCGGAGGTGAGCGCGGTGTTCCAGCACGGCGCGGCGCCGGCCGGCGCGGACCATTGACCGGCGCGGCTGTCGGGCGTAAGATTTGAACGAATGTTCAATTATCCTCGGGGGGAGGGGAGATGTTCACGGCTTCGATGACGTTCGATCTCGGCGAGGATGTCGCCGCCCTGCGCGAGACGGTCCACCGCTGGGCGCAGGAACGGGTGAAGCCGATGGCGGCCGAGATCGACCGTGAGAACCTGTTTCCGCACAAGCTCTGGCGCGAGATGGGCGAGCTTGGCCTCCTGGGCATCACGGTGGAGGAGGCGTATGGCGGCGCCGACATGGGCTATCTCGCCCATGTCGTCGCGATCGAGGAGATCGCCCGCGCCTCGGCCTCGGTCTCGCTGTCCTACGGGGCGCATTCCAACCTCTGCGTGAACCAGATCCGCCTGAACGGAACCGAGGCGCAGCGGCGCGCCTACCTGCCGAAGCTCGTCTCGGGCGAGCATGTCGGCGCGCTCGCCATGTCAGAGGCCGGCGCGGGTTCGGACGTGGTGGGCATGAAGCTCGCCGCCGAGAAGCGCAACGACCGCTACGTGCTCAACGGCACGAAATACTGGATCACCAACGGGCCCGACGCCGACGTGCTGGTGGTCTACGCCAAGACCGACCCCGAGGCCGGATCGAAGGGGATCACCGCCTTCCTGGTCAAGAAGGACATGAAGGGCTTCTCGACCTCGCCGCATTTCGACAAGCTCGGGATGCGCGGGTCGAACACCGCCGAGCTCGTCTTCGAGGACGTGGAAGTGCCGTTCGAGAACGTGCTGGGCGCCGAGGGGCAGGGCGTGCGCGTGCTGATGTCCGGCCTCGATTACGAGCGTGTGGTGCTCTCGGGGATCGGCACCGGCATCATGGCGGCCTGCCTCGACGAGATCATGCCCTATCTCCGCGACCGCAGGCAGTTCGGCCAGCCCGTCGGCAATTTCCAGCTGATGCAGGGCAAGATCGCCGACATCTACACCAAGATGAACTCGGCACGTGCCTACGTCTACGAGGTGGCCAAGGCCTGCGACCGGGGCGAGGTGACCCGCCAGGACGCCGCGGCCTGCGTGCTCTACGCCGCCGAGGAGGCGATGGTCGTCGCGCACCAGGCGGTGCAGGCGATGGGCGGCGCGGGGTTCCTCTCGGACACACCGGTAAGCCGCATCTTCCGCGACGCCAAGCTGATGGAGATCGGCGCCGGCACCTCCGAGATCCGGCGCATGCTGATCGGGCGCGAACTGATGGGGGCGATGGGGTGACACCCGCCCGCGCCGTCGCCTTCGGTTTCGCGGGCCTGCTGGCCGGGGCCGGGGCGCTCGGCGCGGGGCTCGGATGGCGGACGGCGGAATTGGGCGAGACCGAGATCATCGAGCATTACGCCGCGCTCTACGCTGCGCGCGGGCCGGGGGCGGAGCGCGGGCATTGCCACGCCGAGCCGGGCCGCGCCATGCTGGAACGGCTGGTGGTGGTCTGCGCCCCGCCCGGCCGGCCCGAGGCGCGGGTGGCCTACCACGTCGCGCCCTGGGGTCAGCTCTGGCGCGTGGACACCCCGGCGGACCGGGCCGCATTGCCGAAGGAGCCGCGGACATGACCGATTTCAGCGATCTCAGGGCGCTTTACGTCAACACCTCGCTCAAGAAAGAGGCTGGCGAGAGCCACACGCGCCTTCTCATGGCCGCCTCGCAGGCCATCATGGAGAAGCAGGGCGTCACGGTGGAGCATGTGCACATGCTGGATCACCAGGTGCCGCCCGGGGTGTTCCCGGACATGACGGAGCATGGCTGGGCGCGGGACGACTGGCCCGCGCTCTGGGAGAAGGTGAAAGCCGCCGACATCCTCGTGATCGGCACGCCGCTCTGGCTCGGCGAGGAAAGCTCGGTCTGCCGGGTCCTGATCGAGCGGCTTTACGGCATGTCGGGCGAGCTCAACGGCAAGGGCCAGTCGATCTATTACGGCAAGGCCGGGGGCTGCGTGGTCACCGGCAACGAGGACGGGGTCAAGCACGCCGCCATGACGCTCTGCTACGCGCTGTCCCATCTCGGCTACACGATCCCGCCGCAGGCCGATTGCGGCTGGATCGGCGAGGCCGGGCCCGGTCCCTCCTACGGCGACGAGGTGGAGGGCGCGCCCGCGGGCTTCGACAACGAATTCACCCAGCGCAACACCACGATCATGACGTGGAACCTCATGCATCTCGCGCGGATGCTGAAGGGCGCGGGCGGCTACCCGAGCGAAGGCAACGACCGCCGTGCGTGGCAAGCGGGCTGTCGCTTCGACTACGAGAACCCGGATTACAGGGCCTGATGCTGGCGCGGACGGAGACATACGAGGCGCTCTTGCAGGGCTTCCGCTGGGATCTGCCCGCGACGCTCAACATGGCGCGGCAGGCGCTCGACGACCGGGCCGAGCGCGAGCCCGAGCGCCTCGCCGTCGTGGATCTTTCCGAGGGCCGGGAGGCGGTGAGCTACGGCCGCCTGCGCGAGATGGCCGATGGGCTGGCCGGCGCCTTCGCGGCGCGGGGCGTCGGGAGGGGCGACCGGGTGGGCGTCCTGCGCGCGCAGGGCGCCTGGACGCTCGCGGCGCATCTCGCGGCCTGGAAGCTCGGCGCGATCTCCATCCCGCTCTTCAAGCTTTTCGGGCGCGACGCGCTTCTCACGCGGCTCTTCGACGCCGGGGCGGCGCTCGTCGTCGCCGATCGCGACCCGCCCGCCGGGCTCGGCGCCTGGGAGGGGTCGGTCCTCGTGCCGGAGGAGACGCGGCTCCTCACCGCGCCGGTGGAAACCTGCGAGACCGGGCCGGAAGAGCCGGCTGTGCTGATCTACACCTCCGGCACCACGGGCGCGCCCAAGGGGGCGCTTCACGCCCATCGCGTGCTCACCGGCCACCTGCCGGGGGTCGAGATGAGCCACGATTTCCTCGGCCAGCCGGGCGACTGCCTCTGGACGCCGGCCGACTGGGCCTGGATCGGCGGGCTTTTCGACGTCGCCATGCCGGGGCTCGCCCTCGGCGTGCCGGTCGTCGCCGCGCGGCGGCCGAAATTCGACCCCGCCGACGCGCGCGAGATCGTGCGGGCGGGCGGGGTGCGCAACGTCTTCTTCCCGCCGACTGCGCTGCGCATGCTGAAGGCCGCGGATGTGGCCATTCCCGGCCTGCGCTCCGTCGCTTCGGGCGGAGAGCCGCTCGGCGCGGAGATGCTGGCCTGGGGGCGGCGCGCCTTCGGCCTCGCCATCAACGAGTTCTACGGCCAGACCGAATGCAACATGGTGGCCTCTTCCTGCGCGGCGCTCTTCCCGCCCCGGCCGGGCTGCATCGGCCGGCCGGTCCCGGGCCACGTGGTGGAGGTGATCGGCGAGGACGGGGCGCCCGTGGCCGGCGAGGGCGAGATCGCGGTCCGGCGCGGCTCGGCCTCCATGATGCTCGGCTACTGGAACCGTCCCGAGGAGACCGCGGCGAAGTTCCGCGGCGACTGGATGCTGACGGGCGACCGCGGCCTGCGAGAGGGCGACCATCTGCGCTTCCTCGGCCGTGACGACGACGTCATCACCTCGGCAGGCTACCGCATCGGCCCCTCCGAGATCGAGGGTTGCCTGCTCACGCACCCGAAGGTCGCCTCGGCGGGCGTCGTGGGCAGGCCCGATGCGCTCCGCACCGAGATCGTGGTGGCCTTCGTCGTCCTGCGCGAGGGCGCGGCGCCCGGCGACGCGCTGGCGGAAGAGCTTCGGGGCTGGGTGCGCGAGCGTGCCGCTGCCCATGCCTATCCGAGAGAGATTCGTTTCGTGGAGAGCCTGCCGATGACGGTGACGGGCAAAGTGCTGAGGCGGGAGCTGCGCGCGCGCCTCGATGCAGAGGCGGAGGGTGCGGCATGAAAATCGGCTCGAAGATCCTGACCGGCTCGGACGAGTTCCGCGCCAATCGTGCCGCGCATCTGGAAATGCTGGCCGAGGTCGAGGCCGCCGCGGCCGAGGCCGCCGCGGGCGGCGGTGCGCGCGCCCGCGCCCGCCACGAAGAGCGGGGCAAGATGCTGCCGCGGGACCGGGTGGCGGCGCTTCTCGACCCCGGAAGCCCTTTTCTCGAGGTCGGCGCGACCGCCGCGCACGGCATGTATGACGGCGCCGCGCCCGCGGCCGGCGTCATTGCGGGGGTGGGCCGCGTGGCCGGGCGCGACTGCATGGTGGTCTGCAACGACGCCACGGTGAAGGGCGGCACCTACTACCCGATGACGGTGAAGAAGCATCTGCGCGCCCAGGAGATCGCGGAGCAGAACCGGTTGCCCTGCGTCTACCTGGTGGATTCGGGCGGCGCCAACCTGCCCAACCAGGACGAGGTCTTCCCCGACCGGGACCATTTCGGCCGCATCTTCTACAATCAGGCGCAGATGAGCGCCAAGGGGATCGCGCAGATCGCGGTGGTCATGGGGTCCTGCACCGCCGGCGGTGCCTACGTGCCCGCCATGTCGGATGTCGCCATCATCGTGCGCGAGCAGGGAACGATCTTCCTCGCCGGGCCGCCGCTGGTGAAGGCCGCCACCGGCGAGGTCGTGACCGCGGAGGAGCTGGGTGGCGGCGACGTGCACACGCGCCTCTCGGGCGTCGCGGACTACCTTGCGGAGGATGACGCCCATGCGCTGGCGATTGCGCGGCGCGCGGTGGCGAATCTGGGCCCCGCCCGGGACGCGACGGTGGACTGGCAGCCCCCCGAGCCGCCCGCCTACGACCCCGACGAGATCCTGGGCGCGGTACCGGCCGATCTGCGCACGCCCTACGACATCCGCGAGGTGATCGCCCGGATCGTGGACGGCTCGCGCTTCGACGAGTTCAAGGCGCGCTTCGGCGAGACGCTGGTGACGGGCTTCGCCCATGTCGAGGGCTGCCCGGTGGGCATCGTCGCCAACAACGGCGTGCTCTTCTCCGAGGCGGCGCAGAAGGGCGCGCATTTCGTAGAGCTCTGCTCGCAGCGGAAGATCCCGCTGGTCTTCCTGCAGAACATCACCGGCTTCATGGTGGGCCGGCGCTACGAGAACGAGGGGATCGCGCGCCACGGCGCGAAGATGGTCACCGCCGTCGCCACCACCGCGGTGCCCAAGATCACGCTGCTGGTGGGCGGTTCCTTCGGGGCGGGGAATTACGGCATGGCGGGGCGCGCCTACTCCCCCCGCTTCCTCTGGACCTGGCCCAATTCGCGCATCAGCGTGATGGGCGGCGAGCAGGCGGCGGGCGTGCTCGCCACCGTCAAGCGCGACGCCATGGAGCGCACGGGGGAGGACTGGCCCGCCGAGGAGGAGGAGGCCTTCAAGCGGCCCACGATCGAGATGTTCGCGCGGCAGAGCCACCCGCTTTATGCCGCCGCGCGGCTCTGGGACGACGGCGTGGTGGACCCGCGCAAGAGCCGCGCCGTGCTGGCGCTGTCGCTGCGGGCCACGCTCAACGCGCCGATCGAGGAGACACGCTTCGGCGTGTTCCGGATGTGAGGCGCCCGGCTGCCAGGGGGGCCGGGGGCGCTGCACCCGTCGCGCGTGCCGCGCGACTCCCCCGGAGTTTTCGGGCCAAGAAGAAGGGCTGGGCGTGAGATGTTCGACAGCGTTCTGATCGCCAACCGCGGGGAGATCGCCTGCCGCGTCATCGAGACGGCGCAGGCGATGGGGCTGCGCAGCGTGGCGATCTACTCCGATGCCGACGCGGGCGCGCGTCACGTCGAGATGGCCGATGAAGCGGTGCGGATCGGGCCGCCGGCGCCGGGCGAGAGCTATCTCCGGGGCGATGCGATCATAGAGGCCGCGCGGGCCGCGGGCGCGCAGGCCATCCATCCGGGCTACGGGTTCCTGTCGGAGAACCCCGACTTCGTGGCCGCGGTGGAGGCGGCGGGGCTCGTCTTCGTCGGCCCCTCGGCCGAGGCGATCCGGGCCATGGGGCTCAAGGACGCGGCCAAGGCGGTGATGGAGCGCGCCGGAGTGCCGGTGGTTCCGGGCTATCACGGCGAGAACCAGGACGACGAGCATCTCTCGGGCGCCGCGGACGCGATCGGCTACCCGGTGCTCATCAAGGCGGTGGCGGGCGGCGGCGGCAAGGGCATGCGCCTCGTCGAGCGGGCGGAGGACTTCCCGGCGGCGCTCGCCTCGGCGCGGGCGGAGGCCCGAGGCGCCTTCGGCAACCCGGCCGTTCTGGTGGAGAAATTCGTCGCCAAGCCGCGCCACATCGAGGTCCAGGTCTTCGGGGACGGGGCGCGGGCAGTGCATCTCTTCGAACGGGACTGTTCGCTCCAGCGCCGTCACCAGAAGGTGATCGAGGAGGCCCCCGCGCCCGGAATGACCGCCGAGATGCGGGCGGCGATGGGGCGCGCGGCCGTGCGCGCGGCGGAAGCCATCGGCTATCGCGGCGCGGGCACGGTGGAGTTCATCGTGGACGCCTCCGAGGGACTCCGGCCCGACCGGTTCTGGTTCATGGAGATGAACACGCGGCTGCAGGTGGAGCACCCCGTCACCGAGGCGGTCACGGGCGTCGATCTGGTGGAGTGGCAGTTCCGCGTGGCGGCGGGCGAGCCTCTGCCCGCGCGCCAGGAGGAGCTCGCGCTTTCGGGCCACGCCTTCGAGGCGCGGCTCTATGCCGAGGATGTGCCGAAGGGGTTCCTGCCCGCGACGGGCCGGCTGTCGCATCTGGGTTTTCCCGCGGCCGTGCGCGCGGACACCGGGGTGCGCGCGGGCGACGAGATCACCCCGCATTACGACCCGATGATCGCGAAGCTCGTGGTCCACGGACCCACGCGGGACATCGCGCTCTCGAAGCTCCGGCGCGCGCTCGACGAGACGGAGGTGGCGGGCACCGTGACGAACCTCGCCTTCCTGCGCGCGCTCGCACGCCATGACGGGTTCGGCAAGGGCGACGTGGACACGGGGCTGATCGCGCGCGATCTCGACGCGCTCGCCACGGCGCCCGCGCCGTCGCCCGAAACCCGGGCCGAGGCGGCGCTCGCCGCGGCCGGGCTTCTCGCGCCGGCGGGTCCCGCGACGGGCTTCGCGCTGTGGGCGCCGCTGCGGTGGCGCGTCGCGCTCCGCCTTGGCGAGACGGATATCGAGGCCGGGATAACGTGCCTTGGCCCCGATCGGCGGGTCGTGGAGATCGCCGGGACGGAACTGTCCTGCGAGCGCCGCGACGGCGCCTGGCGGATCGGCGGCCGGCCGGCGGCCGGAACCCATGTCGCCGCCGGCGCGGTCACGGTTTTCGGGGTCTCCGGGGCGGAGTTCGAGATCGTCGATCCGCTGGCGCAGGCCTGGGCGGCCGGACACGGGGCGGACGTGATCGAGGCGCCGATGCCGGGCCTCTTGCGCGCGATGATCGCCACGCCCGGCCAGACGGTGCGTGCGGGCGAGCGGCTGGCCGTGCTCGAGGCGATGAAGATGGAACACGCCCTCGCCGCGCCGCGCGACGGGGTGGTGGCCGAGGTGCTGGCGGCCGAGGGCGCCCAGGTCGAGGCGGGCGCGGCGCTGGTGCGGCTCGAGGCGGAGGAAGGCTGAGGAGCGCAGGCCATGGCGGAACGGGTGGAGATCTTCGAGGTGGGCCCGCGCGACGGGCTTCAGAACGAGACGGCGCCGATCCCGACGGCCGACAAGATCGCGCTTGTCGATCTGCTGAGCCGCGCGGGGTTCCGGCGCATCGAGGTGGCGAGCTTCGTCTCGCCGAAATGGGTGCCGCAAATGGCGGATGCGGCGGAGGTGCTCGCGGGCATCCGCCGCGCGCCCGGCGTCTCCTACGCCGCGCTCACCCCCAACATGCGCGGGCTCGAACGGGCCATCGCGGCGCAGGCCGACGAGATCGCGGTGTTCGGGGCGGCCTCGGAAGGCTTCTCGAAGGCCAACATCAACGCCTCGATCTCCGAGAGCCTCGAGCGGTTCCGGCCCGTCGTCGAGGCCGCGCGGGCCGCGGGCCTGCCGGTGCGGGGCTACGTCTCCTGCGTGACGGACTGCCCCTATGACGGGCCGGTTCCGCCGGCGAAGGTGGCGGAGGTCGCGGGCGCGCTCGACGCGATGGGCTGCTACGAGATCAGCCTCGGCGACACGTTGGGGCAAGGCACGCCGGAGCGCGTCGGCGCAATGCTCGAGGCGGTGGTGGCGGCCGTTCCGGCCGCGCGGCTGGCCGGGCATTTCCACGACACGGCTGGCCGCGCGCTTCGAAACGTCGAGGTGGCGCTCGACATGGGGTTGCGGGTTTTCGACGCGGCGGTCGGCGGTCTCGGCGGCTGCCCTTATGCGCCGGGCGCGGCGGGCAACGTGGCGACCGAGCGGGTGGCCGCGCGGCTTGCCGAGCTGGGTTACGCGACCGGGCTCGACATGGACGTGCTGGGCGAGGCCGCGGCGATGGCGCGCGCGATGCGCGGGGCGTGAGGCAAGGCTTTTCGAAAAGCCTTGCGCGACCCGCTGCGCGGCCGGGCTCGAAAGCGCGGCCGTCCGGCGCGCGGCCCGGGGGCCATGTCGTGCCGGGACATCCCGCGGCAGGTGCTGGCAAGGCTTTTCGAAAAGCCTTGCCCTGGTGAGGCGGAGGCAGTCGGGAGCGGATGACATGCAGGACTTCGAGACGATCCGGATCGGCCGCGATGAGCGCGGCGTGGCGACGCTGACGCTCGCGCGGGCGCAGAAGCACAACGCCATGTCGGCGCAGATGATCGCCGAGCTCTCCGCCGCCGTGGGGCGGCTGGGCGCCGACGAGGAGGTCCGCGTGGTGGTCCTCGCCGCCGAGGGCGAGAGCTTCTGCGCCGGCGGTGATCGCGGCTGGATGCGCGCGCAGATCGAGGCCGGGCGCGAGACGCGGATGGCGGAGGCGGGCGCGCTCGCGCGGATGCTGATGGCGCTCGACCGGCTGCCCAGGCCGCTCGTCGGGCGCATCCACGGCAACGCCTTCGGCGGTGGCGTGGGCCTCGCCTCGGTCTGCGACGTCGCGGTGGGCGCGGAAGGGATCCGCATGGGGTTCACCGAGACCCGGCTGGGGCTCATCCCGACCACCATCGGGCCCTACGGCGGGGCGCGCATGGGCGCGCCGCGCCCGCGCCGTGCCGGCCGACGACCTCGCTGCCGCCGTCGAGGCCGAGGTCGCGCCCTATCTCGCCTGCGCGCCGGGGGCGGTGGCGGAGGCCCAGGCGCTCTTGCGCGCGCGCTCGCGCCCGGTGGAGGAGGCGGATAGCGCGCAAACCGTCGCAGCACTCGCCGATCGCTGGGAAAGCGCCGAGGCGGCCGAGGGCATCGCCGCCTTCTTCGAGCGGCGCGCGCCCGGCTGGGCAGAGGGGTAGCCGCCAGGCTTTGCACCGGCCGCATGCGGCGGTATGCAGCATGTGTCGCCGCGGCCGGATCGGGTGCCGCGGCATCGGCGTCGGTTGACCGCCCCGGGGGTGGAGAGTAGATCGTTGCCTGACGGGCGCGGCGCGCTGCCGCCGCCTGCGGGCGGGCATGACAAGGAGAGCTCCGTGGAAGAGACGCTCAGGGAATACCTCCCCATCCTCGTTTTCCTGGCCATCGCGATCGGGCTCGGGCTGGTGCTGATCCTCGCGGCCACGGTGATCGCGGTGCGAAATCCCGACCCCGAGAAGGTGTCGGCCTATGAATGCGGCTTCAACGCCTTCGACGACGCGCGGATGAAATTCGACGTGCGCTTCTACCTGGTGTCGATCCTGTTCATCATCTTCGACCTCGAGATCGCCTTCCTGTTCCCGTGGGCGGTGGCCTTCCAGGACATCTCGATGACGGCGTTCTGGTCGATGATGGCGTTCCTCGCGGTGCTGACCGCAGGCTTCGCCTATGAATGGAAGAAGGGGGCCATGGAATGGCAGTGACCACCGGCGCGAACGCGGCCGGCCCGGATCCCGAGCACGGCACGCAGCTTCTGAACCGCGAATTGCAGGACAAGGGCTTCCTCGTCACGACGACGGAGGACCTCATCAACTGGGCGCGGACCGGCTCGCTTCACTGGATGACCTTCGGGCTGGCCTGCTGCGCGGTCGAGATGATGCACACCTCGATGCCGCGCTACGACGCCGAACGGTTCGGCGTCGCGCCGCGCGCGAGCCCGCGCCAGTCCGACGTGATGATCGTCGCGGGCACGCTCACGAACAAGATGGCGCCGGCGCTCAGGAAGGTCTACGACCAGATGCCCGAGCCGCGCTACGTGGTCTCGATGGGATCCTGCGCCAATGGCGGGGGGTATTACCACTACAGCTATTCGGTGGTGCGCGGCTGCGACCGGATCGTGCCGGTGGACATCTACGTGCCCGGCTGCCCGCCCACTGCCGAGGCGCTGCTCTACGGCATCCTCCAGCTTCAGCGGAAGATCCGCCGCACCGGCACCATCACGCGCTGACGCGGCCGGCCCGTAACGGAAAGGTAAGCATGACCGACGCCCTCAAAGAACTCGGCGCCCATGTCGAGGCGAAGCGACCCGACTGCGTGCTGTCCTGGCAAGTGACCCGCGGCGAGCTGACCGTGTCGGTCACGCCGGCGCGCATCGCGGGGCTGGTGGAGTTCCTGAAATCCGACGCGGCCTGCGGCTTTTCCACCCTCGTGGACATCACCGCGGTCGATCGGCCGGAGCGGCCCAAGCGCTTCGACCTCGTCTACCACCTGCTGTCGATGTACCAGAATCACCGCATCCGCTTGCGGGTCCCGGTGAGCGAGGACGACATGGTGCCCTCGATCACCGACGTGCACCCCTCGGCCGGCTGGTTCGAGCGCGAGGTGTTCGACATGTTCGGCATCCTCTTCTCCGGCCATCCGGACCTGCGCCGCATCCTCACCGATTACGGCTTCCGCGGTCATCCGCTGCGCAAGGATTTCCCGACCACGGGCTATACCGAGGTGCGCTATGACGAGGTGCAGAAGCGCGTGGTCTACGAGCCCGTGAAGCTGGTGCAGGAATACCGGCAGTTCGATTTCATGAGCCCCTGGGAAGGCGCGGATTACATCCTGCCCGGCGACGAGAAGGGTGAGGAGGCCGCGAAATGATGGGGCCGATGAACGGCGGCGGCCTGATCGGACTGCTCTTGATCGCGGTGCTCGTCGTCGTACCCTTCTGGAAGCTTCTGCCGCGGTTCGGGATGCCCGGCTGGCTTGCGCTGGCGGCGCTCGTGCCGCTCGGGGCGGTGGTGCTGCTGTGGGTCATGGCCTTCAGGGACGACGTGTCCGCCAGGCGCGGGTAAGGCGCGCCGCATGGCCCAGCCCCTGCTTCTGTTCGGCCTCGGCGCCACGAAGGCTGGCAGCGGCTGGCTTTACCGCTACCTGCGGGGGCACCCGGAGTGCAGGATGAAAAGCGTGAAGGAACTTCACTTCTTCGACACGCTGCAGGCGGGCCGGCGGCCGCGCCGGCTGCGCAAGCTCGACGCGGCGATCTCGGCCGAGGCGCGGCGGGCGGATGCCGGGCAGACCCGCGCGCTCCGACGCGTGAGCGCCCTGCAGGAGCTGGCCGAGGTGACCCATGCCGCGACCGACGCCGCCTATCTCGATTACCTGATGCGCGGGCGCGGTGAGGCCCGGCTGGTGGGCGACATCACGCCCGCCTACGCGTTGCTGCCCGCCGACTGGCTTCGGCGCATGCAGGCGCTCAGCCCGGGCACGCGCTTCGTCTACCTGATGCGCGACCCGCTGGCGCGGCTCTGGTCCAACCTGCGCATGGTCGCCCGGCGCGATGCCGAGGGCGCGGCGCTCGGCCCGCGCGCCAACCGGCTCATGGCGGAGTGGCTCGACGGCGGGCATCGCGACGTGGCGGCGCGGGGCGACTATGCCGGCGTCCTGTCGCGCCTCGATGCCGCGCTGGAACCCGCGCGGCTCTTTCTCGGCTTCTTCGAGGAGGTCGTCACCGCGCCCGTGCCCGACGCGCTGTGCCGTTTCCTCGGCCTGACCCCGCGCCCCGCGGCCGCGACCCCCGTGCACGAGGGCGTGCCCGCGACGCTCGACCCCGACCTGCGCGCCCGCGCGCTCGCGCGCCTCGCCCCGCAATACGATACCGTTGCGGCCCGTATGGGCCGTTTGCCGCCGTCGTGGCAGGCGAGTTGCGGAGCGATTTGACATGCGGCAGCACGATCACTTGCGCTATCGCGGTTGCCGCGAAGAGGTTGGTGAAGCACCAATCTTTTACTGCATCGGTGCAGCCAAAGCCGGCACGACCTGGTTGCACTCTTACTTTGCGCAGCACCCGGAATGCTACATGCGAAGCGTCAAGGAAATCCATTTCTTTGATCGCAAGGCCGGCAGGCGCGATGCAGTGGCCCGGCAACTGGAAGTGCGGGTAAGCGAGGCTTTGCGTCGCCAATCGAGATTTTCGAAACCGGGCGGACTGAGGACGAAAGAGTTGTCCTTCCTTCGCGACGCGATTGAGTGGGCGGACCTTCTGGACAGGGCAGATGCAACGTCCCGTGACTATCTGGCCTACCTTTGGCCTCGACAGGCCGCGCGGTCTGGGGCGAAGCGCTGCGGCGACATCACACCCCAATACGCCACGCTCGACGGTAACGCGTTCTCGCGGATGGCAGCTCTTGGCAGCGACGCGCGGTTCGTATTCATTCTGAGAGATCCGGTCGCGCGCTTGTGGTCGCATCTGAGAATGCGCGCACGCATCGCGCAACGCCGCGAGGGCCGCAGCGTGACAGCCCATCAGCTTGCAGAAGACTTCCTTGCAGGGAACCTCGACTTGCAGCACAGCATGGCAGCTTTCTGTGACTACGGCGGCACTCTTGATCGGCTTTTCGGTCAAGTCGCGCGAGATCGGGTTCACGTCGCCTTTTTCGAGGAACTGTTCACGGCACCGGCGTTGGGAAGACTGTGCACGTTTCTCGGCCTGAGCGCGATGCCCCCGCCTTCGGTCGATCCGCTGAACGAAGGTGCCGCAGAGTCGATTGAAACCAAGATGCATGATCGTCTTCGGGTATGGCTCGAGCCTCAATACCGCGCCGTCCGGGAGCGAATTCCGGGCGGCTTGCCAGACGATTGGGTGAGATGAGGATAGGATGATGGACGGCCAGTTCGACGACGTGCTCACCGGCGAGCAACGGATCCGCAACTTCAACATCAATTTCGGGCCGCAGCACCCGGCGGCGCATGGCGTGCTGCGTCTCGTTCTGGAGCTCGACGGCGAGATCGTGGAGCGGTGCGATCCGCATATCGGGCTGCTGCACCGCGGCACCGAAAAGCTGATGGAAAGCCGGACCTACCTGCAGAACCTGCCCTATTTCGACCGGCTCGACTACGTCTCGCCGATGAACCAGGAACACGCCTGGTGCCTCGCCATCGAGAAGCTCACCGGCGTGGAGGTGCCGCGCCGGGCGAGCCTGATCCGGGTGCTCTACTCCGAGATCGGACGGGTGCTGAACCACCTGCTGAACGTGACGACGCAGGCGATGGACGTGGGCGCGCTCACCCCGCCGCTCTGGGGGTTCGAGGAGCGCGAGAAGCTGATGGTCTTCTACGAGCGCGCCTGCGGCGCGCGGCTTCACGCCGCCTATTTCCGCCCGGGCGGCGTGCACCAGGATCTGCCGCCCGCGCTCCTCGACGACATCGAGGCGTGGTCCGAGACGTTCCCGGCCGTGCTCGACGACATCGACGGGCTTCTGACGGAGAACCGGATCTTCAAGCAGCGCAATGTCGATATCGGCGTGGTCAGCGAGCAGGAGATCCTCGACTGGGGCTTCTCGGGGCCGATGGTGCGCGGCTCCGGCCTTGCCTGGGACCTGCGCCGTGCGCAGCCCTACGAGTGTTACGACGAGTTCGACTTCCAGGTGCCCGTGGGCAAGAACGGGGACTGCTACGACCGCTACCTCGTGCGGATGGCCGAGATGCGCGAGAGCGTGAAGATCATCCGACAGGCGATCGTGAAGCTGCGCGCGGAACCGGGCGAGGTGATCGCGCGCGGCAAGATCGCGCCGCCCTCGCGCGGCGACATGAAGACCTCGATGGAGGCGCTGATCCATCACTTCAAGCTCTACACCGAGGGATTCCACGTCCCCGAGGGCGAGGTCTATGCCGCGGTCGAGGCGCCCAAGGGCGAATTCGGGGTCTACCTGGTGGCTGACGGGACCAACCGGCCCTACCGCGCGAAGCTGCGCGCGCCGGGGTTCCTGCACCTGCAGGCGATGGATCACATCTCGCGCGGCCATCAGCTGGCCGATGTGGCGGCGATCATCGGCACGCTCGATGTGGTGTTCGGAGAGATCGACCGCTAAGACGGCGCCCGGGGGCGACCCCGGAGCAAAGGAGGGGACGGGCAAGAATGACGACGACGACAGAATTGGGCCTGCCCCGCGCCGCCGTGCTCGCGGTCGCCGCGGCAGCCGCGCTCGCGGGTTGCGCGATGCCGCCGGAGAACGTGAGCGACGCGCAGCTTGCGGATTACGATCTCGCCGTGGCCAGCATCGGCTGTGAGCTGCGTTACGAATCCGATTACGCGCCGGTCGAGCTTCAGGCCGGCCTCACCCGCCAGCAGGTTCTCGACATCTCGCAATACCGCCTTGCCAGCGACCAGGCGGTGCGCACGTCCGAGGGCGGCGTGCGGCTCGTCTCCGGGCCCTGCGCCCCCGCCGCCTGAGCGATCAACCGAGGGAGCTTCCATGCTTCGCCGTCTTCACCACGAACAACCGGAGAGTTTCGCCTTCACCCCCGCCAATCTGGAATGGGCGCGGGCGCAAATGACGAAATATCCCGAGGGCCGGCAGGCCAGCGCCATCATCCCGCTTCTGTGGCGCGCGCAGGAGCAGGAGGGCTGGCTGTCGCGGCCGGCCATCGAATACGTCGCCGACCTGCTGGGCCTGGCGCATATCCGCGCCCTCGAGGTCGCGACCTTCTACTTCATGTTCCAGCTCGCGCCGGTGGGCTCGGTCGCGCATGTGCAGGTCTGCGGCACGACCTCCTGCATGATCTGCGGCGCCGCGGACCTGATCGGCGTCTGCCGCGAGAAGATCGCCCGGGAACCGCACGAGCTGAGCCCTGACGGCAAGTTCTCGTGGGAGGAGGTCGAGTGCCTCGGCGCGTGTTCGAACGCCCCGATGGCGCAGATCGGCAAGGACTATTACGAGGATCTGACCGCCGGGCGGCTGGGCGAGATACTCGATGCGCTGGCGGCGGGCGAGGTGCCCTTGCCGGGGCCGCAGCAGGGGCGCTACGCGTCCGAACCCGCGGGCGGGCTGACGAGCCTGCACGCCCATGGCGAGGAGCGCCTGCCGCGCAACGCCTCCGTCGCGCTCGCCGAGGAGCTGGGCGACACCGTGAAGCGGATCGACGGCAGCGAGGTGCCTCTCGTGACCCCGTGGCGCGACCGGTCCGGCAACGACACCGCGCCCGAGCCCGACCCGCACACGCCGGTCCTCGCCGAGGAACTGCCCGCCGACGACACCGGGATCGACCGGCGCGAGGCCCCGGTGAAGGGCCGGGGCAAGCCCGAGAGCGGCGCTCCGGCCCCCGAGGCCAGGCTCGACCCCGACGCGCCGCGGCCCGAACCCGATGCCGCCGATCTGGGCACGCGACCCGAGGGCCTGGAGGCCCCGCGCGAAGGCGGGCCGGACGACCTGAAGAAGATCAAGGGGATCGGCAAGAAGCTGGAAAAGCTTCTCCGCGGTCTGGGCTTTTACCATTTCGACCAGATCGCCGGCTGGACGGCGAAGGAGATCGCCTGGGTCGACCAGAACCTCGAGGGCTTCAAGGGCCGCGTCACGCGCGACAACTGGGTGGAGCAGGCACGGGTTCTTTCCGAAGGGGGAGAGACGGATTTCTCGGAGCGTGTTAGTAAGGGCGATGTCTATTGACGCTGCCTTGCAAACCGACATCTGAGGGGGAATGGGAATGACGACCAGCAGCAAGGACGATACCTGCCTCAAGTTCTGCTGGGGCCTCGCCGCCGTGGCCGGGCTTGGCATGGTGGTGGCGCTGAACGACAGGATGTGGTTCCTGGTCGCGCTCGTTCTGGGCGGCGCGTTCGGGGCCGGCATGGGCGTCGTGCTTCAACGCAAGGTCTGCGGCATACTCGGCAATCCGCTGGAGGACACCACGCTTGGCGAGCTGACCGGGATGGAGCCGCTTCGCCGGGAAAAGCTGGAGGCGCTGGACATGGCCGAGACCGAAGCGCCGGCGCCGCGCCACGTGCCGCCGGCGTCGTCCGCCCCGGCCTCCGCGGCGCCGCCCGCCGCGAAGGCCGCCGCCAGCACCGCCGCGCCGAAATCGGCCGGTCCGGAAGAGAGCGCCGGCAAGGCCGGCGCGGCCGCCGCGAAGGAGGCCGCCGGGGCCGGGGGCGGGACGAAGCCGGCGACACTGTCGGCCCCCCGTGGCGGCCAGGCGGACGATCTGAAGAAGATCAAGGGCGTCGGCCCGAAGCTCGAGAC
Source organism: Rhodosalinus sp. FB01 (assembly GCF_041365715.1). Taxonomy (NCBI): domain Bacteria; kingdom Pseudomonadati; phylum Pseudomonadota; class Alphaproteobacteria; order Rhodobacterales; family Paracoccaceae; genus Rhodosalinus; species Rhodosalinus sp. FB01. The sequence continues at coordinate 407,290 of NZ_JBGFSH010000001.1, read as the reverse complement.
GCTGCTGAACAGCCTCGGCTTTTACCATTTCGACCAGATCGCGGCATGGTCCGAGGACGAGATCGCCTGGGTCGACGAGAACCTCGAAGGCTTCAAGGGCCGGGTGACCCGCGACGACTGGGTGGCGCAGGCGAAGGACCTGGCCGCCGCAAAGAGCGATTGACGACGGGGGCGCGATGAACTCGGAGGACCGGCAGCGACGGATCGCGCGGCAGGGGCGGATCGCCGCGCTCGTGATCGCCGGCGCCGGTCTCGCCGCGATCCTCGCGCCCTGGCTCGTGGCGCTTGCAGGTTTGCCTGTGCGCTACGAGATGCTGATCTATTTCGCCTCCATGGGCGCCTTTCTCTGGGCGCTCGTGGTGGCGGCAAGACTGTGGCGCGCCCGCGACCGATGAGGACGCGCCCGGAGCTGGGAAGGACTGTTCGATGCTGAAGGACGAAGATCGTATCTTCACCAACCTCTACGGCATGCATGACCGCTCGCTCGCCGGGGCGAAGGCGCGCGGCCACTGGGACGGCACCGGCGCGATCATCGCCCGCGGCCGCGACGCGATCGTGGAGGAGATGAAGAAATCGGGCCTGCGGGGCCGGGGCGGCGCAGGCTTCCCCACGGGCCTGAAATGGTCCTTCATGCCCAAGGAATCCGATGGTCGCCCGGCCTACCTCGTGGTCAATGCCGACGAGTCCGAGCCCGGCACCTGCAAGGACCGGGAGATCATGCGCCACGATCCGCACACGCTGATCGAGGGCTGCCTGATCGCGTCCTTCGCGATGGGGGCGCATGCCTGCTACATCTACATCCGCGGCGAGTACATCCGCGAGCGCGAGGCGCTGCAGGCCGCGATCGACGAATGCTACGAGGCGGGGCTGCTGGGCCCCAACGCCGCCGGCTCGGGCTGGGATTTCGACCTCTACCTGCATCACGGCGCGGGCGCCTACATCTGTGGCGAGGAGACGGCGCTTCTGGAAAGCCTGGAGGGGAAGAAGGGCATGCCGCGCATGAAGCCGCCCTTCCCGGCGGGCGCGGGCCTCTACGGGTGCCCCACGACGGTCAACAACGTCGAATCCATCGCGGTGGTGCCCACCATCCTGCGCCGCGGCGCGGACTGGTTCGCGGGCTTCGGGCGTGCGAACAACACGGGCACCAAGATCTTCGCGATCTCGGGGCATGTGAACCACCCTTGCGTGGTCGAAGAGGAGATGTCGATCTCCTTCGAGGAACTGATCGAGCGGCATTGCGGCGGCATCCGCGGCGGCTGGGACAACCTCAAGGCGGTGATCCCCGGCGGCTCGTCCGTGCCGATGCTGCCCGCCTCGGTCATGCGCGAGGGGATCATGGATTTCGACTGGCTGCGCGAGAACCGGTCGGGCCTCGGCACGGCGGCGGTGATCGTGATGGACCAGTCCACCGACATCATCAAGGCGATCTGGCGGCTGTCGAAATTCTACAAGCACGAAAGCTGCGGCCAGTGCACGCCCTGCCGCGAGGGCGCGGGCTGGATGATGCGCGTGATGGAGCGTCTGGTGAACGGCGAGGCGGAAGTCGAGGAGATCGACATGCTGCTCGACGTGACCAAGCAGGTGGAGGGCCACACGATCTGCGCGCTGGGCGACGCGGCGGCCTGGCCGATCCAGGGCCTCATCCGGCATTTCCGCGACGAGATCGAGGACCGCATCAAGGCGCAGCAGACGGGCCGCGCGAGCGCGGTGGCCGCGGAATGAGAGGGCGGCGGCGCGCGATCATCGCGGCGCTGGCCGCGGCAGCGACGCTGGCCGCGTGCGGCCAGGGCCAGAGCCGCGTGGCGTTCGACGGCAACATCTATCCCGCCAGCGTCTCGACCATCGGTGGCGAGCGGGAGAAGTTCACGATCTCGGTGCGCAATGCCGGGCAGGGGCTTGCCGGCGCCCGCGAGGCCGGCCGCTACGAGGCGACCGTCTACTGCATCCGCAATTACGGATCCTCGGCGGTGCGCTGGACGCTCTCGCCCGATGCCGAGGCGTCCGCGCTGCGGATCGAGAATGGCGCGCTCCTTCTTCAGGGAGAGTGCCTGGGCTGGTAGGACGGTATGGTCGCCAGAGAGGCGCGGCGGACCCCGTGTTATTGCATGACAGGCGATCATGTGTCGTCTCTTGGGCGACGCGCGGGACCACGATGCATCCCGCGAACCCGGGGAGAGTTCGACCATGCGAAGACCGATTGCCGCCGCCCTCGCCGCCCTGCTCCTGGCCGGCACCGCCACCGCCTCCGACGCGCGCCCGCCGTTGCGGGAGGTGAAGGAGATCGATGGCGCCCTCCTGGCCGTGGCCATCGCCGACGAGATCCGCACCCGCTGCGACACCATCGACGCGCGGATGCTTCGGGCGCTCGCCACGCTGAACCGGCTGGAAAACCGCGCCCGTGACCTCGGCTATACGAAGTCCGAGATCGACGCCTACGTGAACAGCAAGGACGAAAAGGCGCGCATCCGCGCCCTCGGCGAGCGCTATGTCCACCAGCAGGGGGCCGACCCGGAAAGCCTGGCCGATATCTGCGATCTCGGCCGGCGGGAAATCGCCCGGGGCAGCGCCATCGGCGCGCTGCTGAGAGAGAAGTGAGGGCGGTGGTTCTCAGGGGGTCCCTAGGCTCCAGACTCAATGATGGTCAAAGCCAGAAGATGACGGGTGCGGCGAGCGCGATGGCTGACAGGAAGACCTTCGGGCAGCGGTCGTAGCGGGTTGCGATGCGCCGCCAGTCCTTCAGGCGGCCGAACATGATCTGGATGCGGTTGCGGCGCTTGTATCGCCGCTTGTCGTAAAGAATAGCCTTGTCGCGGGACGTCCGGCCGGGGGTGAAGGGCGGACAGATTTGATCCATTGGATCAAATCAGCCCTGAACGGGCCTTATCCCCTTGTCCTGCAACGCGTCCCGGAACCAGTCGGCGTCGTGGCCCCGGTCGGCGATCAGCCAGTCGACCGCCGGCAGGGACCCGCACAGCGCCCGCGCGCCGACGACGTCGTCGCTAACCTGGCCCGCGGTGATGAAGAACCGGATCGGGCGCCCCTGGCTGTCGGTCACGCCGTGCAGCCTGGTGTTCATGCCGCCCTGCGTCCGGCCGATCAGGCGTCCACGCCCCCCTTTTTCACCGCCAGGCTGGTCGCCGTCCGGTGCGTCTTGAGATACGTCGCGTCGATCATCGCCGCCTTTCCTCCGGCTCCCCGGCGGCCAGCCCCGCGAGGATCCGGGCGAACACGCCCTTCTCGCTCCAGCGCTTCCAGGGATGGTGGAGCGTTTCCGGGGCTTACGCGGCCCCACTGGGGCCACGGTCCCCTTCAACTGTGCGGCCCGTATTTTCTCGGTGCGTCGTACCATCGCAAGCCATTGCGATTGATGAAGATTATGGCGGACAGCACGCGCCGGTCGTCGCCCCCGGGTTTGCCGGTTCGTCAGGAAATCGATCCACTGGATCGATTTCTGGTCTTCCTCACCTTCGGGAAGTAAGGCTCGATGCGCGCCATCTGCGCCTCCGTCAGCCAGAAGAGGTTGCTCATGTCACCCCTCGCTTTTTCAGCAGTGAATCATGACCTCACCAGCCAATCAATGGGTCCTGACCCTAGGCTGCGCACCAATTCTCAGAATGACCCCTGCGCCAAAACCTCTTGAAACAACGACGCAACTTGCGCAACGAACCGAGCCAAAAGTGCTTTAATGAGCGTCGGTTTCATAGAGCCGACATAGTGTTCGCTCAAAAGAGCACGCAAGGGGCCTCGAATGAACAGACAGTCGGCGATTCTCGAAACGGCACAGTCCCGCGGGCGCGTCATGGTGGACGAGTTGGCAGAGGTTCTGCGCGTCTCGGCCCATACCGTCCGCCGCGATATCAACGCGCTGTGTGCGCAGGGAAAATTGCGGCGCTTGCACGGCGGGGCCGAATTCATCGAGGGCAGTTCGAACCTGCCCTATTCGGCGCGCACTTCGCTGAATGTGGCGGCCAAGCAGAGGATCGCGTCCCACGTCGCGGGGCTGATCCCGGACGGTGCAACGCTATTTTTTTCGATTGGCACAACCCCGGCCGTTGTCGCCGCCGCGCTGGCCGAGCGTGAAGGCTTGACCGTCATCACCAACAACCTGAATGCGGCGATGGCCCTGTCCGAGGCGCCCGGTGCGCGGGTTGTCATCCCCGGCGGGGAACTGCGCCTGCCGGATCGGGACGTCCTCGGGTCTCTGGCACAGGAGCTTTTCGCGTCCTACCGCGCGGATTTCGCCATTTACGGTGCCGCCGGCATCGACACTGACGGCTCCCTGCTGGATTTCCACGCACCTGAGGTGCGCCTCCGCCGCCAAGCACAGGAAAACGCACGCCATTCCATTTTCGTCGCGGACAGCTCGAAATTCGGGCGCCGTGCCCCGGCGGTCGGCGGTCATCTCGACGAGGCCAACCATGTGGTGACCGAGGCCAAGCCCGGTGCGCCTTTCGCCACGCTGCTGGAGTCGCTCGGCGAGCGGTTGGTCATCGCGGGGGAGGGCACATGAGCTTTCTGATGCTTGAAGGCCTCACGCGGCAATGGAACGGACAGGGCGGGGTGTGCGACATCGGCCTTGAGTTGCGGCAAGGGGCCTTTCTGTCGATCCTCGGCCCGTCGGGCTGCGGAAAATCCACGATGCTGCGCCTGATCGCGGGGCTGGAACAGCCGCAAGCGGGCAGCATATGGATCGACGGCCGTGACGTGACGGCCCTGCCGGCCGCGCAGCGCAACCTGTCGATGGTGTTCCAGTCCTACGCGCTGTTTCCGCATCTCAACGTGGCTGAAAACGTGATATTCGGGCTCAAGGTGCGGCGCGTCACCCGCGCGGACCGGGAGCGGCGTCTGGCCGAGGTCCTTGCCATGACGGGGCTGGAGGGGCTGGAGCGGCGCAAACCGTCTGAGCTGTCGGGGGGGCAAAGGCAGCGCGTGGCGCTGGCCCGGGCGGCGGTGGCCGAGCGGCCGCTGTGTTTGATGGATGAGCCGCTTTCGAACCTAGATGCCAAGTTGCGCCACTCAGTGCGTCGCGACATCCGGACACTGGCGCGCAAGCTGTCGTTGACGGTGGTTTACGTGACCCATGATCAGGGCGAGGCGATGAGCCTGTCGGACAAGATCGTGCTGATGCGGGAGGGCCGCATTGAACAAGTTGGCACGCCTTCGGAGCTCTACGCGCGCCCGGCAACCACTTTTGCCGCGCAATTCATCGGTGACCCGCCCATGTCGCTGATTAATGCAACCGCGCTTGGGCAAGAGGGCGCTTCTACCATAGGCATGCGCCCCGAAGCTGTTTCGCTCGTGTCGGCTGGGCAAGGCGATCTTGACGCGCGGATCGAGGATTTCGAGTACCTGGGCGGCGAAACCCGGCTGGCACTCACCCATCCGGCGGCCGAGGGGCTTGCCGCGATCCTGCCCGGCCCGGCCGCGTTTCGGCCCGGCCAGATGGTTGGTGTAATTATCCCCGAGGAAAACCGGCTCCTTTTCGACTCCGTCACCGGAAGCCTGAAAAAGGAGCCGCAGCAGAATCCAAAGGCGCGCATTCGCCAAAATCCCGCGCCCGAGGATGGCCATAAGGCCCCCACTTCAACTCAAACAGCCAAAGAGGACCTCTCAGAATGACCCGTATCACTGCTGTATCTGCTATAATGGCGGCCTCCACCGCGCTCGTCAATCCGGCCATGGCCGAGACCGAGCTGACCATGTATTACCCCATCGCCGTCGGTGGCGCGCTGACCGACGTGGTCGACGGGATCGTTGCCGAGTTCGAGGCGCAAAACCCTGATATCACAGTCAACGCGATCTATGCCGGCAACGATGACGACACGCGCATCAAATCGCTTGCGGCGCTTGCATCCGGCGATCCGGCGCAGCTTGCCGTGATGTTTTCCATCGACGCCTATGACCTGATCGAGCAAGGCCTCATCGTGCCCTTCGAGAGCGCCATCGAGACCGAGGCGGAGCAGGAATGGCTGAACAGCTTCTACCCTGCGCTCATGGCCAACGGCCAGATCGAGGGCCAGACATGGGGCGTGCCGTTCCAGCGGTCGACCATCGTCGCCTATTACAACAAGGACATGTTCCGCGAGGCGGGCCTTGACCCGGAAAAGGCGCCGACCACGTGGGATGAATTGGTCGAGATGGGCAAAGCCCTGACAACGGACGACCATCACGGCCTGATGATCCCCTCGACGGGCTATCCCTACTGGATGTTCCAGGCCCTGGCGATCCAGAACGGTCAGGAATTGATGTCAAATGACGGGCTGACCACCTATTTCGACGACCCCGATACCGTCGAGGCGCTTGAATACTGGAAGTCCCTCTCCACCGAACATGGCATCATGCCCGAGGGCACAGTTGAATGGGGCACGCTGCGCCAAGCCTTCCTTGAGGGCGAGACCGCGATGATGTGGCATTCCACCGGCAACCTGACGGCGGTCAAGAACAATGCCGAGTTCGATTTCGGTGTTGCCATGCTGCCCGGCAAGGAACGGTTGGGATCACCCACCGGAGGCGGCAATTTCTACCTCTTCAAGGACTCCACCGAAGAGGAAAAGCAGGCCGCGCTTGAACTCATCAAGTTCATGACCGCGCCCGAGCAGGCCGCGAAGTGGTCCATCGAGACGGGCTATATGGGCGTCTCGCCCGCCGCTTACGAAACCGAGGCGCTCAAGGCCTACACGGCTGACTTCCCGCCCGCCCTGGTGGCGCGCGATCAGCTTGAGCATGCGGTTGCCGAATTCTCGACCTTCGAGACAGCGCGTGTTCGCGATGGGCTGAATGCCGCGATCCAATCGGCGCTGACCGGCGACAAAAGCCCCGCAGACGCGCTGGCCGAGGCACAGGCCGCCGCCGAGCGTCAACTGCGCGCCTACAAGTAAGCGCCCTCAACGCTCTGTGCCGGGCCGGTTCAGTCAACCGGCCCGGCCGTGGAGACCCGCATGACCGACGCCTTCACGCTGGCACGCCGCCGCCGCGCACTTCACGGCTGGCTGTTGTTGTCGCCCGCGCTCATCATGCTGACGGCATTTGCCTTCTACCCATCGCTGGCCACCATGGTGACATCGCTTTGGTCGCGCGGCACCCGGCGCAACCCGGCCGAATTCGTGGGGCTGGAGAATTACCGCTATCTGTTCGACGATCCGACCTTCTGGCAGGTGGCAGGCAACAACCTCTCGTATGCGCTTGTCACCATTCCGGTTTCCATGGCACTGGCGCTGATCATGGCGCTTTGGGCCAACTCGAAACTGCCTGCGCGCAGCTTCATTCGCACCGCCTATTTCACCCCCACCGTGCTGCCGATGATCGCGGCGGCGAACCTCTGGCTGTTTTTCTACACGCCCAGTTTCGGCATCCTCAACCAGATCGGCGCGCTGTTCGGAGCGGAGCCGGTCAACTGGCTGGGTGAGCCCGAAACCGCGCTTTGGGCGATTTGCGTGGTGACGATCTGGAAAGAGGCGGGGTTCTTCATGATCTTCTACCTCGCGGCGCTGCAAACCATTCCGCCCGACTTGAAAGAGGCCGCCGATATCGAAGGGGCAAGCCGCTGGACTTATACCCGCCGGATCGTGTTGCCACTCCTGATGCCGACCACGTTGTTCATCCTCGTCAATGCAATTATCAACTCGGTCAAGCTGATCGACCATCTGTTCATCCTGACCAAGGGCGGGCCCTCGGACAGTTCCAAGCTGATCCTCTACTATATCTGGGAAAACGCCTTCGCCTATTTCGACAGACCAGCAGCCGCGGCGATGACGGTGCTGGTGCTGGCCCTGATGGGGGCGGTCGCGGCTTTTCAGTTCCTCGTGCTTGACCGGCGGGTGCATTACCGATGATCCGTTGCATCGAACCCGCCGCCGCGATCCTGTTGGCCATTCTGTGGATTTCGCCGCTGCTTTTTGCATTCTGGGCGGCGCTTCACGACGTCAGTGACGCGGTGAACTTCCGTCTGACCGCGCCCCTGACGCTTGAGAATTTCCGCACCGCTTGGGCCGGGGCGCCTTGGCTGCGCTATTTCCTCAACACCTTCGTGCTGGTCTCGCTGATCCTGGCGGGGCAGTTCCTGCTTTGCACACTGGCCGGTTTCGCCTTTGCCCAGACAGAGTTCCGTGGGCGCGACGCGCTTTTCATTCTTGTGCTGATGCAGCTTTTCATCCTGCCCGAGGTGTTGATCGTTGAAAACTACCGGGTCGCGGCCTCCCTGGGTCTGCTTGACAGCATAATGGGCATCGGCGCGCCCTACATGGCCTCGGCCTTTGGTATCTTCCTGATGCGGCAGGCGTTCAAATCCGTGCCCAAGGATCTGGACGAAGCCGCCCGCGTCGAAGGGTGCGGCACGTTGGGCGTTCTGTGGCGGGTCTATGTTCCCGCCGCGCGCCCCACCTATCTCGCCTATGCCCTTGTCTCTGTGGCGACCCACTGGAACAATTTCCTCTGGCCGCTCATCGTCACCAACTCGCCCTCCACCCGGCCGCTGACGGTCGGCTTGTCACTTTTCGGCGCGCCCGAGAACGGCGTCGACATCTCGGTCATCTCTGCAGCCACAGTCATGGTGATCGCCCCGCTCTTGATCGGTTTTCTGATCTTCCAGCGTCAATTTGTACAAGCTTTCCTGACCGCTGGCGTGAAATGAGGACTCCATGACCCGCATCCTGCAAATTTCCGATCTTCACATCATGCCCGAAGAGCAGCTTTTTAAAGGCACGATCGATACCGCTGCGGCGCTGCGAAAAATACTGTCCGGGCTGGCAGGCTTGTTGCCCGCCATCGGACCGGTGGAGCGGCTTGTGATTTCGGGCGATCTGACCGAAACGGGATGCGAGGGTGCTTATGACCATTTGCGCGCGATAATGGCCGAGGCGCCGCTGCCTTGGTGCGCCATCCCAGGCAATCATGACAGTCGCGAGGCCGTGCGTGCCGTCGTTGCGCAGGACGAATTGATGCCCGATGAAGGGCCGATCAACTGGCGCGAGGATCTGGACGGTGTCACCATCCTGGGCCTTGATACGCTGATTGAAGGAGCGGCCCATGGGGCCGTGAGCGACGCAACACTGGAGTGGCTCGAGGTCACGCTGCGCGATCTGCGGCACCGTCCTGTACTGATCTTCATGCATCACCCGCCCATTGATACGGGTATATCCGCGATGGACGCTATTGGCCTCACCCCCAATCCACGTTTCGAGGACCTGTTGCGTGACCATGACGGCCCGGTGCAGATCGCCTGCGGGCATGTTCACCGTATGATCACGGGTCAGTTTGCGGGACGCCAGGTCACGGTTGCCCCGGGCACCTCTCATGCTGTTGGTCTTGATCTTCAAACGCGTGCGGGGATCAAATTCATACCGCGTCACTCCGGTGCCATTCTGCACGATATTGGGGACAAGTGCCTGACACGGCTAATTTCATCTGACGATTTCTGTTGATGGACGATGCAGCGACTGAACGCTAGCCACCCACCCGCGGACGCTCGTTGTGACTGAGGGATGCGAGGGAGGCAGGTCCAGCTGATCCCAGTTCATCGTTTACCCTATCGTCGCTTTTAAGGTTTCCGTGCCGCGTTACAGAGCTGAGCACGCCTGCCGAGAGAACCCGCGGGGCAGGGTTTTGTTCCAACCCGATCAATAGAAGGTTCTGGCCGGCCAAGCCCTGCGTATGGCCCTCGCGCGCAGATTCGACCAGAAGGTCTACCCCGCATCGGAACAGTTGCGCGTCCGCTGCGTTGACGCTCGACGATGTAATCGGCGAGGCGACATGACGAACGTTTCTGACACGCAACCAGCCCGGCAACGGGATCTTGAGGCGCGTCCGCGATGGCGTCTGTCCTCGTCTTGGGGCCTTCAGGCGGCGTTCTGGGTGACGCTGATCCTGGTGATTTCGCTGTCGGGTTTGCTGATTTCAAACATCGTGTTGCCGTTCGTGATTGGCGCTGTCCTGGCTTATTTCTCGCAACCGGCGATGCGGTGGCTGACAAGTCTCGGCGTGCCACGGGCGGCCGGGGCAGCCGTTCTTCTGACGCTGATCATGGGGGGACTTCTCGGGTCCCTCGCGGTCGCGGCACCGATCATTCTGACGGAGATCGCGAACCTGTTGGAGCGGGCGCCGCAAACTCTGACACAAATCAAGGATGTGTTCGGCGAGGGATCGCCCGGTGTCTTCCGCAGTGCGAGCGAACAGACCAAGGAATTGCTGGCGGATGCCGCGGAGGCCGCTGGCGAGAACCGCGAAGAGGTTCTCGCGGGTCTGTATGCCGGGGTTTCGGGATTGACCCAGCTGGTTCTGTTCTGGGTGGTCATGCCGGTCGTCGCGTTTTATCTGCTCATGGATTGGGACCGCCTCATCCGCACACTCGACGATGCGATACCACGACATCATCTTGCTACCGTGCGAAATCTCGCGGCCGATATCGACGCAACCCTGGCCGGGTTCGTGCGGGGGCAGGCCTTGGTCTGTGCGGTTCTTGCGATCTATTACGCAAGGGCGGTGTCAGCAAATCGTGTTGGTTCCGGCTTTGTTCCTGGGCGCCAGTAGGGTAGGCTTTGAGGCTCGAGCCAACCGAGGAGTCTGTCGTGCCCCGCTTCGATCCGCCCGAGTTTGACCGCCTGCTCGCCCGTCTGACACCGCAGGAGCTGCGCAAGGTCGAGGGGATGGTGGCCGAGGCGCGAGAGCGTGCCGAAGCCGTGCTCGAGATCGATGCCCGTGCTGAGACGGGCGGCTCGGCGGCCGCATGCGTCCGCTGCGGGGGCGAGAGCCGCAGCCGTTGGGGCCGGACCCGGACCGGGGCCCAGCGATGGCGCTGCTCGGGCTGCGGGGCGACGTGGTCGGGCCGCAGTGGCACGCCGCTGGCCCGGGTGCACCGTCCCGATCTCGTGACCGCGCTGGCGCGCGACATGATCGAGGCGCCGCAACCGATGTCCTGCCGCCGCGCGGCCGATGTTCTGGGGGCGTCGCGCCACAGCGTCTGGCGCTGGCGGATGGTGATCATCGGAGCCCTGGTGCCCGAGCTCGACGGCACCCTCGCCGGCATCGTCGAGGCTGACGAGGCACACCAGCGGGAGAGCCGCAAGGGCTCGCGGGAATGGGTCCGGCACAGGCGCGACCCGATGAACCACCCGGCACCGCCGCGTCTGAGGTGGCGGGCCTACCGACGGCGGGGCGGTTCAGCCACAGCGCCTCCGTTCGGCTGGCGGGCCTGGGAGAAGAAGCTTCTCGCGGCCACGGATCGCGCCGGCCACCGCGCTTTCGAGGCCATCGCCGACGCGGGCCAGGCGGCGATCTCCGGCGCCCTGCTGCCGGTGATGGCGCCGGACGCGGTGCTCTGCACGGACGGCCATGCGACCTACGAACGGATCGCCAAGGACGAACGTATCCCGCACTTCGCGCTCAACGGCGGGAGGCGCTCGAAGCGCGCCCCGCGCAGCCATCACATCAACACCGTGAACGCCCTGATCGGCCGGTTCCGCACATTCATGCAGCCATTCTGCGGACCGGCGTCGAAGAACCTGGCCGCCTACGGCCGATGGCACGCCGCCCGGGACAACGCGGACCGGAGCACCCTCGACGTCCTCAGGCTGCTGTTCGTCTCAGGCCCCCGCACCAACACGATTTGCTGACACCGCCTACGCAAGTGTGCTGTTGCTTGTCGGTCTCAATTACGGGTTCGCGATCGGCACGATGAGCGGACTGATCTCGTTCATACCTTATGTCGGCGCGATCCTCGGCGGCGCGTTAGCGATCGGCGTGGCTCTGTTGCACAAATCGGCTTTTGACCGAGGTTCCCCTTTCCCCTGACAGACTTATCCTACGACCTCTGTGACGGGTATGCCGAGCGCGGTGTGGCCGTTGAGAACGGCGATGCGGACCTGGATCTCGGCAACCTGGCGGTCGAAGTCTCGTGCCATGAGGCGCTGTCCCGGCAGTTTCACGCAATGCATCTTCGTCTCGACGCGGCTTCGGCGGTGGTATCCGCTACATCGTCGCCAAAGCGCTCGGCCGAGGTATTTCGACGCTCTCAGAGCCTCGTTGCGCGCCAAGGCTCCGGCAGTGATCGTCTTCCAGGGCTTGGCGTTCTTCCGCGGCGGAATGACGGCGTGGGCGCCGCGGTCGGCGATGGCGTCATGGCATTTGCGTGTGTCATAGGCGCCGTCAGCGGTGACCGACCCGATATCCCGGTCCGCCGGGATCTGACTGAGCAGATCAGGCAGAACCGGTGCATCGCCGATGTGACTCCCGGTGATCTCGACGGCCCGGACCTCCAGTGTTTGCTCGTCGATTCCGAGATGGATCTCGCGCCAGACCCGCCGTTTGGGGCCGCCGTGCTTGCGGGCGTGCCATTCGCCTTCGCCCTCGACCCTGATGCCGGTGCTGTCGATCAGCAGGTGCAGCGGCCCCTTGGAGCCACGATATGTGATGTCTACAGCGAGGGTCCTCTGGCGGCGGCTTAGAGTGCTGAAGTCGGGCACCGACCAGTCAAGGCCGACCAGGCGCAACAGGCTCTCGACGAACCCGGTCGTCTGCCGGAGCGCCATGCCGAACAGCATCTTCATTGTCAGGCAAGTCTGGATGGCGGTATCGCTGTAGGTCTGCTGGCGGCCGCGCCTGCCTGTCGGCACGGCCTCCCAGATCATCTCGGGATCGAACCAGACCGTCAGCGAGCCCCGGCGCTTGAGCGCTTCGTTATAGGCTGGCCAGTTTCTGGTCTTGTAGGTCGGGGGTGTCGGTCTGCTCATGCACCACAGCTACCACGCTGGATTCACAAGATGAATCCCTCACGGGGTTTGTGCAACAGAGCCTCGTCGGGGTCTAAATGAACGGGACGTCGGCGGCATCACGCCCGATACCAATGATGACAAGTTCATCTGGCGAGCACATGCCCTACGGGTGCACGAACTGCCAGAGGTAATCGAACCCGACCTCAATCACGGCATGAAAACCAAGTGGATCGACCTGGGCGCCGCAGGCGGAGATGCAGCGTGCAGGGATATGTGACGTCCGCGCCAAGCCGCAGAGCACAGGAACAGCCCCATCCGGCACGGCAGCTACGCCAGCAACGGCGACCTCGAAGCCGTCATCTACGACGACCTTCTCCAGCACGACGCCAGCCCTAAGTCCTTTACATGTCCGATCTGCGCCAGCGTGCCGTCGCCACCCGTTTCACAGATCCTGCCACTTCGGCAAACGGATACTGCGCGCCTTGATCTTGTGCGCCGCGGCGAACACGAGAGCCAACGCGACCGATACTCCAAGGAAGACCACGGGACCCGCGCTCACGACGCGATGCACCGGGCGGGGGACAAATCCCATCGTCAGACAGACTGTAACGGTGCCGCCGATCAAGACCACCAACATGAAGAACCCCAATGCCGTCAGGCCCAGAAACGACCAATAGTGCAGGGGCCTGAGGATGTACCCGGCCCGTGCCAACGACCGGAAGGCGGGCGCATACGCATGGGCTCCCTTCACGCCACCCCGCTCGAGGTGAGCGAGCGCGCGGCGCAGCTTCTCGTGCCGGTTCGGTGTCGGTTCCGTGCTCTTCATGGCTCCGTGCGGCCGCGACGGGCGCCTTCACTCGTCACATGCGCCTGACGCGGTTGAGGATCTCTGTCCGTCATGCCCTTATCGTCATATGCATTCTCGCTCGCGGGTTACCCGGTAAATCGGTCAATACTGGGGCAATCGAACGGGAGCCGGAAAGCCCCGCTCGCATCGTTGCGCTGGGCGTCCGGCAGCAGGACGCTCTCGCGCGCGCGGGCCAAGGCTCTCTCCCGCCTGCGGAGCCGAGTAACGGGACCGCCGCGACTTGCGGTGCCCCGTTCGCGCCCTTGTCCCGCCTTGTCGCCCGCGCGATGATCTCAACCACCGACGGCGGCGACAAGAAAGGATCGATCCCGTGGCAGGGCATATCTGGTACATCCAGTCGGTCAGTGACCCGGACTATACGCGCGGCTACGTCCCTCGGCCCGATCCCGCTCTCACTTCGCGCGAAAACCGCAAGCCACGGCTGAAGGTGCACCACCGCGCCCGGATCGGCGAGCCGGTCGCGCCGGAGGACCTGCCCGAGACCTATGTCCTCAAGCCCAGCCATCCGGCACACCGGCTGGACGTGCCGCTCTGGTTCAATTCCTTCATCCACGTTCGCGACGATATGGTGAAGGTCCTGCGCCGGTTCGACCTCGGTGCGACCGTGCTGCGCCCGATCCGGGTGGAACTCGGAGACGGCAGGGGCGTCGATACCCGTTACTCCACCCTGCTGACCAGCAACGTGCGGCCGACCATCGACCCCGATGCATCGGAGTGGGTCGGCTACGGCGCCGTAGAGCGCTCTGCTCTGAGGAGCGAGGGCGGGGTGCATCCGGGTGTCCGGGCCTTTCCGTCCGTGCGGGAGGGCCCGGCCATCTGGTCCGATCCGGAGGTTGCGAAGACGGTTTTCGTGAATGACGACCTCGCGCAGGCCCTGCTTTCCGAACCCTTCGCAAATCAGCTGCACCTCGTTCAGGGGCTGTTTTCGAAAGACTGATTTCAGCACGGAACGAAACCGCTGGTCGACGATTGTGTCGAACCGGGAAGGTCGACGAGATATCGTGACGGCGCTCATCGACCGCATCATCGCCAGTGGCGATTGCGGTCGCAGGCCCTGCGCCAGGCCAGCCACGAGGCGCGCCGGGATCGCGCCTCGGGAGCCGTCTTCGCCATCGCCAAGCCGCAGGCCGCGGCCCTCGGGACGATCGGGACATGCAGTCCGGCCCGGCGATAACGCGCATCCGGGACCTGCACCGCGGGTCGGCATTAGAGGCGCCCGTCCCGGCCACGGCATCGGTCGTCGCGACGGGCCCGCGTGGCGCTCCGGCAATCACGGGGGACCTGCGGCTGAACGCGGCGCAGAGCGGGGAGGGCGACGCTGGCCTGCGTGCCCTCCCGCCCGGTCTCTTACAGTCCGAGCGCCCCTCTGCGCAGCCACTCGTGGACGAAGACGAGCTTGCGCCAGGCGGCCGACGAAAGCACGAAGGGATAGACATCCGCGAGCCCCATCGAACGGTTGACGTGGTTGATGCCGGCGACGAGCGCGGCCGCGACACGGATGAGGCGGTCGGCATCCGGCTCCGAGTAGGGATCCCAGTCGCGGGCCGGCAGGTCCGGCGACGAGAATCCCGCGGCGGCGACGCTGTCGGTGATGTCGGTCAGGTGCAGCAGATGCGCGGCGGTTTCGGCCCAGTCCTCGTGGGGATGCGCGGAGGCGTAGGTTGTAATGAAGCGCGCCCGCCAGTCCTGCGGCGGTCCGTTGCCGTAATGACGCTGCAACGCCGCCTGGTAATCCTCCCGTTCGTCGCCGAAGACGGCGCGGAACGCCTTGAGGAAATCGGCGCGCAGGCTGAGACGCCACCAGAGCATGTGCGCGATCTCGTGGCGCATGTGGCCGATCATCGTGCGATACGGCTCCTCCAGCGCCTCGCGGCGGCTGGTGCGCAGGACCTCGTCCGCCTCAGCCACGCTGATCGTCACGACGCCGTCGACATGGCCCATCGCGACCGGGGTCGGGCCTTCGGCCAGCATGTGAAAGGCCGGGCGCGTTCCCACATCCTCGGGTCGGAACCAGTGCCAGCGGCCGAGATTGTCGAGCACCCAACGCTTCGCCGCCTCGGTCTGGGCCCAGTTCGGGATCGCGTCGGGGATCGACGTGTCGGGGGCCAGCACCGTCATCGCGCAGGCGCGACAGAAGGCGCCCTGCTCCGGCGCGATCCAGTTGCACCCGATGATCTCGCGGTTCGCGCAGAAGGGCGGCGCAGCAAGGAACGCGCGCGCCTGCGGATCATATGCGACGGGAGTTCCGTCCGCCGTGGCGAGATTGTCGAACCAGAGCAAGCCCGGTCCGACAGGGTTGGAAAAAACGCGCATGTGGAAGTTGCTCCTTGGAGGTCCCGGGTCGGGCGATGCCGCTTGCCCCCACAGGGGGCGGCGATCGTGCGGCGCTTGTGCGGCCGCCTGCGGCACAGTGCCTTGTCAGCGCAGGCGTTCCAAGAGCCCGCCGACATCCGAAAGCATCCGCGACACCGTCGCCTCGTCCAGGTAACCGGTGACGGCCAGGTCGCGGGCGCGCTGGAAACGGCGGATCGCGCGACGCGTCGCTTCGTCGAAAACGCCGTCGGCCGGCCCGGGCTCCAGCCCCAGCTGGTCCAGCCGCCGTTCGACCAGGGTGCGTGTCAGGATGTTGAGGCCCAGCGCCTCCTCGGCCTCTCGCGCCTGCAGCTGGCGCGCGCTGCCGTCGTCCTGCAGCGCGGCAATGCGGGCCTGTGCCTCGGCCGCGAAGGCGCCGTCCGGAAAGGCGCGCAGATACGCCTGATACGCGGCCACCGTGCCGGCGGCTCTGGCCTCCTCCCAGGCCAGGCGGTCGCGCTCGGCGGCCCGGTCGCGCTTGGCCGCCTCGATGTCCGCCAGGCGTTCGGTCGCGATATCCGCGAAGAGCCCGTCCGGGAAGCGTTGTAGATACGTCCGCAGGCCCGCCTCGTCGGCGCCCGAGCCGGTCGCCTCCCACGCCGCGCGATCGCGGCGCTCCTGCTCGAGGCGGAGGCGTTCGGCTTCGGCCTCGAGTTCGGCCTGCCGCCGCTCCGCCTGGCGGTCGAGCATCTCTATCTGCCGCGCGCTCAGGTAGCCGGTCTCGGGCAGGCCGGCGTCGCGCTGGAACCGGGTGATCGCGCCGCGGGTGCCGGGGCCGAAGATCCCGTCGATCCCGCGCGGCTCATGGTCCAGCAGGGTGAGATGACGCTGGATCTGCCGGCGCTCGTCGCGCGTGAGGTTCAGGGCGTCCTCGGCCAACCGGGCGGCGCGATCGGGCTCCGCCTCGATCTCCGCGATGGCCGCGCGCGCCGCGTCGGCGAACCGGCCGTCCGGATGGCGGTCGAGATAATCGCGGTAGGCGGCCGCGTCGCCGCGCTCGCGCGCCGCCTCCCAGCGCGCGCGCTCGGTGGCGTCGCGATCGGGTGCGGGTATCGCGGCGCGCTCCGGGCCTGCGGGCAGGAAGGGCACGCGATCGGTCACGAATCCGGTCGCGGAGACATCCCGCGCCGCGGCAAGGGCCGTCGCCAGCCGCTGTCCCGGCACCAGCAGATCCTCCGAGACGAAGCGCGCGACCGACGCCGAGGGTCCCTGAAGAACCGTCACGCCTTGCGGCACCGCGCCCGGCGTCGCACCCCGCCGCAGGCCGGCGCCGGGGTCCGGGCCGTTTCCGGCCAGCGCCAGGGCCACGACCGCCCCGCCAGGCGCCCGGCCGGCCACGGCGAGGACCGTCTCGACCGACAGCGCCGCGCCCTCGACGGTGACGAGGTCGAGTGGCCCCTCGGCCCCCGCCTCGGTCATCCAGCTGCGCCCGTCGTCCCGCAGGAAGGCGCCGGACAGGTAGATCACGATCCGCTCTTCTCCGTCCGCGACGGCTAGCAGATCCGACAGCGCGGACCGCGCTTCGGACAGGTCGTCCCCGGGGACCGCGACAGTCTCGAACCCCGCGGCGCGCAGCGCGGCCGCGACGTCGGGCCGGCTCGACGCTCCGAAGAGGCCTTGCCGCTCTTCCGGCATCGCGCCGATCACGAGCGCGCGGTCGGCGGCCGAAAGGGTGGGCAGGACCGCGAGCGCGGCACAGAGGGCAAGGCGGGCCGGGGTCTTCATCGTATCCTCCACATGTCGGGCGATGGCATCGACCCTAGGGGCATACACGCTTATCATACAATAACGCCCGCCACCGGCGCTAGCCCGCAGCCCCGCCGCTCCGGGCGCGCGGGTCCCGGAAAGCGCCCTTAATGGCGCGCGACCATGGGCGCGGCAGGCCTCGCGGGATGCCCGGGATGTGGTCGCGCCCGAAACCTCCCGTCTCGTCCTGTTCCCGCCGCCGTTTTCCCCGCGGCGTCGCCTCCTCGCCTTGCGGAACCGGGGTCCCTGCTCTAGCTTTCCGCACAGCAGGAGCCGGTCCCAAGAGCTGCGTCCATCTTGTTGCCTTGTTTGCGCAGCCCGACGCGGATGCTCCTTGAAAGCAAAGGCCCCGAAGGGTCTCGAGGCGCGTCTGAGAAAGAAGTGAGAGCATGAGCGAACTGCGCAAGATCGTCATCGACGGTCGGGAGATCGAGGTCGACCCGGCCATGACCCTGATCCAGGCCTGCGAGGAGGCCGGAATCGAGATCCCGCGTTTCTGCTACCATGAGCGGCTCTCGATCGCGGGCAATTGCCGCATGTGCCTCGTCGAGGTGGTGGGCGGCCCGCCGAAACCCGCCGCATCCTGCGCGATGCAGGTCAAGGACCTGCGCCCCGGTCCCGAGGGCGAGGCGCCGCAGGTCAAGACCAATTCGCCCATGGTCAAGAAGGCGCGCGAGGGGGTGATGGAGTTCCTGCTCATCAACCATCCGCTCGACTGCCCGATCTGCGACCAGGGCGGCGAATGCGATCTGCAGGACCAGGCAATGGCTTACGGGGTGGACTTCTCCCGCTACCGCGAGCCCAAGCGCGCGGTCGAGGATCTCGACCTCGGGCCGCTGGTCGAGACGCACATGACGCGCTGCATCTCCTGCACGCGCTGCGTGCGCTTCATCACCGAGGTGGCGGGGATGCCCGAGCTTGGCCAGACGGGCCGCGGCGAGGACGCCGAGATCACTTCCTACCTGGGCCAGACGCTCGAATCGAACATGCAGGGCAACATCATCGATCTCTGCCCGGTGGGGGCGCTCGTCTCGAAGCCCTACGCCTTCACCGCGCGGCCCTGGGAGCTGACCAAGACCGAGTCGATCGACGTGATGGACGCGCTCTGCTCCAACATCCGGGTGGACACCAAGGGCCGCGAGGTGATGCGTTTCCTGCCGCGCAACCATGACGGCGTGAACGAGGAGTGGATCTCGGACAAGACGCGCTTCGTCTGGGACGGGCTGCGCCGCCAGCGCCTCGACCGGCCTTACATCCGCGAGAACGGAAAGCTGCGGCCCGCGGGCTGGGGCGAGGCGCTCGCCGCCGCCGCCGAGGCGGTGAAAGGGGCGAAGCGGCTTGCAGGCCTCGTTGGGGACCTTGCCCCGGTCGAGGCCGCCTTCGCGCTCAAGCAGCTCGTGGAGAGCCATGGCGGCGTTGTCGAGTGCCGGACCGACGGTGCGAAGCTGCCCGCAGGCAACCGCTCGGGTTATGTGGGCACCGCCGCGGTGGAGGATCTCGAACATGCCCGGCGCGTCGTGATCGTGGGCAGCGATCCCGCGCAGGAGGCGCCGGTGCTGAACGCGCGCATCCGCAAGGCCTGGGTGCAGGGCGCCGAGGTCACGCTCGTGGGCCGGCCGGTGGATCTGACCTACGGCTACACCCATGCCGGGACCGGGCGCGCGGCGCTTGCACAGCTCGCGGAGGCGCCCCCCGCGGAGTTTTCCGAGCACGAGAGCGTCGTGATCGTGGGCCAGGCCGCGCTGCGCGAGGATGACGGCGAGGCGGTGCTGGCCACGGCCATGCAGCTTGCCGAAAAGACCGGGTCGGGCCTTCTGGTGCTGCACACGGCAGCGGGGCGCGCGGGCGCGATGGATGCCGGCGCGACCTGCGAGGGCGGGATCGACGCGGCGCTCGCGGGCGACGTCATCTGGAACCTCGGCGCGGACGAGGTCGAGATCCCCGAAGGAGCTTTCGTGATCTACCAGGGAAGCCATGGCGATCGGGGCGCGCATCGCGCCGACGTGATCCTGCCCGCCGCGGCCTGGACCGAGGAGCAGGGGCTTTTCGTCAATACCGAGGGCCGTCCGCAGCTTGCGCTGCGCGCGTCCTTCCCGCCCGGAGAGGCCAAGGAAAACTGGGCGATCCTGCGTGCCGCATCGGAAAAGGCGGGGGCGACTCTGCCCTATGACAGCCTCGCGCAGCTGCGCCAGAAGCTGGTGGCGGCGGCGCCCCATCTCGCGCGGATCGACGAGGTGCCCGAGAACGTGTGGGAGCCGCTGGCGCCCGCCGCGCTGGGCGAGGGCGATTTCGGCCTCGCGGTCGGGGATTTCTGGCTCACGAACCCGGTCGCGCGGGCGAGCGAGCTCATGGCCGAGCTTTCGCGCCGCGCGAGCGATCGCGCGACCGACCGCCTCGCGGCAGAGTGACATGCGCGGCATCGCCGCCATAGCGTCCGCCGCCGTCACGCTGGCGGGGTGTGCACCGGAGCGGCCGCACGCCGCCGCCGCCGAGGCGGTCGGGCGGGCGGCACCGGACTATCGCGGGGTCGAGACGCGGCTTCTCGACCTCGACCTGCTGAGCGTCGACGTCGCGATGGGCGGCGCGGCCAGCCTCGAGGAGATCGAAGGCTACGCGCGCTGCGCGGCGGCGCTCGATACGCTGTCGCGGGCGCGGAAGTTCCTGCGCCATCTGCGGACAAATGTCGCCAAAGAGGGTGGCCTCTGGCGCGCAGATGCGGTTTACACCATCTCGGCGCGCCGGCCCGAAGGCCTTCGCACCATCGACGCCGAGGTCGAGGCCGCCGCCTGCGCCGAACGTGGGATACCGATGGTATGAGGACCTGATGGAAGCTTTCTTTTCCACCCCTCTCGGCACGGGCCTCATCATCGTCGCCCAGTGCCTGTCGGTGCTGGCCTTCGTGATGATCTCGCTGCTCTTCCTGGTCTACGCGGACCGCAAGGTCTGGGCGGCCGTGCAGATGCGGAAGGGTCCGAACGTCGTGGGCGCCTTCGGCCTGCTCCAGACGGTGGCCGACGCGGCGAAATACGTCCTCAAGGAGGTGGTGGTGCCCGCGGGCGCGGACCGCCCGGTCTTCATCCTGGCGCCGATGACGAGCTTCGTGCTCGCCGTGATCGCCTGGGCGGTGATCCCCTTCAACGAGGGCTGGGTGCTCGCGGACATCAACGTGGCGATCCTTTACGTCTTCGCCATGTCCTCGCTCGAGGTCTACGGCGTCATCATGGGCGGCTGGGCCTCGAACTCCAAGTATCCCTTCCTCGGCAGCTTGCGGTCGGCCGCGCAGATGATCTCCTACGAGGTGTCGATCGGGCTCATCATCATCGGGGTGGTGATTTCGTCGGGCTCGCTCAACTTCAGCCAGATCGTCGCCAGCCAGGATGGCGCCTACGGCTTCTTCTCGTGGTACTGGCTGCCGCATCTGCCGATCGTGTTCCTGTTCTTCATCTCGGCGCTGGCGGAGACGAACCGACCGCCCTTCGACCTGCCGGAGGCAGAATCCGAGCTCGTCGCGGGCTACCAGGTGGAATACTCGTCCACGCCCTTCCTGCTTTTCATGGCCGGCGAATACATCGCCATCTTCCTGATGTGCGCGCTGATGAGCCTGCTCTTCTTCGGCGGCTGGCTGTCGCCGATCCCGGGGCTGCCCGACGGGGCGCTCTGGATGGTGGGCAAGATGGCGGTCTTCTTCTTCCTTTTCGCCATGGTGAAGGCGGTGACGCCCCGCTACCGGTACGACCAGCTCATGCGGCTGGGCTGGAAGGTGTTCCTTCCCATGAGCCTGTTCTGGGTGGTGTTCGTGTCCTTCGCCGCGAAATTCGACTGGTTCTGGGGCGCCTATGCCCGTTGGACCGTGGGAGGCTGACATGCAGGAACTCAAGACGGCGATCCTGAACGCCCGCTACATCGACATGATGGATCTTGCCGCCGCGGCGGGAGAGGCCGCCCGGACGGCGCCGGAGGGGGACAACCAACTGGCCGGCCCGCGCGAACAGGCGATCGCCGCGGCGATCTTCCGCTGGGCCGCCGAGGGAATCGAAGGAGGTTCCGGATGACGAACATCGATTACGGCCGCGCGGCGAAGTATTTCCTGCTTCAGGATTTCTTCCATGGCCTCAAGCTTGGACTGAAGTATTTCTTCGCGCCCAAGGCCACGGTGAACTACCCGCACGAGAAGGGGCCGCTTTCCCCTCGGTTCCGCGGCGAACACGCGCTGCGCCGCTATCCCAACGGCGAGGAACGCTGCATCGCCTGCAAGCTCTGCGAGGCGATCTGCCCCGCGCAGGCCATCACCATCGACGCGGAGCCGCGCGCCGACGGCTCGCGGCGCACCACGCGCTACGACATCGACATGACGAAGTGCATCTATTGCGGCTTCTGCCAGGAGGCGTGTCCGGTGGACGCCATCGTCGAGGGCCCGAACTTCGAGTTCGCCACCGAGACGCGCGAGGAACTTTTCTACGACAAGGCGAAGCTTCTGGAGAACGGCGACCGCTGGGAAGCCGAGATCGCGCGCAACCTCGAACTGGACGCGCCCTATCGATGAACGACACGCGCAACCCCTTCGAGGAGATGGTGTCGGCCATGCAGGACATGGCGAAGACCATGAACCCCGCGCTCGAGACCTTTTCGCCGAAGGGGGTCGAGGCGATGTGGCCCACGATGCCGCGCGACTGGATGGAGGTGCTGTTCGGCAACGCCTTCAACAAGGGTGGGCTCGACGCCCGGACCCGGCTGCTCTTGACACTCGCGGGTCTGACCATGCAGGGGGCGCAGGCGGAATCGCATCTGCGGCTGACCGTGCGCCATCTGCTTGAGGCCGGTGCCACCCGGCAGGAGATCGTCGAGGCCATCGGCATGATGTCGGTCTTCGCGGGGCTTCCGGCGAGCACGCGGGCCATGCAGCTCGCACAGGATGTCTGGCAGGACAGTGAGGAGCAGGAAGAATGACCGCCGCGGCCTTCGCTTTCTATCTCTTCGCGCTTTCCCTGATCACCGGCGCGCTCTTCACGGTGATCGCGCGCAACCCGGTGCACTCCGTGCTCTGGCTGATCCTCGCCTTCCTGAGCGCGGCGGGCCTTTTCGTGCTGCTCGGCGCGGAGTTCGTGGCGATGCTGCTGATCATCGTCTACGTGGGCGCGGTGGCGGTGCTCTTCCTGTTCGTGGTGATGATGCTCGACGTGGACTTCGCCGCCTTGAAGGCCGAGATGGCCAGATACATGCCGCTCGCGCTGCTGATCGGCGTGGTGCTGCTGATGCAGCTGGGGCTCGCGCTGGGCACATGGGACGTAAGCGCCACCGCCGAGGCCGCGCGCGCGCAGCCCATCCCGGCCGACCGGCACAACACCGAGGCGCTGGGCATGGTGCTTTACGACGAGTATTTCCTGCTCTTCCAGCTCTCCGGGCTCATCCTGCTCGTGGCGATGGTGGGCGCGATCGTGCTGACGCTGCGCCACCGCGCGGACGTGAAGCGCCAGGACGTGCTGGCGCAGATGTATCGCGACCCCGCCAAGGCGATGGAGCTGAGGGACGTGAAGCCGGGGCAGGGCCTCTGAACGGACACGACACAACCCGGCGCGTGAACGCCGAGGACGGGACGGTACAATGATAGGACTGGAACACTACCTGACGGTGGCCGCGGCGCTTTTCGTGATCGGCATCTTCGGGATCTTCCTCAACCGGAAGAACGTGATCATCCTGTTGATGTCGATCGAGATCATGCTGCTCGCGGTCAACATCAACCTCGTCGCGTTCTCGTGGTATCACGGCGACCTCGTGGGGCAGGTCTTCACGCTCTTCGTGCTGACCGTGGCCGCGGCAGAGGCGGCCATCGGCCTGGCCATCCTCGTCTGCTTCTTCCGCAACCGCGGCACCATCGCGGTGGAAGACATCAACGTGATGAAGGGCTGAGACGATGGAGACGATCCTGCTTTTCGCCCCGCTCGTGGGCGCGCTCGTCGCGGGTTTCGGCTGGCGGCTGATCGGCGAGACCGCGGCGCAGTGGATCGCGACCGGGCTTCTGGCCCTCTCCTGCCTTCTGTCGTGGATCGTTTTCCTGTCCTTCGACGGGGAAACCCAGCAGATCCAGATCCTGCGCTGGATCGAGAGCGGGACGCTCGCCACGGACTGGGCGATCCGGCTCGACCGGCTGACGGCGGTCATGCTGATCGTGATCACCACGGTCTCGGCGCTCGTGCACCTCTACAGCTTCGGCTACATGGCGCATGACGAGAACTTCCGCGAGGGAGAGCACTACAAGGCGCGCTTCTTCGCCTATCTCTCCTTCTTCACCTTCGCCATGCTGATGCTGGTGACGGCCGACAACCTCGCGCAGATGTTCTTCGGCTGGGAGGGCGTGGGCCTCGCCTCCTACCTGCTGATCGGCTTCTACTACCGCAAGCCCTCCGCCAACGCGGCGGCGATGAAGGCGTTCATCGTGAACCGGGTCGGCGATTTCGGCTTCGCGCTCGGGATCTTCGCGCTCTTCTTCCTGGTGGACTCGATCCAGCTTCAGGACATCTTCGAGGCCGCGCCGCAGATCGCCGAGACGCAGGTCACCTTCCTATGGGGATCCTGGAACGCGGCCGAACTCGTGGCCTTCCTGCTTTTCGTGGGTGCGATGGGCAAGTCGGCGCAGCTCATCCTGCACACCTGGCTGCCCGACGCCATGGAAGGCCCGACGCCCGTCTCGGCGCTGATCCATGCCGCCACGATGGTGACGGCGGGGGTCTTCCTCGTCTGCCGGATGTCGCCGGTGATGGAATTCGCGCCGTCGGCGCAGACCTTCATCGTCTATCTCGGCGCCTTCACGGCCTTCTTCGCGGCCTCTGTCGGCCTCGTCCAGAACGACATCAAGCGGGTGATCGCCTATTCCACCTGCTCGCAGCTTGGCTACATGTTCGTCGCGGCGGGGGTCGGCGCCTACTCGGTGGCGATGTTCCACCTCTTCACCCACGCCTTCTTCAAGGCGCTCCTCTTCCTCGGCGCGGGCTCGGTGATCCACGGGATGCACCACGAGCAGGACATGCGGAAATATGGCGGCCTGCGCCGGAAGATGCCGATGACGTTCTGGGCCATGCTGGTGGGCACACTCGCCATCACCGGCGTCGGCGTGCCGGCGGTGCTTTTCACCGCCGGCGGAATTCCGATCGGCCTTGCCGGCTTCCAGTCGAAGGACGCGGTGGTGGAAAGCGTCTTCGCCGGCACGGATGGGGGCGCCGCCTTCTGGCTGCTGGTGGTCTCGGCGCTCTTCACCTCCTTCTACTCCTGGCGGCTGATGTTCCTGACCTTTTGGGGCGCGCCGCGCGGCGACAGGCACACCCACGAGCACGCCCATGAAAGCCCCACGGTCATGCTCGCGCCGCTCGGCGTGCTGGGTCTCGGTGCGGTGACGGCGGGCATGATCTGGTACAACGCCTTCTTCGGGCACACCGACACCGTGGCGAAATTCTTCGGCGTGCCCTATGCCGAGGCCGCGGCGGAAGAGGACCACGGCGAGGCCGAGGCGGGCAAGGGCGCGCATCACTACGTCTTCGCCGGCGAACCGGGGCAGGGCGCGATCTTCGTCGCGCCCGGCAACGACGTGATCAACGAGGCGCACGAGGTGCCGAAATGGGTCAAGACGAGCCCCTTCCTCGCCATGCTGATCGGGCTGGGCGTCGCCTACTGGTTCTACATCGCGAACCCCGCGCTGCCCGGGCGCCTCGCGCAAAGCCAGCGGCCGCTTTACCTCTTCCTGCTCAACAAGTGGTATTTCGACGAGGTGTACGATTTCGTCTTCGTGCGTCCGATGCGGGCGACGGCGCGGGTGCTCTGGCGGCGCGGTGACGGCGACGTGATCGACGGCACCATCAACGGCATCGCCATGGGCGCGATCCCGTGGCTCACGCGGCTCGCCGGGCGCGCGCAGACCGGATACATCTTCACCTACGCGCTTGCGATGGTTCTGGGCCTCGTGGGGCTGATCGCCTGGGTCACCTTCGCCGGGGGGGCGCGCTGATGGACAACCTGCTTTCCATCGTCACCTTCACGCCGGCGCTCGCCGCGCTGATCCTGCTCGTCTTCCTCAGGGGCGACGACGAGGCCGCGCAGCGCAACGCCAAGTGGCTCGCGCTGATCGCGACCTCGGCCACCTTCCTCGTGTCGCTCTTCATCCTGGCGCAGTTCGACCCGTCCGACACCGGCTTCCAGATGGTGGAGGAGGGCGCGTGGATCCTCGGGCTGTCCTACAAGATGGGCGTGGACGGGATCAGCGTGCTTTTCGTCATGCTGACCACCTTCATCATGCCGCTCGCCATTGCCGCGTCGTGGAGCGTCACGCATCGCGTGAAGGAATACATGGTCGCGTTCCTCGTGCTCGAGACGCTGATGCTGGGCGTCTTCATGGCGCTCGATCTCGTGCTATTCTACCTCTTCTTCGAGGCGGGGCTCATTCCGATGTTCCTCATCATCGGGATCTGGGGCGGCAAGGCGCGTATCTACGCCGCGTTCAAGTTCTTCCTCTACACCTTCCTCGGCTCGGTCCTGATGCTGGTGGCCATGGTGGCGATGTATGTCGATGCGGGCACGTCGGACATCCCGGCGCTGCTGAACCACCGCTTCGGCACGGACAGCTTCAGCCTTCTGGGCATCCAGGTGATCGGCGGCGCGCAGACGCTGATGTTCCTGGCCTTCTTCGCGTCCTTCGCGGTGAAGATGCCGATGTGGCCGGTGCACACCTGGCTGCCCGACGCGCATGTGCAGGCGCCCACGGCCGGATCCGTGGTGCTCGCCGCGATCCTGCTGAAGATGGGCGGCTACGGTTTCCTGCGCTTCAGCCTGCCGATGTTCCCGGTCGGGGCCGAGGTGATGACGCCGCTGGTGCTGTGGATGAGCGCGATCGCGATCGTCTACACGTCGCTCGTGGCGCTCGCGCAGGAGGACATGAAGAAGCTGATCGCCTACTCCTCGGTGGCGCATATGGGCTTCGTGACGATGGGCATCTTCGCGGCCAACCAGCAGGGCGTGGACGGCGCGATCTTCCAGATGATCAGCCACGGCTTCATCTCGGGCGCGCTCTTCCTCTGCGTGGGGGTCATCTACGACCGGATGCACACCCGCGAGATCGAGGCCTATGGCGGTCTCGTGCACCGGATGCCCGCCTATGCCGCGGTCTTCATGCTGTTCACCATGGCCAATGTCGGCCTGCCCGGCACCTCGGGCTTCGTGGGCGAGTTCCTGACGCTGACGGGCGCGTTTCAGGTCAATACCTGGGTCACCGCCGTCGCGGCCACCGGCGTGATCCTCTCGGCCGCGTATGCGCTCTGGCTCTACCGGCGCGTCGTCTTCGGCGACCTCATCAAGGCGTCGCTCCGGTCCATCGCCGACATGGACCGGCGCGAGAGGGCGATCTTCGCGCCGCTCGTGGTCATGACGCTGCTGCTGGGCGTCTATCCCGCGCTCGTGACCGACATCATCGGCCCGTCGGTCGGCGCGCTGGTGTCCGATTATCAAACCGCCCTGGCGGAGCATGCGGCGACCGGCATGGTCGCGCGCGCCGAATGAACGGGAGCCCCCGATGATCCAGGCCGATCTCAACATCCTTCTGCCAGAGCTCCTGCTGTCGGTTTACGCGCTGGGCGCGCTCGTGGCCGCGGCCTACACCGGCAAGGACCGCATCGCGCCATCGCTGACCTGGGGCACCGCCGCGATCTTCGTCGTGCTTGCCGCCTGGATCGGTCTGCGCGGCGAGGGCGTGCAAATCGCCTTCGGCGGAATGTTCGTCGACGACGGCTTCGCGCGGTTCGCCAAGGTCGCGATCCTCTTGTCCGCCGCGGCGGTGCTCGCGATCAGCCAAGACTACATGGAGCGGCGGGGCTTGTTGCGGTTCGAGTTTCCGCTTCTCGTCGCGCTTGCCGTGGTCGGCATGATGGTGATGGTGTCCGCCGGAGACCTGATGGCGCTCTACATGGGGCTGGAGCTGCAATCGCTCGCGCTTTACGTCGTCGCCGCGATGCGCCGCGACAGCGCGAAGTCGACCGAGGCGGGGCTGAAATACTTCATGCTGGGCGCGCTGTCCTCCGGCCTGCTGCTCTACGGCGCCTCGCTCACCTACGGCTATGCCGGCACCACGCTCTTCATCGGCGTGATCGAGGCCGCGGGCGAGGGGCGGGCCGATCTGGGGCTTCTGATCGGCCTCGTGCTCGTGGCGTGCGGGCTGGCCTTCAAGGTTTCCGCCGTGCCGTTCCACATGTGGACGCCCGACGTCTACGAGGGTGCGCCCACGCCCGTGACGGCGTTCCTGTCCACCGCGCCCAAGATCGCCGCCATGGCGCTTTTCGCGCGGGTGCTGCACGACGCGTTCGGCGGGATCGTGGCGGACTGGCAGCAGGTCATCGCGCTCCTGTCGCTGCTGTCGATGTTCCTGGGCGGGATCGCCGCGATCGGCCAGACCAACATCAAGCGGCTGATGGCCTATTCCTCCATCGCGCATATGGGCTACGCGCTCATGGGCCTTGCCGCCGGAACGGCCTTCGGCGTGCAGGCCATGCTCGTCTACATGGCGATCTACGTCGCGATGAGTGTCGGAACCTTCGCGTTCATCCTCTCGATGGAGAGGGACGGCCAACCGGTGACGGATATCGGCTCGCTCCACATGTTCTCGCGCGTCGAACCGGGGCGCGCCTTCGCGATGCTGGTCCTGCTTTTCAGCCTCGCGGGGGTTCCGCCGCTTCTGGGCTTCTTCGGCAAGCTCTACGTGCTGCGCGCGGCCTATGAGGGCGGGCTCGTCTGGCTGGCCGTGGCGGGCGTCGTGGCCTCCGTCATCGGTGCGTTCTACTACCTGCGCATCGTCTACTACATGTATTGCGGCGAGGAGCGCGCCGAGCCGCTCGAGGCAGGGGGCGGCCCGGTGCTCTGGGGGATGCTGATGGCCTCCGCGGTGGCCATGCTCGTCGGCATCGTCAACCTGTTCGGGATCGAGGGCGCGGCGGCCGCCGCCGCGGCGGCGCTTGTCAACTGACGCGCACCAGCCGCAGGGCTGGCCTGCCGCCTATGACCGGATCGTCCTCGACGAAGCGCCCTCCACCATGACCGAGGCGCTCGCGCGCGCGCCCTCCCTTTCGCGGCCCGCGTGGATCATGGCGCATCGCCAGACCGCCGGGCGCGGACGGCGCGGCCGCGCCTGGGCCGATCCGCCGGGCAATTTCGCCGCGACGCTCGTGCTGCGCGAGGATGACCCGCGCCGCGCCGCGTTGCGGTCCTTCGTGGCCGCGCTCGCGCTTTACGACACGGTCGCGGTTCTCGGCGCGCGGCCCGAGGGGCTGGGGCTCAAATGGCCCAATGACGTGCTGCTCAACGGGGGCAAGCTGGCCGGCATCCTGCTCGAAAGCCTGCCGGGCGGCGCGCTCGCCATCGGCGTCGGCGTCAATCTGCGCCATGCCCCCGAGCCGGAACGGTTGGAACAGGGGTCGCTCCGGCCCGTGGCGCTTCTGCACGAGACCGGCGCGGCGGTGCCGCCCGAGGCGTTCCTCGACCATCTCGCAAGCGCCTTCGACATGCGCGAGGGGCAGTTAGCCACGTTCGGCTTCGCGCCGATCCGTACCGCCTGGCTCGACCGGGCCGCACGGATCGGCCAGCCGCTGACCGCGCGGATCGGCCCGCGCGAGGTCAGGGGCACGTTCGAGACGGTGGACGAGGCGGGCAACCTCATCCTGCGAACGCCGCGCGGGCGCGAGGCCGTCGCCGCCGCGGATGTCTACTTTCCCGAGGGGGTCTGAGGGCGATGCTACTCGCGGTCGATTGCGGCAACACCAACACCGTCTTCTCGATCTGGGACGGGGAGCGGTTCGTCGCCAGCTGGCGCATGGCGACCCAGCACCAGCGCACGGCGGATGAATACTACGTCTGGCTGTCCACGCTCAAATCCTTTCAGAAGATCGAGACCGCGATCACCGACGTGATCGTGTCCTCGACCGTGCCGCGGGTGGTGTTCAACCTTCGCGTCCTGTCGGACCGCTATTTCAACACGCGGCCGCTGGTCGTCGGCCGGCCCGACTGTTTGTTGCCCGTCGATATCCGGGTCGATCCGGGCACGCAGGTGGGGCCCGACAGGCTGGTCAACACCGTCGCGGGCTTCGACCGTTACGGCGGCGACCTGATCGTGGTGGACTTCGGCACCGCGACGACCTTCGACGTCGTCGATGGCGATGGCGCCTATGTGGGCGGCGTGATCGCGCCCGGGGTCAACCTCTCGCTCGCCGCGCTGCACGAGGCCGCGGCCGCCCTGCCGCATGTGGACATCTCGCGGCCGCAGCGGGTCGTGGGCACCAACACCGTGGCCTGCATGCAATCGGGGATCTTCTGGGGCTATGTCGGGCTGATCCGCGAGATCTGCACCCGCATCAAGGCAGAACGCGACCGGCCGATGAAGGTCATCTCCACGGGCGGGCTCGCGCCGCTCTTCCAGCAGGCCGAAACCCTTTTCGACACCTTCGACGACGATCTGACGATGCACGGCCTTGCCGTGATCCACGCCTACAACAAGAAGAACGGAGTCACTCCATGAGCAGCGACCGACTGATCTATCTTCCCCTCGGCGGTGCCGGCGAGGTCGGGATGAACGCCTATGTCTTCGGCTACGGACCGAAGAACAAGGAGCGGCTTATCCTCGTGGACCTCGGCGTGACCTTCCCCGACATGGACACGAGCCCCGGGGTCGACCTGATCTTTCCCGACATCGCCTGGCTCGAGGCGCGCCGCGACCGGCTGGAGGCGATCTTCATCACCCACGCGCACGAGGACCATGTGGGCGCGCTCGGTCATCTGTGGTCGCGGCTTGGTGCGCCGGTCTATGCGCGCAGCTTCACCGCCGAGATCGCGCGCGGCAAGATGGAAGAGCACGGCCAGCCCGAGCGCGTGGTCAAGGTGGTCGAGCCGATGCCCGACATGACCGAGGCGGGGCCCTTCCGCGTGGGCTTTCTGCCCGTCTCGCATTCGATCCCGGAAAGCTCGGCGCTGGTGATCGACACGCCCGCGGGGCGCGTCGTGCATACCGCGGATTTCAAGATCGATCGCGACCCGGTGGTGGGCGAGGCCTTCGACGACGAGGCCTGGGCCGAGGCGGCGAAGCCCGGGGTCCGTGCGTTGATGTGCGACTCGACGAATGTCTTCACGCAGCATCCCGGCCGGTCGGAATCTACGCTCGGCCCCGCGATCGAGGCGCTGGTGGGCGGCGCCTCGGGCATGTTCGTGGCGACGACCTTCGCCTCGAACGTGGCGCGGCTGAAGACGCTGGCCGAGGCGGGCCAGCGTGCCGGACGGTCGATCTGCCTGATCGGGCGCTCGATGAAGCGCATGGTCGAGGCGTCGGTGCAGACCGGCGTGCTGAAGGGGTTCCCGCCGGTGATCAGCCCCGAGGACGCCGCCCGCGTCCCGCGCGAGAACCTGATGGTGATCGTCACCGGCAGCCAGGGCGAGCGGCGCGCCGCCTCGGCGCAGCTCGCCCGGGGCGGCGCCTATCAGGGGCTCGAGCTCAAGGCCGGCGACACGTTCCTGTTCTCGTCGCGCACGATCCCCGGAAACGAGCGGGGTGTCCTGCGCGTGATCAACCAGCTTTCGGAGCTGGGCGTGGATGTGGTCGACGACGCCACGGACCGCTACCACGTCTCGGGCCACGCGAACCGCCCCGATCTCGAGGCGATGCATGCGCTGATGCGGCCGCAGATGGTGATCCCGATGCATGGCGAGCACCGGATGCTGCGCGAGCATGTGAAGATCGCGAAGGCCAAGGGCATCGAGGCGGCCATCGCCGTCAACGGGACCATGCTGGATCTCACCGGCGAGGCGCCGGCGGTCTGCGACTACGTCGAGACCGGGCGCACCTATCTCGACGGCGCGGTGCAGGTCGGCGCGCTCGACGCGATCGTGCGTGACCGCATCCGGATGGTGCTGAACGGCCACGTGATCGTGACCGTGATCCTCGACGAAGACGACGAGCCCGTGGGCGATCCGTGGTGCGACCTGATGGGCCTTGCCGGGACGGGCCGCTCGGACGCGCCGCTGCCCGACGTTCTGGAAGAGGATCTTTCGCAGTTCCTCGGGCGCGCGGCGCGGAAGGTCCGCGCCGACGACGACAAGCTCGAGGAAGGCATGCGCCGCGTCGTGCGCCAGAGCGCCCTGAACGAGATCGGCAAGAAGCCCGAGGTGACGGTGGTGATCAGCCGCCTGAGCTGAGCGCCGGCGCGCCACCGCTTGCGCGGCGGGCCCGGCGCCCGGGCGGCGGGGGCGTCCCTGGCAGGGTCGTGTCCGTGCGCGCGACCGCGCGAAATGGCGCGCCCTTGCGCACGCCGTGCACGTCATCCGCACGGCGCGAGAACCGTATCGGGTCGGCGGGCGGGGGCCTTCGCGGAGGCGCCCCGCGGACGCGGGTCAGCCGCTCAGCCGTTCCTCGAAGCTCATCGCGATGAAAGAGGGCAGGTGATCGCCCATTCCTACCACGGCCGGGCCCTTGCCGCGCGACGTGTCGCGCGCGCGCGCGGGCGCCTTGCGCGGTGCGGGCTCGCGCTCGGGCGCTTCGGCGGCGGGCTCGTCCGTGGCCTCGGAAGCTGCGGAAACGGCGGCCTTCTCCGCGGCGGGCGGCGTGTCTTCCTGCTTGGTGCGCCGTCCGCCACGGCGTCCGCGGCGCGGACGCTCCTTGTCCGGCTCCTCCGCGTCGGGGGCGGCGGGCCGTTCCTCGGCCGCCTCGGCCGGGGTGGCGCCAGAGGGGCTGTCCACGCGCGGGATTTCCTTTTGCAAGAGTTTCTCGATGTCCTCGAGGTTCTTGTCGTCCTTGGGCCCGCAGATGGTCAGCGCCTTGCCTTCGCGTCCGGCCCGCCCGGTGCGCCCGATCCGGTGGACGTAATCTTCCGCGTGCGATGGCACGTCGTAGTTGAAGACGTGGCTGACGGCAGGGATGTCGAGGCCGCGCGCGGCGACATCGGAAGCCACGAGAAAGCGCAATTCGCCCGAGCGGAAGGCATCCAGCGTCTTCGTGCGCTGGGACTGGTCCAGGTCGCCGTGGATCGGCGCGGCGTCGTAGCCGTACTTCTTCAGCGACTTGGCGAGCATGTCGACGTCGATCTTGCGGTTGCAGAAGATGATCGCGTTCTTGCACGCCGCGCCCTCGCGGTCGATCAGGTCGCGCAGCAGCCGCCGCTTTTCCGAGGCCTCGCGGTCGCGCCGCGACGGCTTGAACATCGCCACGCCCTGCGCGATCGTTTCCGATGCCGTGGCCTGCCGCGCCACCTCGATGCGGGCGGGGGCCTGCAGGAAGGTCTTGGTGATCCGCTCGATCTCGGGCGCCATGGTGGCCGAGAAGAAGAAGGTCTGCCGCGTGAAGGGCGTCAGGCTGAAGATGCGCTCGATGTCGGGGATGAACCCCATGTCGAGCATCCTGTCGGCCTCGTCCACCACCATGATCTGGACGCCGGTGAGAAGCAGCTTGCCGCGCTCGAAATGATCGAGAAGCCGCCCCGGCGTCGCGATCAGCACGTCGACGCCCTTGTCGATCAGCGCGTCCTGTTCCTTGAAGCTGACGCCGCCGATCAGCAGCGCCTTGGTGAGCTTCACGTGCCTGGCGTAGGTGTCGAAGTTCTCGGCCACCTGCGCGGCAAGCTCGCGCGTCGGGCAGAGCACGAGGCTGCGCGGCATCCGCGCCCGTGCGCGGCCCCGCGCCAGGAGCGTGATCATCGGCAGCGTGAAGCTTGCGGTCTTGCCGGTGCCGGTCTGGGCGATGCCCAGAACGTCGCGCCCTTCGAGCGCGGGCGGAATGGCGCCGGCCTGGATCGGGGTGGGAGATTCGTATCCCGCCTCCTCAATCGCTTTCAGAACCTTCGGGTTGAGGTCGAGATCGGTAAACTTTGTCATGTGCATCCGTGGTTTACGGACACGCGTGGCCCGTAGCGTCTGGTATGGCGGCGCTCACGCCCATGATAGGCGGCGCGCTAGGTCGGCCCGTGTGGGCGCATCTACCCGAAAATTCGTGCCGGGGTCAATCCGCGGCGCTCCCAACGCGAAGAAGGGGGTATTTCGGGCGGGATCGTCGCGAAACGGGCAACAGTCACACGCCCAACCTGTCGCGCAGCGCGTACCAGCTCATCGCGAGGACGAGGAGCGGGCTGCGCACCAGCGTACCGCCCGGAAAGGCCGGCGCTGGCACCGAGGCCATGGTGTCGAAACCCGCGCTTTCGCCGGCCACGGCGTCCGCCAGAAGCTTGCCGGCCAGCGTGGCGTTGCCCACCCCGTGCCCCGAGTAGCCGGAAGCCGACAGGACCTGCCGCCCGACCCGCGCGAGATAGGGCATCCGCCGCATGGTGATCGCGAGCGTGCCGCCCCAGGCATAGTCGATCGGCACGTCCGCGAGATGCGGAAAGACCCGCGCCATCGGCCGGCGCACCAGCGCGGCGATATCGCGCGGGAAGCGGTAGCCGTAGCTTTCGCCCCCGCCGAAGAGAAGCCGCCCGTCATGGCTCAGCCGGAAGTAGTTCACCACGAACTTGGTGTCCGCGACGGCGACGTCCCGGGTGAGCACCTTGGCCGTCCGCGCGCCCAGCGGCTCGGTGGCCGCGACGAAGTTGTTGATCGGCATGACGCGCGCCGCGACCTGCCGGTTCAGCCCGCCGAGATAGCCGTTGCAGGCCAGGATCACGTGCTCGGCCTCGACACGGCCCTCCTCGGTCCGCAGGACGGGGCGCGCGCCGCTGTCGTCGATCTCCGCGACGCGGGTCGTCTCGTGGATGCGCGCGCCGGCAGCCTCCGCCGCGCGGGCGAGGCCCAACGCGAAAGCCAGCGGATGCAGGTGGCCCGCGCCCATGTCGAGGGTGCCGCCGCGATAGCGCGGCGAGGGGCAGAGCGCGTGGCCGGCCTCGGCGTCGAGCGCTTCGATCTCCGCGTAGCCGTAGCGATGTTGCAGCGTCTCGGCCTCCTCGTGCAGCTCCCGCCGCTCGGCGTCGGAATAGGCCATGTGGGCCACGCCCGGCTTGAGATGGCAGTCGATGCCGTGGCGTGCGGTGAGGTCCTTCACGAGGGCCTTGGCGTCCTGGCCGAGCGCCCAGAGCCTGTCCGCCGCCTCCGCGCCCAGAAGCCGGGTCAGCTCCGCCTGGCCGACCCGCTGGCCGCTGCCCAGCTGCCCGCCGTTGCGCCCCGACGCGCCGAAGCCCGCGCGGTGCGCCTCCAGCACCACGCCGTCGTGGCCGCGTTCGGCCAGATGGAGCGCGGCCGAGAGCCCGGTGAAGCCCGCGCCCACGATGCACACATCGGCACGGATCTCCTCGCGCAGCGGCGCGCGGGGCGCCGGCGTCTCCACCGTCGCGGCATACCAGCTCGCGGGATAGCGGCCCGGCCGGTCATTGGCGTAAAGCAGGTTCGTCATGCCAGGGCGCGCTCCTTGCGCGGTATCGTCACACGTTGAGCAGGAGATGCTCCCGCTCCCACGGGCTGATCACCTGCAGGAATTCCTCGTACTCGGTGCGCTTGACGACGGAATAGACGCGGCAGAACTCCGGGCCCAGCACCTCGCGCAGCGCCTCGGCCTCGTCGAAGAGGTCGAGCGCATCGCCGAGAACGCGCGGGATGTCCCCCTCGCCCTCGTAGGCGTCGCCGCGGAACTGCTTGGACGGCCAGTCCTCGTTCACGAGGCCGATATATCCGGCCGCCAGAGAGGCGGCGATCCCCAGATACGGATTGCAGTCCATGCCGGCGAGGCGGTTTTCCACGCGCCGCGCCTGCGGCTCGGAAATCGGGATGCGCAGGCCCGTGGTGCGGTTGTCGCGGCCCCATTCGAGATTGATGGGGGCGGCGTGGTCCTTGACGTATCGGCGGTAGCTGTTGACGTAAGGCGCGAAGATCGCGATCGCCGAGGGCAGGTGCTTTTGCAGCCCGCCCAGGAAATTGAAGAACGCGTCCGTTTCCCCGCCCTGGGGGCCGGCGAAGAGGTTCCGCCCGGTGCCGGCGTCGATCACCGAGTGGTGGATATGCATGGCACTGCCGGGCTCGTCCTCGATGGGCTTGGCCATGAAGGTGGCGAAGCAGTCGTGGCGCAGCGCCGCCTCGCGGATCAGCCGCTTGAAGTAGAACACCTCGTCGGCCAGCTTCACCGGATCGCCGTGCCGCAGGTTGATCTCCACCTGGCCCGCGCCGCCTTCCTGGGTGATGCCGTCGATCTCGAAGCCCTGCGCCTCGGCGAAGTCGTAGATGTCGTCGATCACGGGGCCGTATTCGTCCACCGCGCTCATCGAGGAGGCCTGGCGCGCGGCCGCCGGGCGCCCGGTGCGGCCCATCATCGCCTCGATCGGCTTTGCCGGGTCCACGTTGCGCGCGACGAGGAAGAACTCCATCTCCGGCGCGATCACCGGTTCCCAGCCCTGGTCGCGGTAAAGCTGCACCACCCGCTTGAGCACGTTGCGCGGCGCGTAGGGGATCGGCGCTCCGGCGCGGTCGAAGGCGTCGTGGATCACCTGAAGCGTCCAGTCGCCGGTCCAGGGCGCGGCGGTGGCCGTGGACATGTCGGGCTTCAGGATCATGTCGGGCTCGACATAGCCCTCGTCGCCCGCGGCCTCGGCCCAGTCCCCGGTGATGGTCTGGAAAAAGATCGAATTGGGCAGGTGGAAACTGAGCTGCCGCGCGAACTTCGAGGCGGGGACCGCCTTGCCGCGGGCGATGCCGGGAATGTCGGCGATGATGCACTCGACCTCGTCGAGGCGGCGGCCCTCGAGGTAGAGGCGCGCGGCCTCGGGAAGACTGTCGCTCCAGTCGCTCATTCGAGGCTCCTTTCGCGGAAGAACCGCGCGATCATCTGGCCGAGTTTGGCGTTGTCGGTCGGGGCGGGCAGCGCGTCCCGCGCCGCGTCGAGCTGGTCTTCGGGAACCACGCCCTTGCCGCGGGTGCGGATGAGGCCGTCGATCACCTGCGCGCCGAATTCCGGGTGCGGCTGGACGGTGAAGATCTCTCCGGGCCAGACGAGCGCGGCGTAGGCGCAGAAGGGGTTGGAGGCGATCACCTCCGCCCCCTCCGGCAACGCGACGATCTGGTCCTGGTGCCAGGCGTTCAGCGCCACGGGGGCGCCCTGCCAGTCGTAGACCGTTCGGCCCACGGCCCAGCCGCCCGCGAATTTCTCGACCCTGCCGCCAAGCGCCTGCGCGATGATCTGATGGCCGAAGCAGATGCCGACGAGCGGCTTGCCGGCCGCGCGGATCTCGCGGATGAGCGCCTCGAGCGGGGGAATCCAGTCATGGTCCTCGTAGGCCCCGTGGCGCGAGCCCGTGATGAGCCAGCCGTCGGCAGCCCCGGGGCCGTCGGGGAAGGCGCCGTCCTCGACCACCCAGGTTTCGAAGTCGAAGCCCCGGCCCGCGAGGAGATGCTCGAACATGTCCGGGTAGTCGCCCGTCTCGGGCCGGATGTCCGCCGGCGCGCGGCCGGTCTGGAGGATGCCGATCTTCATGAAATCACCGTTTGACGTGCCAAAAACTAGCGACTGCCCCGACCCCTCACAAGGGGGTCAGACGGCTTCCAGGTAGGACTGCCAGTGCTTTTCGGCCGGCAGTTCGGCGAAGCGGGCGAGCTCCTGCCGCTTGGTCCGGCACAGGTTCTCGATCAGCAGCGGGGGAAGGATGCGCGCCATCAGCGAGTCGCCTTCCAGCACCTCGATCGCCTCGGCCCAGCTCGGGGCGAGTTGCGGAAGGTCCTGCTCGTAGCAGTTGCCGGTCAGCGGCGCCGGCGGCTCGAGCGCGTCCTCGATGCCGGAAAAGGCCGCGCCCAGCACGGCGGCCATCAGCAGGTAGGGCGTGATGTCGCCGCCCGCAACGCGATGCTCGATCCGCCGCGCCCTGGTCGGACCGCTCGGGATGCGGATCGCGGCGGTGCGGTTCTCGTAGCCCCAGCCGGCGCCGGTTGGCGCGTGCGCGCCGGGCACGAGGCGGTCGTAGCTCGCACCGTGCGGCGCGAAGACCAGCGTCGAGGCCGGCATCGCCCGCAGGCAGCCCGCCACCGCCTGCCGGAGAAGCGCGGAGCCCTCCGGCCCGCCATCGTCGAAGACGTTCTGCCCGGCCTCGTCCAGCACCGAGAAATGCACATGCATCCCGTTGCCGGCATCGTCGGGATAGGGTTTGGCCATGAAGGTGGCGGCCATCCCGTGGCGCCGCGCCAGCCCGCGCGCCAGCGCCTTGAAAAGCCACGCGTCGTCGGCCGCGGCCATGGCCGCGCGGTGGCCCAGCGTGATCTCGAACTGGCCGAGCCCCGCTTCGGACGTGGCCGACTGGACCGGGATGCCCATCGCGGCGCAGCCCTCGTAGAGATCGGTGAAGAAGGCGTCGAAGGCGTCCAGCTGGCGGATCGAGAGCACCGCGTGCCCTTGCAGCGGGCGGCCCGTCACCGGGTTCGCGGGCGGGTGCAGCGCGTCGCCCGAATCGTCCACCAGCGTGAATTCCATCTCGGTGGCCGCGATCACGTGCCAGCCGCGCGCGGCGAAGCGTTCCAGCACCGCGCGGAGCGCGTGGCGCGGGTCGCCCATGAAGGGCGCGCCGCCTTCGTCCGACATCCACATCGGCACCAGCGAGGAGGGGGTGGCGAGCCACGGCATGGGCACCGGCCCGCGCTCGGTCGGGTGGAGCACGCCGTCGCGGTCGCCGGTTGCGAAGACGAGGGGGCTGTCGTCGATGTCGCGACCCCACAGATCCACGTTGAGCGCCGAGAGCGGCATCCGCAGCCCGTCGTTTTCGAGCTTCTCGGCCTCGCCGGCCGGCAGGCGCTTGCCGCGCATCTGGCCGTTGAGATCGCAGGCCGCGGCGCGCAGCGTTCGGAACTGGGAGAGGTCCATGGGGCGTCCTTCGGAATTTTGATCAAATTACAGAAGGCGGCACATGTGTCCAGAGGCGAGCGCGCCTTCGGCCGGCGGACGCGCGCTCAGCGAATGAGATTCGGGCGGAAACGGATGGGTCGACGCAACTCTTGCGGCATGTGCCGGTTGAGGCGCCGGTTGGCGACCCCGAAGAGCCATATGATCACAAGTGTGAGCAGGATGAAGTAGCCCGCGAGGATGGGGTAGGGCACGAAGGGGTTGAACGTCTTGTCCGCGAAGTAGCTGGCGTAATAAAGCGCGTCGCCTTTCTGCTGCCAGGCCGGAAAGCCCGAGAAGTAGACGAGCGTCGTGGCGTGGAAGAGGAATATCGCCTCGTTGGTGTAGGCCGGCCAGGCCAGCCGCAGCATGGTCGGGAAGACGATGCGCCGGAACCGCGC
Source organism: Rhodosalinus sp. FB01 (assembly GCF_041365715.1). Taxonomy (NCBI): domain Bacteria; kingdom Pseudomonadati; phylum Pseudomonadota; class Alphaproteobacteria; order Rhodobacterales; family Paracoccaceae; genus Rhodosalinus; species Rhodosalinus sp. FB01. The sequence goes on along the minus strand of NZ_JBGFSH010000001.1, from coordinate 368,377 downwards.
CCATCCAGTGAAGCCGTAGGCGTCGGCCGCCTCCGTCTCGCCCTTGGGGATCGTGCGCAGCGCGCCGTAGAAGATCTCTCCGGAATAGGCGGCCGTGTTGAGGAACAGCACGATCAGCGCGCCGAGCCCCGCCGAGGTCAGGGAATCGAAGAAGGGCGAGACGGATTTCAGGTTGAGGAAGAAGAAATAGGCGAAGAAGAACTGGATGAAGAGCGGCGAGCCCCGGAAGACGAGGATGAACCACTCCGAGGGTTTGCGCACCCAGGCCGAGCGCGCCGCCTTGCCCATCGCCACGGCGACGGCCAGAAAAAAGCCCGAGGCCATGGCCAGAACGCCGAAATAGACGTTCCAGATGAGCCCCGAGCCGATCAGCGTGATCTGCTGGCAGAGCGTGAAGTTGTCGCGCGGCAGAAGCCGCTCGCCGATCCCGACCGAGCGCAGCGCGTAATCGCCGATCGTCTCCCAGCAGCTCATGCGCCCGCCTTGCGCTGGGCCTCGCCCTGCGCCGTCGCCTGCCCGTGGCTGAGGCGCACGGTCAGCCGCTCCAGCACGATCTCGGAGACGCGGGTGAAGGCGAGGTAGAAGACCAGCAGCGCGAGGAAATACCACATCCGCCAGTCGCCGTGGGGGTAGTCGGTGAAGCGCGCGGTCTTGGCGCCGCCGAGCTCGCGCGCCCAGTAGACGATATCCTCGACGCCGAGCAGGAACAGCAGGGGCGTGGCCTTGATGAGCACCATCCAGAGATTGGAAAGCCCGGGCAGGGCGTAGATCCACATCTGTGGCACGAGGATGCGCCAGAACGCCTGGCGGCGGCTCATGCCGTAGGCCTCCGCCGTCTCGATCTGCGCCTGCGGCACCGCGCGCATCGCGCCGAAGAGCACGTTGGCCGCGAAGGCGCCGAAGACGATGGCGAAGGTCAGCACGGCGAGGAAGAAGCCGTAGATCTCGTGCATCCATTGCGGCGCGTTGCCGAGGGGCAGCTTGGCCTCGGGGCAGACCACGAAGTCGTTGCCCTGCCGCACCGCCTCTGTCCAGTCGGGGCAGAGCGCCTGGTGGCGGATCCATTCGAAGCCCTGGTCGAGCGCGATCACGAAGAAGAGGAAGAAGGCGATGTCGGGCACGCCGCGCACCACGGCGATGTAGCCCTTGCCGAGGATCGAGACGGGTAGAACCCGCGACCGCGCGGCGGCGGCGCCGGCGAAGCCGAAGGCCAGCGCGGTGGGCGCCGTGATGGCGAGCAGGGTGAGGACCGTGCCGAACGCCGCATAGAACGACATGTGCTTGCCCGTGGTGAGGTAGCAGGCAAGCCACCGGACGGTCCCGAGGCTCTCGGGATCTGTGCAGAACGCGAAGATGGCCTCGCTCCGTCGTGATGGAGGGGCGGACCCGCGGGCCCGCCCCGGTCACGGGATCAGAACTGGGACGAGACGTCCCACTTCGCGATGAGCTCGTTCAGCGAGCCGTCGTCCTTCATCGACTGGATCGCCGCGTCGAAGGTGTCGCGCAGCTCCTGGTCGCTTTCGCGGAAGCCCATGCCGACGCCGCCGCCGAGCGGCACGTCGGGGCCCACGAAGATGAGGTCCGGATCCTCCTCCACGATGGGCGCGAGGAACGACTTGTCGGCGAGCACCGCGTCCGCCTCGCCGCTTTTCACCGCAGCGATCGTCTCGTCGGGGGACGCGAACTCGACCAGCGTGCCGCCCGTCTCGGCGACGTAGCCGGCCTGGATGGTGCCGGTCTGGGCCGCGATCACGGCCGCCTCGACATCGATGCCGTCCGACACGGCCGCATAGGCCGACGGATCGGGCGGGGTGTAGTTCTGCGAGAAGTCGATGACCTCGTCGCGCTCGTCGGTGATCGACATGCCGGCGATGATGGCGTCGTAGTTGCCCGAGACGAGGTTGGGGATGATCGAATCCCAGTCGTTCGTCACCCACTCGCAGGTCAGCTCGGCGCGGCGGCAAAGCTCGTCGCCCAGCTCGCGCTCGAACCCGTCCACCTCTCCGGCGTCGTTGAGGAAGTTCCACGGGGGGTAGGCGCCTTCGGTGCCGAGGCGCACGACGTCCTGGGCGCTGGCAAGCCCGGCGCTCAGCGCCAGGGCCGCGGTTGCGAGGATCATTTTCTTCATGGTCGGTCTCCCTCTGGTTGGACTGGTGTTGGTCGGGCCGGCCGCTCTCAGGCGGCCTGGGTCGAGGACAGGAAGCCCCTCAGCCGCTCGGAGTCCGGCTGGCCGAACAGGGTCTCGGGCGGGCCTTCCTCCTCGATCCGCCCTTGGTGAAGAAATACCACGTGATCAGAGACATCGGCGGCCATCCTCATGTCATGCGTGACGATGAGCATGGTCCGCCCCTCCTGCGCGAGATCCTTGATGACGCGCACCACCTCCTGCTCGAGTTCGGGATCGAGGGCCGAGGTGGGCTCGTCGAAAAGAAGCGCCTCGGGCTCCATGCAGAGCGCCCGCGCGATCGCCGCGCGCTGCTGCTGCCCGCCCGAAAGCTGCGCCGGGTAGACATCCGCCTTGTCGCCGATGCCGACCTTGTCGAGATAGCCCCGCGCCGCCGTCTCCACCTCCTGCCGGTCGCGGCCCAGAACGGTGACCGGCGCCTCCATCACGTTCTGCAGGACCGTCATGTGCGCCCAGAGATTGAACTGCTGGAACACCATGGAAAGGTTGGTGCGGATGCGCAGCACCTGCCTGGGGTCCGCCGGGTGCCGGTGCAGGCCCGTCCCGCGCCATTTCACCGGCTCGCCCTTGAAGAGGATCTCCCCCTGCTGGCTGTCTTCCAGCAGGTTCGCGCAGCGCAGCAGCGTCGATTTCCCCGAACCCGAAGAGCCGATCAGCGAGACGACGTCGCCGCGCCGCGCGGTGATGTCCACGCCCTTGATGACCTCGAGCTCGCCGTAGCTCTTGTGCAGGTCCCGGATCTCGATGACGGGGTCGGTGTCGGACAAGGCGGCCTTCACGGTGGTGTCACGGTTTCGCGCTACTAGGGCGGAAAACACGCGGCGATGCAATGCGCAACCCGGCGAAACCGACAGGCCGCCAGGCATTTTCGTGCTGTCATGCGTCGGATTCGGGCGGTGCCGGCGTGGGCACCTCGAAATAGGCCGCGGCGGGAATGGCGACGATGCCGGCCAGGCAAAGCCGCGTCCGGTCCGCCGGATCCAGCCGCTCCGCGGCGCGGCGGACGGCCGCCAGGATCGGGCCGGGGTCGCGGCCCCGCGCCGTGATGAGCGGCAGGCCCGGTGTGGGCCGCGTGCGGGCGATGACGCGAAGCGCCCCGGCGAAATCGTCGTGCGCGGCGATGAGGCGCCATGTCTGGGCGTCGAGCGCGGCGAAATCGGCGCGCCCCGACGCCACCGCGCGGGCCGAGGCCGCATGCGCCCCGGTGCGCAGGAGCGGCCCGAAGCCCAGCCCGGCCTCGGCCATGTGGTGAGCCGGCGCCGCCCAGCCCGATTGCGAAAGCGCCTCGTTGAAGGCGAAGCGCCGGCCCGCGAAGGCCGGCAGGTCACCCGGATCGTCGCGCCGCGCCACGAAGACGGAGCGGTAATGGCCCGGCGGGCAGCCCTCGAGCGCGTAATCGGGCGTGCCCACCAGCGTCACGCGATCGCGCAGGCGGGTGCGGAACGGATAGCCGCAGGTCTGCGCGAGGAGGAGGTCGGGGTGTTCCCAGATCTCCCAGGGATCGCGCCCCCGGGTGAGCGCCTCGGGGCCGTATCCCAGCTCGCCCCGGATCGCGCGCCAGAAGCTGTCATTCGCCGCCGCCGTCTCGGGGCGGTCGTCCATCGGCAGCGCCGCGATCACCCGGCGTCCGCGACCCGTTGCCGGGCCATGGCGCTTTCCACGTCCGAGATGCCCAGAAGGTTCGCCACGAGCCGCAACAGCGTATCCTCGTCGTGGTCGCGGTGCCCATCGGCAAGCACCACGCGCCACAACGCCTCGATCACGCCGAGCCGCTCCTCGTGCGGGACCGCGTCCTTGATCGTGCGGGTGAAGCGAACGGTGTCCGGCGCCTCGGTCTCGGCGGCCTCTCCCTCGCCGCGCAGGCTTTCGGCCTCGGCGCGGGACAGCTCGAACCGGTCGGTGATGATCCGGGTGATGAGGTCGCGCTCGGCCTCGGCGTAATCGCCGTCCGAACGCGCGACGCGCACCAGCAACGCCGTCAGCGCCAGCCGGGCGTCCTCGTCCGGCAGGGTTTCGGGCGTGTGGCCGGAGAGTCTCTTGAAGAAATCTGCAAACATGATGCGCTATATAGCGGTGCCGGTCCGGCGCGCCAATGGTCAGCGGATCGCGCGCGCGCTCGCCCGGGCCTCGGCGCTGTCGTACTCCTGGATGCCGAGCGCCGCCTCGATGGCGGCGATGGCGGCCTCCTCGTGCTCCTCGGCCTCGCCGTCGGCCATCATCACCTCCCAGAGCGCGCCCACCATGCCAAGCCGCTCGGGATAGGCCACGGTCTCGCGGATCACCCGGGCGAGGCGCTCCATGTCGCCGGGCGCCTGGCGCTCCAGCTTCTCGGCGTCGGCGCGGAGCTTTGCGGCCTCCACGGGGTTCAGATCGAAGCGGGCGGCGAGGATGCGGTCGATCCGGCTGATCTCCTCGAAGAGATAGGCGTGGTCCGACTTCGCCACGCGCACCAGAAGTGCCGCGAGCGCCATGCGGGCGTCGGGCTCGGGCAGCATCTCGGCCGGCTGGGCGTGATGGGCGAAGCGGGCGAGGATCCGCCGGAACATCTCAGCCCTCGTAGCCTTCCACGATGACGAGGTTGGCGTCCGAGACCGGGTCGCGGATCGCCTTGGCGCGCTGGTATTCGGGGCTGTCGTAGCAGGCGCGCGCCGCCTCGAGGTCGGGGAACTCGATCACGACGGTGCGACCGTGGCCCGCGCCCTCGCGTTGTTCCTGCGCGCCGCCGCGCACCAGGAAGCGCCCGCCATACTTGGCGAAGGCCTCGGCGTTCGCCTCGCGGTATTTGGCGTATGCGTCGGCGTCGCGCACGTCCACGTTCGCCACCCAGTAGGCCTTGGGCATGGCTGCCTCCCTCGTTACGGCGCCGCGCAGTCTGGCCGCGGCGCGGGCCGATTGCAATCGCCGCCGTGCTCAGCCGGTGACATTCGGGCAGCCGAAACGCACGTCGTCGAAGGAGATGCCGCCCGGGTCGCGGTTTTCCACCGTCACCCCCGCGATGCCCCCGCCCGTGTCGAGGAAACCGTGGCCGGAGATATGCTCGGGCGCCAGCACGGTCACCCGGCCGATCTCGGCGCCGTCGCGGGCGTAGAAGGTCAGGTCGATCTCGCCCAGATGCCCCTCGTTGGCGCCGAAGGCGTCGGTGTATTCGGTGTGAACCCGCAGCCCGAAGGCGCAGGCGTCCTCGTGGAAGAGGATCGCCGCCGCGCCCTCGCCGCGCGCCTCGGGGTCGGGCTGGCCGAGGGGCCCGAGCGGGTAGAGCGCCATGCTGCGGAAGGCGGAGTGGAGCGACAGGCTCACCCCCTCGCCCGGGGCGCCCGGCTCCACCGCGAGCGGGGCGGTGGGGCGGCCCCGCAGCACGTCGTGGGGGCCGCCCTCGTCCAGCGTGATCTTCCCGAGCGTCTGCCCGGCGAACCGCTCCCCGATCCGCCCGCCCGCGAAGGCGATGCCGTGATCGAAGACGTAGCCGGGATAGGGCTTGGCCGGCAGGCGCTCGAAGGTCAGAAGCTCGGGCGCGAGCGGCGGAAGCTCCTCGTAGGGCAGGGGCGTGATGCGCTCCGCGGCGGCCGGGGCCGCCAGCGCCGACAGGAGGGACGCCGCGAGGGCCGCGCGGAGGCGCCGGGCGCGGCCCATCATACCAGCCGGCTCACGTCCTTCGCCGCGCGGATGAAATCCCTAAAGAGCGGGTGCGGGTCGAAGGGCTTGGACTTGAGCTCGGGATGGAACTGCACGCCGATGAACCACGGGTGCTCGGGCCATTCCACGATCTCGGGCAGGCGCCCGTCCGGCGACATGCCCGAAAAGCGCAGCCCCGCGGCCTCCAGCTTGTCGCGGTACGCGATGTCCACCTCGTAGCGGTGGCGGTGGCGCTCCTCGATCCGGGTCGCACCGTAGACCTCCGCCACCTTGGAGCCGGGCTCCAGAACCGCGTCGTAGGAGCCCAGCCGCATGGTGCCGCCCTTGTCGTCGTCGGGGCGTCGCGCGACCGTCGCGTTGCCCTGCACCCATTCCTTGAGGTGATAGACGACGGGCGTGAAACGCTTGCGCCCGGCCTCGTGGTCGAACTCCTCCGAGCCCGCGTCCGCGAGCCCCGCGGCGTTCCGCGCGGCCTCGATCACCGCCATCTGCATGCCGAGGCAGATGCCGAGATAGGGCACGTCATGCTCGCGCGCGAATTGCGCGGCGCGGATCTTGCCCTCGGTGCCCCGCTCGCCGAAGCCGCCGGGCACGAGGAGCGCATGGAAGCCTTCCAGGTATGGCGCGGGGTCCTCGCGCTAGAAGATCTCGGCGTCGATCCATTCGGAATTGACCTTCACCCGGTTGGCCATGCCGCCATGGGTGAGCGCCTCCGCGATGGACTTGTAGGCGTCCTCGAGCTGGGTGTACTTGCCGACGATCGCGACGTTCACCTCGCCCTCGGGGTTGAAGACGCGGTCGGCCACATCCTCCCAGCGCGCCAGATCCGGCCGCGGCGCGGGCGAGATCTGGAAAGCGTCGAGCACCGCCTGGTCCAGCCCCTCGCGGTGGTAGGCCAGCGGCGCCTCGTAGATCGACTTCAGGTCGTAGGCCGCGATCACCGCCTCGGGCCGCACGTTGCAGAAAAGCGCGAGCTTGTCGCGCTCCTTCTGCGGGATGGGCTTTTCCGAGCGGCAGACCAGGATGTCGGGGGCGATGCCGATGGAGCGCAGCTCCTTCACGGAGTGCTGGGTGGGCTTGGTCTTGAGTTCCCCCGACGCGGCGATCCAGGGCAGCAGCGTGAGATGCATGAAGATGCACTGTCCGCGCGGTTTGTCCTGGGCGAACTGGCGGATCGCCTCGAAGAAGGGCAGGCCCTCGATGTCGCCCACCGTGCCGCCGATCTCGCAGAGCATGAAATCGACCTCGTCCTCGCCGATGCGGATGAAGTCCTTGATCTCGTCGGTGACGTGGGGAATGACCTGGATCGTCTTGCCGAGGTAGTCGCCGCGGCGCTCCTTCTCCAGCACGTTGGAATAGATCCGCCCCGAGGAGACCGAGTCGGTCCGGCGGGCGGCCACGCCGGTGAAGCGCTCGTAATGGCCGAGGTCGAGGTCGGTTTCCGCGCCGTCGTCGGTGACGAAGACCTCCCCGTGCTCGAAGGGCGACATGGTGCCTGGGTCGACGTTTAGATAGGGGTCGAGCTTCCGCAGCCTCACGCTGAAGCCGCGCGCCTGCAACAGCGCGCCGAGCGCCGCCGAGGCCAATCCCTTGCCGAGTGACGAGACCACGCCGCCGGTGATGAACACGAACCTGGCCATGTGCAGGCGATCCCCCGTGATATGCCATGCGGTCGGGGCCGATCCTGCCGCCATACCGGTGCGGACGCTGGCATCCGCCGGGCGTCATCACGGGATTTGATCGTTACAGGATTCGGCGGGCCTTGGCAAGCCGACCGCAAGATGATGTTGACGTTGCGTTCGAGCCCAACAAGCCCTTGTGGCTCATTCGGCGCGGGGCACCAGTGGCGCGTCGGGGTCCGCCGCCGGCGGCGGCAAGAGCCCGTCGGTTTCGGGAACCGCCGGCACGGCTGGCGCGTCCTGCGCGGGGGCCTCGTTGCCCCGCCGGTCGACCACCGAACTGCCCGCGGAGTTCTGCGCCGCGAAGATCGTCAGCGTGATCGACGTGCCGATGAAGGCGATGGCCAGGATCCAGGTGAGCCGGCCCAGCGCCGTGGCCGCGCTGCGCCCGGACATCGCGCCGCCGCCACCGCCGCCGCCCATGCCGAGCCCGCCGCCCTCGGACCGCTGCAGAAGCACGACGCCGATGAGCGACAGCGCAAGCAGGAGGTGGATGATGAGCAAGACGTTTTCCATGGCACCCCGCGTGGCTGGCCGATGCGGCGCTACTTATGCGATGCGGCGCGCAGGGGCAAGGGAGGCGGGGCCGCCGCGACACGTCGCCCGGCTGCCCCTGCGGCATGCCCGGGATTCGCGGTTTCCACGCCGCGCGCGCGCGGCTATACCCGGCGCCGGAACGAGGCAGCCGGACGGGAGCGGCAGGCATGGCGAACGTGGTCGTGGTGGGCGCCCAGTGGGGCGACGAGGGAAAGGGCAAGATCGTCGACTGGCTCTCCGAGCGGGCCGACGTGATCGCCCGCTTCCAGGGCGGGCACAACGCCGGGCACACGCTGGTCATCGACGGGCAGACCTACAAGCTGCACGCGCTGCCCTCGGGCGTGGTGCGCGGCGGCAAGCTCAGCGTGATCGGCAACGGCGTGGTGCTCGATCCCTGGCACCTCGTGGACGAGATCGCGGCGCTGCGGGACCAGGGCGTGGAGATCACGCCCGCATCGCTGATGATCGCCGAGAACACGCCGCTCATCCTGCCCTTCCACGGAGAGCTCGACCGCGCCCGCGCGGCGGCCGTCGCGGTGGCCAAGATCGGCACCACCGGGCGCGGCATCGGCCCGGCCTACGAGGACAAGGTGGGCCGGCGCGCGGTGCGCGTGGCCGACCTCGCAGATCGCGCGACGCTCGAGGCCCGTGTGGACCGGGCGCTCGTCCATCACGACGCGCTGCGCCGCGGCCTCGGGCTCGAGCCCGTGGACCGGGAGGCGCTTCTCGCGGCGCTTTCGGAGGTGGGAGAGCGGATCCTGCCTTTCGCGGCGCCGGCCTGGAAGGTGCTGAACGAGGCGCGCCGCGCGGGTCGCCGCATTCTCTTCGAGGGGGCGCAGGGCGCCATGCTCGACATCGATTTCGGCACCTACCCGTTCGTGACTTCCTCCAACGTGATCGCCGGGCAGGCCGCCACGGGCACCGGGCTCGGCCCCGGCGCGATCGATTTCGTGCTGGGCATCGTCAAGGCCTACACGACGCGCGTGGGAGAGGGCCCGTTCCCGACCGAACTCGACGACGCCGATGGCGAGCGCCTGGGCACGCGGGGCCACGAGTTCGGCACCACCACGGGCCGCAAGCGCCGTTGCGGCTGGTTCGACGCGGTGCTGGTGCGCCAGGCCATTGCCACCTCGGGCATCAACGGTATCGCGCTCACGAAACTCGACGTGCTCGACGGGTTCGACCGGCTGCGCATCTGCACGGCATACGAGCTTGACGGGCAAAGGCTGGATCACCTGCCCACCGCCGCCGACCGCCAGGCGCGGCTCACGCCCGTCTACGAGGAGATGCCGGGCTGGAGCGAAAGCACTGAGGGCGCGCGCAGCTGGGCGGATCTGCCCGCGAACGCGATCAAGTATGTTCGCCGGGTGGAGGAGTTGATCGGCTGCCCGGTGGCGCTACTTTCCACATCTCCCAGAAGGGAAGACACCATTCTCGTCACGGACCCGTTCGCAGACTGATGGAACTGAGTTACAAGGCCCGACGCCGCTGGTCGCTGGTGATCCTCGTGATCGGCCTGCCGCTTTACATCATGGCCGCCGTGACGGTGGTCGGGTGGTTTGAGCGGCCGGGCATCCTGCTGGAACTGGCGATATACGTCACGCTCGGCGTGGTCTGGGCATTTCCGCTGAAATTCATCTTCAAGGGGGTGGGGCAGCGCGACCCCGACGCGCCCGCCGAGGACGACGACCGGTGACGGGCGGTCAGCCGGCGGCGCGCGCGCCCGGCTGATATGAAATGTCGTCGGAGACGCCGAAGCGCCCGCCGCCGCGCTTCACGATCTTCCCCTCGCGGAGAAGCTGGCCGAAGTGTCGCAGGCCTTCCTCGCGGCTGAACCCGTCGGCCTGCGCATCGCGCAGCTTCGCCATGAGTTGCGGGCGCGAAAAGCCGCCATCCTCGGCCCCGTGGGCGAGATACGCCGCCGCGGCTTCCAGCAGATCGGGCAGACCGCTCACGCCGAGCTCTTCCACATAGGCGATGAAGCCATTGGAATCCTCCGCTTCGGTCGCCGGTGCGGTGACGCGGCGGGGCCGAATCGGTCCCGCATCCTCGGCCGGCGCGTCCACGCGCTGCTCCGCCACGAGCTTGAGCGGCGCGGGGCGCGACTCCTCGGGGCGCGGCGTGCGGTGGCCGCCGGCGCCGGGGCGGCGCGGGCGTACCGCGTCGGCGAGGTCGGCACGGTAGGCCTCTTCGGGCTGCTCGCTCGCTTCGGCATCGGCGTGCCGCGGCTCGGCGCGCGTCGCCGCCACGGCGGCGCGAAGATGCGCGATCGCGCTGCGCCGGCGGCTCGCCTCGGGCTTGTCCATCTGGCCTTCGGTCTCGTCGAGCAGACGGGTGACCTCGCCGCGGCGTGCGGTCTCGGGCTCGCGGCTCGCGCGCCGGGCCGCCGCGGCCAGGGCGTCCGAAACGCTGTCCGCATCGGTGTCCGCGTCGTCCTCTGCCGGCTGTGCGTCGGTCGTGGCGTCGGCCACCGGTTCGCCGGCCTCGCGCTCGTCCTCTGCGGTCGCTTCCGTGTCGGGCGCCCCCGTCTCGGCGACCGCGGCGTCCTGCCCGGCGCCCGGATCCTCCGCTTCGATCGTTTCCACGACGAGCGCCTCTGAAACCTCGATCTCCTCCTCGTAGGCGATCTCTTCCTCGGCGTCGCCCAGGGGCGCGGCCGTATCCCATCCGTCGAGGTCGTCCTCGTCAGCGGCCACATCCTCGGCATCGGCGACGGCTGTGGGCTCGACAGCGCCTTCCGCGTCGAGTTCCGCCGCGCCGGCCGGGGCGGCGCCAAGCTCGGCCTCGAGCGCGGCGAAGGCCTGCTGCAGGTCCTCGTCGGCGGCGACATCGGCCTCGCTGTCCTCGGTGCTGGTGCCGGGATCCACGGCCGAGACGGTGTCGGCTTCCGGCTCGGGGCGGCGGACGCGCAGCACGCGTGCGGCAATCTGGCCGGTCTCGCCGCTCTCGGCGCGGCGCCCGTCATCGGTGAAGAGGTTCACCGTGTCCTCGCCATCATCCGCGCCGGCCAGGCTGCCCGCCACGGCAGCGCGGATGCGCTGCAACTTTGCCGCGATGCTCTGCGGGTCGGGATGCGTGATCTCGGGGCGCGGGGCCGGCGCGGCCTCGGTCTCGGCCGCCGGTCGGCGGGGCAGGTCCGCAGCCATCGCGGCCGCCGCGGCGGCGCTGGCGGCAAGCGGCGCGCCCGAAAGACGATCCGCCGCCGGGGCGGGCGCGGCGAGCTCGGCCTCGGTCTCGTCATCGGCCTGAGCCGCGGCCTCTGCCTCAGTCTCGACCTCAGCCTCAGCCTCTGCCTCGGGCTCTGGCGTCTCCTCCTCGGCGATTTCCTCCGACGCGGTTTCTTCCGCACCGTGGTCTTCCGTCGCGACCTCGTCCTCGGCGACCTCGTCCTGCGATGCCACGGCCTCGACGGCGTCGTGCTCCGCCGCCTCCGCCTCGATGCCGGTGTCCGCGCCCTCGTCTGCGGCGGGTTCGATTGCCGCCTCGGGACCCTCCGGCGCGACGGCGGTAAGCGCGTCCGTCTGGGCGAGCGACCCTGCGATCCCGGTCTCGTCCGCGGCCGGGGTGTCGGCGGCCACGTCTTCGGACGGCTCTTCCGACGCGTCGGCGTGTTCCTCGGGAGCGTGGGGCTCGGCCCGCGCGGCTTCCTCCTGCGGTTCGGGACGCTCGTCGCCGATCGGCGCGCCTGCCTCTTCGGGAGCGGCAGCGGCCGTGTCGTCCACGTCTTCCGCGCTGGCGGTTTCGGCGGGGGCGGGCGTCTCGGTGGCTGCGGGCGATTCAGTGTCGGGTGCGGGCGCTGGCTCCGGCTTGTGGGCGGGGCGCGTTTCGGTCTTCGCCTCCGGGGCCGGCGCGGCCTTCTCTGCCTGTCCGTCGCCGGTCTGCGCGTCCTCGGGGCGAGACGCCTGGGGCCCGGGGCGCCCCTGCGGCGCGACGAGCGACGGGCGCAGCACGATACCGCCCTGTTCCTGACGCGCCTCGACGCGGCGCGAGATCTCGCGCTCGGCGATGCGGGCCAGCATCTCCGCGTCGGGGGTGGGCGGCCCGGCGCCGAAGTAACGGTCGTCAGCGGCAAGGTCTCGGAAATACTCCGCGATCGCCTTCATCGTGTCGAAGGAATCGTCGAACCCTTCGAGCGTGCACGAGAAGGTGCCGTAGGAGACGGTGAGGATCTTGTTACTGTTGACCATGGGATACGCGCCCGCTTCATTGCACCAACAACAGACTGTTTACCAAAGGATACCAGTCTATTTTGGCCCGAATCTGTGCCTTGGAGGGTATCATTTCGTGGTCCAAATGTGGCCATTTCAGCGCCAAGGGCAGGTCGTCGCGTGAATTCTCTACCGGAAGTTGAAATTCTGCGCTCCGACGGCGCTGTCACGCTTGTGGGCGCGGGGCTTGCGCCCCCTGCGGATATCGCGGCGGCGCTGACGCTGGCGCCCCGCCTCGTGGCCGCGGATGGCGGGGCGGCGCGGGCGCTGGCCGCCGGGGCGGTGCCCGAGGCGGTGATCGGCGATCTGGACAGCCTCGACCCCGCCACGCGCGCCGCGATTCCCCCCGAGCGGCTGCATTGCGTTTCCGAACAGGAAACAACCGACTTCGACAAGGCGCTGCGCCGCATCGCCGCGCCGCTGGTGATCGGCGTCGGTTTCCTCGGCGAGCGGCTGGATCACCTGCTGGCCGCGCAGTCGGTTCTGCTGCGCCGTGCGGACCGGCCCTGCCTTCTTCTCGGCCAGCGCGACGTCGCGTTCCTCTGCCCGCCGCGGCTCGGCCTCGATCTGGCGGCAGACACGCGTGTCTCGCTCTATCCGCTCGCGCCCGTGCGCGGAGAGTCGGACGGTCTTTTCTGGCCGATCGACGGGATCGACTTCGCGCCGGGGGGCATGATCGGCACTTCCAATCGCGCCACGGGCCCGGTCTCGATCCGGATCGAGGCGCCGCACATGCTGGTCATCCTGCCCCGGCGCTGCCTTGCCGTCGCGGCGGCGGCGCTGCAAGCGCCGCTCGCGCGATGGCCCGCTCCCGCATGAGGACGTAAAGCCCGGCCGCCATCGTCACGAGGATGCCCGCCGCCGCCATGCCATCGGGCAGGTCGCGGAAGATCGCCCAGCCGAAGAGCGTGGCGAAGGGGATCTCGATGTACTGCATCGGCGCGAGCGTGGCCGAGGGCGCGAAGCGCAGCGCCCAGGTCATGCACAGATGGGCGAGGGTGCCGAGCACGCCGAGAAGGAGCAGAAGCGACAGCGCCTCGGAGGGCGGCGCGACGAGGCGCAGCGCGGGCACGCCCCGCCCGTCCACGAGCGCGAGCGCGGGCAGGAGGAGCGCCGTCGCAATCACGCCCGAGACCGCCTGGAGGCCGAGAGGATCGGTCTGCCGCGCGATCGCGCGGGTCACCAGCATGAAGAGCGCGAAGCCCACCGCGACGCCCACCGGCAGGAGCGCGGGCCAGCCCACCTCCTGGAAGCTGGGGCGGATCACGAGGAGCGTGCCCGCGAAGCCCGCGACGCAGGCGGCGAGGCGGCGCCAGCCGACCTCCTCTCCCATCACGGCCCAGCCGAGAAGGAGCAGGATGAAGGGCATGACGTAGGCGATGGCGATGGCGTCGGCGAGCGGCAGGTGGCGCAACGCCGAGAACATCATGGCGATGCCCGCGATGTGCAGAAGGGTGCGCGCCCAGGCGAGCGCCAGCACCCGGCCCCGCATCCGCCAGGGCCGCCGCCCGACGGCCACGATGGGCAGGAGGATCGCCGCCTGGATCCCGAAGCGCGCCAGCAGCAGCATCCCGAGCGGCACGACGCCGCCGAGGATCTTCGCCACCGCGTCCCCGAGCGGCGCGAGGGCGCAGAAACCGAGCATCAGCAGGATGCCGAGAAGCGGGCGATCGGGCTGCATCCGGCGAGGCTAGGCCGCGCGCCGGGCGCGGGCAAGCGGCTCAGACCGGGGGCAGGGGGCGGCGGCGCAGGCTGAGCGCGCGCTCGCGGGCGAAGACGTAGAGCCCCGAGCCCACGATCACCGCGATGCCGGCCCAGGTGAGCAGCCCGGGGAAATCGCCGAAGATCCAGTAGCCGAGGGCCGTGGCGGCCACGATCTCGAGATACTGGAGCGGCGCGATCGTCGCCGCCGGGGCGAGGCGCAGCGCGAAGCTGATGAAGAGATGCGAGACGGTGGCCGCGACGCCCACGCCGAGCAGCGTCCAGACGGCGAGGCCCTCGAGCCGCACCGGGTCGAGCGCGGCGACGCCGGAGCCTTCGAAAAGCAGGAGAACCGGCAGGACCACCGCGCTCGCCGCGACGGCGGTCCTGGCCTGCAGGTCGATCGGGTGGGTGCGCCGCGCCATCGACCGCGTCATCACCATGTAGAAGGCGAAGCAGAAGGCCGTCCCGAGGGGCAGAAGCGCCACGGGCCCGAGATCGGCGAAGCTCGGCTGGATCACCATGAGCGCGCCGGCGAATCCCACCGCGCAGGCCGCGATGCGCCGCCGTCCCACCTCCTCGCCCAGAAGAAGCCCGCCGAGCAGCGTGAGGATGAAGGGTTCCGCGAAGAAGATGGCGATCGCGTTGGCGATGGGCATGTGGCGCAGCGCCTCGAAGAACATGCCCGTGGCCGCCAGCAGGAGGAGCGCGCGCAGCAGGTGAAGGCCCCAGTCGCGCGGATCCGCCCGCGCCGTGAGCCCGAAGACAATGGCGACGGGCACCAGCACCAGCACCTGGAGGCCGAAGCGCGCGGCCAGGATCTGCAGGATCGGCACATGCGACGGCGTCGCCTTGGCGAAGGCGTCCATCATCGGCGCGACGACGGTGAAGCCCACCATGCAGAGGATCCCCGCCAGCGTGCGGTCGGGGCGGATGGCGGGGATGGCGGGACCGGTCATCCGGCCGTCAGCAGTTGGGAACGTTGACGGCGAGCCCGCCGAGCGAGGTTTCCTTGTACTTCTCGCTCATGTCGGCGCCGGTCTGCCGCATGGTCTCGATGCAGGCGTCGAGCGGCACGAGATGCGTGCCGTCGCCCCGAAGCGCGAGGGACGCCGCCGAGACCGCCTTGATCGCGCCGAGACCGTTGCGCTCGATGCAGGGCACCTGCACAAGGCCCTTCACCGGGTCGCAGGTCATGCCGAGGTGATGCTCGAGCGCGATCTCGGCGGCGTTCTCCACCTGCGCGGGGGTGCCGCCCATCACCGCGCAAAGACCGGCCGCGGCCATGGCGGCGGCAGAGCCGACCTCGGCCTGGCAGCCCGCCTCGGCCCCGCTGATCGAGGCGTTGTATTTCACCAGCCCGCCGATCGCGGCGGCGGTCAGCAGGAAGTCCTCCACCCGGCGCTCCGAGGCGCCCGGCACATGGTCGAGCCAGTAGCGGATCACCGCGGGCACCACGCCCGCCGCGCCGTTGGTGGGCGCGGTCACGACCTGGCCGCCGGCGGCGTTCTCCTCGTTCACCGCCATGGCGTAGACGCTCATCCAGTCGTTGATGGTGTGGGGCGGGGTCAGGTTCATGCCCCGCTCGTCCAGCAGTTTTTCGTGGATCCCCTGGGCGCGCCGCCGGACCCTCAGCCCGCCCGGAAGCGTGCCGTCCGCGGCAAGGCCACGGTCGATGCAGTCTGACATCACCTGCCAGAGCCGCCGCGTCCCGGCGCGCAGATCCTCCGGCCCGCGCCGGGTAAGCTCGTTCTCGCGCTTCATCTGCGCGATGGACTTGCCCGAGGTTTCGGCCATCCGAAGCATCTCGGCGGCGGACTTGAACGGGTAGGGCACGGGCGCGCCCTCGTCGCTGTCCTTGCCTTGCGCCAGCTCGGCCTCGGTGAGCACGAAGCCGCCGCCCACCGAGTAGTAGGTCTCCTGCAGGATCACGTCGCCTTGCGCGTCGGTGGCCATCAGGATCATCCCGTTGGCGTGGCCCGGAAGCGGCGGTCCGAAGTCGAAGCGCAGATCCTCGCGCGGATCGAAGGCGAGCGGCGGCAGGCCCTCGGGCGCGAGCGTGTTGGTTTCGCGGATGCGCTCGAGCGCCGCGTCGGCGGTCTCGCGGTCGTAGCTTTCGGGATCGAAGCCCGCGAGGCCGAGGATCGTCGCGCGGTCGGTCGCATGGCCCACGCCGGTGTGGGCGAGCGAGCCGTGCAGGCTCCCCTTCACCCCCGCGACGGCGAAGGGCGCCCCGCGGATCAGGTCCAGGAAACGGGCTGCGGCGACCATCGGCCCCATCGTGTGGGAGGACGAGGGCCCGATGCCCACCTTGAACATCTCGAAGACGGAAAGAAACATCAGGTGGCCGATCCTTCCGGTGGCGTTGCGATGCGGGGCGCGGTGAAGGGCAGGGGCCCGAGCCCTTCCGCGGCGATGGCGGCGGCAGCGGCCGGGCGGGCCTCGATCCCGGAGGCCATCGCCCGCAGATGCGGGTAGTCCGCCGACCGGAACCACCCCGTGCCGCCCACGGGGTAAAGCGCCGACCAGCGTAGCAGCGGCGCCAGATAGAAGTCGAGCGCCGAGGGCGACGCGGCCCCGAGCCAGGGCGGCCGCGTCGCGGCGGCGGCCTCGAGGTGGCCCCAGTGCGCCGCGAGCGCTGCGCCCATATTGTCGCGAAGCGCCTGTCCCGCGGCCGCGTCCTCGCCCACGAAGGGCGCCGGGTGGAACAGCATCCTGAGCCCCGCGTGAAGCGTGTTGGACGCGAAGAAGAGCCATTTCAGGAAATCCCCGCGCTCCGGCGCGTCCGGCGCGGGGGCGAGGGCGCCGTGCCGGTCCGCGAGCCACAGCAGGATCGCGGCCGTCTCGAAGATCGCGCCTTGGGGCGTTTCCAGTACCGGGATGAGGCCCGAGGGGTTGAGCGCGCGGTAGGCGGGGCTTTTCTGCGCGCCGCGCGCGCGGTCCACGAGCGCCGTCTCGTAGGGCTGGCCAAGCTCCTCCAGCGCCAGCCGGACGACCAGCGAGGCGTTGTCGGGAGCGTAATGCAGGCGATAGGGCGCGGGCATGGCGGCACCCCTAGAGCATCGCGCGCGGCACGCCTGCCCGAAAACGACCTTTCGGGCCGGAAACCGCGCGCCCTCGCCCGGCGGAAGGCCACCGCGCGGCGGCGCGGCGGCGAAAACCCGCTCGCACCCCGCGGCCGATCCCCCTATAACGGCCGCGCATCTGCACGGAGCCGCCCATGACCGGAGAGCTGTCGCCCATCGACAAGGCCAAGTTCGCCGCCGCGAGACGCGCCGCGGAGCTGGTGGAGGACGGGATGCGCGTGGGGCTCGGCACCGGCTCGACCGCGGCGTGGCTGGTGCGCTGCCTGGGCGACGCGATGCGCGAGGACGGGCTGCGCATCCGCGGCGTTCCCACCTCGACGCGCACCGCCGAGCTTGCCCGGCAGGCGGGCATCCCGGTGATCGGCCTCGACGAGGCGCGCTGGCTCGACATCACCATCGACGGCGCGGACGAGTTCGACGGCGACCTCAACCTCATCAAGGGCGGCGGCGGCGCGCTCCTGCACGAAAAGGTCGTGGCCACCGCCTCGGACCGAATGGTGGTGATCGCGGATATCGGCAAGGAGGTGGAGACGCTGGGCGCCTTCCCGCTGCCGGTGGAGGTGATCCCCTTCGCCTGGCAGACGACCCGGGCGCTCGTCGAGGAGACCCTGATCTCCATGGACGTGCTCGGCCGCGACGTGTCGCTTCGGATGGACGGCGAGGCGGCCTTCGTCACCGACGAGGGCAATTACATCCTCGATCTGCACCTCAAGCGCATCGGCGAACCGCGCCAGCTTGCCATGGTGCTGAACCAGATCCCGGGCGTGGTCGAGAACGGCCTCTTCATCGACATCTGCGACACCGTCGTGATCGGGTTCGGCGACGGGCGCGTGGAGGTGCGCGACCTCGGTTCCGGCACCGTGGAGAGAGAGAGCTTCGATCCGGGCGAGCCCGACAACCTCTTCCGCGACATCAACGACTGAGCCTGACGACCTTTCTGGGGGAACGATGGATTTCGACTACGACCTTTTCGTGATCGGCGGCGGATCGGGCGGGGTGCGCGCGGCCCGCGTGGCCGCGGGCGGAGCCGGCGCGAAGGTGGCTCTCGCCGAGGAAAGCCGCTACGGCGGCACCTGCGTGATCCGCGGCTGCGTGCCCAAGAAGCTGATGGTCTTCGCTTCCGAATTCGCGCCGATGGTCGAGGACGCGCGCGCCTATGGCTGGGACATCCGCGAGAACGGTCTCGACTGGGGCCAGTTCCGCGGAAAGCTCGAGGCGGAACTCGACCGGCTCGAAGGCGTCTACCGCAAGCTTCTCGCCGGCTCGGGGGTGGAGACCTTCGATCAGCGCGCGCGGCTGGCCGACCCGCACACGGTGGAGCTGGCCGACGGCACCCGCAAGACCGCGCGGCACATCCTGCTGGCCACGGGCGGGCGCCCGCTGCGGCCGGAGATGGAGAACGCCGCGCTGGGCATCACCTCGGACGACATCTTCCACCTCGACCGGCTGCCGCGCTCGATCCTGATCGTCGGCGGCGGCTACATCGCCTGCGAGTTCGCCTGCATCCTGAACGGCATGGGCGTCGAGGTGACCCAGTACTACCGCGGCGCGCAGATCCTGCGCGGTTTCGACGACGAGGCCCGCGGCCTCATTTCCGAAGAGATGCGCCAGAACGGGGTCGATCTGCACATCGGCACCAACATCATCGGGATGGAGGAGGCCGACGGCGGCGTGCGCGTGAAGGCCACCAACGGCACCGAGCGCGTGTTCGAGAAGGTGATGTTCGCCACCGGCCGCGTGCCCAACACCGACGATCTGGGGCTGTCCGGGCTCGGTGTGGATCTCGGCCGCCGGGGCGAGGTGCTGGTGGACGCCTACTCGCAAAGCTCGGTGCCGTCGATCTACGCGATCGGCGACGTGACCGACCGGCTGAACCTGACGCCGGTGGCGATCCGCGAGGGCATGGCCTTCGTCGAGACGGTGTTCAGGGGCAACCCGACGCCGGTCGATCACGATCGCGTGGCCACGGCGATCTTCACCCAGCCGGAAATGGGCACGGTGGGGCTGTCCGAGGAGGCGGCCGCGGAGCAGGGGCCGATCGAGGTCTACTGCACGTCGTTCCGTCCCATGCGCACGGCGTTCGCCGGCCGGCCCGACCGTGTGCTCATGAAACTCGTCGTGTGCGCCGACACCCGGCGGGTGCTGGGGTGCCATATCGTCGCGCCGGGCGCGGGCGAGATGATCCAGCTGGCGGCGGTCGCGGTGAAGCTCGGCGCCACGAAGGAGCAGTTCGACCAGACCGTTGCGGTGCACCCCACCGTTTCGGAAGAGCTGGTGACCATGCGGGACCCGGTCCGGAAGGTCTGACGCTCCGGCTTGAAATCCCGCCCGACATGCACAGTTTAAACCCAAGACGTCACGGACGCGCAAGCGAGGAAGAAACGTATGGCAGGACATAGCGGCGGCCCCTGGGGGGGCGGCGGTCAAGGAGGCGGCGATCGCGGTGATCGCGGCGAACGCGACAGGAACCAGGGCGGCGGACGCCGCCCCGGAGGTCCCGACGACAGACCGCCGATCCCCGAGATCGACGATCTGGTCCGCAAGGGGCAGGAGCAGCTCCGCGTGCTGATGGGTGGCCGCGGTGGCGGCGGCAAGGGCGACGGAAGCGGTGGCGGGGGCGGCCCGGCCTTCAACCGCTCCACGATCATCGTGGGCGCGCTGGCGGCCGTGGGTCTCTGGACGTTTTCCAGCCTCTACACCGTCAAACCGGAAGAACAGTCCGTCGAGCTCTTCCTCGGGCAGTTCCACAAGATCGGCAATCCGGGCCTGAACTTCGCGCCCTGGCCGCTGGTCACTGCGGAGGTCGTCAATGTGACCTCGGAGCGGACCGAGACTATCGGGGCGAGCACGCGGGCCCGCGACGAGGGCCTGATGCTGACCACCGACGCGAACATCGTCGATATCGAGTTCCAGGTGGTTTGGAACATCAACGACCCCGCAAAGCTGCTGTTCAACATCCGCGATCCGCAACTCACCGTTCAGGCGGTCTCCGAGGCGGCGATGCGCGAGATCATCGCGGCCTCGAACCTGGCACCGATTCTGAACCGCGACCGTGGCGTGATCGCCGACCAGGCCGTGCAGCGGATCCAGAGCGCGCTCGACGACTACGACGCGGGGATCAACATCGTCCGCCTCAACCTCGACCAGGCGGACCCGCCGGCCGAGGTGATCGACGCGTTCCGCGAGGTCCAGGCGGCCGAGCAGGAGCGTGACAGGCTTCAGCGTCAGGCCGACGCCTACGCCAACCGTGTCATCGCCGAGGCGCGCGGCGAGGCGGCGCAGTCGCTCGAACAGGCCGAGGGCTACCGCGCCCGGGTCGTGAACGAAGCCATCGGTGAAGCCAGCCGCTTCCTCGCCGTGGCACAGGAATTCGAGGCCGCGCCGGAGGTTACCCAGCGGCGTCTCTACCTCGAAACGATCGAGCGGACGCTCGGCGCCGTGGACAAGTACCTGATCGACAGCGCGCAGGGCGAGGGAGTGCTGCCCTACCTGCCGCTCGACGAACTGCGCCGGAACGTGCCGGCGAACACCGGGAGGACCAACTGATGCGGAAATCTGCCTTCATCCTTCCGATCCTCGCCGTGGTGCTGGTGGGAATCTGGTCCACGCTCTTCATCGTGGACGAGCGCCAGAAGGCGCTGGTTCTCCAGTTCGGCCAGATCAAGCAGGTGCGCGAGGAGCCGGGGCTCGGCTTCAAGGTGCCGCTGATCCAGGAGGTCGTGCGCTACGACGACCGGATCCTGTCGCTGGATACCGACACCATCGAGGTCACGCCGGCGGACGACCGCCGCCTCGTCGTGGACGCGTTCGCGCGGTACCGGATCAACGACGTGGTCCAGTTCCGCCAGGCCGTCGGCGTGGGGGGGCTTCGCGTCGCCGAGGATCGCCTGTCGTCGATCCTGAACGCCCAGATCCGGGAGGTGCTCGGTGCCGATCAGGTGACGTCGGACCGGATTCTTTCGGTCGAGCGCGCCGAACTCGCGCGTCGGATCCGCGACAACGCGCGCGCCTCCGCCCTCAGCCTTGGTCTCGACGTGATCGACGTCCGGCTGAAGCAGACGAACCTGCCGCAGCAGAACCTCGAAGCGACCTATGCCCGGATGCGTGCCGAGCGTGAGCGGGAAGCCGCCGACGAGATCGCCCGCGGTAATGAGGCCGCCCAGCGCGTGCGCGCCATCGCCGACCGGACCGTGGTCGAGACGTTGTCGGATGCCGGACGCGAAGCGGAGATCATCCGAGGCGAGGCGGACGCCGAGCGTAACCGCATCTACGCCGAAGCGTTCGGCGACAGCCCGCAGTTCTTCAGCTTCTACCGCTCTCTCGCGGCGCTCGAAAGCTCGCTGCAGACGGAAACCTCGACGCTCGTCGTCTCGCCCGACAGCGAATTCATCCAGCCGCTGTTCGACGCGATCCGGGCGGAGGGCATCGTCGGCACGGGCGCGCAACTGACCTCGCCGGACGAGCTGCGCGAGCTGGCGCCCGAACGGACGCCGTCCGAGGAGCTGCCGCCCGAGGTGCGCGAACGCCTCGAAGAGGATGCGCAGGCGGCCGAGGAGGAGGGCACCGGCGGCTGATCCGTCGGCCGGCCCGCCGGGGGAAGACATGGAATATCTTCTTTTCGGCCTCGGCTTCGCCCTCGTGCTGGAGGGGCTGGTCTACGCGCTGGCCCCCCGCATCGTCGAGGACCTGCTCGCGGCGCTTCGCGCGCTGCCTCCCGAGACACGGCGGCTGCTGGGTCTCGTTGCCATTTCGATCGGCGCGGTCTTTCTGTGGGCGGCCAGCGCGCTTGGGCTGTGACGGCCGCGCATCGGCCAGCCGGCAGCGTTCACATCACGGCGAGGGCGGGGTTGAAGGTTTGCGCGCGCGCTTCGCTGCCATACATTAGCCTCAGCAATACGCCTGCCGGTCTGTCGCGTCCCGCGTCGGGCCGCTTCCGGCTCACAGGATACCGAACACCAGAAAAGGAGTGCTCCGGTGCAATCAAAGGCAATCCAGACGACGATGCCGGCCGCGCCCGGCATCCTGCGCGGTTTCTGGCTTTTCATGCTGGCGCTGGCCTTCGCGCTCGCGCAGGCCGTGTCCGCCCAGGCGCGCGGCACGCCCGAAAGTTTCGCCGACCTCGCCGACCAGGTCAGCCCGGCCGTGGTCAACATCACCACGACGACGACCGTCGCCGGAACCGACGCGCCCCGCATGTTCCCCGAAGGTTCGCCCTTCGAGGATTTCTTCCGCGAATTCCAGGGACCCGGCGAGCCGGCCCCGCGGCGCAGCTCCTCCCTCGGCTCGGGGTTCGTCATCTCCGAGGACGGCTTCGTGGTCACCAACAACCACGTGATCGAGGGCGCGGACGAGATCCTCGTCGAATTCTTCGAAGGTTTCGAGCTTCAGGCCGAGGTGGTCGGCACCGACCCCAATACCGATATCGCGCTTCTCAAGGTCGCTCCGGACGAGCCGCTGCGGCACGTGCCTTTCGGCGACAGCGATGCGGCGCGCGTCGGCGAGTGGGTGATGGCGATGGGCAACCCGCTCGGACAGGGCTTCTCGGTGTCCGCCGGCATCGTGTCGGCGCGCAACCGGGCGCGTTCGGGCACCTATGACGACTACATCCAGACCGACGCCGCCATCAACCGCGGCAATTCGGGCGGGCCGCTGTTCAACATGGACGGCGAGGTGATCGGGGTGAACACCGCCATCCGCAGCCCCGACGGCGGCTCCATCGGCATCGGTTTCGCCATGGCGTCGAATGTCGTGATCGGTGTCGTCGACCAGCTGAAGGAGTTCGGCGAAACGCGGCGCGGCTGGCTCGGCGTGCGCATCCAGGATGTCACCCCCGACATTGCCGAGAGCATCGACGGGCTCGAAGAGGCGCGTGGCGCGCTCGTCACCGACGTGCCCGAGGGACCCGCGCGCGAGGCCGGGATGGAATCGGGCGACGTGATCCTCGGCTTCGACGGCATAGAGGTGATGGACACGCGGCAGCTCGTGCGCGTGGTCGCCAATACCGCCGTCGGCAAGTCGGTGCGGGTCACCGTGCTGCGCGACGGCAAGAGCCAGACGCTCAGGGTGACGCTCGGCCGCCGCGAGACGGCGGAGGGGTCGGTGCCCGCGGCCCAGCCCGGTCCCGAGGAAGAGCCAGCCGAATCGCAGATGCTCGGCATGACGGTGTCGCCGCTGACCGAGGAGCTGCGCGCCCAGCTGGAGCTTTCGTCCGATGCCGAGGGCCTCGTCGTGACGGACGTGGACGTCGAGTCCGAAGCCTACGACAAGGGCCTGCGCGCGGGTGACCTGATCACCGAGGCGGGGCAGGAGCGTCTGACCTCGGCCGAGGAACTCGAGGCGCGGATCGAGGACGCCCGTGACGCGGGCCGCAAATCCCTGCTCCTTCTCGTCCGCCGGGGGGGCGATCCGCGGTTCGTGGCGCTCGGCATCGGTGAAGGTTGACGCCGTCGCCGGATCGACCATGAAAGGGGCGCTCCGACGGGGCGCCCTTTTTCGTTTGGGGGCGGTCGCGGGGCTTGTCATGCGGCGCGCCTTTGCCCCTTCTGGCAGGCAGGGGTGCAGGTGGAGCGCGGGCGCGCGATGGCCGAGAATGGGACGTCTCTGGAATGGCGGCGCGGCGACAGCGCCGAGGTCGCGGCCGCCAACGCGGCCACCGCGCGCAGGCTCGATGAGCTGATCTCGGCCGGCGAGCGCGAGCGCGTGGTCGCCGCGCTCGAGACCTGGGCGCCCTCCGACATCCTCGACTGTTTTCTCGCGCTCCGCACGAAGAACGCGCAGAAGATGCTGCGTTGGCTGTCCGACGATCTCAGCCTGCGGGTCCTGTCGGAGGTCGATCCGCGCTTCAACCATGCGCTTTTCGCGGAGGCCACGCGGGCGAAGTTCGCCAAGCTGCTCGGCCGGCTCACGCTCGACCGGGCCAAGCGCCTTCTCGTGACGCTGCCCACGCGCCTCGCGCTCGAACTCGCCGACAGCCACCCGCAGGCAGAGCGGCTGCGCGAGATCCTCGTGGACAACGACAGCGCCGAAGCGGCGATGAAGCACGGCGCGGTGGTGGCGCGCGACACCGAGACGGTCCACGATGTGATCGAGGATATCCGCCGCCGCTCGGACCGGATCGAACGGATCGACAGCCTGCATGTCGTGGACGCGGAAGGCCGGCTCGTCGGTTACATGAAGCTTCGGGACCTGATCCTCAACCACGGCCGCACGCCGGTGTCGGAGGTGATGCGGCGCGATCCGCCCGCGGTCGCGCGGGACACCGACCAGGAGGATGTGCTCGACCTCGCCAAGGCGCAGGGCGAGACGGTGATCGCCGTGGTGGACGAGGCGCACAGGCTGCTCGGCGTCATAGCGCCGCGCGAACTGACCGAGATCGCCCGGCGCGAAGCGCGCGAGGACATCATGCTGATGGGCAGCGTCTCGCCCGAATCGACGGGGTTCGACAGCCCGGGACAGATCGTGCGGCGGCGCCTTCCGTGGCTGCTCACCGGTCTCGCCGGGGCGCTCGTCACCGCGCTCGTGGTGGGCGCCTACGAGGAGACGCTGACCCAGGCCGCCATCCTGGCGAGCTTCATCCCCGTGGTCAGCGCCACGGCCGGCAACGCCAGCATGCAGGCCTCGACGGTGACGATCCAGGCGCTGTCGGAGCACGGCAAGCTCACCGGCGGCTTCGCCGCGCGCCTCGGCCGCGAGGTGGCGGGCGCGGCGATGAACGGCGTGGCGATGGGGCTTGCCGTCGGGCTGCTGCTTTTCGCGGTGTCCTTCGCGGTCCCGATCGAGCGCGCGCCCGCGCTGGTGGCCACGGTCGCCATGTCGCAGGTCCTGGTGATCCTGGTGGCGGGAACGGTGGGCACGGTCGTGCCGGTGGCGCTTGCGCGGGCGAAGGTGGATCCGGCCGTGGCGATGGGGATCTTCATCCTCACCCTGAACGACGTGGCCGGGGTGCTCATCCTCTTCGCGATCGCCACGCAGCTCTACCTCTAGCCGGGCCCGCCGCGCGGGCCGCGCCGCGCCGGCGGTGTGCGCGGATCGGCATGGGTGGTGCCGGGCTGGTCGGCCGCGCGGCAGGGCTCCGGCGCGAGAAGCGCGTCGAGCATGTCCGAGATGTCCTCGATCCGTTCGGCGACGACATGGGTGACGCCATGCTCGCGCTGAAGCCGCCCGGTCACCCTCAGAAGCCGCGCCGCGATCACCGCGCGGCGGAAACGCTCGTAGAGCGCGCGCCAGACCACGACGTTCACCACCCCGGTCTCGTCCTCCAGCGTGACGAAGATCACCCCCTTTGCGGTGCCGGGCCGCTGGCGCAGGATCACGAGCCCCGCCACCGTCACCCGCGCGCCCGCGGGCGGCTCGCCAAGCCGCGCGGCCGGCAGCGCCGCTGGGGGGCGCGGCCAGGGCCCGGAAAAGGCGGGCCCGCGCGGGGCAGGGCGAAGCGTCAGCATGAGAACGAAAATAGAACATTTGCGCGCCTGCGCAAGCCTGCCCGGTGTCCTGGCCGCGATGCCCCGGCAACGGGGTCGCAAATCGCTCTGGCGTGTCCTAGATCGCTTGGCTAGGAACCCCCTTAGGAATGAGCAAGGGAACGACGCGGCATGGCGAAGATCACCTATATCGAGCACAACGGCACCGAGCACGTCGTCGAGGTCCCGAACGGCCTGACCGTGATGGAAGGCGCGCGCGACAACAACATCCCCGGCATCGAGGCCGATTGCGGCGGCGCCTGCGCCTGCTCCACCTGCCATGTCTACGTCCACCCCGACTGGGTCGGCAAGCTGCCGCCCAGGGAGGACATGGAAGCCGACATGCTCGATTTCGCCTACGAGCCCGATCCCGAGCGGTCGCGGCTGACCTGCCAGCTCAAGGTCTCCGACGCGCTCGACGGCCTCGTGGTGCAGATGCCCGAAAAGCAGATCTGATGCGGCTCGCCGCGGCGCTCGCCTGTCTCGCCGCGGCCGGCTGCGCCGCGGCCGACGGCGGCCCTGCCGGCGATATCGCGTCTGCCCGGTACGAGGTGTCGCTCGATACCTATCCCCATCGCATCATGGGATCGATCCGCGAGAAGGCCGTGCTCGCCGTGACCACGACCGACGGGCGTACGCTGCGGATCGACCTGCGCGACGGGCCCGAACCCGACCATGTGTTCGAGGACACCGCCCCCCGCGTCGCCGATGCCGATGGCGACGGCGCGGCCGACGTGATCGTCGTCGAGACCGACCCGCAACTGGGCGCACAGCTTGCCGTCTATTCGCTGCGGCAGGGGGCGCTCGTGAAGGCGCACGCAACGCCGCATATCGGCACGCGCTTTCGCTGGCTCGCACCGGCGGGCATCGCGGATCTGAACGGCGACGGCGTGACCGACATCGCCTATGTGGACCGGCCGCACCTCGTCCGCACCCTGCGCGTGTGGAGCTGGGCCGCCGGCGGCCTGACCGAGATCGCCGCGCTCGAAGGGCTCACGAACCACCGTATCGGCGACGAGGTGATCTCGGGCGGCATCCGCGACTGCGGGCAGGGCCCCGAGATCGTGCTGGCCGACGCCGGCTGGCGCCGCCTTCGCGCCGTGACGCTCGCGGATGGGCGTCTCGCCGCCCGCGACATCGGCCCGCTCGCCGATGGCACGAGCTTCGCCGCGGCCCTCGCCTGCGAGACCGGCTAGCCGCGCAACCTCCCCCCGCTCCCGTGCGCGGACGGTTCCCTGCTTCTTCTTGGCAGAAATACTCCGGGGGAGGCGCGCCGGCAGGCGCGGCGGGGGCGGAGCCCCCTGCGCCCTCTCAGCCCGCGCGGCCGCCGCCGAGCGCACGCCAGCCGATGTCGGATCGCCAGACACCGCCCGGCCAGTCCACGGCTCGCACCATGGCGTAGGCACGCTCGGCCGCCTCGGCGAGTGTCGCGCCGCGCGCGGTCAGGGTCAGGACCCGCCCGCCGGCCGAGACGATGCGCCCGTCGGCGCGCGCTGTGCCGGCGTGAAAGCACTGGTGGAAACTGTCCTCGGGCAGCGCGTCCAGCCCGCCGATGGGCTCGCCCTTCGCGTAGTCGCCGGGATAGCCCTTCGCGGCCATCACCACGGTCATGGCGTGATCGCCCGCCCAGTTGACGCGGGCCGCGCCCAGCCGGCCCTCCGCGGTCGCCTGCATGAGATCCAGCGCCTGCGCGCCGAGGCGCAGCATCAGCACCTGCGCCTCCGGATCGCCGAAGCGGACGTTGAATTCCACCAGGCGCGGCCGGCCCTCCGCGATCATGAGCCCGGCGTAAAGGACCCCGGAATAGGGGGTGCCGCGCCGCGCCATCTCGGCCACCACCGGCTTCACGATCTCCTCGAGGGCGCGGGCCTCCACCTCCGGCGTCATCACCGGGGCGGGCGAATAGGCGCCCATGCCGCCGGTGTTGGGGCCGGTGTCGGCCTCGCCGATGCGCTTGTGGTCCTGCGCGGTGCCGACGGGCAGCACCTCCTCGCCGTCCACCAGCACGAAGAAGGAGGCCTCCTCGCCGGTCATGAACTCCTCGATCACCACCTCGGCGCCCGCCTGCCCGAAAGCGCCCGCGAACATCTCGTCCACCGCCGCGCGGGCCTCGTCGAGCGTTTCGGCCACCACCACGCCCTTCCCGGCGGCGAGCCCGTCGGCCTTTACCACGACGGGCGCGCCGGTGGTCTCGAGGTGCGCCCTGGCGGCGCGGACGTCGGTGAAGCGCGCCCAGGCGGCGGTGGGCGCACCGCAGGCATCGCAGATCTCCTTCGTGAAGGCCTTCGAGGCTTCGAGCCGCGCCGCCGCCGCCGACGGGCCGAAGCCGGCGACGCCCGCGTCGCGCAGCCGGTCGGCGATCCCTGCGGCGAGCGGCGCTTCGGGTCCCACGATCGCGAGGTCGATCGCCTCGCTTTCGCAGAAATTCGCCACCGCCGCGCCGTCGAGAATGTCGAGCGACGCGCAGGTCGCGATCGCCGCGATGCCGGCGTTGCCGGGGGCCACGATCAGCTTGTCGCATTTCGGGTTCTGCATCGCCGCCCAGGCGAGCGCGTGCTCGCGGCCCCCGCCGCCGAGAATCAGGATGTTCATGCGTCGTGCCTCCGCTCGGGTCGCGCCTGATTAGGGGCGCGGCGGGCGCGGAGCAAGCTTGGGCCCGGTTTGCGTGGCGTGTTATCGTATGCTCGACTTCAGACCGAACCGAGAGGAGAGACGCCATGTCCGCACTCGACGGCAAGACCATTGCCATTCTCGCCACCAACGGCTTCGAGCAATCCGAACTGGAGGTGCCCCGGGACCGTCTCGCCGCGGCGGGCGCCACCGTGCATGTGGTCTCGCCCGAAAGCGGCGAGATCACCGGCTGGGACGGCGACAACTGGGGCCGCCCCGTCCGCGTGGACCGCGACCTCGCCGGGGCCGACGCCGCGGACTACGACGCGCTGGTGTTGCCCGGCGGCCAGATCAACCCCGACCTTCTGCGGGTCGAGCCGGCGGCGGTGGCCCTCGTCTCGGCGTTCTGGGCGGCCGGCAAGCCCATCGGCGCGATCTGCCACGCGCCCTGGCTTCTGGTGGAGGCGGATGTCGTGCGCGGCCGCCGCGTGACCTCCTACCATTCGATCCGCACCGACCTGCGCAACGCCGGCGGCGAATGGGAGGAGTCCGAGGTCGTCATCGACCAGGGGCTCATCACCAGCCGCCACCCGGGCGACCTCGACGCGTTCTGCGACAAGCTCGTCGAGGAGATCGGCGAGGGGCGCCACCACGACCGCGCGGCATGAGCTTCCCTTCGCCGGCCGGATCGGGCATGCAGGCGGCATGTCCGATCTGATCGAAGATGACGGGCCCGGAGCGGGGCCGCGCGGCAACGCCCCCGAATTCACGGTGTCGGAGCTTTCCGGCGCCGTGAAGCGTGTCGTGGAAGGGGAGTTTCCCCATGTCCGCGTGCGCGGCGAGGTGGGGCGCGTCTCGCGGCCGCGCTCGGGGCATGTCTATCTCGACCTCAAGGACGAGCGCGCGGTGCTTTCGGGCGTGATCTGGAAGGGCGCTGCGGCGCGGCTCGCCACCCAGCCCGAGGAAGGGCTCGAGGTGGTTGCCACCGGGCGGCTGACGACGTTCCCCGGCCAGTCGCGCTACCAGATCGTGATCGAGGACATCCGGCCCGCCGGGCAGGGCGCGCTCATGGCGCTGCTCGAGCAGCGCAAGAAGCAGCTCGCCGCCGAGGGGCTTTTCGACGAGGCGCGCAAGAGGCGCCTGCCCTACCTTCCCGAGGTGATCGGGGTCGTGACCTCGCCCTCGGGCGCGGTGATCCGCGACATCCTCCATCGCCTGCGCGACCGCTTCCCGCGCCACGTGCTGATCTGGCCCGTGGCGGTGCAGGGCGAACGCTGCGCGCCCGAGGTGGCGAACGCCATCCGGGGCTTCAACGCGCTGCCCAGGCGCGGGCCGATCCCGCGGCCGGACCTCCTGATCGTGGCCCGTGGCGGCGGCTCCATCGAGGATCTCTGGGGCTTCAACGAAGAGATCGTGGCCCGCGCCGCCGCGGCCTCCGGGATCCCGCTCGTCTCGGCGGTGGGCCACGAGACCGACACCACGCTCATCGATTTCGTCTCCGACCGCCGCGCCCCAACGCCCACTGCCGCGGCGGAGCTTGCGGTGCCGGTGCGGCTCGACCTCGTCGTGTGGCTCGACGGGCAGGGCGGGCGGCTCACCCATGCGCTGACCGCGGGCCTCGCGCGGCGCGGCGAGCGGCTGCGCGACCTCGGCCGCGGCCTGCCGCGCCCCGAAACGCTGGTGGAATATCCCCGCCAGCGGCTCGACACGCTGTCGGACCGGCTGCCCGCGGCGCTCTCGCACGGGGTGCAGGCCCGGCGCGTGACGCTTTCCGAGGCCGCGGGAAGCCTCAGGCCGGCATTGCTGGCCTCGCGCCTCGACTTCCGCCGGGACGCCTTCGCGGCGCTTGGCCCGCGCCTCGCCCCCGCGCTTGCGCGCCTTGTCGCGGCGCGGCGCGAGGCGCTGGGCCGCCGCGCGGACCGGCTGGACCTGCGCCCGGTGCGCGACGACCTCGCCCGGCGGCGCGAGGCGCTGGACAGGGTTGCCCGCCGGCTTTCCGAGGCGGGCGCGGCAGGCATCGCGGCGCGCCGCGAGCGGCTCGCCGCCCTCGACCGGCTGCGCGAGACGCTGGGCTACCGCGCCACGCTGGAGCGCGGCTATGCCGTGGTCCGCGGCGACGGCGCCGTGGTCACGCGCAAGGCGGCGGCCGAGGCCGTGAGCGCGCTGGAGATCGAGTTCGCCGATGGCCGGCTGCGCCTGGGGCAGGGCCCGAAGCGCGGCGGCGGGAGCAAGGCGAGCGACCCGCCGCCCGAGCAGGGCTCCCTGTTCTAGGTGCCGTCAGCGCCGGGCGAGAATGAGCGTCTCGCCCCCCCCGCGCAGCAGCAGCGCGCCGGTTTCGTCGATGTCGAAGCCGTCCACTTTCCCCAGCGCGTCGTAGAATCGCTGTTCCTGGTTCATGACCGCCTCCGCGCAGGCCATCATGGTCCCGGCGACCGGCCCGACGGTCAGCCGCTCTCCGGTCAGTTCGAACTGGCCGGTATAGCGGTTGCAGCCGCCGGTGCCGCTGACGCGGCCCTCCCGGCCGACATGGACGGTCACGCGCGACGAATCGATCAGCCCTTCGCCGGAGATGTCCTCGACCACCCACTCGCGCCCGGTCAGAAGCTCGATCGGCGCGCCGCCGCAGCCGCGAAGCGTCTGCTCGCGCGTCTCGACGGTCACGGTTTCGGGATAGGGCATTCCGGTCATGCTGTCGCGGCAGATCGTCTCGGCCACGGTCAGGCGGATGTCGGCCTCGCGCATCGCGTAGCCGAAGGCCCCGTCCGCGATCACGGGATCGGGAAGCTGGGCGGTCACCGATTCGGCGCCCATGCCGGTGGTCAGGGTGACCTGTCCGCCCTGCATCTCCAGCGTCCAGAACGGCTCGTTGCCGCGCGCGGTCCATGCGGGCGCGGCGTCGGGGGGCACGAGCCGGCACTCCGGCAGCGCCTCGCCTTCGATTTCGACCATTGCGCTGTCGCCTTTCGTCCAGACCATGGCCGAACCGTCGGCGGCCTCGAACTTCGCGCCGGACGCCGCGCGCACCTGATCGAGCTCGATCACGGCGGTCCCGGTGTCCAGAAGCGCCTTTTCGCCGGCGAAGCCGAGCCGCAGACGCCGGTCGCCGCAGACCATCTCGCTGGTGAATCCCATCGGCGTGTAGGGCCGCAGCATGACCTCGCCCACGTCCACCGGCTCTGCGCCGGGTTCCACGGCCACGGGCGCGCTCAGCCAGCGCGGCGCGCCGTCCACGAAGATCGCCACCCGCAGATCGGCGCGCAGGCCTTGCGGGATGTCCACCGAGAAGGGAAGGGGCACCTGCGCGCCCTCGGTGGCTTCGCGGACGAAGCCCAGGCTTTCGTCGTTGAAGCCGCGCGCCTCCACCGCGATCTCGGCGTCGGGCGGCAGGGCGATGCGCGCCATGTAGGACGCGCGGCCCTCGATCGAGCGGCTGTCCTGCGCCGAGACGCCCGGCGCGAGCGCCGTCAGGGCGAGCGTCAGGCCAAGCGCCGCAACGCGATGAAAAACGGGCATGGAACGTCTCCTTGCGGGGTGATGTGTCATCGGAACGGTGTCCGCCGGGCGCGAGCGTGCCGGCATTCTGTAACGGGCGCGCGACCCCGCGGCCATCAGACGCCCACCTCGGGGCCGAGGCACTGCATCGGCTCGTCGCTTTCCCCCGCCTCGTAGAGCGGCACCGCGGTGTCATCCTCGAAGATCGCGGTCAGCCCGCCGCCCGGTGCGCGGAAGAACTGCCAGCATTGCGGCCCGAGCCGGTCATCCTCGTAGACGAAGCAGATGTAGCCGCGCGCGTCCTCGTACCAGCGCCCCTCGATGCACTCGCCGTCGAGGAAGGACCAGACCACCTCGCGGTCGTCCTTGTATTCCTCGACCCCGTAGGCCTGCCCGGACTGACCGTAATAGAGCGTCTTTCCGCGCGTGTAGGCGTCGAACTCCTCGGCGTTCATGGGCTCGGCGGCCGCAAGCGGCGTTGCGGCCAGAAGCGCGGCGCAGGTCAGGGCGTGAAGGGTGCGGTACGACATTTTTCGAACCTGCCATGGCGGCGCGGCGATGTTAACCGCTCATTGCAGCCGAGGGGCCGGCATGCGCGGTCCATCAGGGCAGGCGCCGCAGCATGTAGGCCACGCGCTTGCCCGGCAGGAACGCGCCTTCGCCCACCGCGTCGAAGCCTTCGCGCGCGTGAAAGGCCAGCGAGGCCGGGTTCGGCGGGGCCACGTTCACCTCGCATGCGATCAGGCTGCGCCCGCTCGCCCGCGTCGCGTCGTAAAGCGCGGCGTAGAGCCGCCGTGCGAGACCGCGCCCGCGCGCGTCCGGATCCACGATCACCCGGTCCACGTAGACGAAAGCGGGATAACGCGCCTTGAACCAGCGGAAATTCGGGCTGTCATAGGCCGCGCCCTCGTCGAAGGCGATCAGGAAGCCCGTGCCGTCCCCGAACGCCGGCGCGGCGAAGGCGGCGGCGCACATCGCCTCGAGGTCGCCGGCGCGAAGCGGCGATGTCTCGGCCTCGTGCATCCGGTTGAGCCGCAGCGCCCTGGCGCGAAGGTCGGGGTCCGCGCCGCGCAGGTCCGACATCGCGGCGGGGGCGGCGGGCGTCTTGCCCGTTGCGGGGGCAGGCGGGTCATCGCGGCGCGGCGCGGTCTTTCCGGTCCTCGTCATCGGTCGTTTCCTCGCTGCTCCGCCAGAACGATGCCATCCTCGGGGATCATAGGCGGGGCGGCTCTGCCCTTCCATCCCGTCGCGCCAGTGGTTAGGTGAAGAAAAACCGAAAGCGTGCGCGAATGGCCTTTTTCAGAAAGCTCAAGGACCGTCTTTTCAAGTCCTCGTCGAAGATCGACGAGGGGCTCGAGGCCATTGTCGAGGAGGGCGGCGCCGTCGAGCCGGACGCGCCCGGGCGCGGGCCCGAGCATCCGGCCGAGCCCGAGCCGTCGCCCGAGCGCGAACCGACACCGATCCCCTCGCCCGCGCCCGAACCGGAGCCGGAACCGGAGCCCGCGCCGCGGCCCGCGCCCGAGGAGGAGCCCGCGCGCCCGCCCGAGGAGGAGCCCGCCCCGGCCCCGTTCGAGCCGCCCGAAGAGCCGCGCCCGGCGGACCCCGAGCCCGCGACCCCGCCGCGCGAGCGCCCGCAACCGGGCGAGCCGGGGCCCGGGCCGATGCCCGTGGAGATCCCCGGCGACACGCCGCAGGAAGAGCCGCCGCAGGAAGGCCGCGGTCTTCTGGGCCGGCTTCTGGGGCGCCGCGGCGATGCGCCCGTCATGCGGCGCAGCCTCGACGACGAGATGCTGGAGCGCCTCGAGGAGTTGCTGATCGCGGCCGACATGGGGGTGGATACGGCCCTGCGCGTCACGGCGAACATGGCCGAGGGCCGGTTCGGCCGGAAACTCTCTGTGGAGGAGAGCAAGCGCCTGCTCGCGCAGGAGATCGCCCGCATCCTGGAGCCGGTGGCGAAGCCGCTGCCGATCTATGCCAGGCGCCCGCAGGTGGTTCTGGTGGTGGGCGTCAACGGGTCCGGAAAGACGACGCCCATCGGCAAGCTCGCAAGCCAGTTCCGCGCCGCGGGCAAGCAGGTCGTGATCGCCGCGGGCGACACGTTTCGCGCCGCCGCGGTGGAGCAGTTGCAGATCTGGGGCGAGCGCGCCGGCGTGCCGGTGCTGACCGCGCCGGAGGGGTCGGACCCCGCGAGCCTCGCCTTCGACGCGATGACGAAGGCCGAGGCCGAGGGCGCGGACCTTCTGCTGATCGACACCGCCGGGCGGTTGCAGAAC
Organism: Rhodosalinus sp. FB01; assembly: GCF_041365715.1. Lineage (NCBI taxonomy): Bacteria > Pseudomonadati > Pseudomonadota > Alphaproteobacteria > Rhodobacterales > Paracoccaceae > Rhodosalinus > Rhodosalinus sp. FB01. The sequence continues at coordinate 334,514 of NZ_JBGFSH010000001.1, read as the reverse complement.
CGCCAGGACCTGATGGAGGAGCTTGCCAAGATCGTGCGGGTGATCCGCAAGAAGGACCCCGACGCGCCGCACAACACGCTTCTGGTGCTGGACGCCACCACGGGCCAGAACGCGCTCAACCAGGTCGACGTGTTCCGCAAGATCGCCGACGTGACCGGTCTTGTCATGACGAAGCTCGACGGCACCGCGAAAGGCGGGGTGCTGGTGGCGCTCGCCGACCGCTTCGGTCTGCCGATCCACGCCATCGGCGTGGGAGAGCAGATCGACGACCTCGCCCCCTTCGATCCCGAGGAGTTCGCCGCCGCGCTGACCGGGCTGGACAACTCGGCATGAATGGACGCGCCCGCGGGGGCGCCGCCCCCGCGGCAGGGGCCGCGCAGCCGTCGCCGTCGGCCCCAGACACCCGCCATGCCCGCATGGCCTCTTCGAATCGCTGCTCCGCACCGCGAACCGGCCCGCCCGCGCCACCGCGCCCGGTGCGCGCCCGGCCAGGGCGGGCGCCCGAAACAGCGCGGCGGGCATGAGCGCGTGGCTCGTCTCGCTCGAGGGCACGGCGGCGGGCGAGACGCTCGCCGCCGCGCTCGCGCTTTTCGCGGCCTTCCTGCACGCCGTCTTCGGCGCGCTGCAGAAGGGCCGGCACGACCCCTGGCTCAGCCGCGGCGCGATCGATGCCGCCTATGCGGCGATGGCCGCGCCTTTCGCCCTTTTCGTCGTGCCCTGGCCCGAGCCGCACATGTGGCCGATCTTCGCCGGGGCCATGGCGATCCACCTGGGCTACAAGATCCTGCAGGCCCTGGCCTACACGCGGGGGGCCTATACGGTGGTCTACCCGGTGGTGCGCGGGACCGGGCCGCTCTTCGCGGTGCTGGGCGCGCTCGTGATCTTCGGCGAGGCGTTCACGCCGATGCAGTGGCTGGGCCTCGCGGTCCTTCTGGCGGGGATCTTCGGCCTCGCCGCCTACAACCTCGCCTTCTGGCCCACAGCGCGCGAGACGCTGCCCGCGGCGCTCGGCCTCGCCTTCGCCACGGGGCTCTTCGTGGCGCTCTACACCACCTGGGACGCCTACGGGATCCGCGCCACCGCCGATCCCTTCACCTTCCTCGCCTGGTTCTTCCTGCTCGACGGGATCATGCTGCCGGGCTTCGTCTACCTCCACTGGCGGCGGATGCCGGCGCGGCCCGCGGCCGCGGGCCTGATGCTGCGCGGCGTGATCGGCGGCCTCGTGGCCTTCGGCAGCTTCGGCTCGGTGATGCTGGCCACCCGGCTCGACGACGTGGGCGAGGCGGCGGTGCTGCGCGAGACCTCGACCGTCTTCGCCGCCCTCATCGGCTGGCTCGTGCTCAAGGAGACGGTTGGGCCGCGCCGGATCACGCTGATGGCCTTGATCGCGGCGGGGGCCGTGATAGTGGAAGCCAATGGCTGACAACCGCCCCACCGACCCGAAGCCCGTGGCTCCCTGGCTCAAGCAGACGCTGGAACTGGGCCCGCCGCTTCTGTTCTTCGTGATCTACCTGCGGCTCAGGGACGACGTCTTCACCATCGCCGGCACGGAATATTCCGGCTTCATCGTGGCGACGGTAGCCTTCGTGCCGATTCTGCTTGCCTCGATTGGGGTGCTCTGGTGGCTGACCGGACGGATGAGCCGGATGCAGGTCTTCACCGCGATCATGGTGGTCTTCTTCGGCGCGCTCACCGCCTGGTTCAACGACGAGCGCTTCTTCAAGATGAAGACGACGATCGTCTACGGCTTCTTCGCGGCGCTGCTCGGGCTTGGGCTTCTGCGGGGGCGGAGCCTGCTGGCCTACGTGCTCTCGGAGGCGCTGCCAATGCGCGAGGAGGGCTGGATGATCCTCACGCGGCGGCTGACGGCGATGTTCGCCGCGCTCGCCGTGGGCAACGAGTTCGTCTGGCGCACCATGTCCACCGACGCCTGGGTCAAGATCGAGACCTTCGGCTTCCCGATCCTGCTTTTCGTCTTCCTCTGGTGGCAGATCATGGCGCTCCAGCATCACATCGAGGACGGGGACGAGGGCGGGCGCTGAAAAAGGGGGGCTGTCCGCCCCCCTCGGGGCGTCGCCCCTCACCCCCCGAGAGTATTTGCGCCAAGAAGAAGGGGCGGGCGCGGCCCTAGCCCTTCTGTCCGAACAGGATCTTCTGCGCCTCGCGGTCGTCGGCGGCGGAGCTGCGCATCTCGGCGGCGAGGTCGCGGCCCGTCCGCACGGCGGGGCGCGCGCCCACCTCCTCGAGCCAGCGCTTCATGTGGGGCTTGTCGTCCAGCGTCTGCTCTTGGCCTTCCCAGAGCGAGGCCCAGGGCCAGATCGCCATGTCGGCGATGGAGTAGAACTCCCCGGCCGCGTAACGGGTCTCGGCGAGCCGGGTGTCGAGCACGCGGTAGAGCCGCGCGGTCTCGTTGCGGTAGCGATCCTTGGCGTAGGGCAGGTCCTGCGGCGGATCCATGGCGGGCGCGTATTTCAGGAAGTGATGCGCCTGGCCGGCCATCGGGCCGAGCCCGCCCATCTGCCACATGAGCCACTCTTCCACCGCCACGCGCTCGCGCTCGGTGCTTCCGTGGAAGCGCCCGGTCTTGCGGGCGAGATATTGCAGGATCGCCCCCGATTCGAAGACGGAGATGGGCCGGCCGTCGGGGCCTTCGGGGTCCACGATCGCGGGCATGCGGTTGTTGGGTGCGATCTTCAGGAACGCGGGGTCGAACTGGTCGCCCTTGCCGATGTTCACGAGCTTGACCTCGTAGGGCAGCTCCATCTCCTCCAGCGCGATGGCGATCTTCCAGCCATTGGGCGTGGGCCAGTAATGCAACTCTATCGGTCGGGTCATCCGGGCCTCCTGTGCTCGCCGTCAGGATGACGTGTTCGGCAGCAATGACAAGGCCGCGTCCCCGTGCGCCGGCGCAAGAAGCCGTGACCATCGGGGTTGCGGGCGTTGGGGCAGCTGGGCGCGGAGCGCTGCGAGCGGCAGGGTCTCGGGGCGGCGGAGAAGTGCGCGGTAGAGTCCGAAGACGCCCGGGCGGAGATAGGCCGACCAGTGGCAGACGCGCCGCGCCGGGGCCGCGACGGGGAAGCCGCGCGCGCGCAGCACGGCGAGGGTGGCCGGGTCGTCGAGCTGGAGCGTGAGCGCGCCGGGCCGGTCGCCGAGACCGTGGCCGAGCGTGAGGTCGCCCCGCCGCGGCGGGGCGATCAGCCGCTCGAGCAGGAAATCGAAGAGGTCGTTCTCGCGGCTCGTGACGTTGACGATCTCCGCCGCGCGGCCCGCGGGCGTGGCGAGCGCCGCCTCGGCACGGCTGGCGAACTCGGCGCCCGCGAGCAGGATGGCGCGGGTCACGGCCCGCTCGGGCAGCCGGGCAAGGGCTTGCAGCACCACCCGCGCGCCGAGCGAATGGGCGAGCGCATGGATCGGACGGTGGGGCGCGGTGGCGTGCAGCACCTCGATCGCCTGGGCAAGCGCCGCCCCCGCCCCCGCCGCGCGGTCGTAGGCCTGCCAGATCGTGCCGCGCGCGTTCCAGCCCAGCGCGATGCCGAGCCCTTCCTCGGGACCGCCGGCGCCGAAGCCGAGGCCGCGCGGCCAGCTGAGCGCCTTCCAGCAGTCTCCGCGCTCTTCGAGCGAGAGGATGTGGCCGTGCGGGCAGCGCGCGGGGTGGCCGGGACGGAACTTGTAGCCATGCACCATCACGATGATCGGCCCGCTGCCCGTGCGCGCCGCCTCGGCGAGCAGCGGCCCGGGCGCATCGGCACTCCCGTGCAGGTGCGGCGTCTCGCCCAGTGCATCCAGTCGCAGAAGCGGCATCGCCCATGCCCCACTACATGTTGTGGGCAACGCTTAGGGCGGCCATACGAAACTGGCGTGACGGCGGGGTTACGGATTCGTGACGGTGTTGACGTGCAACAGCGCCGCGGGTAACCGCGGTCCCGTGGCGATTTGTTCACCGGATTGCGGGCCACGCGAAAGATACCGCTAAAGAGGTCAAGACGAAGGGCCCCCGTTCGCTTGACCGCGCGTGGGGGCTTTTTCGTCCGGGCGAGCCCCGGGGGAGGTGCAGGATGTCGGAGGGCTGGAAGCCGCGCACGCGGCTGGTGCATGGCGGCGCGCGGCGCTCGCAATACGGGGAGGTGAGCGAGGCGCTCTTCCTCACCCAGGGTTTCGTCTACGACAGTGCCGAGGCCGCCGAGGCGCGGTTCCGCGCCGCCGGCCCCGACGAGTTCATCTATGCCCGCTACGGCAATCCGACGGTGGCAATGTTCGAGGATCGCATCGCGGGCCTCGAGGGAACCGAGGACGCCTTCGCGACCGCGAGCGGCATGGCGGCGGTGTCGGGCGCGCTCATGTCGATGCTGCGGGCGGGCGATCATGTCGTGGCCGCCCGCGCGCTTTTCGGTTCCTGCCTTTACGTGCTGGAGGAGGTGCTCGCCCGCTACGGGGTCGAGGTGAGCTTCGTGGATGGCACCGACCTCGATCAGTGGCGCGCGGCGCTGCGCCCCGGCACGCGCGCGGCGTTCTTCGAATCCGTCTCGAACCCCACGCTGGACGTCATCGACATCGCCGCCGTTTCGGACATCGCCCATGCCGCCGGCGCGACCGTCGTCGTGGACAACGTCTTCGCCACCCCCGTCCATTCGCGGGCCGCGCTGCAGGGCGCGGACGTCGTGATCTATTCCGCCACGAAGCACATCGACGGGCAGGGCCGGGTGCTTGGCGGCGTCATCCTCGGAACGCGGGAGTTCATCCGCGGGACCGTGGAGCCCTACATGAAGCATACGGGCGGTGCGCTTTCGCCCTTCAACGCCTGGGTTCTCCTGAAGGGCCTGGAAACCATGGATCTGCGGGTGCGGGCGCAGACCGAGACGGCCGCGCGGCTGGCCGCGGCGCTGGAGGGTCATCCGAAGCTGTCGCGCGTCCTCTATCCCGGCCTCGCCTCGCATCCGCAGCACGCGCTGGCGCAGCGGCAGATGGGCGCAGGGGGCACGATGCTCGCGCTGGAGCTCGCCGGCGGGCAGGAGGCGGCGTTCCGCTTCCTCAATGCCCTCGATCTTGTCGTCATCTCGAACAATCTGGGCGATGCGAAGTCGATCGTCACCCATCCTGCCACGACGACCCATCAGCGCCTGCCCGAGGCGCAGAAGGCCGTGCTGGGGATCACGCCGGGGCTCGTGCGGCTCTCTTGCGGGCTCGAGGACGGCGACGATCTGCTGGCCGATCTGACCCGCGCGCTCGACGCGGCATGAGCGGTCCGGGGGCGGCGTGAGCGCCGGGCGCGGGCCGGAAAATGCTGCGTCGCCGTTGGATTTCCGCCCGCGCCCGTCCTATGTCTTCAGCCGACAGAGGATCTGCCGAAGGGGCGAGCCCGATGAATGTGCATGTGAGCGAGATGGAAACGGCGCCCGACCGCAAGGAGGCCGAGATGGCGCTGGCCCGGCTGCGGCGCTGGATCGAGGACGCGAGCGAGGAAGAGATCGCCGCGCTCGACCCGGCTGTCCTGCGCCTGCTGCCCGGGCACGACGGCTACCCCGAACTCGCGCGCGACTATCCGGATGATTTCCGCGCCGACGCGGCCTACAAGGCCACGCTGCCGGACCTTCAGAACGGCCCGGCCGCGCTCATCCGCGGCGCGCGGCGGCCGATCCAGCATGTGGGCATCTCCAACTTCCGCCTGCCGATCCGCTTCCATACCCGCGACAACGGCGACCTGACGCTCGAGACGTCCGTCACCGGCACGGTGAGCCTGGAAGCCGAGAAGAAGGGCATCAACATGAGCCGCATCATGCGGAGCTTCTACGCCCACGCCGAGCGGGTGTTCAGCTTCGACGTGATCGAGGCGGCGCTCGACGACTACAAGAGCGATCTCGACAGCCTCGACGCGCGCATCATGATGCGCTTTTCCTTCCCCGTACGGGTGGAGAGCCTGCGCTCGGGCCTGTCGGGCTACCAGTATTACGACATCGCGCTCGAACTGGTGGAGACGGCGGGCCAGCGTCGCCGCATCATGCATCTGGACTATGTGTATTCGTCCACCTGCCCCTGCTCGCTGGAGCTGTCGGAACATGCGCGGCGGGAGCGGAGCCAGCTCGCCACGCCCCATTCGCAGCGGTCGGTGGCGCGGGTCTCCGTCGAACTGACGGGCGAGGGGTGCCTGTGGTTCGAGGATCTCGTGGAACTCTGCCGCCGCGCGGTGCCCACCGAGACCCAGGTGATGGTCAAGCGCGAGGACGAGCAGGCCTTCGCCGAGCTCAACGCCGCGAACCCTATCTTCGTGGAGGACGCGGCGCGGCTTTTCGCCGCCGAGCTGGAGCAGGACGCGCGGGTGGGCGACTTTCGCGTGGCGGCCAGCCACCAGGAGAGCCTGCACAGCCACGACGCGATCTCGGTGCTGACCGAGGGTGACACCTTCGCCGCCGAAAGCCTGGATCCGAAGCTGTTCGCCACGCTGATCCACGCGCGCTGACGCGCGCTCAGCCGCGGTGCCGGCTCATCCACCAGGTGATGCCGCCAACGCGGACGCCGGCGCGGCTGTCGCCCTCGGCCGTGTCCCGCGGCGGTTGCACCTCCTCGGCCCCGGCGGCGAGCGCGGTGCGGTGCGCGGCGGCCGGGTCGGCGACCCAGACATGCACATGCGCCTCGGGCCCGTCCGGGGCCTGGCCGATCATCACCGTGCCGTCGTCGAGGCGCAGCGTCATGTGCCTGATCCCGCCGCCTTCGTGGCGGTGCGCCTCCAGCACCTCCGCGCCGAACACGGCCTTCAGGAACTCGGCCTGCGCCGCCGCATCGGAGACGATGAGGTAGGGGGCCACGCTCGTCTGCCCCTCGGGTTTCCAGTCCATCGCGTGCCCTCCACCTCGCGAGCGTCTCACGAAGACGCGGCGCAGGGCAAGGCGCGCGCTTGACAGCCGCGCGACGGCCCGCCAACGCTCCGCCTCATGTTCGATCTGCGCCCGGTTGGATACGTCATCGGCCTGCTCGTCGCCGTGCTCGGCGCGGCGATGCTTCTGCCGATGCTGGTGGACATCGCCGAGGGGCGCGGCCACTGGCCCGTCTTCGCCCAGAGCGCCTTCGTCACCGGGCTTTCGGGCGGGCTCATCGCGCTGGGCTGCGCCAACGGCGCGCGGGCAGGTCTGTCGATCCAGCAGGCGTTCCTGCTCACCACGGGTGTCTGGGCCGTTCTGCCGCTGTTCGGCGCGCTGCCCTTCATGATCGGCGCAACGCAACTGAATCTCGTGGACAGTTATTTCGAGGCCATGTCGGGCATCACCACGACCGGTTCGACCGTGATCGTCGGCCTGGACGAGTTGCCGAAGGGCCTGCTTTTGTGGCGGGGCATCCTGCAGTGGCTGGGTGGGCTCGGCATCGTCATCGTCGCGATCGTGTTCCTCCCCGTGATGCGCGTTGGCGGGATGCAATTCTTCGAGACGGAGGCATTCGACACGCTTGGCAAGGTCCTGCCGCGGGCACTCGATATCTCGAAGGGACTGATACAGGTCTATGTCGGCCTGACGCTGGTGTGCAGCCTTGTCTACTCGGCGACCGGGCTGACGCCCTTTGAGGCGACCGTCCATGCGATGACCACGATCTCGACCGGAGGATTCTCGACGTCCGATCTTTCCTTCGGCGCCTTTCCGGGCGCGCCTCAATACGCGGCGGCGCTGTTCATGATCTTGGGCGCGCTGCCCTTCGTGCGCCTGATGCAGCTCATCTACGGCAACCCGGCCCCGCTTTGGCGCGACAGCCAGATCAGAACGTTCCTGCGATGGGTATTTTATGCCCTAGTGCTGCTCCTCGCCTATGAGTGGGTCGCAACCGGTTTTCTTGACGAAAACGGCGTGCGGCTGCGGCTTTTCAACCTCGTCTCGATCTTTACCGGAACAGGTTATGGCGCGGGCGATGTCACGGTCTGGGGGGCAATGCCCTTCACGGTGCTGTTCGTCGTGGGCATGATCGGTGGCTGCACCGGCTCCACCGCCTGCTCGATTAAGATCTTCCGGTATCAGATCCTACTCAACGCGATTCGCGTTCAGGTCCTCAAGATCCGTGCGCCTCACCGACAGATGAGCTTGCGATACGATGGCCAGACCCTTTCAGAGCAGGTCGTGACGTCGGTCATGGCGCTTTTCACGCTCTACATCCTGTCGCTGGGCTTTCTCTCCACGGGTCTTGCACTGTTGGGGCTGCCCTTGCTAGACGCTCTCACGGCCGCTTGGACATCGCTTTTCAACGTCGGACCCGCCTTTGGCGAATTGGTCGGAGCGACCGGTGCTCTCGACGCCTTGCCCGACGCGGCCAAGTGGATGATGTGCCTCGCCATGCTGGCAGGACGGCTCGAGCTTCTTGCAGTGATCGTCCTGTTTCTGCCTGTATTCTGGCGCGCCTGAGGGCGCGCGCGCCGGCCGGCGGTCACTCCCAGCAGCTCACCAGCACGGTCATGTCCATCGCGCGCCGCGTCAGGTCCTCGGGCGCGATCGCCGCCGCCGGCTGCGCCGTGCGCGCCGGGACGCCCGCCGCCTCGATCAGGGGACGCAGGGCGTCCGACCTGGCGGCGAAGCGGACGTCGCCGGGCAGCTGCCGGTCGCCCTCGGCCCGGGGCAGCAGGAGGCCCATAACCGCGCCGGTCTCGTCGAAGACAGGCCCGCCCGCGTCGCCCGGCAGCGCGTCGAGGTCGAGGCGCTTGATCTCCGTCTCGCCCTGAAGCCCGTTCAGCGCCGCGAGCCGGCCGAAGGTCAGCGTGGGCGCGGTGAGTTGGCCGCCGAAGGAGTAGCCCGAGACCGCAACCTCGGAGCGCAGGCGCGCCGACCCGTCGGAGAAGGCCGCGACCTCGGCGGGGGCGAGCGCGGAGACAGGCCGCAGCACCGCCACGCCGAGCGCCTCGTCGAGCGTGACCACCCGCGCGTCGAACTCGCCCTCCAGCGTGATCCGGCCGCAGCCCCGAACGGCCTCGGCGGTGGTGAGCACCGTGCCGCGATCGTCGATGTAGAAGCCCGAGCGCGAGAGCCTCGGCACCCGCACGGCGAGCCCCGAGACAAGGTCCACGGCCTGCGCGTCGTCGCTGCCCGCGCTGGGCGGCAGCACGCCGGCGAGGCGGGTGAAGCTTTCGCGCATCTCCTCGAGGAGGCGCGCGCGGCGCGTCTCGTCGTCCGCCGGCCAGACCAGGGTGAAACCCTTGATCCGTCCGCCCTCGAGCGATGCCTCCGTGTAGGAGACGATCCCGGCGTTCCGGCCTTCGAGCGTGAAGCGGTCGCCCGTCCGCGTGCGCGGCCCTTCGGGCGGCACGATTTCCAGCGTCTGCATGATGTCGAAGAGCCCCGCGAGCGTGTCGCGGTCGCCGGCCTGGCTGATCAGCAGGACGCGCGCGTCCTGCACCTCTCCTGTCGCTTCGTAGTGGGCGAACGGGTATTCATGGCGGTCGAAGGTGACCGCGGCCGTGGGCATCAGCATCTCGATCCCCGCCGTGGCGTCGGCCACGCTTGCAAGGCCCAGCTCCTCGAAGATCGCGTTGTACTGGCCCAGCAGCGCGGCGCGCTGGCGGGTCGTCAGGATGCCCGTGACCTCGTGGCCGTTGGCCGCCTGCCAGTCGGCCATGGCGCCGCGCGTGCCGCGCCCGAAGGCGGCGTCGATCGCACCGCCGTAGAACCCCGCCCAGCGCAACGCCTCCTGCAGTTCCGCGCGCTCCCGGCGGGTGAGCGCGGCCTCGCTCCGGCGTGCCTCGGCCGGGGTTTCCCCGGCGGGCTCCGGCTCTGCCAGCGGCGCGGGCGCCTCAAGGGTGCCCACCCCGTCCGCGCGGGGCAGGGCGGTGGCGGGGGGGTCGCGTTGGATCGCGCCCACGGGCCAGAAGCGCTGCCCGTAATCGGAGCTTCGCGCGATGTAGCTGTCGCCGGGGATCAGCCCCGCGTTGCGATAGCGGAAGAGAAGCGTGGAGGCGTCGTCGCGCGGGTAGGGGCCGAGCGTGACGGCATACCATCCCGCGCCGAGCGCGAAGCCGTTCACGTCGGGCAGGCGCGCGGCGTAGGCGCGCGCGCGGGTCTGCGCCTCCTGGAGGCTGGGCAGCGCCTCCACCTGCACGAAGACACTCTCGGCCTGTTGCGCGGCGGCGGGCCGCAGAAGTCCGATCACGACGAGCGAGAAAACGACGAATACCCTGACCATTACTGCTCTTTTCCGTTGGCTTGCCTGCGATGGAGAGTTTACCGCAACACGAGGCGGTTGCGAGCGGGAATTTCCCGGGCCGGGGCGCGTTTCGCGGGCGCGATTGACCGCGATGCCGCACCGGCATAGGTAAGGCGCGTTCCCGAGGCGCGAGGCAGGCATGGCAGAGGCAACGACGAAGCCGCGCAGCTTCCAGGAGGTGCTCCTGCGGCTGCAGATCTACTGGGCCGAGAAGGGGTGCGCCGTGCTTCAGCCCTACGACATGGAGGTGGGCGCGGGCACCTTCCACCCCGCGACCACGCTGCGCGCGCTGGGGCCCAAACCGTGGGCGGCAGCCTATGTCCAGCCCTCGCGCCGGCCCACCGACGGCCGCTACGGCGAGAACCCGAACCGGTTGCAGCACTATTACCAGTTCCAGGTGCTCATCAAGCCGTCGCCGCCCGACCTTCAGGAGCTCTACCTCGGATCGCTCGCCGCCATCGGCATCGACATGGAGCTTCACGACATCCGCTTCGTCGAGGACGACTGGGAAAGCCCGACGCTGGGCGCCTGGGGGCTGGGCTGGGAGGTCTGGTGCGACGGGATGGAGGTGAGCCAGTTCACCTATTTCCAGCAGGTGGGCGGGCATGACTGCCACCCCGTCTCGGGCGAACTCACCTACGGGCTGGAGCGGCTGGCGATGTATGTGCTCGGCATCGATCACGTCATGGAGATGCCCTACAACGCCCCCGACGCGACCTTCCCGCTCAGCTACGGCGACGTGTTCCACCAGACCGAGCAGGAATACAGCCGCTTCAACTTCGACGTGGCCGAGACGGAGATGCTGCTGCGCCATTTCGAGGACGCCGAGACCGAATGCGAGGCGATCCTCGCCCATCCGCAGGAGGATCCGAAAACCGGCAGGCGGATCGTCATGGCGCATCCCGCCTACGATCAGTGCATCAAGGCGAGCCACATCTTCAACCTGCTGGACGCGCGCGGCGTGATCTCGCCCACGGAGCGGCAGGCCTACATCGCGCGGGTGCGCGCGCTGGCGAAGAAATGCGCCGACGCCTTCGTCGCAAGCCCCGCCGGCGGCTGGAGCGCGCCCGATGCCGCGTAACCCCGGGCGGTCACACGGGCGCTCCGCGTGCATTGCACGGCCCTCAGGCCGTTGCGCCACGGCCGCGTTGTCCTGCCACAGGGAGGTGACCCGGTGACCGGGAAGCTCGTCAGCCTGCTGATCCTCGCAAGCGGCCTGATCGGGGGCGCGGCGCTCTGGTATCTCCAGATTCACGCCTTCTACGACGAGGTGCCGCCCTCGGGACCGGAGGACGTGCGCCTGACTGCCCGCGCAAGCGGCGTGCCCGAGCCCGTGGCCCACGGCGATTTCCGCGCCATCGACTCCGACAGCTCGCCGATCCGCTACCGAGCGTGTTTCACCGTCTCGATGCCGCGCGCGGACCTCGCGGAGACCTACGTCACGATCGAGGACGCCGTGCCGCTCGTCGCCCCGGGCTGGTTCGACTGCTTCGACGCAGAGGCCATCGGCGCGGCGCTCGAGAATGGCAGCGCCACGGCCTTCCTCGGGGTGGAGAACATCGAATACGGCGTGGATCGCGTGGTGGCCATCTTCGAGGACGGTCGCGGCGTCGCGTGGCACCGACTGAACCGCTGCGGCGAGGAGGTCTTCGACGGCAAGCCCGCCCCCGAAGGCTGCCCGCCCCCACCGCAAGGCGAGACCTGATGCCCGATCTTCTCATCGAACTCTTCTCCGAGGAAATCCCCGCCCGGATGCAGGCCCGCGCGGCCGAGGACCTGAAGGCGCGCGTGACCGACGGGCTGGTGGAGGCGGGGCTCACCTACGCCTCGGCCGGCGCGTTCCGCACGCCGCGCCGCCTCGCGCTCGCCGTGGAGGGGCTGTCCGCGCGCTCGCCGGCCGTCACCGAGACGCGGCGCGGCCCGCGCGTGGACGCGCCCGAGAAGGCGGTGGAGGGCTTCCTGCGCTCCACCGGCCTCTCGCGCGAGGATCTCTCGGTCCAGGAGGACAAGAAGGGGTCCGTCTACGTCGCCCGGATCACCACGCCGGGCCGCGAGGCGGCCGAGATCGTGGCCGAGGTGCTCGAGAGCGTGATCCGCAACTTTCCCTGGCCCAAATCCATGCGCTGGGGCGCGGGCACGCTGCGCTGGGTGCGGCCGTTGCACGCGATCCTGTGCATCCTTTCGGACGAGGCGGGCGCGCAGGCGGTGCCGCTCACGGTGGACGGCATCGCCGCGCGCGACACGACGCGGGGTCACCGGGTGCATGCGCCGGACCCGTTTCCTGTCGTGAATTTCGATGAATACGCGGCGAAGCTGAAGCGCGCGAACGTGATGCTCGACGCCGAGGAGCGCGCCGGGCACATCCGGCACGACGCCGCCAACCTCGCCTTCGCGGCCGGGCTCGAACTGGTGGAGGACCGCGGCCTGCTGGACGAGGTGGCGGGGCTTGTCGAATGGCCCGTCGTGCTCATGGGAGAGATCGGGGCGGAGTTCCTCGACCTGCCGCCCGAGGTTCTGCGCACTTCGATGAAGGAACATCAGAAGTTCTTCTCGGTGCGGAACCCGGCAACGGGCCGGATCGAGCGCTTCGTCACCGTGGCCAATGTGGAGGCGCCCGACGGCGGCGCCACGATCCTCGCCGGCAACCGCAAGGTGCTTTCCGCCCGGCTCTCGGACGCGAAGTTCTTCTGGGAGAACGACCTGCGCGTGGCGAAAGAAGAGCACATGCACCCCTGGCTCGACCGGCTCTCCACGGTCACCTTCCATGGCAAGCTGGGCTCCCAGGCCGACCGGGTCGCGCGCATCGCCGCGCTCGCCCGCGAGATCGCCCCGGCGGTGGGCACCGCGCCCGACCGCGCGGGGGAAGCGGGCGGCATCTGCAAGGCCGATCTCATGTCCGAGATGGTCTTCGAGTTTCCCGAGCTTCAGGGCCACATGGGCCGGCTCTACGCCGAGGCGGCGGGTTTCGATCCCGACGTGGCCGCGGCGGTGGAGGAGCATTACGCGCCGCTCGGCCCCTCGGACGCGGTGCCCGAGGCGCCCGTGTCGGTGGCCGTGGCGCTGGCCGACAAGATCGATCTGCTGACGGGGTTCTGGGCGATCGACGAGCGGCCCACCGGCTCCAAGGATCCCTTCGCGCTCCGGCGCGCGGCGCTCGGCGTCATCCGCATCGTGCTGGCGAACGGTCTTCGATTGAACCTCGACCGCTTCGTCGACGCGCAGCTTCTGCGCCACAAGATCGCGCTCAACCGGGACGACGCGGAGGAAAAGGAGATCGAGGCGCTCGAGGGCATCCTGGACGAGGTCGCCCGTCACGGCGTCTTCGGCGCGGCCTTCCGCACCGTCCTGGGCCGGTTCGACGGGGAGGAGGATGCGCCCTCGACGGAGGACGGATCGCTCCTGCGCACGGTGGGCGATCTCGTGCCCGATCTTTCCACCGACCTGCTGGCCTTCCTTCACGACCGGCTGAAGGTGCATCTGCGGGGCGAGGGGCTGCGCCACGATGTGATTGACGCCACGCTCGCCATGCCGGGTTCGGACGACCTCGCGCTCGTGGTGGCGCGGGCCGAGGCGCTGGGCGCGCTGCTTGAAACCGAGGAGGGCGAGAACCTGCTTCAGGGGTTCCGCCGCGCCAACAACATCCTGACCCAGGCCGAGGACGCCGATGGCGTGGAATACAGCTTCGGCGCCGACCGCAGGCTGGCCGAGGCGCCCGAGGAGACGGCGCTCTTCGACGCGCTCGACGCCGCCGAGGCGGAGATCGGGCGCGCGCTCGCGGCCGAGGATCACGGCGCGGCGATGCGCGCGATGGCGGCGATGCGCCCCGCCGTGGACGCCTTCTTCGAGGCGGTGCAGGTCAACACCTCGAACTCGGTGGTGCGACGCAACCGGCTGAACCTGCTCTCGCGCATCCGCGACGTGTGCCTGCAGGTCGCGGACCTGCGCCGCATCGAAGGCTGAGCGGGCCCTTGCCAGCGCGCGCGCCGGGCGTATGCTGCGCGAACTCCCGGGAGGTGCCGCAGTGCAGCAAGACGAGGCCCGCATCACGGCCGTGACGGCCGACGCGCCGATCAGCGCCCCCACCCACGGGGGGCGCGCGAAATGCCTGCAGCGTCTCGTCCGGCTGGACCTGCCGGTGCCGCACACCGTCGCGCTGGGCTTTGCCGCGGTGCGCGACATCGCCCGTGGCGTGCCGCCCGATACCGCGACCATCCTCGGCCATTTCCCCGAGGATGCGCTGCTCTGCGTGCGTCCCTCGTCAGAGGATCCGGACTGGGGCGGGCCGGGGGCGATCCTCAATATCGGGATGAACGGCGCGCGCCACGCCGCCTTGTCGGAAACGCTTGGCGAGGAGGCCGCGACCTCGCTCTATTTCCGGTTCGTGCAGGCCTATGCGGTGCATGTCGCGCGGCTCGACCCCGACATGTTCGACGAGATCGAAGGCGCGGGTCAGCAGGCGCTGGGCGAGGCGCTGCGGGCCTACGAGGACGAGACCGAGGAGCCTTTCCCGCAGGATCGCGCCGTGCAACTGTCGGCGGTGCTGAGGTCCATGGCACGCGCCTGGGAGGGCACGACCGCGCGGCTTCTGCGCCGCGCGAAGGGGGCGCCCGACGATGCCGGGCTCGGCCTCGTCGTGCAGGAGATGGCCTTCGGCCTCGGCGCGGGCGAGTGCGGCTCGGGCGTGCTGCAACTCGTGGACAGCACCGCCGGCGAGGCCCGCGTCACCGGGCGCTATCTCAGCCAGAGCCAGGGCCGCGAGGCGCTGCGCGAAAGCGACGCCGCGCTCTACCTCGAGCGCGATCCGCGCGGCCCGTCGCTGGAAGAGCGCGCGCCCGAGGTCTTCGCCGAGCTTCTCGCCCATGGCCGGCTGATGCGCGAGAAGCTTCGCGACGAGATGCAGGTGGAATTCACGCTGGAGAACGGGCGGCTCTACATCCTCGACGGCGTGCGGGTCGCGCGCGCGCCGCGCGCGGCGCTGCGCATCGCGGTGCAGCTTGCCGAGGAGGGGATCATCTCCCGTCACGAGGCGCTGATGCGCATCGAGCCGCGCGCGCTTTCGGAACTCCTGCACCGCCAGGTGGCGCCCGGCGCGCGCCGCAACCGGCTCGCCCGCGGGGTGGCGGCGAGCCCGGGCGCGGCCTCGGGCCGTGTGGTCTTTTCCGCGGAGGCCGCGCAGGCCGCGGCGGCCCGCGGCGAGGCCGCGGTTCTGGTCCGCCGCGAGACCTCGCCCTCGGACATCCGCGGGATGCACGCGGCGGTCGCGGTGCTGACCGAGCGGGGCGGCATGACGAGCCACGCGGCGGTGATCGGGCGCGGCCTCGGCCTGCCCTGCGTGGTGGGCGCGTCGGAGTTGCGCTTCCAGATGGGCAAGAAACAGCTCACGGCGCCGGATGGCCGGACGCTGCGCGAGGGCGACATCATCACCGTGGACGGGACATCGGGAGACGTTCTCGCCGGGGCGCCCGCGATGGTGGAGGCCGCGCTGGACGACGCGTTCCAGACCTTTCTGGGCTGGGCCGACGAGGCGCGCGACATCGGCGTGCGCGCCAATGCCGACACGCCCGCCGACGCGCAGACCGCGCGGAACTTCATGGCGCAGGGTATCGGGCTCTGCCGGACGGAGCACATGTTCTTCGAGGCCGACCGCCTGACGCCGATGCGCGAGATGATCTTCGCCGACACGCCCGAGGACCGGCGTGCGGCGCTCGACCGCCTGCTGCCGATGCAGCGGGGCGATTTCATAGAGCTTTTCCGCATCATGCAGGGTCAGCCGGTCTGCATCCGGCTTTTCGATCCGCCGCTGCATGAATTCCTGCCCTCCGACCGCGCCGGGCTGCGGGATCTCGCCGACGCGCTGGACCTGCCGCTGTCGGACGTCACCCGGCGTGTGGAGGCGATGGGAGAATACAACCCCATGCTGGGGATGCGCGGGGTGCGGCTCGGCATCGCCGTGCCCGAGATCTACGAGATGCAGGCGCGCGCCATCTTTGAGGCGACGGTGGAAGCCAGCCGCGAGGGCGCGCCGGTCGTGCCCGAGATCATGATCCCGCTGGTTTCGGCCAAGCGCGAGGTGGAACTCGTCAAGACCCGGGTGGATTCGGTGGCCGCGGCGGTCTCCACGGAAAAGGCGGCGCGGTTCAGCTACCGCCTCGGCGTCATGGTCGAGACGCCGCGCGCCTGCCTGCGGGCGGGCGACATCGCCCAGCACGCGGCCTTCCTGAGTTTCGGGACGAACGACCTCACGCAGATGACCTACGGGCTGTCGCGCGACGATGCCGGGCGCTTCATGTCGGCCTATGTCGAACAGCGCGTCTTCGCGGAGGATCCGTTCCACGTGCTCGACGTGGATGGCGTGGGCGAGCTTCTGAGCATCGGCGCCGAGCGGGGCCGCGCCGCGCGGCCCGACGTCACGCTGTCGCTCTGCGGCGAGCATGGCGGCCATCCCGAATCGATTGCCTTCTGTCGGAAAGCCGGTTTCGATTATGTTTCCTGCTCTCCCTTCCGTGTTCCGATCGCGCGTCTTGCCGCAGCGCAGCTTGCGATCGCCGACAAGATCGCGCAGCCGGAGCGGCTTGTGGCGCCAATATCTGGTGCCTGACACTATCCGGTCGGCAGTGACGCACCGACGCCGGGCCCCCCGGGTGGACGTTTGCGACATCCTTGCGCTATAGAGCGGCGAAATTGAGACGACCTGTGGGGGCCGCCGAACGTCGGCGGAAAGAACATGCGTATCATTCTCGCTGCCCTGACCGGGCTCGCGGTGTCGGTCACCGCGGCCCAGGCAGAGCTTTCACTCGATCCGATGGGACACATCGTGCGGCAGGAGCAGGCCGCGCTGGGCGCGGTGCCGCGCGAGCGGCTGAAACGCCTCGCCTCCGGCGATCCCGCGGCCGACACTCCGCTCGAGATCGACTATTCGCGCACATGGCTTTCGACGCGATCAGCCGCCGAGGGCGGAGAGGAATGGCGCTGCCTGTCCGAGGCGCTTTATTTCGAGGCCCGCGGGGAAAGCGTGAAGGGCCAGTTCGCCGTCGCGGAGGTGATCCTGAACCGCGTGGACAGCGCGATCTTTCCCGACAGCGTCTGCGGCGTCGTGAAGCAGGGCACCGGCCAGCGGTATCAATGCCAGTTCACCTACACCTGCGACGGCCAGCCCGAGGTGATCCACGAAAAGACGGCATGGTCACAGGTTGGAAAGGTCGCTCGCGCGATGATCGACGGCGCGCCGCGCGATCTGACCAAGGGCGCCACGCATTACCACACCAAGGCGGTGAACCCGCGCTGGGCGCGCGTCTACCCGCGCACGGCGACGATCGGGGTGCATCACTTCTACCGCAAGCCGACGCAGCTCTCCTCGAACTGAGCGCGTGGCCGCAAACGGGCGCCGGGATGCCGCTGACCGCCCTGTTCGCCGGCAGTCGGCGGCTGTAGGGTCCGCGGCGTTGCCGCTGCCGGAGCCCATGATGACACAGGACATCCGCCTTGCCTTCGCGCATCCCGCCGAGCGGGCGATCGCCACGGCCGACGATCGCCCGCGCGACCGGATCTCGTTGCGCGATCACGTGGTCGAGGTCGAGATCGGCGCCTTCCAGGCCGAGCGGGGCACGACGCAGCGCATCTGCTTCAACGTGGTGGTGGAGGTGCGCCAGGCCTCCGAGCCGCTGGACGACGACGTGGACCGGATTCTGAGCTACGACCGCGTGACGGAGGCCATCGCCCACGAGCTGGCCGCGGAACGTGTCAACCTTCTGGAAACGCTCGCCGAGCGCGTCGCCGAGCGCATCCTGCTCGAGCCGCAGGCGATGCGGGCCTTCGTCCGCATCGAAAAACTGGACCGCGGGCCCGGCGCGCTCGGTGTCGAGATCGTGCGCACGCGGCGCGACCTGCCGCGCGAGCTGCACCTGGTGGGCGACGACGATCGCCCGCACCCGGCGATCGTCTACCTGTCGAACGCCGCCATCGCCTCGCCCCGCCTCGCGGGCTGGCTGGACCAGCTGGAGGCGGCGGGCCGGCCGGCCATCCTTTGCGTGGGCGTGCCGGAGCTTCCCGCGCCACGGACGCGGGCGCGGCTGGCCCAGCGCCGGATCGACCTGCTCGCCATCGAGCAGAACGCCTGGGTGCTGGCCGGCCGGGACGCGCGCTGCGTCGTGGTCGAAAGCCGGACGGAACTGGACTGGGCGATGAAGCACGGCCAGATCAGCGTCTGGGCGCCGTCGAAGATCGTTCTCGACGCTGCCGCCTCCCCGGAGGCGGAGCCGGGCGACGCCGTGGCGCTGGCCGCGTGGCTCGGCCAGCAGATGGACGCCGCGGAACTGCTGTTCATCGGCGAAACGCCGCCGGACGGGTCGGGCCTGCCAGTGCGCCGCGTGCCCGAGGCGGCCGAACGGCTCTGAGGCGCTTGCCAATCGAGGCGCTTTCGCCCATGCACCGGGCCAGATGATCTATTTCAGACCGCTCTTGCAGTCCGGTCCGGCGCGGCCGGCCGATGCGTTGTCCCTCGCCGGCGGCGCGCTTTGGTTCAGCCGGGTCGAGCGGCTGGAACGTGGCGCGCCCGCCCGGGTGATCGGCGCCTCGGAGATGCCGGATGACTGGCGCCATGCGCTGACCGTGCCGCGCCCGAAGGTGGCCGGGGTCGCGATGGACGCCCCGCGCCTGATGGGCATCCTCAACGTCACGCCCGACAGCTTCTCGGATGGCGGGCAGCATTTCGAGGCCGGCGTCGCGATCGCGCGGGCGCAGGCCATGGCGCGGGACGGGGCGGACATCCTCGACGTCGGCGGGGAATCCACCCGCCCCGGCGCGCACCCCTTGCCCGAAGAGGAGGAGATCGCGCGCACCGCGCCGGTGATCGCGGCGCTGCGCGGCAAGGTGGCGGCGCCCGTCTCCATCGACACCCGCAAGACCGCGGTGGCCCGCGCGGCCGTGGAGGCCGGCGCGCGCATGCTCAACGACGTCTCGGCGCTGACGCACGATCCCGCGCTTGCCGGCTATTGCGCCGAGGCCGGGCTTCCCGTCTGCCTCATGCACATGCAGGGCACGCCGGAGACGATGCAGGATGATCCGCGCTACGACGACGTGGTTCTGGATGTCTTCGACGGGCTTGCGGCGCGCATCGCCGCGGCGGAGGCCGCGGGCATCGCCCGCGCGCGGATCGTGGCCGACCCGGGCATAGGCTTCGGCAAGACCGTGGCGCACAACCTCGCGCTCATCCGCGGGCTGGCGCTCTTTCACGGGCTGGGCGTGCCGGTGCTGCTGGGGGCCTCGCGCAAGGGCTTCATCGGCAAGCTGGGCGGCGCGCCCGAGGCCGCCCGCCGCGCCCCGGGATCGATCGCCGTGGCGCTCGCGGGCGTGGCGCAAGGCGCGCAGATCCTGCGCGTGCACGACGTGGCCGAGACCGCGCAGGCGCTGCGGCTCTGGCAGGCGGTGCATCACGGAGAAGACCATGACGCGTAAGTTCTTCGGCACGGACGGGGTGCGCGGCACCGCGAACAGCTACCCCATGACGGCCGACGTGGCGCTGCGGCTGGGGCGGGCGGCGGGCCGCTACTTCCGCCGCGACACGGTCGCGGGCGCGGTGCATCGCGTGGTGATCGGAAAGGACACGCGGCTGTCGGGCTACATGTTCGAGAATGCGCTGACCGCGGGGCTGACCTCCACGGGCATGAACGTGCTGCTGCTCGGCCCGGTGCCGACACCCGCCGTGGGGCTTCTGACGCCCTCGATGCGCGCCGACCTGGGCATCATGATCTCCGCCTCGCACAACCCCGCGCACGACAACGGCATCAAGTTCTTCGGCCCCGACGGCTTCAAGCTGTCCGACGAGGCCGAACTGGAGATCGAGGCGCTGCTGGAGACGGGAGTCGATGCCGCCCCGGCGGGCGAGATCGGGCGCGCGCGGCGGATCGACGACGGGCGCTTCCGGTACGTGGAGCGGGTGAAATCCACCTTTCCGCAGGGCATGCGCCTCGACGGGATGAAGGTCGTGGTGGATTGCGCCAACGGCGCCGCCTATCGGGCCGCGCCCGAGGTGCTATGGGAACTGGGCGCCGACGTGGTGGCGGTGGGTGTTCGCCCGAACGGTTTCAACATCAATGACGGTGTCGGCTCCACCGCGCCGCAGGTGGCCGCGGAAACCGTGGTGGCCCACGGCGCCGATGTGGGCATCTGCCTCGACGGCGACGCCGACCGGGCGGTTCTGATCGACGAGACCGGCCAGATCGCGGACGGCGACCAGATCATGGCGCTCATGGCGACGCGCTGGGCCGGCGAGGGGCGTCTGCGCGACGGCACCCTGGTCGCCACGGTGATGTCCAATCTCGGGCTCGAGCGGCACCTCGAAGCGGCGGGCCTGCGCCTCGAGCGGACCCGCGTGGGCGACCGCTACGTGGTGGAGGCGATGCGCCGGGGCGGCTGGAACCTCGGCGGCGAGCAGTCGGGGCACATCGTGATGACCGACCACGCCACGACGGGCGACGGGCTGATGGCGGGCTTGCAGTTCCTCGCCGAGATGGTGCGCACGGGCCAGCCTGCCAGCCGCCTCGCGCGGCAGTTCGAGCCGGTGCCGCAGCTCCTGAAGAACGTGCGCTACGCCGCCGGACAGGCGCCGCTGGAGGCCGCCTCGGTGCAGGAGGCGATCCGTGCGGCCGAAGGCCGGCTCGGGGCGCGCGGGCGGCTTCTGATCCGGAAGTCGGGAACCGAACCGCTGATCCGCGTCATGGCCGAGGCCGAGGACGAGGCGCTGATGGCCGCGATCGTGGACGAGGTCGTGGCCGCGGTCGAGCGCGCGGTCTGAGGCTCAGTTCCGCCGCCAGTCCAGGCGGATCAGGACCGGCTGAGGGCCCTCGCCGGGCCGGCGAAGCACTTGCCCAACCACCGGCAGCCCCTCGGGCAGGCGTGGCAGGCGGGTGCGCGGCCGGCGGAGCGGCAGCCAGTAGCTCACCGGACCCGCGAGGATCACGACCTGGCGCGCGGGCCCGGCCCCGGCGAGGTCGGCGAAAAGCGTGGGGCCGGGTCCGAGGCGCACGCGCCCGACCTCTTCCGCGCCGGCGAACCGCTGCGGGACGGTGGGCGTGATCAGGCCGAAGCGGTGCTCGTTCTGCGCCACGGCCGGCAGGTCGAGGGAGAAGACCTCGGCCGTCGCGTCCCCGAGCAGCAGAAGGCGGCGCACGCGCCCCGTGCCCCGCGGCGCGCCGGCCAGGTCGCGCCCCGAGATGTCGGGCACTTGCAGGAGTTCGAGGTTCGGACCGACCTCGATGTCCTCGTCGTCATCGAACTGCGCCAGGGCGGCGCGCCCCGTCGCCAGGGAGAGCGCCGCACCGAGAATGAGATTGCGCCGTCGCATGGACCCCCCTTGCCGGTCTTGCCGTCGGCCCGATCCTACACCATCGCCGGCGCGTGTCACCCGGTCCGTCGGAAGAGCGCGCCCAGCGCCCGCCACTGGCTGAGGACCAGCCCGGCAAGGATCAGCGCGAGCGCGGTCAGCAGCGAGGGCGGCAACGGCTCGTTCAGCAGCGCCCAGCCGAACATGATGGACCAGACCGGCACCTGGTAGTTCACGAGGTTCATGAAGACCGGGCCCGCGCTGCGGATCACGACGATGCGCAGAAGCGCCGCCGCCGCCGTCGGCACGAGCGCCAGCGTCACCAGCGCGAGGAGCGCGGCGCGCGGCGGCGCGACGGGCAGACCGTCCACGGCCAGCGCGACGGGCAGGGCGATCGCCGCGCCCACCAGAAGCGTGAGGCTCGCCAGCGCCACGGGGTCGATCGGCGGACAGCGCCGGGTGAGGATCGAGCTGACCGCGTAGCAGGCGGCCGCCGCGAGGCAGGCCAGCCGGCCAAGCGCCTCGCCCGCGACGCCGGTCGAGGCGAAGGCGCCCGGGCCGATGAGCACGGCAACCCCCGCGAACCCCACCAGGAAGCCCGCCACCCGGCGCCAGCCGAGCCGCTCGCCCGGGACGAAGACATGCGCGAGCGGCAGCACCATCAGCGGGACCGCCGCCATGCAAACCCCGGCGAAGCCGCTGGTGACGTAGGTCTGCCCCCAGGAGAGCGCCATGAAGGGCAGCATCGTGCCGGTCAGCCCGACGGTCAGAACATAGGGCCAGCGCGCCCGATCGTCGCGGACCAGCCGCACGGGCCCGCCCCGGAAGGCCCAGACCGCACACAAGAGCGCAGCGGCGAGCGTGAGCCGCCCGGTCGCGACCCAGAGCGGCGTGAACCCCTGAAGCGCGAGCTCGATTACCATGAAGGTCGCGCCCCAGACGAGGCCGAGCGTGGCGACCATGCCCCAGCTGCGGGCGGTGATCACGGGCAGGTCGTGGGGAAGGGCGGTTTTCAAATCGGTTCCGTGACCTACATTCATTGGTAACGAGGCGGGACGGCCCGTGTTCGGCGGGCCTTGCTCTGCGCCTCGCAACCGCGACCGAAAGGAGGTTTCCTGATGGACGCGTACATCATTCCGACACTGGCGATCCTGACGCTTGCCGTCGTCGCCGTGATCGCCTGGGACAGCAAGCGCCGCACGGAGCGCCGCAAGCAGGACCCCGACGCGCCGAAAAGCGCGCTGGCCCGCGACGGCGATTCCAAGACGAAGGACGAGTAATCGCGTGACGCCCGGGCCGTCGCCGGCCCGGGCGCCGCGGCGCTCAGTTCTTCGAGCGATCCACCATCTTGCCGGCCGTGATCCAGGGCATCATGCCGCGCAACGTCTCACCCACCTGTTCGATCTGGTGCCCGTCATTGATGCGCCGCGTGGCCTTGAACATCGGCTGACCGACCGAACATTCCTGCATCCAGTCGCGGGTGAAACGGCCCGTCTGGATATCGGTCAGGATGGCCTTCATCCTTGCCTTCGTCTCGTCATAGGGCAGCACGCGCGGGCCGGAGACGTATTCGCCGAACTCCGCCGTGTTGGAGATCGAGTAATTCATGTTGGCGATGCCGCCCTCGTAGATCAGGTCCACGATCAGCTTCACCTCGTGAAGGCACTCGAAATAGGCCATCTCGGGCGCGTAGCCCGCTTCCACCAGCGTCTCGAAGCCGCAGCGGATAAGCTCCACCAGGCCGCCGCACAGCACCGCCTGCTCGCCGAAAAGATCGGTCTCGCACTCTTCCTGGAAGGTCGTCTCGATGATGCCCGACCGGCCGCCGCCGATGGCCGAGCAGTAGGAGAGCGCGGTTTCCAGCGCCTTGCCGGAGGCGTCGTTGTCGACCGCCACGAGGCACGGCACGCCGCCGCCCTTGGTATATTCGCCGCGCACCGTGTGGCCCGGGCCCTTGGGGGCCATCATGATGACATCCACGCCGGGCTTCGGCTCGATCAGGCCGAAATGCACGTTGAGGCCATGCGCGAAGGCGATGGCCGCGCCGTCCCTCAGGTTGTCGTGGACGTGCTTGTAGTAGGTCTCCGCCTGAAGCTCGTCGGGCATGGTGAACATCATCAGGTCGCACCACGCCGCCGCCTCGGCGATGCCCATGACCTGCAGCCCTTCGCCCTCCGCCTTCTTCGCGCTCGCCGACCCCTCGCGCAGTGCCACGGCCAGGTGCTGTGCACCCGAGTCGCGCAGGTTCAGCGCATGGGCGTGGCCCTGGCTGCCGTAGCCCAGGATGGCGATCTTCTTGTCCTTGATGAGATTGATGTCGCAATCGCGGTCGTAATAAACGCGCATGTCCTTGGGTTCCCTTGTGTTCCGATGCGGCGATACTATCCATCGTACGGCGAAAAGGATTTCATTTTCACAAGTATTCCGGCATGATGCGCAAACTTCATTCGTGAGGAGTCCGATAAGGCGTGGCATCATGCTCGACGACCTTGACCGGCGCCTGCTGCGCCATCTTCAGGCCGACCCGGCGCTGGGGCCCAGCGCACTTGCCGAAAGGGCGGCGACCACGCCGGCGGTGGCCTCGCGCCGGCTTGCCCGGTTGCGCAGCGCGGGCGTGCTGAAGGGCCGCGAGGCCATCGTCAACTGGCGTGCGCTGGGCTTCACGGTGGAGGTCTCGCTGCGCTTCACGCTCGACAAGACGCAGCCGCGCGCCTTCGACGAATTCCTGGAGGAGGCGCGCAAGGTGCCCGAGGTTCTGGAAATCCAGACATTTCTCGGGCGCGTGGACGTGCGCCTGTCGGTGATCGCGCGCGATCTCGCGCATTACCAGGACATCTATCGCCGCCGCATCCTGAGCTTGCCGCACATCGCCGACATCGAGGCGCTGATGCATGTGGCGCGGATCAAGGAGGGAGAGGCGGTGCCGCTGTGACTGCGCTCGACGAGACCGACCGGGCGCTGTTGCGCGCCCTGGCCCGGGATGCGGAGCAAAGCGCCGGCGCGCTCGGCCGGGCGCTGGGGCTCAGCCAGCCCGCGACGTGGCGCCGGCTGAAGCGCCTGGAAGAGGCGGGCGCGATCCGCGGGCGCCGGGTGGTGCTCGACATGGCGGCGCTGGGATATGGGGTGACCGTCTTCCTCGGCGTGAAGCTCGCCACCAAGGGCCGCGCGAGCCTCGAGGATTTCGAGCGCGCGGTCACCGCCATCCCCGAGGTCCAGACGGTGGAGCATGTGCTCGGTCTTTACGACTACCGGCTGCGCGTGGTCGCGCGCGACATCTCGGATTTCGAGCGGATCCTGCGCCGGCGCATCATGACGCTGCCGGGCGCGGGCGCGGTGGAGGCGAACGTGCTGCTGTCGGAAGAGCGGCACCCGGGCCCGCTCTAGGCAGTGCCGGAACCGCGCGTCCCGCGCGCGCCGAGGCCAAGCTGCATCAGCGCCTTACGCACGGGCGCCGCCGAGTAAAGCGCCTGGATCCCGGCGGCGCGTGCGTCCCGCAGCGGCCGCGCCGACTGCATCGAGACCCGGTTCAGCATCGACACGCCCGCAACCCGCGCGGCCACCTCCGCGTAGCGCCGGCGGTGATAGGCCTGCAGGAGATCGGCCTCGCCCAGCCGGTCGGGCGCGCCTTCGGCAAGCTCCAGCAGAACGCGCAGGTCGGCGAGGGACATGTTCAACCCCTGTGCCCCGATGGGCGGCACCACATGCGCCGCCTCGGCCATCAGCGCCAGCCGCTCCGACCAGAACCGCTCGGCGATCTGCGAGATGATGGGCCAGATCGTGCGCCGCGAGGCGAGCGTCAGCGGCCCCAGAAGATGCGTCGAGCGCGCCGACATCTCGGCCTCGAACGCCTCGACCGGCAGGTTCAGCAGGCGCATCGCCTCGGGCCCTTCCTCCATCCAGACCACGGCGGAGGAGGGACGACCGTCCCAGTCCGGAAGCGGGACCAGCGTGAACGGGCCGCCCGTGCGGTGGATCTCGGTGGAGACGTTCTCGTGCGGGATCGGGTGGGTGACCGCGAAGGCCAAGGCCTTCTGCCCGAACCGCGTGGTGCGCGCACCGATCCCGGCGGCGTTGCGCATGGCCGAATTCCGCCCGTCGGCGGCCACGACAAGGCGCGCACGGGCGGTGGTTCCGTCGCTCAACCGCACCCGGGCCTCAGAGCTGCGGGTGAAGAGGCCGGTGGCGGCGACGCCGGGGCGGAAGACCACGTTGGGCAGCTCGTCGAGCCGGCCGGTCATCTCGCGCCGCAGGAGCCAGTTGGGGAGGTTCCACCCGAAAGGCGCGTCCGAGAGGTCGGCCGCGTCGAAATCCCGTGTCACGCGCGGCTCGGCCACCTCTCCGCCCGCGTCCATGATCCGCATGACCTGAAGCGGCATGGCGTGGGGCGCGAGGCGCTCCCACAGGCCCGCGCGGTCCAGCAATGCGCGGGCCGGTTGCAGGAAGGCGGTGGTGCGCAGGTCGGAGCCTTCGGCGTCACGCTCCGTCACCGGGGGGGCGGGATCGACGCAGAGGACCGAGAAGCCTGCCGTGCCGAAGGCGGCGGCGGCGGTGAGCCCCGCGATCCCGCCGCCCGTAACGATGATGTCGTGATCCATGGCGCGCCCCCTTGTTTGCAGCGAACCTAGCGCGGCCGCGATGGGCCGGCCAGCGGCCGCGTCACTTTCCGACGGTGATCGTCACCAGCGTGATCATGATGACGGGCACCATGACGAGGGCCGGAAGCGTCAGCGCGGGCAGACCCCAGGTCGCCACGGCCATGATCCAGAGCGTGACGAGCGCGACCAGCAGATAATAGAAATTCTCGCGCCCTCCCATCATCAGGTCGCGGGCGATCCAGCCGATCACGGGAACGGCGAAAAGCGCGCGCAGGGCGCGGCTCGGGCGGGGGCGTTCGGCAAGGCTCATCGGGTGTCTCCTTTTCGTTCACCCGCGAGATATGCGCCCGCGGCTCTTCGCGGAAGACAGGCAAATTGCCGCAATCCCGCATGATTCCGTGACGTCAGAGAAGCCGCCCCAGGAAGCCGCCAAGATCGTCGGTGTGGTGGTGGATGTGGTCCGCGGCATGCGGCTCGGGCGCGACGTGGACGGTGCGCATGCCCATCGCGTGGGGCTCTGCCAGGTTGCGCGGGTCGTCCTCGAACATCGCGGCCCGGGTGGCGTCCGTTCCGTCGCGGGCGAAGACCGCCTCGAAGGCGGCGCGCCGGGGCTTGGGCTGGAAGCCCGCGTGCTCCACGCCGTAGACCGCGTCGAAAAGCCCTTTGAGCCCCCGCGCGGCAAGCACCCGCTCGGCGTAGGGGGCGCTGCCGTTGGTGTAGACGATGCGCCGCCCGGGCAGGGCGCGGATCCGCGCGGCGAGCGTCGCGTCCGCCTCCAGATGGCCGAGGTCGATGTCGTGGACCGTCTCGAGGTAGGGACCGGGCTCGACCCCGTGGATTTCCATCAGCCCGGCCAGGGTGGTTCCGTGCTCGCGCCAGTATTGCGTGCGCAGCCGGTCAGCCTCGGCCCGGTCGACCTTGAGCGCGTCCATCACGAAGGCGGTCATGCGCGTCTCGATCTGGTCGAAGAGGCGCGCCTGGGGCGGGTAGAGCGTGTTGTCGAGGTCGAAGACCCAGTGGGCCACGCTGGAAAAATGCTCCTTGGGCATGACGCAGAGATAGAGCGCGCCACGGGCGCGCGCAATGCCGCGGGCGGGCGCGGGCGGCGGGCCTTGTTGCCCCGCCGCGCGGCCGATATCCTTGCCCGATCACGCAAGGACATGTCGATGGACCAGATCAAGACCCCGCAGAAGGACGCCTACAGCCTCATCCTCGAGGCGATCGACAGCGGGCTTTACAAGCCGGGCGACCGTCTCGTGGAATCCGAGTTGGCCGAACGTTTCGGCGTGTCGCGCACGCCGATCCGCGAGGCGCTTCAGCGGCTCGAGACGCAATCGCTGCTGACCCGGGACGGGCGGTCGCTGATCGTGGCGTCGCTCGACCACAACCAGATGGCCGAGCTTTACGTCGTGCGCTGCGAACTGGAGGGACTGGCCGCGAGCCTCGCGGCGCGCCACGCCACCGCCGAAGAGATCCAGGTGCTGCGCGACATGGTGGCCGACGACCGCGCGCTCGTGGCCGACCCGTCCGCGCTTGCGCGCGCGAACCGCCGGTTTCACAAGCAGATCCACCTGGCGTCGCACAACCGCTACCTGGTGCAGCAGCTCGACCTCGTGCACCGGTCGATGGCGTTGATGGCGACCACCTCGCTCGCCGCGGAGGGGCGGGGCGAAAAGGCGCTGGCCGAGCATGCGGCGATCGTGGACGCGATCGCCCGGCGGGACGAGCAGGCCGCCTACAAGGCGCTTCGCGACCACATCTCGGTGGCTTTCGTGACCCGGCTGAAGCTCGACTCCGCGGCCGAGAAGGCCTGAGGGGTCAGCCCTCGCGCCCCGGCGGCGGGTGCGAAGGCGCCTCCGGCGCCTCCGGCGGCTCGGTCAGCGAATGACCGTGCGTGGTCTTGTCCCAGTAGAAGGGCCGCCCGGCAAGCTCGAACAGCGCCTTGTAGGCCGCGAAGGCGCCGAGCGGGAAGTAGAGGTGCATCGTGGGCGTCCAGCGCCGGAGACCCCGGTGGGAGGTGACGCCCACCGCCGCAACCGCCACCGTGAGCGCCACCGCCTCGCTCGCAAGGAAGACAGTCCCGGCCCGGGTGAGCGTCTCGGACCCTATCGTCGCTTCGAGCGGGTGGACGAGGCCGAGGGGCACCAGCCAGAAGCTCCACAACAGCGGAGCCATCAGGAACTGCGTGGTCGCCGTGACGAGAAGAAGCTGAACGCCCCAGAACTGCCGCGGCCCCAGCTCGCGCAGAAGCGTGCGCGGGCGCCGCATGTGAACCGCGTAGGTGAGCATGAAGCCCTTGAGCCAGCGCGAGCGCTGGCGCACCCAGGGCAGGACCCGGTTGTTCGCCTCCTCCCGCGTGACCGTGTCGAGCATTTCCGTGCGCCAGCCGCGCCGCGCGAGACGGATCCCGAGGTCGCAGTCCTCGGTGACGTTATGAGCGTCCCAGCCGCCCAGCGCCTCCAGCGCGTCGCGGCGGAAGAAGAGCGTCGTGCCGCCGAGCGGGATGGCGAGACCGAGGCGCGCGAGCCCGGGAAGCACCATCCGGAACCAGGTCGCGTATTCGATCGTGAAGCAGCGCGCGATCCAGGTGGAATGCGGGTTGTAATAGTCGAGCGCGCCCTGAAGGCAGACCACGTCCGGCGGCCGTGTGGCGAAACGGGCGGCCACGCGGCGAAGCTGGTCCGGCTCCGGCGCGTCCTCCGCGTCGTAGATCCCCACGATCTCCCCCCGCGCGAAGCCCAGCGCGTAGTTCATCGCCCGCGGCTTGGTGCGCAAGGATCCGTGCGGCACCTCGATCCGGCGCATGTGCGCGGGCAGCAGCACGCGGGACAGCGCCTCTCGCGTGGCGGCGTCCCGCTCCTCCACGATGAGAAGCACCTCCAGCGCCTCGCGCGGATAATCCAGCGCGTCGAGGCGGCGCAGGAGCGTGGGCAGGATGCGGCTTTCGTCGTAAAGCGGCACCAGGATCGTGATGGTCGGCACGCGGCGGGGCAGGGGCGGGGCGAGCGCGCGCGGCGCGGGCCGCCGCGCGAGAAGCTGCGCGGCGAAGGCCATCGCCTTCATCCCCGTGGCGAGCAGAAGCGTCACGAGCGCCCAGAAGAAGAGCACCGAGAAGAACAGCCCCGGCGCGAACAGCACGGCCGCGCCACCCGTGGCGGCCAGCACGAGGCTCGCGATCCGGCGCGCCGGCCTGGGTTCGAGCCAGTCGCGGCAGCTCAGGTCGGACGGCAGGCGCGTCTCCGCCCGGCGGACGAGTTCCGGCCCGTGCCGCGCGGCGATGGCGGCGTCGATGTCGCGCTCGGTGACGAGCGCCATCCGCACCGGGCCGAGCCGGGCCTCGAGCGCGCGCGACTGCCGCGCGAAGTCCTGCGGGCGGGCGGTGGCGACCAGCGTCGCGTCGCGCCGCCGCCCCCAGGGCAGCAACCGCTCGGCGAGGCAGGTTTCGGGATCGAGCGCGTCGGAGAGCGCGGGATCGGGCGCGTGGCGGCCGAGCGCCACGGTCGGCGCGCCGAACTGCTGCGCGAGCGCGTCGCGCAGCTGCGTGTCCGAAAGCTTGCCCCGCGCGAGCAGGATCTCGCCCAGGGGGCGGCCGCAGCGTTTCTGCGCGCGCAGCGCGTCGAGAAGCGTCGCCGCGTCGATCCAGCCCAGATCGCACAGCAGGCGCCCCAGCGGCCGGCTGTCGCTTCTCGGCGACCGGAGGAAATCGATCTCGGCGGGGGCGGTGTGCAAGACGTCCATCGCTGTTTCATCCGCGCGGCAGCCGCGCGGCTCCAGATCAGCGAAGCAAGGTTAAGATGCGGTTAAGGACGCCCGGCGGCGCGGGTCAGCGCCGCGCGGCCATGGCCGCGGCGAACCGCTCGAAGAGGTAGTAGCTGTCCTGGGGCCCGGGGCTCGCCTCGGGGTGATACTGCACCGAGAAGACCGGCCGGTCGGCCACCCGGATGCCGCAGTTCGACCCGTCGAAGAGCGACACGTGGCTTTCCACCACGCCCTCGGGCAGGGTCTGGCTGTCCACCGTGAAGCCGTGGTTCATCGACGTGATTTCCACCTTGCCGGTCTCGAGATCCTTCACCGGGTGGTTCGCGCCGTGATGACCGTGGTTCATCTTGATCGTGCGTGCGCCAAGCGCGAGGGCGAGCATCTGGTGGCCGAGGCAGATGCCGAAAAGCGGCATGTCGCGCTCCAGCACCTCGCGGATCATCGGCACGGCATAGTCGCCCGTCGCCGCCGGGTCGCCCGGGCCGTTCGACAGGAAGACGCCGTCGGGCTCATGCGCCAGCACCTCTTCGGCGGTGGCGGTGGCGGGCAGCACCGTCACCTCGCAGCCCGCCGAGGCAAGGCAGCGCAGGATGTTGCGCTTCGCGCCGTAATCCACCGCGACCACGCGAAAGCGCGGGTCGGTCTGGCGGACATAGCCCTCGGGCCAGGCCCAGCGCATCTCGTCCCAGCGATAGGATTGCGGGCAGGTCACGTCGCGCGCGAGGTCGATCCCTTCGAGACCGGGGAAGGCGCGCGCGGCCTCGACCAGCGCGCCCACGTCGAACCGCCCCTCGGGATCGTGGGCCAGCGCGACATGCGGCGCGCCCTGCTGGCGGATCGCCCGGGTGAGGCGCCGGGTGTCGACGCCCCCGATGGCGATGCGACCGCGCCGGGTGAGCCAGTCCGAAAGCGACTCGGCGGCGCGCCAGTTCGACGGATCGGTCGGATCCCACTTGACCACCATGCCGGCCGCGACCGGTTCCGCGGTCTCGTCGTCCTCGGGGTTCACGCCGACATTGCCGATATGCGGGAAGGTGAAGGTGACCACCTGCCCGGCATAGGAGGGATCGGTCATGATCTCCTGGTAGCCGGTCAT
This sequence comes from Rhodosalinus sp. FB01, assembly GCF_041365715.1. Lineage (NCBI taxonomy): Bacteria > Pseudomonadati > Pseudomonadota > Alphaproteobacteria > Rhodobacterales > Paracoccaceae > Rhodosalinus > Rhodosalinus sp. FB01. The sequence goes on along the minus strand of NZ_JBGFSH010000001.1, from coordinate 303,580 downwards.
CGCGGTATTGAAGCAGAGTTCCGCCTGCGCCTGCCCGGTGGCGCCGAAGCCCTGCCCGAAGAAAACCGTCCCGTCCGCGAGGGCGAGGCAGGCTGTGGGGCGCTGCTGGGCCATGATCGACTCTCCGGACTGAATTGCGCGCGGACGCTATGGTGTGCCCGTGCCGGGGTCAAGGGCGATCCATGCGGTGCGAAAGAGGCGCCGAAACCGCATCTTGTCGGGGCGTGCCGGCCGCGGCGTCACTGTTGCGCGGGATATGGGGTTCGACTAGTGTCGCCGCCTTGACGGAGCTTGGGGATGAACCGCTCATGGATCTGCGCGCGCGCATCAACGCCGCCTTGAAACAGGCGATGAAGGACAAGAACGCGACCCGGCTTTCGACGTTGCGCCTCATCAACGCGGCGATCAAGGACCGCGAGATCGCGCTTCGCGGGGAAGAGGGCGAGACGTCGCTGGACGAGTCCGACGTGCTCGCGATCCTGGGCAAGATGGTCAAGCAGCGCCAGGAAAGCGTGCGCGCCTACGAGGAGGGCGGGCGCCTCGATCTGGCCGCGGCCGAGCAGGAAGAGATCGAGGTGATCCAGGATTTCCTGCCCCGCCAGCTCGGCCCGTCCGAGATCGACCAAGCCATCGATGCCGCCATCGCGGAACTCGGCGCGGACTCGATCCGCGACATGGGCCGGGTGATGGGCGCGCTGAAGTCGAAATACACCGGACAGATGGATTTCGGCACGGTCGGCCCCAAGGTGAAGGACCGCCTCGGCTGACCGCGGCCGGGCGCGCCGCTCAGTTGGCTTTCCGCAGTTTGCCCAGCGTTTCCATCAGGTCCGCGTAAAGCGCCTTTCGCTCCGGCTCGCTCAGGAAGGCGCCGATCTCGACCGCGCGGCCATTGCCGGTGAGCGTGACGTAGTTCGGCACGGGGCCGCCGGTTTCATGCAGTTCGACCCGTGCCCAGTAGGTGTTGCAGGCCCAGTCCCTGACCGGGCCGCGCGGGTCGTGCCGCTCGAGGCGCAGGTCGGTGTCGTCGAGGGTCAGTTCCTCGAAAAGCGATCCGTCGCGGTAACTGCGCCGCAGCCCCCACCAGACCCCCGCCACCGCAAGCAGCACGAAGGGCAGAACGCCCCATAGCACGACCGTGCCCAGCACGGTGAAGAGCGGAACGCAGATCAGGGCGAAGGTGACGAGGATGAAGGCCGCGAACCCCTCGGGCGGAAGCGACCGGTGTGGCCATAGACGCATCTGCGCGACATGGTCCGGCTGCGGGGTGGGCGGTGTCGTCCAGGCGTATGGCATGAGATTAGGATATGTCTGTCGCGGCGTCGGGCAAGGGCCGAAGGAAGGCCTGACGCGAAACGGGCCCCGGCTTGCGCGCGGGGCCCGTGGCCTTGGTTCGGCGGATTGCCGTCACGCTCAGTGGGCGCGGGCGTGATCCCAGTCCTCACGCTTGGGCAGCTGCTCGAACGTGTGCTCGGGCGGCGGCGAGGGCAGGGTCCATTCCAGCGTGTCGGCGTACTCGTTCCAGTAGTTGTTCTCCGTAACGCGGGCCCCGCGGACCAGCGCCCAGGCGATCATGCCCAGGAAGAACACGAAGCTCGCGAAGGCGAGGAACGCGCCCCAGCTCGACACCCAGTTCCAGTAGGCGAAGGCCTCGGGGTAGTCGATGTAGCGCCGCGGCATGCCCTGACGCCCGAGGAAGTGCTGCGGGAAGAAGGTCAGGTTGGCGCCGATGAAGAAGAGCCAGAAGTGCAGCTTGCCGGCCCACTCGGGGTAATGACGACCGGTCATCTTCCCGAAGTAGAAGTAGATGCCGGCGAAGATGCCGAACACGGCCCCGAGGCTCATGACGTAGTGGAAGTGCGCCACGACGTAGTAGGTATCGTGATAGGCGCGGTCCACGCCCGCCTGGCTCAGCACGATGCCCGTCACGCCGCCCAGCGTGAAGAGGAACACGAAGCCGATGGCGAAGAGCATCGGCGTCTTGAACTCCAGCGAGCCGCCCCACATCGTCGCGATCCAGCTGAACACCTTCACGCCGGTAGGCACCGCGATCACCATCGTGGCGAGCATGAAGTAGCTTTGCTGCGTCACGCTCATGCCCACGGTGTACATGTGGTGCGCCCACACGACGAAGCCGAGCGCGCCGATCGCGATGATCGCCCAGACCATGGGCAGGTAGCCGAAGATCGGCTTGTGCGAGAAGGTGGAGATCACGTGGCTGATGATGCCGAAGGCGGGCAGGATCAGGATATAGACCTCGGGGTGCCCGAAGAACCAGAAGATGTGCTGGTAGAGCACCGGGTCGCCGCCGCCGGCCGGGTCGAAGAAGGTCGTGCCGAAGTTGCGGTCGGTCAGCAGCATGGTGATCGCGCCCGCCAGAACCGGCAGCGACAGCACCAGAAGCCAGGCGGTCACGAAGATCGACCACGCGAAGAGCGGCACCTTGAAAAGGGACATGCCCGGCGCGCGCATGTTGAGGAAGGTGGTGATCATGTTGATCGAGCCCAGGATCGAACTCGCCCCCGCGGTGTGGATCGCGAAGATGGCGAGGTCCGTGGACATGCCCATCTCGTTGGTCGAGAGCGGCGGGTAGAAGACCCAGCCCACGCCGGAGCCCGCCTGTCCGTTGCCGCCCGGCGCGAAGAGCGAGGCGATCGCGAGCAGGGTGCCCGAGACGTAAAGCCAGTAGGACAGGTTGTTCATCCGCGGGAACGCCATGTCCGGCGCGCCGATCTGAAGCGGCAGCAGGTAGTTGCCGAAGCCCCCGAAGAGCGCCGGGATGACCACGAAGAACATCATCAGGACGCCGTGGCCCGTGATCAGCACGTTCCAAAGATGGCCATTGGGCGTGCATTCGCCCGCGGCAGCCGGGAAGAGGCGCGCGCCTTCGAGGCACATGTACTGAACGCCCGGATCCATCAGTTCCATGCGCATGTAGACGGTGAACGCCACCGCGATGAAACCCACCACCGCCGAGGTGACGAGGTAGAGGATTCCGATATCCTTGTGGTTCGTTGACATGAACCAGCGGGTGAAGAAGCCGCGCTGGTCCTCGTGCTCGTGGCTGTGAATGGCCGCGTCTGCCATGATGCCTCCTGATGGTCGTGCCGAAGTGCGCGCGAGTCGCACTCCTCCCCTTGTTCCATTCGTGTTCTAGAATGGGTCACCCCCGTGGGCAATGGATCGATTTGACACAGATCAAGAAAAGCGTGCCAAGCCGCCGCCTCGGGTCAGGTTTCCCCGACTAGGTCGATACGCGCCGCTCGCGTAACTTTCCTGATGCCGGGGGCCCCCCGGAGTTCCGCGCCACCTGGGGGGTGGCGCCCCGGACGACAGGATCGACCAAATGGCCTACCGAGACGCTGCCACGTCCCGCACCGCGACCGGATCCCCGCGCATCGCCGCGCTCCGGCGCATTTTCGACACGCCCTTCGATGCGCGCACCCGCGAGCTCGCCGCCCGCGTCGCCCGCCTTCGCGCGCTCAGCGACGCGGAGCTTGCGGAAATCGGGCTTCATCGCGACGACATCCTGCGCCACGTCTTCTCGCGGACGTGGAACTGACGTCCTCAGGTGGCGTCCATCGTCTCCGCGAAGCTTTCGGCCAGCGCCGCGTCGAGGTCCGCCATGGTGACGGGCCGCCCTAGGTCCACGAGGCTCGTGACCCCGTGGCCGTCGATCCCGCAGGGCACGATGCCGTCGAAATGCGAGAGCTCGGGCTCCACGTTGATCGAGATGCCGTGGAAGCTGACCCAGCGCCGCAGCCGGATGCCGATGGCGGCGATCTTGTCGTCGCGCGGCGTGCCGTCGGGCAGGGCGGGCTTGTCGGGGCGCGGCACCCAGACACCCACGTGGCCCGCTCGAATCATCCCCTCCACGTTGAATCGGCCGAGCGTGGCGATCACCCACGCCTCGAGCGCGGCCACGAAGCGGCGCACGTCGCGCCCGCGCCGGCCGACATCCAGCATCACGTAGACCACCCTCTGCCCCGGCCCGTGATAGGTGTACTGCCCGCCGCGCCGCGTGGGGTGGACGGGGAACCGGTCGGGCGCGCGCAGATCGTCCGGCCGGGCGCTCGTGCCGGCGGTGTAGAGCGGGGGATGCTCGAGCAGCCAGATGGCCTCGGCCGCGCGGCCCTCGGCGATCGCGGTGGCGCGCGCTTCCATCTCCGCCTCTGCCCGGCGGTAGTCGACAAGCCCGTCGGAGGTGATCCATTCGACCATGTGCGCTCCCGTTGCGGCAGCCGGAATTTGCTCTTCACATCCCCGGCGGCCTGTTCTATACGCCGCCCCACCTGCTGGGTCACGTGCGGTCGTGGCGGAATTGGTAGACGCGCAGCGTTGAGGTCGCTGTGGGGTAAAACCCGTGGAAGTTCGAGTCTTCTCGACCGCACCAAGACCCTGAGGTCCGAGGCGATGGTCTCTCAACGGCAAGAGAGACCCGAACGCCCCTCACTTCTCACCGAACATAGCTGAACATGCGGCGCGATCCATGCGCGAACCGTGACCGCGCCGGCAGGTCCACGGCCCGTTGTCAGCGCACAGGACACCTCTCGCTCAAGCGGTAGCTTCGCCATGGACCCGGGTGTCGGCGAGCCGCGTCGAGGTGCCGGAAAGGATCAGGGCCCGCCCGTTCCTGCCGGACGCGCCCGAGGAGGAGAGCGCCGGGCTGAAGACGCTGCACGCGGTTCCGATGCGCCATGTTCGTCATGGCCGCGGCATCGATCCGGGCGAGACTGGCGACGCTCTGCCCGGCACGTTCCGCACGAACTGCCGAGGATCGAGCTCTTCGTGACCGCCGTCGTCGATTGCCGTCTCGAAAGCGCCGCGCATCGAACGCGGATCACCGGGAAGGGCGCGAGGCAGATCGGGTCGCTCCGGGTGAGACCGAGGGCAGGGCGCGGTCGTGGCCGCGGGCAGCGCTATCCGGTTCGAGCCTCCCGCTTCGTGGCGCTGCGCCAATGTCACGTTTTCCGCCGAAGAACGGCGTGTCGTCCACGAACCATCGACACAGGCCTGGGTGCTGGCTTCTAATAACGCGGGCCGGAAAGAGCCCGAGGGCAGGAAGCGGGACGGAGCAGTGGGCTACAATATCAGCGAGGTCACGGGCTCCACCGGCGGCGGGACCGGCGGGCTGGACACCTGGACCTTCGACGTCACGCTCAACGGGACCGGGATCACCACGGTCTCCGGCGATTTCGACGAGGTGCCGATCGGGGGCGGGCCCTCCAGCGAGCCCTCCGACGGGTACAGTTTCACCGTCAACAGCGGCGGAGCGTTCGGCAACCTGAGCTTCGATGCCGTCACCGGCGAATTCACCTTCACCATCGACCGCGCCACGGTTTTCGCATCCGGGTCGGACCAGACGGTGGCCATTTCGGTCACCGGCACCGACACCGCGGGCACCGACTCCGATACCCTTTTCCTCAACCTGCTGATCTGCGTCGCTCGCGGCACCCTGATCGAAACCGAGGCCGGTCCGGTCGCCGTCGAGGCACTGCGTGTCGGTGACATGGTGCGGACGGTGGACGGTCCCTTCCGGCCGGTGCGCTGGCTTGGATGCCGCCGCTTCTCCCCAGCCGAACTGCGCGCCCACCGATCCCTTCGTCCGGTCCGCATTTCCGCGGGCGCATTCGGACACGATCGTCCAGCGCGGGAGTTGCGCGTTTCCCCCCAGCACCGGGTGCTCGTGACCGGCTGGCGCGCGGAGCTTTTCTTCGGCGCGCAGGAGGTTCTCGTGCCCGCCAAGGGGCTGATCAACGACACGACGATCCGCGTGGAGGACGAGGCCGGATGGGTCGAGTACCATCACGTTCTCTTCGATCGCCACGAGATCATGCTGACCGAGGGGCTTGCGACCGAAAGCTTCCACCCGGGCGACTACGCGCTTTGCGGGATCGAGGGCGAGGCGCGCGAGGAACTGTTCAAGCTCTTCCCCGAACTCGCCGGAGGCAACACCGCGATCGCGACCGCGCGCATGACCCTGCGCCCGTGGGAAGGCGCGCTCCTGCAGGCGCGTGGCGGCGTCGTGGATGAAAAGGGCGCCCCGTGATCGCGCGGCGCGATTCCCTCGGTCGCACCCTGCCGGATGTCGAGAGCCCCGGGCCCGAACGCCTGCGCGCCTACGGGGACATGATCTTCCTGGCCTTTCGAAGTGCGCGGCATGCGAGGATGCCGGTCGCGCAACTGCGCAGCTACATCGAACCGCCACTTCTGCTGGGCCAGTTCCGGCTGTTCCGTTTCGACGGCGTGGCACGCGGGCTCTACACTTGGGCGTGGCTCGGCGCCGGAGGCGAACGCCGCCTCATCACCGGCGAGCAACTGACGCCCGAGGACTGGAACGCGGGCGACCGCCTCTGGATCGTGGACATCATGGCACCCTACAGGGGGACGACCGCCAGCATGGTCCGCTGGATCATGCGCAAGGGGCATTTCACCGACGAGGAATTCTTCTATCGCCGGGTCGGCGACGACAATCGCACGCGCCGTATCGTCCATATCGATTTCCGGCGGCAGGACCTGGCCAAGGTGTATTCCGAAACCGCCTTCCCGAAGCGCTTCGACTGAGCCATGCGCGGTGCAATGCTCTTCCGCAGCTTTTCCACGCCCGACCGGCGCCGCCCCCGGCCCGGCTGCCATTTTCGCCTGCCATGCGCCGGGGCTGCCACGCCGACCTGACGGCACTCACCTCCGCGCCGCGCGGCGCCATCCCACCCGGGATGCACGTCTCTTCGGTCCGCGGCGCGGCATTCGACCTCGCGGGCACCCGCGCGGCGGTCGATGGCGTCAAAGCGTCATCCGGATCGCCTCGCGCAACTCCTCGTGCAGAATCCAGTTCCCGGTGCCGCCGTCGGTTTCCGTTTCACCCTTGAACCCGAGCAGGGCAGCCCCTTCCGAAGCGCCGGACGTCTGGTCGGGGTCGGCTTTCACCGAAAGGTATTCCGCGATCAGCAGGCCCGCCGCCAGAAAGGATCTGTTGGCCGACGCTTGCGATTTGTACCCCGCGGCGCTTGCCATGCGCCCATCCGTCAGCCCGTCTTCGCCGGCCAGCGACAAGGCCGCGAGCATCGCGTGTTGCGGTCGTGAGAGCGCGACCTGCCGGATCGCCTCGACGTATTCTTCCGTGCCGGGCACGGCGATGCCTGTTCTGGGATCCTCGCGGCGCTCGCCTGTCCTGCGATCTTCCCGTGCGTCGAGGATGTCTTGCAACGCGGCGATGGCCGCCTCTTCCGTCGCGCCGGTCGCTTCGGCGATCATGCCGCGTGCCTTCGTCGGAGGCTTAGGGAACGCGCGTGCGACGAATTTGCCCGCAAGCCAACCCGACTTGACCTGATACCGGCTGTGCTCTCCGAGCAGGATCTCGTGCGGGGCGCTCGGCTTGGCGTCTTTTTTCTTGGTCTTTGTCATGCCCTTGAAGGGATCGGGGGCCTGGCCTGTGCGGCCCACGGAACTGAACTGTGCCATCGGGTGTCGTCTCCTTGTTTCGGGTCGGTCACGGACCGGCGCATCCGTTTCGGTGTCGTCACGGACGTCGCCGGGCCTCGGCGAAGGAAATCAGCTTTCGGTCGTTTTCGTCCCAGAGCGCCAGGCTTGCGCAACGCAGGCTTTCCCACAGGGTGAGGCGGCGCGTCTCGACGAGGTCGTCGTGGTCGCGAAGGACCTCGGGCAGGCGATAGAACGGTATCCGGCTGGCCAGGTGGTGCACGTGATGCGCCCCGATATTCCCGGTGAGCCAGTTCAGGACCGGCGGCAGTATGTAATTGGACGACCCGTGCAGCGCCGCCTCGTGCACGTTCCAATCCTCCTGGCGTTCCCAGACCGTGTCCTCGAACTGGTGCTGCACGTAGAACATCCACATGCCCAGGCTCGCAGCCAGCAACATCGTCGGCACGAAGATGAACAGCACGACCTCCAGCCCGCCAAACCAGATCAGAAGCGCCAGCAGCCCGCCGATCCCGGCATTCGTGGCCTGGGAGCTGAGCCAGTAGCGCCATCCCGATCGCATCAACCCGACCGGCAGTCGGTTTTGCAGGAAGAAGGTGTAGAAGGGCACGATCCCGAACAGAACCAGGGGATGCCGAAGAAGACGATAAAGCACGCGGCCGAGCCGGGATTTGCTTCGGTATTCGGTCACGGTCAGAACCGGGACGTCTCCGGTGCCGCGCTGGTCGAGGTTGCCCGTGGTGGCGTGGTGGATCGCGTGCGTCTTGCGCCAGACGTCATAGGGGGTGAGCGTCAGAACCCCGAGGGCCCTTCCGATCCAGTCACCGAGTTTCCGGTTTCGGAAAAACGACCCATGGCCGCAATCGTGCTGGATCATGAAGGTTCGGACGAGAAAGCCGGCGTTCACCATGGCCAGCGCGACGGAAAGAACGGGACTGATCGACAGGGCCCACCAGGCGAGTGCCCAGATCGCCAGGAAGGGCAGAAGCGTCACGGACAACTCGAGAAGGCTGCGGGCGGGGATGGGTTCGCGATACTTCGTGAGGACACGGGTCCACTGTTGCGGCTTCAAACCGGCGTACTCCTGGTGCTTGTGCGAGGATGATGACGAGACCGGGCGCCCATCGGGGCGCCCTTGACCACCGGGTCAGGCAAGCGCGATGTTGGTCGCGCTCTCGCGGCCATCGCGGCCGGTTTCAACGTCGAAGGTCACCTTCTGGGCGTCCGCGAGACCGGTGAGGCCGGCGCGTTCGACGGCAGAGATGTGGACGAAGACGTCCTTGCCGCCGGACCCCGGTTCGATGAATCCGAAGCCTTTGGTGGCGTTGAACCATTTCACGGTGCCATTGGCCATGTCCGTTGTCTCCTGTTCAAGTGCTGCCCGCGGAATGCGGCAGCCCGGCAGAGTCAGACTGAATCGATCGACTGAGAGCCGGATGAACGGAAGCAGCGGTTCGAAGCGAAAAACACAGGCTTCACATAGCTGGGCATTCGCAGCATCGCATACAAGGGCTGTCGCTTTTCGCCGAGGTTTCGGTTTTCGGCATGAAGGAGGCCGGCCGCCCTTGCCGCCCGGAACATTCACCATCGAAGCTCGACCTCGAGGCGCGGGTGGAAGACGCGAGTTCGGCTCGCGCGGGTATTCCACGTTCACGAGCGAGGCGCCTCGTCCCGGGTATCGGCCGTCGGCAGATCGGCCCAGTCGAGACTGCGATGGTCGAATCCGGAAACGAGGTGCGGCTTCACGATCTCGAAGTAGGGCGAGAGATCGAAATCCCGCGGCGCGAAGAGCGAATGATGCCGGACGTGGAGGATCTCCCGCCGCGCGTATCGAGAGCCCGAGCGTGCCTCGACCGTCCGGATGTCGGGCAGGATCGGGTAGCGCACCGATTGGAAAGCCTGGGCGATCAGAGATGAGCAGATCGCGCGGGTCGGATCGCCGGAGCCGAGCGCCAGCATGCGCCGCCGCCAGCGCACGGGCACGGGCGGCGTGGGCAGCAGGTACCGCGCGAGATCCACGATGTTGCGCATGTCGTAGCGCAGGCCGATCCGGCACGTCATGAAGTCGACCACCGCGCAGGCCTCGCCTTCACTCAGGCCGACAGGCCGGCATATCCGGGTGTTGAACGTGGCGTACTTGCTCAGCGGAGAAGAGACACAGCCCTCCCCCAGATTGACCTCGACCAGGCGACGGGACTCCTCGGAGCCGGATCCTCCAACGGTGCGATCCCCGACGAACATCGCGGCGTGGGACCAGGTTGACTGCGTCAGGTACTTTATCGCGGCCGAGACACGCTGCCGTCCCTCGATCAGGAGAATGTCGGCGGGCCGCAGCGTGTTTTGCAGGGTCTCGAAATCCGAGGGCGTGAAGGGCACGTAACCGGAACTGGGCTGCTCCAGCCGTCGGGCGATGCCGCGACCGGCACGATCGAGCAACGCGTCGAACCACGCGGTCACCTGCATCTCCGTGGCGCCGGCTCAACCGGCCGTCCGGCCGTCGCGCGGCCGCTTTCAGCGATGTGCACGGGCCGGATGATTTGCATCACTCATCCTCCGCCGGCCGGGATCGGGCGCCGGGACGGGACCTTCCAGCGGGGGAACGCGACCGGGGTGGAGATACGGCAACCTGTCTTGCCCAAGCGTGCGGGGGGCGGTCCGCCCCCGGCGCATGACATCTTCGCACCTCTGTCACGCCTGCCCGTCGCGGAAGTCCCGTTTCACGGTCACGCGAGGCCGCGGACGAGGACCACCGGGTCTCAGTCGGAGCCCAGATGATCTGTCGTGAAAAGCATGTCGTCGCCAGCGCCGGAATGGCACGCGATGCAGCCGGCGTTCGTGCCCTTCGCGACCCTGCCCGCGAGGCGCATGCCCTTCGGGTTCCTGTCGAGCGATCCGTCGGGCAGGTACTTCGCCCAGAACCAGTCGGCGTTGTCCGGATCATATCCCGCCTCGCGGCGGAACATCACCGTGACCGCGGCGAGATGCGTGTCGGGGTCGCTCAGCACGTCGGCGATCCCGACGCCTTCGGGACCGTAATTGCGCTTGATCACCAGATCGCCGGAATGTCCGTCGATCGTGGCTGTGGTATAGAGCGTCTCCAGCATCATGCCATGCGGTGCGACGCCCTGGTAAGGGAAGCTGCGCAGCATGCCTTCCCCGGCGAGGTTCATGTCCTCCATCGCGGCCCACAATTCGGCCGCATAACCGGTATCCGCGTCGGTTCCGAAAGGCGCCTCCTGGGCGGTCGCGCTGCCCGCGCTCAACGCCAGAGCGGCCAGGCCGCCTTTCGCGGTATGTCCTAGGGTCATCTGAAACCTCCTCCCGTTTCACCCATAGGTTAACCCGGATCCCGGGATCGCAGGGTCACGATCGACTGATCCGACCGTGGGGAGAACGTGATCATTCAGGAATTGACCGAGCCGGTGGTGCGGGGACACACTTGTGCTGTGTTCCGTAAGTCTATCGCCATACTGAGCCTCGTCGCCGTGCCGGGCCTGGCGGCCTCGAATCAGTCGACGGCGGCCCACGGCACCTTGTGTGTCCGCAATGCCAGCGCGCAGCCCCATGTCTTCGCGGTAGAAGCGCCGGAGGCCGGACGGCGCGTTCGGAAACTGGCGCCCGGCGAACAGCTTTGCGTTCACGGCGCCCTTGCAGACCGGACCGGTGTGGTGTCCGCGTTCGAAGATTTCGACGCGATGGAGGGCTGCTCGCGTATCGTCGCGGTGGGAAGAACCGAAGACATGCTGAAATATGTCGATTTCGACCGATGTTTCTGGAGTTCGAACAGCCCGTCGAGCATCCAGCAACAGTGACATGCCGTGACCTCGATGGCCGTGCGGACGGCCTTCATGGATTTCTCCGCCCGCTGATCCTGCGGGCCTGCCTTCCTCGTCCCGCTTTCGGGGGACCGCCTCCCGCGCGCGGGGCCCTTCGATGCTTCATGCGTGTCGCCGCCTTTCCAGCCAGCAACGCGTCGTGGGTAAGGCGCGCTTGAAGCCGTCCCGAGATCGGGGATCGGCACGGACGCGAAGACGGACGACGCAGCGATCGGGGGTTCAGCGCCTCCGGCTACCGAAGGGATCGGTCGCGACACGCTTGGAAAGATGAAGGTCCCGGGTGGTGTGCCGCCACTGTCCGCGACGCAGGCCGAGGCGCCTGCCCGCAACATGCGGGAAGCGCTTCACCGTTTGCGGGCGACGACGAAGCGCGAGGGAAGCGAGGGCGGAAGCAGGTCGGTCTCGAGGATCTCGAATCCGGCCTCCGCGATGGCCCGGTCGATTTGCGCCACCTTCAGCAGGCTCATGGCAGGGAGCTTGCCCAACGCCCGCATCGCCGCGACCACGGGGCGATAGCGCCATTTCTCGCCGATCGCCGGGGTCTTGGAGATGAAGACCCCGCCCGGGCGCAAGACGTCGCGCATGGAGCCCAGCCCTTTGGCCAGGTCCGGCAGCAGGTGCAGCAGGTTGAAGGCGAGCACCGCACCGACGTCTTCGCCGGGGGCGGCCGCGCGGGCGACCCCGGCCTGGCGGAAGATCAGGTTGCCCTGGGCCGCGGTCCGGCGTTTCTCCTCGGCGATCGCGATCATCGCGCCGGAGAGGTCGGTGCCGACATAGGTGGCCACGCAGGGGGAAAGGCGAAGCGCGGTCGAGCCTGTCCCGCAGCCCAGCTCGAGCACCCGGTCTTCCGGCCGGAGGCGGGATTTCACGCGCGCGAGGGCGGCTTCGTAGGCGCCGGGGTCGGAGATCCGGCGGCGGGCGTAGGCCTCGGCGGCGCGGTCCCAGAAGGCGGCTGCGTCCACGGGATGTCCTTTCGCGGTCGGGTGTGCTCTGCGCGATCTATGCCCCATACCGCGCGCCGGGGAAATCGCCGACATTCGCGGGCGCCTTTCGCGCCCGACCGGCCCCGCCGCAATGCCGCGATGCGAGGCCCGGCGCAGGATGCCGCGCTTGCGGCGCCGAGGGCGGCGGTCTCGGCAGAGGGGCGATCGCGTCGCCGCCGCGATGTCTCGGCCTCAAACCGCGCCAAATGCGCTTGACGCGACCGAGGGCCGCGCATAGAACCCGCCCCACGCCCGGGCAACCGGGCAGGCGGCATGCGGTTGTAGCTCAGTTGGTTAGAGTACCGGCCTGTCACGCCGGGGGTCGCGGGTTCGAGCCCCGTCAACCGCGCCATCGCCGCCGAACCGGCCCGGAGGGCATCCCGGTGGATCCGTCCACCCCATGCGCGGTTGTAGCTCAGTTGGTTAGAGTACCGGCCTGTCACGCCGGGGGTCGCGGGGTCGAGCCCCGTCAACCGCGCCATCGCCGCCGCACCGGCCCGGAGGGCATCCCGGTGGATCCGGCCACCCCATGTGCGGTTGTAGCTCAGTTGGTTAGAGTACCGGCCTGTCACGCCGGGGGTCGCGGGTTCGAGCCCCGTCAACCGCGCCATCGCCGCCGAACCGGCCCGGAGGGCATCCCGGTGGATCCGTCCACCCCATGCGCGGTTGTAGCTCAGTTGGTTAGAGTACCGGCCTGTCACGCCGGGGGTCGCGGGTTCGAGCCCCGTCAACCGCGCCATCGCCGCCGAACCGGCCCGGAGGGCATCCCGGTGGATCCGTCCACCCCATGCGCGGTTGTAGCTCAGTTGGTTAGAGTACCGGCCTGTCACGCCGGGGGTCGCGGGTTCGAGCCCCGTCAACCGCGCCACACCTTCCCCAAGCACGGGACGCTCCGGAAGACCGATGCGCGCGCTTCTCGATCAGGTGCCATGGAGCGTCGCGGTGATCTTGGCGCTGACGCTCGGCCTCGCGCCCTTCACGCCGGACCCCCATCTCGTCGAAAAGCTTCGCATGCTGGGCGCGGGCACGCTCACCCGGCCCATCGATATCCTGGACCTCGCGCTGCACGGGGCGCCCTGGGTCCTCTTGATGGCAAAGGGCTGGACGGCCGTCAGGCCGAAAGGCTGAGCGACGCGAGGAAGGCGCCAAGCGCCTCGGCGGTCGCGTCAGGGTGCTGGTCGGGGAAGAAGTGCCCGCCCGGCATCGGCCGGGCCTCCATCCGCGCCAGCCGGCCGGCCCAGGTGCCGGGCACGTCGTAGGCCGCCGCCATGGCGCCCTGCGCGCCCCAGAGCACGAGGGCGGGGCAGGCGACCCGCCGGTCCAGATCGGCGTCGTCGAGGGCGAGATCGTGATCGAGCGCGGCGCGGTAGTCGTCGCACATCGCGCGGATGGCCTCCGGGTCGCGCCAGGCCGCGCGGTAGGCCGCAAGCTGGTCCGGCGCGAAATCGGAAAGCGCGGCCTTGCCGAACCCCAGCAGACACCGCTCGTAGAAGGCGTCCGGGTCGGCCTCGATCATCCGCTCGGGGAAGGGGTGCGGCTGGGCGAGGAAGAACCAGTGATAATAGGCCCGCGCCACCTCGTGCGTGAGGCATGTGAGCAGGTGATGCGTGGGCACGATGTCCATGAGTGCTAGGCTCGCCACCCGCTCCGGCGCGTCGAGCGCCATACGTTGCGCCGTGCGCCCGCCCCGGTCATGGCCGGCGAGGTGGAAGCGGTGGAAGCCCAGATGCGCCATCAGCGAGAGCTGGTCCGCCCCCATCGCCCGGAAGCTGTAGTTCTCCGTGCCCCGCGGTTTCGAGGAGGCGCCGTAGCCGCGAAGGTCGGGGCAGACCACCGTGTGGGTCTCGGCAAGCCGCGGCGCGATCCGCGCCCACATCGCGCGGGTCTGCGGAAAGCCGTGCAGGAGCAGAAGCGGCGGGCCGTCGCCGCCCGTCTCGTAGGCGATGTCCACGCCGTCCCGCGTGAAGACATGCGCGGCGAAGCCCGGGATCATGCGCCGGCGTCGGCCAGCGCGTGCAGGATGCGCGCCCAGCTTCGCGCGCCCTTGTGAAAGCTTTCGAGGTCGTATTTCTCGTTGGGCGAGTGGATCCGGTCGGCGTCATGGGCGAAGCCGACGAGCATCGCGTCCATGCCGAGGATCTCCTTGAAGTAGCCGGCGACCGGGATCGAGCCGCCCATGCCGGCGAAGACCGCGGGCTGCGGCCACTCGTCCGACAGCGCGGCGCGCGCGGCCTCGAATTCGGGGCGGGTTGTGTCCATGCGGCAGGCGGGCGCGCCGTCGCCCATGGGGAACTCGGCGGTGCAGTCCGGCGGCAGCATGCTTTCCACATAGGCCACGAAGCTTTCGTGGATCGCCTCGGGGTCCTGGGTGCCGACGAGGCGGAAGCTGACCTTGGCGCGCGCCTCCGCGGGCAGCACGGTCTTGAATCCCGCGCCGGCGTAACCGCCGGAGATGCCGTTCACCTCGGCCGTGGGGCGCGCCCAGAGCCGCTCGATCGGGGTGCGGTCCTGCTCGCCGGCGCCGTGCGACAGGCCCACCTTGCCGAGGAACGGGGCGGTGTCGAAGCCGAGCCCGGCCCACTGCTCCATCACCTCGGGGGGCGTTTCGGGCACGCCATCGTAGAAGCCCGGCAGGGTGACGCGCCCGGTTTCGTCGTGCAGCCCGGCAAGGACGCGCGAGAGCACATGGATCGGGTTGACGGCCAGCCCGCCGTAGAGGCCCGAGTGCAGGTCGCGCGAGGCGCCGCGGATCACGACCTCTTCGCGCAACATGCCCCGCAATTGCGTGGCGATCGACGGCGTCTGGCGGTCATACATGCCGGTGTCGCAGATCAGCGCGAGGTCCGCGGTCAGTTCCGCGGCGTTCTCCCGCAGGAACGGGATCAGCGAGGGCGAGCCCGACTCCTCCTCGCCCTCGAAGAAGAAGGTCACGCGGCAGGGCAGGGCCCCGTTCTCGGCGATCCAGGCGCGGCACGCCTCCACGAAGGTCATGAGCTGACCCTTGTCGTCCGAGGCGCCGCGCCCGCGGATGACCCGGCCCTGATCGGTCTCCTCGACGGCCGGATCGAATGGGTCGCGGTCCCACAGGTCGAGGGGATCGACGGGCTGCACGTCGTAATGGCCGTAGAACAGAAGGTGCGGGGCGCCTTCGCCGATGTGTCCCACCACCATCGGATGGCCCGGCGTCTCGGCAAGCCGGGCCTCGGCGCCGAGCCCTTGCAGATCCTCGACAAGCCATTGCGCGGCCTCGCGGCACCGCGCCGCGTAGTCCGGATCGGTGGAGATCGACTGTATCCGCATCAGCGCCATCAGCCGTTCCAGCGATGCGTCGAGCCCCGCGTCGAGGCGGTTCAGAACCGGGTCCAGCGTCGTGGTGTCGCGCATGTCTGGGATCTCCTGTCGAGCGTCAGGGCGCACACTATCATTGCGTCATGCGCTGTCCAGCAAGGCGGTTGATCTGGATCAATGAGCCCCAAGGACCGCGCCGCGTAACGTGTTGCAAGACGCCGTTCACGGTTATATCCGTGAATTGTTGAATATGTTGGGGCCGACCCCGCTGCCAGCAAACCGGGGGGAGTGACGTTGGACTACACCGCCAAACTCGACCAAGCGATCCAGCGCCTGCATGACGAGGGCCGCTACAGGACCTTCATCGACATCGAGCGCAGGCGCGGTTCGTTTCCGCATGCCACCTGGCGCCGCCCGGACGGCGAGACGTGTCCGATCACGGTCTGGTGCGGCAACGACTACCTCGGCATGGGCCAGCACCCGGCGGTGCTCGCCGCCATGCACGAGGCGATCGAGTGCACCGGCGCGGGCTCGGGCGGAACGCGCAACATCTCCGGTACCACGGTCTATCACAAGCGGCTCGAGGCCGAACTGGCGGATCTGCACGGCAAGGAAGCGGCGCTTCTCTTCACCTCGGCCTACATCGCGAACGACGCCACGCTGTCCACCCTGCCGAAGCTGTTCCCCGGGCTCATCATCTATTCCGACGAACTCAATCATGCCTCGATGATCGAGGGGATCCGGCGCAACGGCGGCGCCAAGCGCGTTTTCCGGCACAACGACGTGGCGCATCTGCGCGAGTTGCTCGAGGCCGACGATCCGGACGCGCCCAAGCTCATCGCGTTCGAATCGATCTATTCCATGGATGGCGATTTCGGCCCGATCGCGGCGCTTTGCGATCTGGCCGACGAGTTCAACGCGCTGACCTACATCGACGAGGTGCACGCGGTGGGCATGTACGGCCCGCGCGGGGCCGGCGTGGCAGAGCGCGACGGGCTCATGCACCGGATCGACATCATCAACGGCACGCTGGCGAAGGCCTACGGCGTGATGGGCGGCTACGTCGCGGCGAGCGCGAAGATGTGCGACGCCATAAGGTCTTACGCGCCGGGGTTTATCTTCACGACCTCGCTGCCGCCGGCCGTCGCGGCCGGCGCCGCGGCCAGTGTCGCGCATCTGAAGACGGACTGGGCGCGGCGCGAGAAGCACCAGACCCAGGCACGGATTCTCAAGACGCGGCTCAAGGCGCTCGGGCTGCCGATCATCGATCATGGAAGCCACATCGTGCCCGTGATCGTGGGCGACCCGGTCCACTGCAAGCGCATCTCCGACATGCTGCTCGAGGATTACGGGATCTACTGCCAGCCGATCAACTTCCCCACCGTGCCGCGCGGAACCGAGCGGCTGCGCTTCACGCCCTCGCCGGTGCACGGCCCGGACGAGATGGACCGGCTGGTAAGCGCGATGGACGATTTGTGGTCGCATTGTGCGCTGAATCGCGCCGAGAAGTCCGCCTGAACGTGTTTCGTCTGTCCGGCTGTTTCCTCTGTGGTAACCTTCTGCAATCAAAGAAGGGTCCGAATCGCGGCAGGCCCGTGACCCAACGGAGCAGAGGCAGCAGGCATGATCCGGCGCAAGCCATCCCGAGCTGACGCGCAGCCCGTGGCGAAGCCCAAGCGCTTCGACGATTTCGATCTGCGTCTTGGCGACGTGATGCGCGGGGAGCGCGCCACCCTCGGCAAGTCGCTTCTGGACGTGCAGCGCGAATTGCGCATCAGGGCGAGCTACATCGCCGCGATCGAAAACTCCGATCCGTCCGCCTTCGACACGCCCGGTTTCATCGCGGGCTATGTGCGCTCCTATGCCCGCTATCTCGGCATGGACCCCGACCGGGCCTTCGCCGAGTTCTGTGCCGAAAGCGGGTTCTCTCCCGCCCATGGCATGTCGAAGGACGCCTCGAGCGTTCGGAAACCGACCCGCCGCGGCAAGCCCGCGACGACGTCGGGCGGGGCGCGCGACCCCTTCGTGCAACCCGCCACGCCCTTCATCCCGCGCAGCGAAAGCCTGTTTTCAAGGGTGGAGCCCGGGGCCGTCGGCTCGCTCGTGGTGCTTGCCGCACTGGTCGGCGCGATCGGGTTCGGGGGCTGGTCGGTCCTGCGCGAGATCCAGCGTGTGCAGCTGTCGCCGGTGGACCAGACGCCGGTGGTGCTCGCCGAGCTCGACCCGCTCGACGGGGCGGGATCATCCGAGCCGGACGGCCCGTCGCTGTCCACCGAGGCGCTGGAGCGCCTTTACCGGCCCCAGGCGCTCGACGTGCCGGTGATGATCGCGCGCGACGCGCCGATCTCGACGCTCGATCCCGAGACCACGGGGGCCTTCGCGCGCGCGGACCGGCCCGCCGCGCCGTCGGGCCTCGACCTGGCCTCGCCGGCCGTTCCCGAACGCGCGGCCACCACCGCCGCCGAGATGCCCCAGGTGGTGGAGGCCGAGGCGCCCGAGGTGAAGATCCTCGCCGTGCGTCCGGCGTGGATCCGCGTGCGCGGCGCCGACGGCTCGGTCATCTTCGAGAAGATCCTCGATGCGGGCGAAGCCTACACGCTGCCGCGCACCGAAGGCGCGCCGACGCTGCGTGCCGGGATGTCGGGGTCGCTCTACTTCGAGGTGAACGGAGAGCTTTACGGCCCGGCGGGGCAGGGCACGTCGACGATCCGCGACGTGGCGCTTTCCGTGGACGCGCTGACGCAAGGCTACGCGCTTGCCGATTTCGGCGAAGACCCCGAGCTTGCCAAGGTCGTCGCGATGGCGGAGGCGCGCGAAATCTCCGGCGCGTCGGAGTAGCGCACGCATTGCGCCGAGGGGCGCTGCGGCCTATTTTCGGGGCGACAAGGCACGCGACGGAAAGGCCGCCATGACCCTCAATCACGTCCGCCCGTGGCGCAACATCTACCGCAGGGACTGCCGCAAGATCCATGTGGGATCGGTGCCGGTGGGCGGCGATGCGCCGATTTCGGTGCAAAGCATGACGAACACGGCCACCACGGATGTCGCCGCCACCGTCGCGCAGATTCAGGCCTGCGCGGAGGCCGGCGCCGATATCATGCGCGTTTCGGTGCCTGACGAAGCGTCGGCCCGCGCGCTGCGGGAGATCGTGCGCGAAAGCCCGGTGCCGATCGTTGCCGATATCCATTTCCACTACAAGCGCGGGATCGAGGCGGCCGAGGCGGGCGCCGCCTGCCTGCGCATCAACCCCGGCAACATCGGATCCGAGGCGCGGGTGCGCGAGGTCATCAGCGCCGCCCGCGACCACGGCTGTGCGATCCGCATCGGCGTGAATGCCGGAAGCCTGGAAAAGCACCTGCTCGACAAATACGCGGAACCCTGCCCGGAGGCGATGGTCGAGTCGGGCCTCGACCATATCCGGATCCTGCAGGACAACGACTTTCACGAATTCAAGATCAGCGTTAAGGCCTCGGACGTGTTCCTTGCCGCCGCAGCCTACCAGGGCATCGCGGAGGCCACGGACGCGCCGATCCACCTCGGCATCACCGAGGCGGGGGGGCTCATGTCCGGCACGATCAAGTCCGCGATCGGTCTTGGCAACCTGCTCTGGATGGGGATCGGGGACACGATCCGCGTGTCGCTCTCGGCCGATCCCGTGGAAGAGATCCGCGTGGGCTACGAGATCCTGAAATCGCTTGGCCTTCGACACCGGGGCGTCAACGTCATCTCCTGCCCGTCCTGCGCGCGGCAGGGCTTCGACGTGATCCGGACGGTGGAGATCCTCGAGAAGCGGCTCGAGCACATCAAGACGCCGATGAGCCTGTCGATCATCGGCTGCGTGGTCAACGGCCCGGGCGAGGCGCTGATGACGGATGTGGGCTTCACCGGCGGAGGGGCCGGCCACGGCATGGTCTACCTTGCCGGCAAGCAGAGCCACCGGATGTCGAACGACGAGATGATCGAGCACATCGTCGAGCAGGTGGAGAAGAAAGCCGCCGAACTCGAGGCCGACGCGGCGACACAGGCGGCCGAGTAGCGCAGGCCTCAGTCGGCGCTGCGGTCGAGATAGCGCTCCAATACGGCCGCGGGCACGTTTCCGCGCACGAGAATGCCGCCCACCACGAAGGACGGGGCGATGTCGATGCCCAGGCGGCCGGCCAGGTCGCGGACCCGGTCCAGCCGCGCGGTGGTGGTGGACGCGTCCATTTTCTGCACGACCTTCCCGGCGGGCCAGGCCATGGTCTGGGCGAAAAGTTCGAGCATCGCGGGATTGGCGGGTTCGGGCAGCGCGGCAAGGCCCTCGCGCGCCTCGAGCCAGGCGTCGGGGCCGACCTCGTCGAGGACGGCGGTCAGGAACCGCTCGGCCGACTGCCCGCCGTCTTCGGTGCCCGGCATGTCCTTCACGACAAGCCGCGTGTCGCCACGCCGTGCCCCGAGCGCGCGAAGCTCGGCCAGCAGCGGCTGGCACTCCGTGCAGGCTGGCGGCAGGAAGACGACAAGGGGGGTGCCGTCCTCCGGGCCCTCGCTCCAGTCGCCCGAATCCGCGGCAAGCGCGTCGCGCTCTGCGTCCAGAAGCGCGGTGTCACGGGCGATCTCGTCGGCGTAGTCCGGCGCCGGGGAAAGCGCGCCCAGGGCGCGGTCCACGATGTCCGGTTCCCCGAGCAGCAGTGCACGGACCTCGGCGCCGAAGGCCGCGCGCTCGTCCGGGGTCAGGTCGAGGCCCGCGGCCTGGGCGCCGCCCGCAAGGCCGAGCGCCGCTGCGAGGAGCGCCGCGCTAGCCCGCGTCGCGCACATCGGCCACGATCTCGCGCATGCCCTCCAGCGGGACGTAGCCGCGCAGCATGCGATCGGGCAGCACGAAGGTGGGTGTGCCGTTGATGCCGAGGCGCTGGGCGAGGGCGCGGGTCTCGGCCAGAACCGCCGTCACCTCTTCGCTTTCCATCTGCACGAGGATCGCGTCGGCATCGAGGCCCAGCGTCTCGGCCAGCCGGGCGAGCGTGGTTTCGTTGGCCTCGCCCGTCATCTCGATCAGCGCCTCCTTGGCCAGGTGGTAGGCGTCGTCGCCGGCCACCTGCTTGACCGCCACCGCGAAACGCGACGAGGCCAGCGAGTCGGGCCCGAGGATCGGGAACTCCTTGATCACGAGCCGGATGTTGCCGTCGGTTTCGACCAGTTCGTTCACGTCCTCATGGGCGCGGCGGCAATAGCTGCAGCGGTAGTCGATGAACTCCACCAGCGTCACGTCCCCGTCGGGATTGCCACCCACCCAGGAATAGCCGTCGTCGAAGATCTCCTCGGCGTAGGTCTGCACCAGCTCGGTGTCGGCGGCGGCCTGCGCGGCGGCGTCACGCTCTTCCAGCACGGCCACCGCTTCCATGATCACCTCGGGGTTCTCGAGCAGGTAGGCGCGCACCTCGGCGCGGAACGCCTCGCGCTCCGCGTCGGTCATCTGAGTGACGTCGAGCGCGCCGGCCGGCGCGGCGAAGGCGAGCGTTGCGGCGAGCGCCGCGGAAACGAGGCGGGGGGCGGTCATGGTGGGGGTCTCCCGTGTTGGCTGTCCGACTGTCGTCAGAGGGCGCGCTCGGCGGCACTGAACACATCCTGCGCGCGCTGCCAGCCCCCGCTCCCGCGGGGCAGGCGGGCGCGCGCGCGCTCGGCGTGCAGTTTCGCGTCCTCCATGCGCCCTTGCAGCGCGTAGCGTTCCGCCGTGGCCACCGAGGCCATGGCGACCTGTCCGGTCTGGGCGTAGGCCTGTGCGAGATCGCGGAGCATCCGACCATTGCGAAAATCGATCGTGCGGGCGCGTTCGAGCGCGGTCAGCGCCTCGCCGGGCCGGCCCGCGGCCAGAAGCGCGCGGCCGTAGCCTGCGAGGATCAGCGCGTCGCCGGGCGCCGCGTTGGCCGCCGCGCCGTAGGCTTGCACCGCGGCGGCGAAATTCCGGCTTTCGAGCAGGATCTGCCCCTTGAGGTCCATGTAGCCCGCGTCGCCGGGCCGCAGGGCGAGCGCGGCGTCGATGGCGCGCACCGCGCGCCCCGTGTCCGAGCGGCGGTGATGCGCCACCGCCTCGCGCATCAGCCGGATGTCCTGCGACACGCTGTCCGGGGCGCGGCGCATCGTCCATTTCGGGGCGCGCAGGAACGCCGAGAGCTTGCCGCGCGCGCGGTCGTGCCAGTAGATCGCCGCAGGGTCGGGGGCGGTCTTGCTGCCATGGGCGGCG
This sequence comes from Rhodosalinus sp. FB01, assembly GCF_041365715.1. Taxonomy (NCBI): domain Bacteria; kingdom Pseudomonadati; phylum Pseudomonadota; class Alphaproteobacteria; order Rhodobacterales; family Paracoccaceae; genus Rhodosalinus; species Rhodosalinus sp. FB01. Next base: position 281,819 of record NZ_JBGFSH010000001.1, on the reverse strand, counting down.
GCGTAGGAGTCGAGCGCGCGCAGCCTGTCGCGCGACAGCGGATGCGTGCGCGCGTAGGGATCCTGCCGCGCGGTGGTGAGAACCTCCTGCCCGGAAAAGAGCTTCATCACCTCCACCGCCCCGCGCGGATCGACGCCCGCGCGCACGAGATACCGGATGGAGGAGCGGTCGGCCGAGGCTTCCTCGGCCCGCGTATGGGTCAGGAAGCGCCGCATGGCCGAGCTTGCCGCGCCCATCGCCACGCCGGCGGCGGCCGATCCGTCGGCGCCCGCCGCGGCCGCCATCGCGGCGAGCGCGGTGCCGAGCCCCGCCGCCGTCGTCATCGCCCGCATGTTCGTCATCCGCCGGGTGATGTGCCCGTTGGCGATATGCGCGGCCTCGTGCGCGATCACCGCTTGAAGCTGCGCGGGGCTGTCGAGCTTCAGGATCAGCCCGTAATTGATGAATATGTGGCGGTTATCCACGATGAAGGCGTTGAGCGATCCGTCATCCACCACCAGCACACGCACCTGCGACGGGCTCAGCCCCGCGGCCTGGATCACGGGCGCCGCCAGCTGGGAGAGCGAGCGTTCGACGTCGCTGTCGCGCAGAAGCCCGAGCGCGGCGGCCGGGCCGGGCAGGGCTACGAGGGCGAGTGCGGCGAGCGCGGCAGCGAACTGGCGGGCGCGGTGCATTGACGGGCCTTCCCGGGCTTGTGAAAAGCGGCTCGACCCAGAGTAGGAGCGGAGCGATGCGGAACTCAAGGCGCGGCGAGGTCGATCCCTTCATTGTGATGGACGTGATGGAAGCCGCGCGCGCGGCGGAGGCCGCGGGCCGCCACGTCATCCACATGGAGGTGGGCCAGCCCGGAACGCCCGCGCCCGTCGCCGCGCGCGAGGCCCTCGTGCGGGAGATGGAGGCGGGCCCGCTGGGCTACACCGTCGCGCTCGGCCGCCCCGAACTGCGCGCGCGCATCGCGCGGCTTTACCGCGAGTGGTACGGCGTCGATCTCGATCCCGCCCGGGTGGTCGTGACCTCGGGCTCCTCGGGCGCGTTCGTCCTCGCCTTCACCGCGCTCTTCGACGCGGGCGAAGCGGTCGGCATCGGCGCGCCGGGCTACCCGAGCTACCGCCAGATCCTGCGCGCGCTCGACCTGCGGCCGGTGGACATCCCGACGCGCCCGGAAAACCGCTACCAGCCCGTGCCGGAGGAGCTTTCGGGGCAGGGGCTTTCGGGGCTCATGGTCGCCTCGCCCGCGAACCCCACCGGAACGATGCTGGGCCGCGAGGCGCTGGGCGCGCTCATCGGCTGGGCCGAGGCGGAAGGCGCGGCCTTCATCAGCGACGAGATCTATCACGGCATCGAGTACGAGGCGAAGGCGGTCACCGCGCTCGAGCTTTCCGACGATGTCTACGTCATCAACTCCTTCTCGAAGTATTTCTCCATGACCGGCTGGCGCGTGGGCTGGATGGTCGTGCCCGAGGACCATGTCCGCCGGGTGGAGCGACTGGCGCAGAATCTCTTCATCTGCCCCTCGCACGCCGCGCAGGTGGCCGCGCTCGCCGCGCTCGACGCGCAGGACGAACTCGCGGCCAACCTGGCCGTCTATGCCGAGAACCGCCAGCTGATGCTGGAAGGGCTGCCGGCGGCGGGGTTCGACCGCATCGCGCCGCCGGACGGGGCGTTCTACGTCTACGCGGATGTGAGCCACATCACCTCCTACAGCCTCGGCTTCGCGCGGGAGATCCTCGACGAGGCGGGCGTGGCGGTCACGCCGGGGCTCGATTTCGACCCGGTCCGGGGCGGCGGCACGCTGCGCTTTTCCTACGCGGCCTCAATGGCCGACATCCGGGAGGGGCTGTCCCGCCTCGCGGAGTTCATGCGCGCCCGGGGCCATCTTCCGGCGTGACGCGGTTTTCGCGCCGTCCGCTTTGGGATAGGGTCCGCGCAAAAGGCGGGGCGGATCACATGAGCAGGCTTGTCGCGGCATTCGCGCTTCTCGTGGCGCTGGCGGCGCCCGCCGGGGCGCAGGACATGGGTGGCCTCGCGCGGCTCGACCCGACGCGCAGCGGCGCCGAGGCGACCGCCGCGGGCGGCGTCCGGATCGACCTTCTGCTGAGCCAGGGCGTGCCCTGGCGGGTCTTCACCCTGTCCGACCCGGACCGGCTGGTGCTCGATTTCCGCGAGGTGGAGGGGACGGGCCTCGACACCGACCGCTTCGCGACGTCCGGCCTTGGCGCGTTGCGGGCGGGCACGTTCCGGCCCGGATGGTCGCGGCTCGTCGCCGACCTCGAGCGGCCTCTGGCGGTGCGGGAGGCGGGGCTGTCGGTCCGCGACCTGACAGGGCAGGCCGCCTTGCGCCTGCTGCTCGCCCCGGTGGACGAGGCCACCTTCGACGCGGAGGCCGGCGCGCCCGGGGACCCGCGCTGGGACCTGCCCGAGCCCGCCGAGACGGACCCCGCGCGCCGCGAAGGCCGGGGCGATCGGGGGCTCGTCGTGGTGCTCGATCCCGGCCATGGCGGCATCGACCCGGGCGCCGAGGTGGGAGAGGTGAGAGAGGCCGATCTGATGCTCGCGCTGGCCTTCGAGCTGCGCGAGGCGCTGCGCCGGGCGGGGCGCTACGAGGTGGTGCTGACGCGCGAGGACGACGTCTTCGTCTCCCTGGAGCGGCGCGTGCAGATCGCGCACCGGTCCGGCGCGGATCTCTTCATCTCGCTCCATGCCGATTCGCTCGCGTCGGGGCGCGCGCGGGGCGCGACGGCCTACACGCTCTCCGACAGCGCCACGGACGAGGCGAGCGCCGCGCTCGCCGAGCGTCACAACCGCGCCGACCTGCTCGCCGGCGTCGACCTGACGGGCACCGACGACGTGGTGGCCAACGTGCTGATGGAGATCGCAAGGCTGGAGACGGCGCCGCGATCCGAAAAGCTTGCCCGCGCGCTGATCGTCGGGATCGACGCCCGGACGAGCCACGTCAACTCGCGCCCGCTGCGCAGCGCCGGGTTCTCGGTGCTCAAGGCCGCCGACATCCCATCGGTCCTGCTCGAGGCGGGGTTCCTGTCCACGCCGGAGGATCTGGAGAACCTGACCGACCCGGACTGGCGCGCGCGTCTCGTCGCGGGAATTCGCGATGGCATCGCCGCCTGGGAAGCCGCGGACGCGGCGGAGGCGCCGCTGCGCCGCAGGTAGGCAGTGGCCCGCCGATCGGGCCGGGCAAGGCTGGCGCCGGGCCCCGGCCCGCCCCAATTGCAGCACAGGCACGCGGCGTTGTGTTTTGACCCGGCGCGGCGCCGCGCGTATACAGACGCCAAACCGGCAGGAGCCACGATTGCTCAGATTTTTCCTCTCCGTCCTTGGCGGACTGTTCAGCCTGATCACGCTGGGCGTGGTGATGGTCGCGCTCACCATCGGCGGCGTCTTCTGGGTCTACGGGCGCGATCTGCCCAGCCATGAAAGCCTCGCCCAGTATCGCCCGCCCACGATCAGCCGGGTGTATTCGGCCGAGGGCCGGATCATCGACGAGTTCGCGCAGGAACGCCGCCTCTTCGCGCCGGCCGAAGAGATCCCGCCGCTCGTGAAGCACGCGTTCATCTCGGCGGAGGACAAGAACTTCTACCAGCACCAGGGCTTCGACGCGCGCGGCATCGCCGCGGCGCTGGTGGAGGCGGTGCGGACCCGCGGCGAGACGCTGCGCGGGGCCTCGACGATCACCCAGCAGGTGATGAAGAACTTCCTGCTGGGCGGCGAACGCCGGGTGGAGCGCAAGATAAAGGAAATCATTCTCGCCACCCGTCTAGAACAGACGCTCAGCAAGGAAGATATCCTCGAGCTTTACCTGAACGAGATCTATCTCGGCCAGAATTCCTATGGCGTGGCGGCGGCCGCGCAGACCTTCTTCAACAAGACCCTGCGGGAGCTGGCGCCGCACGAGGCGGCCTTCCTCGCCTCGATGCCGAAGGCGCCGTCGGACTTCCATCCCGTGCGCAACGCCGACCGGCTCATGGCGCGGCGCAACTACGTCCTGACGGAGATGCACGAGAACGGCTATCTCGACCGCGCCACCTACGAGCGCGAGCGCGCGATGCCGCTGCGCTCGGTGCAGGCGGGCGATTTCGAGAGCTTCCGCTCCGCCCTGCCGCCGCGCGACTACTTCACCGACGAGATCCGCCGCCAGTTGTCGCGCGATTTCGGCGAGGCCGAATTCTTCTCGGCGGGCTTCACGGTGCGCGCGACACTGGATCCCGAGATGCAGGTCGTCGCGGCCGAGGCGTTCCGGACCCAGCTCGAACAGTACGACCGCAACGCCGGGGTCTGGCGCGGCACGGGCGAGACGCTTCCGCAGGAGGCCCTCGCAAGCGAGGAGGCATGGCGCGCGGCTCTTGCCGAGGCCGATGTCGCCCGCGACGTCGACCTGGTGCAGCCCTGGCACCCGGCGGTGGTGCTCGAGGTGGCCGAGAACCGGCTGCGCCTCGGCATCGAGGGCGTGGACGAGACGGAGGCCGAGCCTTTCGTGGTGCCGCGCGAGGATATCCGCTGGATGCGTGGCGACTTCTTCGCGAATTTCGAGGTGGGCGACGTGGTCCATGTCCGGCGCATGGTGTCGGACGACGACGGCAGCTTCATCCGCTGGTCGCTCCGGCAGGTGCCCGAGGTGCAGGGCGGCTTCATGGCGATGGACGTGAACAACGGCCGCGTGATCGCCATGCAGGGCGGGTTCTCCTACCAGGACTCGGTTTTCAACCGCACGACGCAGGCCCAGCGTCAGCCCGGCTCGTCGTTCAAGCCTTTCGTCTACGCCGCCGCGCTCGATTCCGGCTACTCGCCCGCGACGATCATCGTGGACGCGCCCATCGAGGTGGACACGCCCCAGGGCGTCTGGCGGCCCAAGAACGCGTCGAACGCGTTCTACGGACCGACGCCGCTGCGCACGGGCATCGAGCAGTCGCGGAACCTGATGACGGTGCGCCTTGCGCAGGAAGTGAGCATGCAGACCGTTGCCGCTTATGCCGAGCGGTTCGGCGTCTACGACCGGCTGGAACCCTATCTCGCCAATGCGCTCGGCTCTCAGGAGACCACGCTTTACGACATGGTGGCGGCCTACGCGATGTTCGCCAATGGCGGCGAGCGGGTGGAGCCCACGCTGGTGGACCGCGTGCAGGACCGCTACGGGCGCACAATCTACCGCCACGACCAGCGCATCTGCACCGATTGCGGCGATCCGAACATCGCGCCGGGCCGCAGCCCGCGGCTCGTCTCCGAGCGCGAGCGGGTGATGGACGCGATCACCGCCTACCAGCTGACCTCCATGATGCAGGGCGTGGGCGATCGCGGCACGGCGAGCGGCGCGATCGACCTGCCGGTGCCGATCGCGGGCAAGACCGGGACGACCAACGACGCCCGCGACGTCTGGTTCATCGGCTTCTCGTCCAATATCGTGGCAGGCTGCTATATCGGCCACGACCAGCCGCGCCCGCTCGGCCAAGGCGCCTACGGCTCCACGCTGTGCGGGCCGGTGTTCCAGCGCTTCATGTCCGAGGCGATCACGAAATATGGCGGCGGCGCGTTCGAGGTTCCCCCGGGCGGCACCTTCATCAAGATCGACCGCTATACCGGCGCGCGCCTGCCCGACGACGCCACCGGCCCCAACGTCGTCGCCGAGTATTTCCGCGAGGGCGAGGAGCCGATCTTCGGCATCACCTATGACGGCGGGTTCGCGATGGGGAGCGACTTCACGCGCATCGCACCCGAGGAGGGCGGCGTGTCGCGCGAGGTGACGACCTCGACCGGCCAGCGCGGCGTGGTGGGGCCGCGCGCCAGCTTCGGGTCCATGAGTTCCGGCGGCCTTTACTGAGCCGCTTGCCGCGCCCCGGCGGCTGGTTTATCACACCGTTCCAACCCCCCGTTCCCCGGAGATATCCATGCGTGCCGACGCCGAATCCGCCGTTGCAGAGATCAGGAAGTCGCTCGACCTGCTGCGCCAGCGCATGGATTGGGAAACCGCGCAGCACCGGCTCGAGGAATTCAATGCCCGGGTGGAGGATCCCGATCTCTGGAACGACGCTGAAAAGGCGCAGAAGCTCATGCGCGAGCGCCAGGCGCTTGTCGACGCGATCGAAACCGTGGGCGCCATCGAGCAGCAGCTTTCCGACAATGTCGAACTGATCGGGATGGGCGAGGCCGAGGGCGACGAGGAGGTGATCGCCGAGGCGGAGGGCGCGCTGAAGGATCTCGTCGACGTCGCGCGCGCGCGCGAGCTAGAGGCGCTGCTCGACGGCGAGGCGGACGGCAACGACACCTATCTGGAGATCCATGCCGGCGCGGGCGGCACCGAATCCTGCGACTGGGCCTCGATGCTGGCGCGGATGTATGTGCGCTGGGCCGAGAAGCGCGGCTTCAAGGTCGAGCTTCAGGACGAGACGCCGGGCGACGAGGCGGGCATCAAGTCCGCCACCTACAAGATCACCGGCCAGAACGCCTATGGCTGGCTGAAATCGGAGTCCGGCGTGCACCGCCTCGTGCGGATCTCGCCCTATGACAGTTCGGCGCGGCGGCACACCTCGTTCAGTTCCGTCTGGGTCTACCCGGTGGTTGACGAGAACATCGAGATCGAGGTCAACCCGGCCGACATCCGCGTGGATACCTATCGCTCTTCCGGGGCGGGCGGGCAGCACGTGAACACCACCGACTCGGCGGTGCGGATCACCCATGTGCCCACCGGCATCGTGGTGACGAGCTCGGAGAAGTCGCAGCACCAGAACCGTGACATCGCCATGAAGGCCCTGAAATCGCGGCTTTACCAGATGGAGCTGGAGAAGCGGACCGCCTCCATCCAGGAGGCACATGAGGCCAAGGGTGATGCAGGCTGGGGCAACCAGATCCGCTCTTACGTTCTCCAGCCCTACCAGATGGTGAAGGACCTGCGCACCAATTACGAGACCTCCGACACCAAGGGCGTGCTCGACGGGGACATCGATGGCTTCATGGCCGCCGTGCTCGCGCTCGACGCCGCGGGCAAGAGCCGCGCCGAGGCGCAGGCCGACGCCTGAGGCCGGCCCGCCGGTGGCCGATCCGCTCGATCTCGATGCGCTCGACCTCGCGGCGGCCCTCTCCCGGCGGGAGGTCTCCGCCGAAGAGGTGATGCGCGCGACCCTCGCGCGCGTCGAGGCGATCAACCCCGACGTTAACGCCATCGTCTCGCTGCGCGATCCCGAAACGCTGCTCGCGGAGGCGCGCGCGGCCGACGCCGCGCCACGCGCGGGCTGGCTTCATGGCATCCCCCTTGCGGTCAAGGATCTTGCCAACGCCGCCGGGCTGCCGACCAGCCAGGGCTCCCCGCTCTTCGCCGGCCGCGTGGCGGAGCGGGACGACATCGCGATCGGCCGCCTGCGCGCCGCCGGCGCCATCGTGATCGGAAAGTCCAACACGCCCGAATTCGGCCTCGGCAGCCACACCTTCAACGAGGTGTTCGGTGCGACGCGCAACCCTTACGATCTCTCGCGCTCGGCCGGCGGCTCCTCGGGCGGGGCGGCGGCGGCGCTGGCCACGCGGATGCTGGCGGTGGCCGACGGGTCGGACATGATGGGCTCGTTGCGCAACCCGGCGGCCTGGAACAACGTCTATGGCCTGCGCCCGAGTTGGGGCCGCGTGCCCGCCGAGCCCGAGGGCGACAGCTTCCTCCACCAGCTTTCGACACCCGGGCCGATGGCGCGAAGCCCCGCCGACCTGGCCGCGTTGCTCGAGGTGATGGCCGGCCCCGATCCGCGCCAGCCCCACGGCATGCCCGCCGAAGCCTTCCTCTCGGGGATAAGGCGTGGCGCCGCGGGCGCGCGCATCGCCTGGCTTGGCGACTGGGGCGGGAGCCTTCCCTGCGAAGCCGGTATCCTGGAGACTTGCGAGGCGGCGCTTGCCGCGTTCGAGGCGCTGGGCGCGCGGGTGGAGCCGCTCGCGCCGCCCTTTCCGGCGGAAGCCCTCTGGGAAAGCTGGACGACGCTGCGCTCCTGGGCGGTGGCGGCATCGCTCGGGCCCCTGGCCGAGCGTCCGGAGGCCCGCGACAGGCTCAAGCCCGAGGCGCTCTGGGAAATCGAGCGTGGCCGCGCGCTCTCGGCGATGGAGGTGCATCGGGCCTCGGTTCTCCGCTCGCGCTGGTTCGCCCGCGCGGCCGAGATCTTCGCGCGATACGATGCGCTCGCGCTGCCGGCCGCGCAGGTCTGGCCCTTCCCGGTCGAGCTCCGTTGGCCGAAAGAGATCGCCGGGCGCGCCATGGACAGCTACCACCGCTGGATGGAGGTGGTCGTCCCGGCAAGCCTGGCGGGTCTGCCCGCGCTCGCGTGTCCCGCAGGCTTCGGCCCGGCCGGGCTGCCCGCGGGCCTGCAGCTCATGGGCCGGCGCGGGGGCGATGCAGGCCTTCTCCGGCTCGGCCATGCCTACCATGACGCCACGCGATGGCCCGAGATGCGCCCGGCCGTGTGACGGCCCTTGAAACGCGCGGGCTTTCCCGGTCTCATCGGGAAAGCGCTCCATGGCAGGGGAGGGGAGGCCCATGCAGGACGACGCACCGCCCCTTGGGGTGCCGCCGCTCGGCGCCGTCACGCGCGACATGCTGCGCCGCGCGCTCGCGCGAGGTTGGGCGGACATGCGCAGCGCGCCGCTTTTCGGGCTTTTCTTCGCGGGCGTCTACGTCGCCGTCGGCTGGATCATGGTCGCGGTGACGCAATTGACCGGCCAGACCTACTGGCTGATCTTCGCGGCCACGGCCTTTCCGCTCGTCGGGCCCTTCGCCGCGGTCGGCCTCTACGAGGTGAGCCGGCGGCTGGAACTGGGGCGCCCGCTCGTCTGGGGCGAGGTGCTGGGCGTCGTCGCCCACCAGACCGGCCGGCAGCTCCCGACCATGTGCGCGATCATCCTCTTCATGGTGCTGTTCTGGTTCTTCCTCGCGCACATGATCTTCGCGCTCTTCCTGGGCTTCTCGACGCTCACCAACATCTCCACCTCCTACGAGGTCTACACCACGCCCGAGGGTGTTTCGATGATCGCGGTCGAGATCGCCGTGGGCGCGGCCTTCGCCCTTCTGCTCTACGCGGTCACGGTGATCGCGCTGCCGCTTCTGCTCGACCGCGAGGTGGATTTCGTCACCGCCATGATCGCGAGCGTCCAGACCGTGACGGGCAGCCCCGGCCCGATGCTGGGCTGGGCGCTTTTCATCGCGGTCGTCACCTTCCTCGCGCTCGTGCCGGGATTCCTCGGGCTCTTTCTGGTGCTGCCGCTTCTCGGCCACACGACCTGGCATCTCTACCGCCTCGCCGTCGCGGCGGGCGCGGCCGAAGCGGCGGGCGAGGGCGAGACGCAGTCGGCCTAGGCCTCGCGCCCCCGGGCCTTCAGCCGCCCGTGCAGGGCCGTTGCCGCGGGGTGGCCGGTTTCAAGCGCGAAGACGTAGGCATGCGTCAGGAAGAAGCAGGCCGCGTCCACGTCGTTCTGCCGGTCCGCGGCGCGGGCATAGAGATCCACCAGCCCCGCGCGGTCGGCGCGCGCATGCGCCTCGAGCAGCGCCTCGTGCAGGCCCGCGCTCATTCCGCGGCGCGCGCTCGCCCGCGGTGCGCCTCCATTCGCGCTGCGACCCAGGCGTGGAAGCAATGCGTGGGCCCGTCCATCGCCGGAGAGAAACGCCCGCCGTCGAAGCCCGCCGCGTGGCGCCCGCGCTGCATGCCCTCCACGACGAAGATGTCCTCCTCGAACACCGTCTTCCAGAGCTGCACGTTCCGCATCCGCAACCCCTCGTCGGTGTCGGGGCGGGTATAGTAGAGCTGGATGTGCTCCACCGTCCGCTCCTGCCCGTCGGGCACGAGCAGGATGGCGAAGGCGTGGTCCCGGTGCACGCCCAGAAGCACGTTGGGATAGACCGCGATGTATTCCGCGGCCGTGTCCCATCTCGGCGACAGGCCCTCGAAATCGGGGAAGACCTGCCCGAACTCGTTGGTGAGCTGCCGGTAGACCAGGGTTCCCTGGCCAGAGAAACGGCCCGGCGCCTCGATGTGGTAGTGGTCTTCGAGCCGCGAATAGCTGTTGAGACCGGGATGCACCCAGGGCAGGTGATAGCTCTCGCAGTAGTTCTCCACCGCGAGCTTCCAGTTGGCGTTCACGGCCAGCTGCCAGCGGCTGTCCGGGCCGCCGTGATGGATCGGCCGGTCGAACTCGCGCCAGCGCTCCAGAAGCTCCGCATGAGCCTCCTCGAAGGGCGGCGCGTCCCCCGAGACATTGATCCACACCACGTCGAACCAGACATGGCTGCGCACCTCGACGAGGCCGAGCTCGTCCCGGCGGATCGCGTCATGGGTGTTGTGGCCCGGCCCGCCGACATGGGGCGTGGCCACGAGCCGGCCGTCGGTGGCGTAGCACCAGGAATGGTAGGGACAGCGGATCGCCCCCTCGATCTTGCGCGCACTCTCGACAAGGATCATGCCCCGATGGCGGCAGGTATTGAGAAACACCCGGACTTGGCCCTCGCGGTCGCGGAGCAGCAGAAGCGGCATGCCGAGAAAATCGATCGGCACCGCGTCGCCCGGCTCGGGCACGTCCGCCGCCACGGCAAGACCGGCCCACTGTCCGAAAAGCAGCGCGTCGCGTTCCTCGGCGTGAACGCGCGGGTCGACATAATGCGCGTTGGGCAGTCCCTGCGCCGCGGCGACGGGCTGTCGGACGGCGGAAAGATCGGTGGCGGTCATGGGCGGCGGTCCTCCTCGCAAGCCCCGCGAGGATACCGCGGCCACCGCCCGGCGCGCGCCTGTCCGCGACCCGGTTTTGCCCGGGGCGACATGCCGCGCGGGCTGTTTCGCGCCGTTCAGCCTGCGCCGCGCGAAAGCGCCGCGATGCCCGTGCGCGCCATCTCCGTCAGGCCCAGCGGGCGCATGAGCTCGGCGAAGGCGTCGATCTTCTCGGACGTGCCGGTAAGCTGGAAGACGAAGCTTTCCAGCGTGCTGTCCACGACGTTCGCCCTGAAGATGTCGGCCAGGCGCAGCGCCTCGACCCGCTTGTCGCCCTGGCCCGCCACCTTGAAAAGCGCAAGCTCCCGCTCCACGGCGCGGCCCTCCACGGTGAGGTCGTGCACCTCGTGGACCGGCACGATGCGCCCCAGCTGGGCCTTGATCTGCACGATCACCTGCGGCGTGCCGGTGGTGACGATGGTGATCCGGCTCAGGTGACCGGTGTGGTCCACCTCCGCCACGGTGAGGCTTTCGATATTGTAGCCCCGCCCCGAGAAAAGCCCGATGACCCGCGCGAGCACGCCGGGCTCGTTGTCGACCAGAACGGCCAGCGTGTGCCGCTCCTGCACGTCCGAGAATGTCGGGCGCAGGTTGTAGGCCGAATGCTTGTTCGAGCCCTTCTTGATCTTCAGTGCGGACATCCGCCACCTTCCCCTCTCTCAGCCGCGGCCCGCGGCCGCCATCGTCCCATCCGCCACCGCCTTCTTCTTGGCGGAAATACTCCCCGGGGGTGAATTCGCCGCAGGCGAAGAGGGGGCGGACGCCCCCCTGCGTCGCCTCAGACCAGCACCGAGCCCTTCGCGTCGATCGCGCCCTGCGTCTCCGCCTCGCCGAGCAGCATCTCGTTGTGCGCCTTGCCCGACGGAATCATCGGGAAGCAGTTCTCGTGCTTCTCGACGAGGCAGTCGAAGATCACCGGGCCGTCGTAATCCAGCATCTCCTGGATCGCGTCGTCGAGCTGGGCGGGATCGGCGCACTGGATGCCCTTGCAGCCGAAGGCCTCGGCAAGCTTGACGAAATCGGGCAGCGCCTCGGACCAGCTGTGCGAGTAGCGCTCGCCGTGCAGAAGCTCCTGCCACTGGCGCACCATGCCGAGCCGCTCGTTGTTGAGGATGAACTGCTTGACGGGCAGGCGGTACTGCACCGCGGTACCCATCTCCTGCATGTTCATCAGCCAGCTCGCCTCGCCCGCGACGTTGATGACCAGCGCGTCGGGATGCGCCACCTGCACGCCGATCGAGGCGGGGGTGCCGTAGCCCATGGTGCCGAGGCCGCCGGACGTCATCCAGCGGTTCGGACCCTCGAAACCGATATACTGCGCGGCCCACATCTGGTGCTGGCCGACCTCGGTGCAGATGTAGCGGTCCGGGTGATCCTTCGTGAGCGCCTCGAGCCGCGCCAGCGCGTGCTGCGGCTTGATGGTCCTCGGGGCGGGCTTGAACGCCAGGCAGTCGACCTTGCGCCACTGTTCGATCCGCTTCCACCACTTGGCGAGGCCCTCGCGGTTCACCTTGCCGCCGCGCGCCTTCCAGAGTTCCAGCACGTCCTCGAGGACATGGCCGATGTCGCCCACGATGGGAAAGTCGGTCTTGACCACCTTGTTGATGGAGGACGGATCGATATCGACATGCGCCTTGCGGGAATTCGGCGAGAAGGCGTCGATCCGGCCGGTGATCCGGTCGTCGAACCGCGCGCCGAGGTTGATCATCAGATCGCAGCCATGCATCGCGAGGTTGGCCTCGTAGAGGCCGTGCATCCCCAGCATGCCGAGCCAGTTCGCGCCGCTCGCCGGGTAGGCGCCGAGGCCCATCAGCGTCGAGGTGACGGGAAAGCCCGTGGCATCCACGAGCTCCCGCAGCAGCCGGCTCGCACGGGGGCCGGAGTTGATGACGCCACCCCCGGTGTAGAAGATCGGCCGCTCGGTGGTCTCGATCGCGGCGACGAGGTCGGCGATCCCCTCGGCATCGCCCTTCACCTGCGGCTGGTAGTGGCTCACCCGGGCCTTCGACGGCGGCGTGTAGCTGTCGGTGGCGAACTGCACGTCCTTGGGGATGTCCACGAGGACCGGGCCCGGCCGGCCCGAGGTGGCGACGTGGAACGCCTCGTGGATCGTGCCCGAAAGCCGCGCGGGATCCTTCACCAGCCAGTTGTGCTTGGTACAGGCGCGGGTGATGCCCACCGTGTCGGCCTCCTGAAAGGCGTCCGAGCCGATCAGGAAGGTGGGCACCTGGCCCGTCAGCACGACGATCGGGATCGAATCCATCAGTGCGTCGGTGATCCCGGTCACGGAATTCGTGGCGCCGGGACCCGAGGTCACGAGAACGACGCCGGGCTTGCCCGTCGAGCGCGCATAGCCTTCCGCGGCATGGACCGCGCCCTGCTCGTGACGCACCAGGATGTGGCGGATGTCGTTCTGCTGGAAGATCTCGTCGTAGATCGGTAGCACCGCGCCCCCGGGATAGCCGAATACCGTGTCCACGCCCTGATCCTTCAGCGCCTGAACCACCATTTTCGCTCCGGTCATCTGCCGTGTCATCGGCGTGTCTCCTTCAAAGCCGCGTCGCCGCCTCTCGCATCGCACAAAAAAGCCCCCGTCCTTTCGTTCGGGGGCGCATGACATCCGGCCTGGGGTTCCGTTACCGGCCCATGCGCCAATTTTCCACGATTACGATAAGACGAGTCATACTTTTCTCCTGCGTGCCGGGAGATATGCATGTGCAGAAAGTCGCGTCAACCGGCGACTGGCACATTCCGGAGAAAATGTCGCACCGGGGCAAGCTTGCGCAATATTCTTTCTTGCGGGTGGCGCGAGGGCGCGCGGGCGGGTGCGCAAGAAACAGTCGGCAAACGGGCCTCGCCGCGCATTTTTCCTGTTCCAAAGCAGGGGCGCCATCGCTAGTGTCCGCCCACGGTCAACGAGGGTCCGCTTCGGCAGCGCCGAGGACGGATCGCCAAACTTGGGAGGAAACCAGACCAATGGATCGCCGTTCTTTCATCCGTGCCGGCGCCGTCGGCGGCGCCGCCGCTGCCGCGTCGAGCCTGGCCGCGCCCCTTTACGCGCAAGGAAACCGCACACTCACCATGGTGACGTCGGTGCCCGATGGCTTCGCCATCTTCGATGACGCCGCGCAGCTTGCCGCCGATTACATCACGGCCATGACGGACGGCCAGCTGACCATCGACAAGCGCCCCGCCGGGAGCCTCGTCGGCGCGTTCGAGGTGTTCGACGCGGTGTCCGCAGGCCAGGCCGACATGTACCACTCGGCCGACTACTACTTCCTGAACCAGCACCCGGCCTACGCCTTCTTCACGGCCGTGCCGTTCGGGATGACCGCGCAGGAGCTTGCCAACTGGTACTACCACCGTGGCGGCCACGAGCTTCACAACGAGCTCTCGGAGCTCTTCAACCTGAAGTCGTTCCTGTCGGGCCAGACGGCGATGCAGCCCGGCGGCTGGTTCAACAAGGAGATCACGTCGGCCGACGACCTGCAGGGGCTGCGCTTCCGCATGCCGGGGCAGGGCGGCCAGGTGCTCGGACGTCTCGGCGCGAGCGTGCAGAACATCCCCGGCGGCGAGATCTACCAGGCGCTGGCCTCGGGCGCGATCGACGGCGCGGAGTGGATCGGTCCCTTCGCGGACGAGCGGCTGGGCTTCCAGGAGATCACCAACATCTATTACGCCGCCGGCTTCCACGAGCCGGGCTCGGCGCTGAGCCTCGCGGTGAACCTCGATGTCTTCAACGACCTGACGCCCGCGCAGCAGCAGATCATCCAGACCGCCACCGAGGCCGTCTACAGCCGCAACCTCTCGCTCTCGCTGGCCGAGAACGGCGCGGCGCTCGCCCGCCTGCAAAGCCAGGGCGTCCAGGTTCGCCAGTTCCCGGACGACGTCTGGGACGCGTTCGGCCGCGCCTCGGCCGAGGTCCGCGAGGAGAACATGGGCGATCCGATCTACAAGGCGGTGGCCGACAGCTACTTCGCCAGCATGGAAGAATCCTCCAGCTGGTACGAGCAGGCCGACGGCGAATACATGCGCCAGCGCAACCGCGTGAACGCGTAACGCCGCCCGGATCCGGGCCCTGCCGCCCCCCGCCGCGCGCGGGAGGCGGCTTTCGACGAAGACAAGAAGCGATCCGCGATAGAACGCGGAGCAGGGGGGAGCGATGCTCGACGCGCTCGGCTGGTTTTTCCAGAACGTCCTGATGGCGTTCTACAATTTCGGCTATGCCGTCACCCATCCCGGGCTCTGGCTGAACTGGTCGGACCCCGAGGCGATGATGCGGGTGATCTATTACGGCGCCTCCGTCGAGTTCTTCTTCGTCGTCTTCAACGTCTTCGCGATCATCACGATCGTCGGGCTCTGGCGCCGGAACTTCCTGTGGGGCGTCGTGACCGGCCTCGAGGGGTTCGCGAACACGGTGGGGCGCATCGCGGCGTGGGTCGGCCTCATCATGGTGCTGCAACAGGTCATGGTGGTGTTCACGCAGCGCATCTTCGCGCTGTCGCAACTCTCCGTCGGCGTGGGCTCCGTGGCCACCTTCGACGTGAGCTGGTGGTCCGAGGGGCTGAAGCTCTACAACGCTATGATCGTGTCGCTCTGCGTCTCCTACACCTTCGTGCAGGGTGGCCATGTGCGGGTGGACATCCTCTACGCGCAGTTCTCGCACCGCGCTCGCAAGGCCGTGGACATGTTCGGCGCGCTGGTCTTCATGGCGCCGATGGCGATCCTGATCTGGCTTTACGGCTGGTTCTTCATGTGGCGGCACCTCGTCGTGCCCGCGCCCTCCGCCTCGGACGAGATCGACCGGATGATGATGCGCGCCCGGGTGCTGCGCTGGAACGTCGAGACGACGGGTTTCGCGCCGCAGGGCTTTTCCGCCTACTTCCTTTTCAAGATCCTGCTCGTGCTGTTCGCCGGGCTCGTCCTTCTGCACGCCATGGCGGTGTTCTGGCGCGCCGTCTGCGAGATGCGCGAGGGCCCTGAAAGCGAGGGCAAGCACGTCGACCGCGACGTTCTCGGCGACGCGGCCGAAGAGCGCCAGCACGAAATCCATTCGGGAGCCACCTGACCCATGCTGTTCGGTCTAGATGGGGTCGAGATCGGCCTGATCATCGTCTTCCTGTGCCTGTTCGCCGGCATCCTGTCGGGGTTCCCGGTGGCCTTCGCCATCGGAGGGGCGGGCGTGATCTCCTTCGCGATCATCGCGGCGCTCGACAGCGCGGGGCTGCTCATACATCAGGCGATCGACACCGGCTCGGCCGCGTATCAGGCGCTGGTGAGCGACGGCGCGAGGCCGGCGAACATCAACATATTCCGATACCCCGAACTGCCGCGCGTCGAGACGCCCGTCTTCCCGCAGGGCTGGGAAACGGCGCTGGATCGCAACATCTCCTTCATCGTGAACCGCATCAACGAGCGGGTGCTCGCGGGCCAGTCCATCGAGACGCTGCTCGCCGTGCTGATGTTCGTGATGATGGGCATCACGCTCGAGCGGTCGCGCATCGCGGAGGATCTCCTGACCACCATGGCGCGGGTGTTCGGCCCGCTGCCGGGCGGGCTGGCGGTGTCCATCGTGGTCGTGGGCGCGTTTCTCGCCGCGTCCACGGGGATCGTCGGGGCCACCGTGGTGACGATGGGCCTGCTGGCGCTTCCGACCATGCTGCGCGCGGGTTATTCGCCGCAGCTTTCCACCGGCGTGATCGCGGCCTCGGGCACGCTCGGGCAGATCATTCCGCCCTCTATCGTGATCGTCCTTCTCGGCACGCTGACCGGCGACATCTACTCAGCCGCGCAGGAACAGCGCGCCCAGCTTGCCGGCTGCACCGACGCGCTCACCTATCTTGGCGAGGCGGCGGTGGTCTCGGTGGGCACGCTCTTCCAGGCGGCGCTATTGCCGGGGATCCTGCTGGCGGGCCTCTACGCGGCCTACGCCTTCGGCTACGCGGTCTTCAATCCGTCCAAGGCGCCGGCGGTCCCCTCCCTCGAAGGCACCGGCGGCGAGGTGACCACCCCGGGCGAGCGGTGGACCTGGTTCGCCGGCGTGCCGGCCGCGCTGATCCTCGGCGTGGTCCTTGCCGGGCAGGTCGGTCTCGTCGGCGGCCAGAACGTGGATCCCGGCGGCTTCTCCGAGCGCGGCGAGATGGCGTCGCTGCGCACCAACGTGTCCGACCAGTGCAAGGCCTCCATGATCGAGCTGCACGGGCAGGAGGCCTGGGACGAAGCCATCGCACAGCAGGAGGCGATCGAGGCGGCGGGCGGCGTGGAGGAGCAGCACGCCTTCACCGAGGAAGAGTATCAGCAGCGCCTCGAGGAGAATATCGCCAACGCCGCGCCGATCGGCACGGGCATCGCCGTCGGTTTCCTGGTGCTCGCGCTCATTCTCGCTCTGGCGCGGGGGGTGGCGCCCTCGGCCGATCCGCTGCCGCTCGTCATCGGCGCGGCGGGCATCGTGCTCGCCCTTCTGGCGGATATCGTGGCGATCTCGCCGCTCAGTTCGCCCGGGGCGAGCTTCCTGTGGCTCGCGCTGCCGCTGCTGCTGACGCTTTACGGCGTGCGGCACGCCTTCGCGCGGCTGGCCACCAACGACCTCCTGCGCGTGGTGTTCCCGCCGCTCATTCTGATCATCGCGGTGCTGGGGTCGATCCTGGGCGGGATCACCAACCCGACGCCGGCGGCCGCGCTCGGCGCGGCGGGGGCGATCATGCTGGCCGCCTACCGCAAGCTCGCGGACCAGGAGAAGTCGGGCCGGATCATCATCTGGTCGACCTTCGCGCTCGTCATCATGATCCTCGTGGGCGTGAACTTCGACCTTCGGGTCACGACCTCGACGGCGGGGATCGAGACGTGGCTGGCCTATGCCGTGGCGCAGGCGGCCTATCTCTACGCGCTCTTCGGCCTGCTTTATGCCTGCTGGGTGCTGTTCGCCGGCGGCGTGCTGACGCCGGTGGTGCGCGAAACCGCCAAGGTCACGTCGATGGTCTTCACCATCCTGATCGGCTCGCAGCTTCTGAACCTCGTGCTGATCTCCTTCGGCGGAGAGCACTACATCCAGGATTTCCTCAAGAGCTTCGACAACGAGATCAAGGTCTTCCTGATCGTCATGCTCGTGCTCTTCATCCTGGGCTTCGTGCTCGACTTCCTCGAGATCATCTACATCGTCGTTCCGATCGTGGGGCCGGTGATCTATGGCGGCAGCTTCGACCCGAAATGGGTGACGATCATGATCGCCGTGAACCTGCAGACCTCGTTCCTGACGCCGCCCTTCGGCTTCGCGCTCTTCTATCTCAGGGGCGTGGCGCCGCGCGAGGTGACGACAACCCAGATCTACCAGGGCGTGCTGCCCTTCGTGCTGATCCAGGTGATCGGCCTGGCGATCCTGTTCTGGTTCCCCGGCATCGTGACGATCGTTCCGGACCTGATCCCGAACTGAGGGTCGCGGCGCGCGCGTGCGCCCGCGCGCGCCGCCTGTGCTAACGGCGAAGATGTCTCGCGATGGCGGTGGATGTCAGCCCTTGCGGGCGGCGGGGCGCGCGCCGGGCAGCGACAGGTTCGCCACCTGCTCCGCGATCGGGTCGGTGGACAGCGGGTGCAGTTCGGCGCTGTAGTCCTGCGGGTCGCGCATCCGCTCCCACTGGCCGCGCCTGTGCACCTCCAGCCCGGAGAAGCGGGCCTTGTAGCCCATCTTCGGGCTGCCGGGCACCCAATAGCCCAGATAGACGTAGGGAAGCCCCGCCTCGCGCGCGATCTGCACGTGATCGAGGATGATGTAGGTGCCGAGCGACGCCTTCGGGCGGTCGGGCGCATAGAAGGAATAGACCATGCTCAGCCCGTCGTCGAGAACGTCCGTCAGGCACACGGCCACCAGCTCCCCGGTGCCGCGATCGCTGTATTCCACGACGCGGGAGCGGACCGGCGTCTCCTCGATCATGGCGGCGAATTCGAACACGTCCATGTCCGCCATGCCGCCATCGGCGTGCCGGCTGTCGAGATAGCGCCGGAACAGCGCGTACTGCTCCTCGGTGGCCCAGGGCGATGTCGCCCGGCGCGAGAGGCAGGCGTTGTTTCGTATCGTGCGGCGCTGGCTTTTCGAGGGGCTGAAGCGCGAGACGTCGATCCGTGCGGACAGGCAGGCCGAGCACTCCGAACAGGAGGGCCGGTAAAGCACGTTCTGTGACCGCCGGAAGCCTTGTTTGGACAGGGTGTCGTTCAGCCGCTCCGCCCCCTCGCCCTGCAGCGCGGTGAAGAGTTTACGCTCCATCCGCCCTTCAAGATAGGGGCAGGGTTGCGGTGCCGTCACGTAGAATTGCGGCGCTATGGGCAGGGTATGACGCATCACGCTTCCACCTAGAAATTCGGGAAACGATAGCAACCCGTCCGCGACGCGCCAAGCCCGTTTCGGAACGGTTCAGGCCCGCAGGTTCAGCGCCACGGTTCCCATGACGTGATCGGTCAGCCCCTGCCGGTAGGTGCTGACGAGCATGAGCACGATGGACACGATCTGAAGCGGGAAGACCGCGATGGAGACGGTATATCCCAGCGTGTGCAGGAACGCGGTGGACACATCGAGCCTCAGCCCCCGCGCGTCGCGGATCTCGATCGCCATGAGGCGCATCCCCCAGGTGGCCGACCCGCCCGCAAGCGTTGCCACGCGGTAGAGGAAGCCGACGACGAGCATCAGGAAGGGAAAGAAGAAGATGCCCGTGAAGGCCGTGAACGGCACCACGAGCAGCGACAGCAGGACGATGAGGAGCATGTCCACGACCCATGCGAGAAGGCGCTTGGCTGGCACGCCCGCGTAGAATTCCGGCTGGCGCTCGGGGTCGGGAAAGGGCGTGTGGCCGTCGAGATGCATGGCGGGTCCTTCGCATGGCGCCGCCCCGGCGCGCAATGGCCGGGGCGGTCGGGAGGTGATCAGAGATCGCGGGGGCCAGCGCCGTCCGTGTCGTCCGGTGCCGTCCGGGCGGCGCGGGCGCGCTCTTCCATGAACTGGTCGAATTCGGCCTTGTCCCGGGCCTCGCGCAGGCGCTGGAGGAACTCGTGAAAGCTTTTCTGCTCCTCCTCGAGGCGCCGCAGGGTGTCGGCCTTGTAGGCGTCGAAGGCGGAGTTGCCCGAGGGCGTCATGGCGTCGAGGCCGGCCCGCGCGCCGTTTTCGTTACGGCAGGAGCTCCCGAAAAGGCGTTTGCTCCAGATCATGTAGGCAAGAAGTGCAAGGCCCAGAGGCCAGAACAGGATGAAGCCCAGTACCATGGCGGCGATCCAGGCGCCCTTTCCCTGCGAGTCGAGCCAGGCTTCGGCACGGGAAAACCAGTGCCCCGGACGGGCGCGGGTCCAGTCGGTTGCGGCGGATGTCATGTGCGTCTCCATGCGTCGTGTCACGATGTGAATGTCTTTCACATGAGGCGAGATCGGAACCGCGCCGCCCGGTCACAAGGGGAGATGTGAAAGATTTTTACATTTTTTCGCGTTGGGCCGTGAAATCAGCGGGTTGCGCGCCGGAAATCCGCGGCAGGTCCGCCGGGTCCAGCGCGAAGACATGACGCGGGGTGCCCGCGGCGGCCCAGACCTCGTCGAAGTCCATGAGCCGGCGGTCGAGCCAGGCGCGCGGCGGGGTGAGATGGCCCACCGGCGCAACGCCGCCGATCGCGAAACCGGTCTGCGCGCGGATCAGCGCCGCGTCCGCCTTGCCCAGCGGCTCCCCGGCGAGCGCGGCCGCCTTCGACGCGTCCACCCGGTTCCCGCCCGCGGTGAGAAACAGCAGCGCCTCGCCGCTGTCCTCGCCGCGGAACATGATCGATTTGACGATCTGGTCGAGCGCGCAGCCCGCGGCTTGGGCCGCCTGCTGGGCGGTGCGCGTCTCGCCCGGCTCGCGGATCTCCGCCGCGAGGCCCGCAGCCTCCAGCGCCGCGCGCACGCGTTTCAGGCTTCGACTCATGGATCTCCTCCGGTTGGCCCCGTGCCATGCTAGCCCAGCCCCGGACGGCGCGAAACGGCGGCCCGTCCCCGCCGCGCCGCGCCGCAGGCGATTGACCCCGCGCGCGGGCCGTGGCCATCTCCGCCACATGAGTTTCGCGAACCGCATCACCCGTCTGCCCCATGCCCATGAGCCCGAGCGCGGCGCCGAGGCCCGGGCCGCCTGCCCCGGGACCGAGGGCGATCTCGCCCGGTTGCTCGAAGGGGCGGGGGGGTGCAGCCCTTATCTCAAGGACCTGATCGAGAAGGAGGCCGGTTGGCTTCCCGCCGCGTTCGACGATCCCGAAGCGGCGCTCGCGGACGTTTTCGACGATCTCGGAGAGACGCCGCCCGACACGCTCTCGGACGCGCTTCGGCAGGGCAAGCGGCGCGGGGCGCTTCTCTTGGCGCTTGCGGATCTCGCGGGGGTCTGGCCGCTGGAAAAGGTCACCGGAACGCTCACCGATTTCGCCGATCTCGCCTGCCAGCGCGCGATGGAGGCCGCGGTGGGCCGCGAGATCCGCCGGGGCAAGCTGCCCGGACAGGATGAGGACGCCGTCCCGACGGCGGGGGGCCTCGTCGCGCTCGCCATGGGCAAGATGGGGGCGCACGAGCTGAACTATTCCTCCGACATCGACCTGGTCTGCCTTTTCGACGAGACCCGCTACCCGGAAGACGACGTGATGGAGGCGCGCGCCGCGCTGGTGCGCGCCGTCCGGGCGATGACGCGAACGCTGTCGGACAACACCGCCGAGGGCTACGTCTTCCGCACCGACCTGCGGCTTCGCCCCGACCCGTCGGTGACGCCCGTGGTGCTGAGCATGGCCGCGGCCGAGACCTATTACGAGAGTCTCGGGCGCACGTGGGAGCGTGCGGCCTACGTCAAGGCCCGCCCCGCCGCGGGCGACCTCGACGCGGGCGAAAGGTTTCTCGAGACGCTCAGGCCCTTCGTCTGGCGCCGCCACCTCGACTTCGCCGCCATCGAGGACGCCCATGCGATGCGGCTGCGCATCCGCGAGCACAAGGGCCTCAACGGGCCGATCACGCTGCCCGGCCACGACATGAAGCTCGGCCGGGGCGGCATCCGCGAGATCGAGTTCTTCACCCAGACGCGCCAGATCATCGCAGGCGGGCGCGACCCGGCCCTCAGGGTGCGCGGCACCGTGGCCGGACTCGAGGTGCTGGCCGCGAAGGGCTGGGTGCCGGACGAGGTGGCCCGGACGCTGGCGCGCCACTACCGCGCCCACCGCGAGATCGAGCACCGGGTGCAGATGATCCACGACGCCCAGACCCACGCGCTGCCGCGCTCGGACGCGGGCTTCGACCGGCTCGCCGCCCTGATGGGGCAGGAGGCGCAGGCGCTTCGCCGCGACCTGACCGAGCGGCTGACGGAGGTGCACGAACTGACCGAGGGGTTCTTCGCGCCCGACGCCGCGCCCCCGGCCGCCGACGCGGACACGCCCGAGATCGACGCCAGCGTCACGGCGCGCTGGCCGAGCTACCCGGCGCTGCGGTCCGATCGCGCCATGGCCATCTTCGAGCGGCTCCGCCCCGAGATCCTCGGCCGTCTCGCGCGCACCGCGCGGCCCGAGGAGGCGCTGGCCGCCTTCGACGGCTTCCTCGCGGGGCTGCCGGCGGGGGTGCAGCTTTTCTCGCTGTTCGAGGCCAACCCGCATCTGATCGACCTGCTGGTGGACATCGCGGGCACCGCGCCGGCGCTGGCGCGTCACCTTTCGCGCCATGCCGGGGTCTTCGACGCGGTGATCGCCGGCGACTTCTTCGCGCCGATCCCGGGCGTGGAGGAGCTGAGCCGCGATCTCGCGACCCGCCTCGCGCGCGAGGACGACTACGAGCGCAAGCTCGATGCCGCCCGCCGCTGGGCGCATGAGGTGCATTTCCGGGTGGGCGTGCATCTTCTGCGCGGGCAGGCGGGCTGCGTCGAGGCCGGGCAGCACTATGCCGCTCTGGCCGAGGCCGCCCTGCGCGCGCTCTGGCCCGCGGTCGTGGAGCAGTTCGCGGCCAAGCACGGGGCCCCGCCCGGACGCGGCGCGATGGTGCTCGGCATGGGCTCGCTCGGCGCCGCGCGCATGGCGCCCACCTCGGATCTCGACCTCATCGTGATCTACGACGCCGACGGGGTGGAGCAGTCCGAGGGCCGCCGCCCGCTCTCCGCGCGCGCCTACTACGCGCGCCTTACCCAGGCGCTCGTGACCGCGGTGAGCGCCCAGACCGCCGAGGGCCGGCTCTACGAGGTGGACATGCGCCTGCGCCCCTCGGGCAAGCAGGGCCCCGTGGCCACGAGCTGGCAGAGCTTCCGGTCCTACCAGCGCGAGGAGGCGTGGGTCTGGGAACATCTCGCGCTCACGCGGGCGCGGGCCGTGGCGGGGGACGCGGCGCTCTCCGAAGAGGTGGAGGCGTTCCGCGAGAGCCTTCTGGGCCGCGAGGACCGCGACACCGTGCTGCGCGAGGCCGCGCGAATGCGCGCGCGCATCGCCGAGGCCAAGTCGCCCGAGGGCCCCTGGGACGCCAAGATCGGCCCGGGGCGGCTGCAGGACGTGGAACTCGTCGCCCAGGCCGGCGCGCTGATCGGGGACGAGCCGTCCCGCGTGCCGCGTGACGGGCTTGCCGCCGCGGTCGCCGCGGGCTGGCTCGACGGGGCGGGCGCCGAAACGCTGGAAGAGGCCTGGACGCTCTGCTGGCAGGTGCAGATCGCGTCCAAGCTGCTGAGCGAGGGGCCGCTCGCCGATGACCGCATCGGCGAGGGCGGCGCGGCGCTGCTCGCGCGCCTGACGGGGATCGAGGGGCTCGAGGCGCTCTCCGGCCGCCTCGGCGAGGTGACGGAGCGGGCCGCGGCCGTGATCGACGCGCACCTGCCCGCGGACACGGAGAAAGACCGATGACTCGAGATTCCGCCGACCCGAAGGGCCTTGTCCGGGAGGCCTACCGCATCGAGGGCATCACCTATGAAGAGTGCCGCTCGATCTTCCTGGACTGGGCGCTCGGCGTGCCGATGGAGGCCGACCCGCGCGCGCTGCTGGCCGAACTCCTCGCGCGGCACGGCGATGGCGCGCCGGACCACCCGATGACCCGTGTGCTGACCGAGGGGCGGGATGCGGCCGCCCCTCCGCGCCGGCGCGGGGGCTGGCGCGGGCGCGACCGTGGCGGGGCGGGCTAGAGCGTCGCGGCCGCCCGGGCCAGCGCCTCGATCCCGGCCCAATCCTCCGCCGCGACCCGGGCGGCCGGGGCCAGCCAGCTTCCGCCCACGCAAACCACGTTGGGCAGGGAAAGATAGTCGCGCGCGGTCCCGGCCGTGATCCCGCCCGTGGGACACCAGCCGATCTGCGGCAGCGGGCCGGCCAGCGCGCGCAGCGCAGCCGTGCCCCCGGCGGCATCGGCGGGGAAGAATTTCTGCACCGAATAGCCCCGTTCCAGAAGCGCCAGCGCCTCGCTCGCCGTGGCCGCGCCCGGAAGCAGCGGCAGGCCCGCGTCCTCGCAGGCGTCGAGCAGCCTGTCCGTCGCCCCGGGCGAGACCCCGAAGACCGCGCCCGCCGCCCGCGCCGCGGCCCCGTCGCCCGGTGACAGCAGCGTGCCCGCGCCCACCGCGGCCCCCGGAACCGCCGTGATCTCGGCGATCGCGTCGAGCGCCGCCGGCGTGCGAAGCGTCACCTCGAGCACGGGAAGCCCCCCCGCCACCAGCGCCCGGGCGAGCGGACGTGCGGTCCGCGCGTCGCTCACGACGAGCACCGGGATCACCGGCGCTCGGGCGCAAAGCGCGGCGATGTCTTTCGAACGCGCGCGGTCGTCCGTCATGGCCCGGCTCCTTCTTCTTGGCGGAAATACTCCGGGGGAGTCGCGCCGAAGGCGCGGCGGGGGCAGCGCCCCCATGGCGCACCGCGCCGCATCACACCACCACGCCGGCCCCGTCGCCCGCCGCGCCCACGCTGTGGCGGAACAGCTCGAAGAGTTCGCGCCCGGTGCCCTGGGCGCTGCCCGGCCTGTCCGGCAGGGCGGGCGCGCGGGCGTCGAGGTCATCGACCAGCGCCTCGAGCCGTCCCGCCCGCGCGTCGAGCCGCAGGATATCGCCGTCGCGCAGCCGCGCGAGCGGCCCGCCCGCGGCCGCCTCGGGGCTCACGTGAAGCGCCGCGGGCACCTTCCCCGACGCTCCCGACATGCGCCCGTCGGTCACCAGCGCGACTCTCAGGCCCCGGTCGAGCAGCACCGACAGCGTCGGCGTGAGCCCGTGCAGCTCGGGCATCCCGTTGGCGCGCGGACCCTGGTGGCGGACGACCACCACGCAATCCTCGGTGAGGGCGCCCGCGCGGAAGGCCCGCTTCACCTCCTCCTGGTCGTCGAACACGCGTGCAGGCGCCTCGATCGTCTGCACGTCCTCGGCCACCGCGGAGACCTTGATGATGCCCGTGCCCAGATTGCCCGAAAGCCGCCGGAGCCCGCCCGTGGGCTGGAAGGGATCGGCGGCGGGGCGCAGGATGCGCGCATTCTGGCTTTCGCGCGGACCGGCCTGCCAGGCGAGGCGCCCGTCCGCGAGCTTCGGCTCCTCGGTGTAGCGGGCAAGCCCCGGCCCGGCCACGGTGGTGACGTCCTCGTGCAGCAGCCCCGCGTCGAGCAGTTCGCCGATCAGGTAGGCCAGCCCGCCCGCGGCATGGAAATGGTTCACGTCGGCCAGCCCGTTCGGGTAGACCTTCGCCATGAGCGGCGTGACCTGCGAGATGTCGTCGAAATCCTCGAGTTCCAGCAGAACCCCCGCCGCGCGCGCCATGGCGGGCAGATGGATGACGAGATTGGTGGAGCCGCCGGTGGCCATCAGGCCCACGATCCCGTTCACGAAAGCGCGCTCGTCGAGCACGTCGCAGACCGGCGTGTAGGCGTCGCCGAGCGCGGTGATCCCGAGCGCGCGCTCGGTCGCCGCCCGGGTCAGCGCCTCGCGGAGCGGCGTGCCCGGGTTCACGAAACTCGCACCGGGCAGGTGCAGCCCCATCACCTCCATCAGCATCTGGTTGGAGTTGGCGGTGCCGTAGAAGGTGCAGGTGCCCGGCCCGTGATAGGAGGCCATCTCGGCGCGCATGAGTTCCTCCCGGCCGATCTCGCCCGCGGCGAAGCGCTGGCGCACGCGCGCCTTCTCGTCGTTGGGCAGCCCGCTCGTCATCGGGCCCGCCGGCATGAAGACGCCGGGGATGTGGCCGAAGGTCGCCGCCGCGATCACGAGCCCCGGCACGATCTTGTCGCAGACGCCCAGATAGGCGGCCGCGTCGAAGGTGTTGTGCGAGAGCGCCACCCCCGCGGCGAGCGCGATCACGTCGCGCGAGAAGAGCGAGAGCTCCATCCCCGACTGGCCCTGGGTGACGCCGTCGCACATGGCCGGCACGCCGCCGGCCACCTGCGCCGTGCCGCCCGCCGCCCGCGCGGCCTCCCGGATCAGGTCGGGGAAGCGCTCGAAGGGCTGGTGGGCCGAAAGCATGTCGTTGTAGGCGGTGACGATCCCGAGATTGGGCGCGCGGTGGCCGGCAAGGCTGTCCTTGTCCGCACCGCTCGCGGCGTAGGCGTGGGCCTGGTTGCCGCAGGACAGGTGCGCCCGGCGCGGTCCGTCCTCGGCGGCGCGGCGCATGCGGTCGAGGTAATCGCGTCGCGTCGCGGCGGAGCGCGCGCGGATACGTTCGGTGACGCGGTGGATCGTCGGATCGAGTGCCATGAAACTCCTCTGCCTCTTAATCTAGCAAACCGGTTTAGCGCTAACAACCTGCTTGCGCCGCGGACGAGCGAGCCCCGGACCCCGGCGGAAGACGCCTGTCCGATTGCTGCGCCACCCTGAATTGCGAAGCTCGACGATCCCGCAATCAGGGGAGATGAAACGCCTGCCTGCCAAGCGGAAAACGCGCCCCAAGATTGATCGGGCGGCGAAAGCGCTGTATCGGAAATGAAAAGGCGTATCATCGGCCGGTCACGTCGGACCTCTCCCGGTTTTCCCGATCGGACAGGAGCGACAACCGTCGTGCGGGGCAGCGTTGGATCGCAGTTTGCGGGACAGGCCGCGCCATGGGCGTCCGGAAGCAGAAGGGGCGCGCGTGACGGGCGCAGCACCGCCGCGTCGCCCGGCGGCAAGGTCCAGAGCCGAAGGACTTGGGATAGAGTTTGCACGAAGAGGTTTGATATGAGTTCGAAAATCGCAGGTATGGCGATCGTGGCCGCGCTGGCCGGGTGCACGATTTCGCCGCAGAACCTGGAATCGATTCCGGTGGTACTGTCCACGTCCCATGGCCCGGTGACGTGCCAGCTTTACACGCGCGAGCGCGTGGACTGGGACCGGTCGGTCGACCGGCCCGAGGGGATGAGCGTCGGCGAGGCGGACCGGCTCTGCGCCGCGGAGGGCCTGAGGCGCCAGCGCGGCGGCGAGGATACCGAGACCGCGGTGACGCTCGGCGCGGCGACCTCGCCCTGGCCTGCGGGCTGATCGGCAGGCTGTACGCCCGTCTCGACGCGGCCTTGCCCGCACCTTCCGGGCCGCCGGTCCTTTCGTCCCGCGGAAGGGCGGCGTCGCGCACGCGGACGCTTCCGCTTTCCGCGTCGTCGGGCTATGGCGGCGGCATGAATGGTTCCGATCTTCCCGTCGTCCGGCTGAAGCCCAAGGCCGACGCCCGCGCGCTGCGGCACGGGTTTCCTTGGGTCTACGCGGACGACCTCGTGACCGACCGGCGCACCCGCGCCCTGTCGCCCGGCACCGTCGCGGTGCTGGAGGACGCAGCGCGCGCGCCCGTCGCCCTTGTCGCCATCAACCCGGTCTCGAAGATCATGGCCCGCGTGCTCGACGCCGATCCGGCGGCGCGGGTGGACGCGGGTTGGGTCGCCGCGCGGATCGCGCGGGCGCAGGCGGTGCGCGCGCGGCTCTACGACGCCCCTTTCTACCGCCTTGCCCACGCCGAGGGCGACGGCCTGCCCGGCGTGGTGATCGACCGCTTCGGGGATATCGCGGTGGTGCAACCGAACGCCGCCTGGGCCGAGGCGCATCTGCCCGCGCTGGTCGAGGCGCTGGTGGAGGTCACCGGCGTGACGACGGTGCTGAAGAACGCGGGCGGCCGGGCGCGCGCGCTCGAGGGGCTCGACGACCTGCCGCAGGTGCTTCGGGGCAGCGCGCCCGAGGGACCGGTGGAGGTGCCGATGAACGGCGCGATCTACATGGCGGACCTCACCGGCGGGCAGAAGACGGGGCTCTATTTCGACCAGCGCGACAATCAGGCTTTCGCCGCCCGGCTTGCGGGTAACGGCCGTGTGCTCGACGTCTTCTCGCATGTGGGCGGGTTCGGCCTCGCCGCGCTCGCGCAGGGCGCGGCGGAGGCGCTTGCGGTCGACGGCTCGGCCCCGGCGCTCGCGCTTGCCGAGGCCGGGGCGCGTGCCGCGGGCCTGGGTGACCGCCTCGGCATCCGGCAGGGCGATGCATTCGAGGTGATGACCGCGCTCGGGCAAGAGGGCGCGCGCTTCGATCTCGTCGTCTGCGATCCGCCCGCCTTCGCGCCGTCGAAACCTGCGCTGGAGGCGGGGCTTCGCGCCTATGAGCGCGTCGCGCGGCTCGCCGCACCGCTGGTGGCGGAGGGCGGCTTCCTGGTGCTGTGTTCGTGCTCTCACGCCGCGGATCTCGCGCGCTTCCGCCGCGCCTCGCTGCGCGGCATCGGGCGCGCGGGACGCGCCGCG
This sequence comes from Rhodosalinus sp. FB01, assembly GCF_041365715.1. Lineage (NCBI taxonomy): Bacteria > Pseudomonadati > Pseudomonadota > Alphaproteobacteria > Rhodobacterales > Paracoccaceae > Rhodosalinus > Rhodosalinus sp. FB01. Next base: position 253,434 of record NZ_JBGFSH010000001.1, on the reverse strand, counting down.
CAGCTGATCCGAACTGGCTTTGCCGGCCCCGATCATCCCCAGCACCCGATGCTGGCCGAGAGCGGCTATCTCAAGGCGCTGGCGTTCCGGCTGTGAGGGCGCTGCTCGACGCCAACGTGCTCTATCCCACGGTGATGCGCGAGCTTCTGCTCGGCGTGGCGGCGCGCGGCGGGTTCCGCCCGCTCTGGTCCGCGCGCATCCTCGAGGAATGGGCGCGCGCCGCGGCGAAGCTCGGGCCCGGCGGCGAGGCGCAGGCGCGGGCGGAGATCGCGCTTCTGCGTGCGGCCTGGCCGGACGCCGAGATCGCGCCGGGCGGTTCGCTCGAGGCGCGGCTCTGGCTGCCGGACCCGTCGGACATCCACGTTCTTGCCGCCGCCATCGCGGGCTCGGCGGACGCGATCGTCACCATGAACGCGGCCGATTTTCCGCGCGGCCTGCTGGCAGAGGAGGGGCTCTCCCGCGCGGATCCCGACGGGTTTCTTCTTGGCTTCTGGAAGGCCGACCCCGCCATGGTGGCGGAGGCGGCGGAGGCCGTGCGCGCCCGGGCCGAGGCGCTGTCCGAGCACGGACGCTGGGAGATCCGCCCGCTTCTCAGGAAGGCGCGGCTGCCGCGGCTGGGCAAGGCGCTCGCCTGACGGGCAGCAAGGCGCGCGGCCGGCGGGGCGTGCGGCTCAGGCGAGCGTGCCGTCGGTCGTGAGCCTCCCGCGCCCGCCGAGATAGGGCGCGAGCGCCTCGGGCAGCACCACCGATCCGTCGGCCTGCTGGCCGTTTTCCAGCACCGCGATCAGCGTGCGCCCGACCGCGAGGCCGGAGCCGTTCAGGGTGTGCACGAAGCCGGGCTTGCCGCCGCCCTCGGGACGGAAGCGCGCGTTCATCCGCCGCGCCTGGAAGTCGCCGCAGACCGAGACGGAGCTGATCTCGCGGTAGCGGTCCTGGCCGGGAAGCCAGACCTCGATGTCGTGGGTCTTCTTCGCGCCGAAGCCCATGTCGCCGGTGCAAAGCACGACGGTGCGGTAGGGCAGGCCGAGACGTTCCAGGATGTCCTCGGCGCAGCGGGTCATGCGCGCATGCTCGTCGAGCGAGGCGTCGGGATGCGTGACCGAGACCATCTCGACCTTCTCGAACTGGTGCTGGCGCAGCATGCCCGCCGTGTCCTTGCCGGCGCTTCCCGCCTCCGAGCGGAAGCACTGGGTATGGGCCACGAAGCGGCGGGGCAGGGTGGCCTCGTCCACGATCTGGCCGTTGACGATGTTGGTGAGCGTGACCTCGGCGGTGGGCACGAGCCACCAGCCATCCTCGGTGCGGTAGCTGTCCTCGCCGAATTTCGGAAGCTGCCCGGTGCCGAACATCATCTCCTCGCGCACGAGCACGGGCGTCCAGGTTTCGGTGAGGCCGTTCTCCTCGACATGGACGTCGATCATGAACTGCGCGAGCGCGCGGTGCAGCCGCGCCACCGCCCCCGAAAGCACCACGAAGCGCGCGCCGGAGAGCTTCGCGGCGGTCTCGAAATCCATTCCGCGCGCGACGCCCGCGATCTCGAAATGCTCCTTCGCCGTGAAGTCGAGGGCGCGCGGCGCGCCCCAGCGGCGGATCTCGACGTTGTCGTCCTCGTCCGCGCCGTCGGGCACGTCGTCGAGCGGCAGGGTCGGGATCTCGGCGAGAAGCTCGGCCAGCGCCTCGTCCTTGGCCCGCGCGCGGGCCTGCATCGCGGCCACCTCGTCCTTCTTCTCGGCGACGAGGGCGCGCAGGCGTTCGAATTCCGCCTCGTCGCCCGCGGCCTTGGCGCGGCCCACCTCCTTGGAGGCGCGGTTCTGCTCGGCCTGCGCCTGTTCGGCGGCGGTGATGGCGGCGCGCCGGGCCTCGTCAAGCTCCAGCAGCGTCGCGGCGACGGGGGCCGCCCCGCGCCGGGCAAGCGCCGCGTCGAAGGCGTCGGGCGCCTCGCGGATGAAGCGGATGTCGTGCATCGGTCCCTCTTGCGACTCGTCCTGGTCGGGGCGGGTTATGGAACAATTCCGCCGCCGACGTAAGGGCCCGGGGCCTGCCGCTTCAGCGCGGGCGGGCGAGGTGCCCCAGCGCCCACCGGTCGAGCAGCGCGGCATGGGTGCGCGGCGGCGCGCCGGGCGGCGCGCCGCCCGAGACGACGCCCACCACGCGCCAGGCGTCGCCGTGCCGCTCGAGCACCGGCCCGCCGGAGGCGCCGGGCGCGGCCGCGCAATCGAGCCGCATGTGCCCCGGCGCGACCGTGACGCCGCCGCAGCCGGTGCGCCCGCCGAGCGCGTGGGGGCGGCTGGCCTGATATCCCAGGATCGCGCGCCCGCCGTTCGGCCGGCCGGCCGCCCCGAAGCCCAGTGGCGCAACTTCGAGCGCCGCGTCGAGCCGGATCACCGCGATGTCCGCGGCGACCTCGCTCCGGCCGGTGCCGCGCCAGCGCGGATGCAGGTGAACGGCCACGGCCCGCGCGTGGCCCGCATGGGCGCCCTTGTGCCAGCCCGCGACGAAATGCAGATCGCCGAGCGGAACCGAGCGCCCGTCTCCCCGCGTCACGCAATGTGCGGCGGTCACTACCAGGTCGGGCGCCACCAGTGTTCCGGTGCAGATCGTGCGGCGCTTGAACCCCGCGACGTTGACGCGTCCGACCGCGTGCCAGGCCGGCCCGCCGGCGTCGGCCAGCGGCGGCAGCGCGCTCTCTGCCCCGCCCGGCAGCGGGGCCCATAGCGCGAGGCAAAGCGTGGCGAGGCGGAGCGGCGCGCACATCCGGGCGCTCCTTGTGAGGGGTGTCGGGCCAGGCGAGCCTAGCGTCGGGTCAGGCGCGCCCGCAAGCGTCCGGGCGCGTCTTGCAAACCCGGCGCCCGCCCCATAGGTTCGCGCCAGATCTCGCGGGGACGCCCCGCCACTTATCAAGGGAGTCCCCGATGGACGGTGCGAGCGCATTTGCCCAGATTCTGCCGCTGATTCTGATCTTCGCGATCATGTACTTCCTGCTGATCCGCCCGCAGCAGAAGCGCATGAAGGAACACCAGAAAATGGTCGAGAACCTGCGCCGCGGCGATCAGGTGGTCACGCAGGGCGGGCTGATCGGCAAGATCACCAAGGTCAAGGACGACAACGAGATCGAGGTCGAGCTGGCCGATGGCGTGCGCGTGCGCGTCGTCCAGAACACCATCGCGCAGGTCCTCAGCAAGACCGAGCCCTCGGGGTCCTGACCGCGGCCCCGGACGAAAGGTCCGCGAAATGCTCCAGTTCGATCTCTGGAAGCGCGTCCTGATCTGGCTCGTCGTGGCCACCGGACTGCTTCTGGCCATGCCGAACCTGTTCTACGAGCGGGTGGAGACCCGTAACGACGCGGTCGCCACCATCGAGCGCGAGGGCGCGACGCCGCGGCTGGAGGCCGAGGCGGGGCTCTGGCCGTCGTGGCTGCCCTCCGGCATCGTCAATCTCGGCCTCGACCTGCGCGGCGGTGCGCATCTGCTGGCCGAGGTTCAGGTCGGGGACGTCTACGAAAGCCGGATGGAGTCGCTCTGGCCCGAGCTGCGCGACGCGCTGCGCGACGAGCGCGAAACCGTGGGCACGATCCGCCTGCAGCCTTCCGCGCCCGACGAGTTGCGCGTGCGCATCTCCGAGCCCGACGGCATGGCGCGCGCGCTGCAGGTCGCGCGCGGGCTCGCCCGCCCGGTCACGTCGCTTGCCGGCACGGGCGCCCAGGACCTGGAGGTGCGCGGCGAGGGCGACGAGATCGTGGTGACGCTCTCGGAGGCGGAGAAACGCGCCACCGACGATCGCACGGTGCGCCAGGCCCTCGAGATCATCCGCCGCCGCATCGACGAGGTGGGCACCCGCGAGCCGACCATCCAGCGACAGGGCGCGGAGCGCATCCTGATCCAGGTTCCCGGCATCGGCTCTGCCGCGGAGCTCAAGGAGATCATCGGCACCACGGCGCTTCTGACCTTCCAGCCGGTGGTCAGTCGAAACGCCGATCCCGGCGAGCCTCCGGGCATCGGCAACGAGATCCTGCCCTCGCTGGACGAGGAGGGTGTTTTCTACAACCTCGAATCCGCGCCCGTCGTCACCGGCGAGGAGCTGGTGGACGCGCAGCCCGCCTTCGATCAGAACGGGCGCCCGGCGGTGAATTTCCGCTTCAACCCGACCGGCGCGCGCAAGTTCGGCGACTACACCGCGCAGAATATCGGCAACCCCTTCGCCATCGTGCTCGACGGGGAGGTGATCTCCGCCCCCGTGATCCAGAGCCACATTCCCGGCGGATCGGGAATCATCACCGGCGACTTCACGGTCGAGGAGTCCACCAATCTCGCCGTGCTGCTGCGCGCGGGCGCGCTGCCCGCGGGCCTCGAGTTCCTGGAGGAGCGCACCATCGGCCCCGAGCTCGGCGCCGACTCCATCGAGGCCGGGCGGATCGCGACCATGGTGGCGTTCGCCGCGGTGCTGATTTTCATGGGGCTGTCCTACGGACTCTTCGGGCTTTTCGCCAACGTGGCGCTCATTCTCAACATCGGTCTCATCTTCGGGCTGCTGTCGCTGATCGGCGCGACGCTGACGCTGCCCGGCATTGCCGGGATCGTGCTCACCGTCGGCATGGCGGTGGACGCCAACGTGCTCGTCTTCGAGCGCATCCGGGAGGAGCTTCGCACCGCCAAGGGCCCGGCGCGGGCCATCGAGCTGGGCTACGAAAAGGCGCTTTCGGCGATCGTGGATGCCAACATCACCACCTTCATCACCGCGCTCATCCTTTACGTGATGGGGTCGGGGCCCGTGCGCGGCTTCGCGATCACGCTCGGCCTCGGCATCCTCACCTCGGTGTTCACGGCGATCTTCGTCACCCGCCTGCTGGTGGTGATGTGGTTCGAGCGTCGCCGACCCAAGACGCTGGAGGTCTGACGATGCGGCTGAAACTGGTCCCCCAGGACACGAATTTCGACTTCTTCGGGCGGCCGAAGCTGTGGCTCGGGATCTCGGGGCTCCTGGTCGTCGTCGCCATCGCCTCCTTTCTGCTCCAGGGCCTGAACTACGGCATCGATTTCCGCGGTGGCACGACGATCCGGACCGAATCGGCCCAGCCCGTCGACGTGGGCGCCTACCGCGACGCGCTGCAGCGGCTGAACCTGGGCGATGTCGCGATATCGGAGGTTTTCGATCCGACCTTCGGCCCCGACCAGAACGTCGCGATGGTCCGCCTCGCAGCGCAGGAGGGCGAGGAAAGCGTTTCCGCCGCGGTCGTGGAGGAGGTGCGCGGCGCGCTTCGGACGGTCGCGCCGGACATCCAGTTCGTGTCGGTGGAGTCGGTCGGCCCGAAGGTCTCCGGAGAGTTGATCAGGACCGCGATCATCGCGGTGATGCTCGCCATCGGCGCGGTGCTCATCTACATCTGGTTGCGCTTCGAGTGGCAGTTCGCGCTGGGCGCCGTCGCCGCCCTCATCCACGACGTGATCCTGACCATCGGCATCTTCTCGGAATTGCAGATCAGGTTCGACCTCGCGATCATCGCGGCTCTGCTGACCATCGTGGGCTATTCGCTCAACGACACGGTGGTCGTCTTCGACCGGGTGCGCGAGAACCTGATGAAATACAAGAAACGCCCGTTGCGGGAGGTGCTGAACCTTTCGATCAACGAGACGCTTTCGCGCACCTTCATGACCTCGGTGACGACGCTGCTCGCGCTGATCTCGCTTTTCGTCCTCGGCGGCGACGTGATCCGCGGCTTCGTCTTCGCGATGATCTGGGGCGTGGTCGTCGGCACCTATTCCTCGATCTTCGTGGCCTCGACGATCCTCCTCGTCCTCGGGGTGAAGCGCGACTGGTCGAAGCCCGACGCCTCCGCCGGAACGCAGTTCTCCGACGTGGATGCCTGAGGGCCTCTGGGCCGCGCTCGCGACCCCCGGCGCGGCCTGGCTCGCTCTCACGATCGCCGTCGCCGGGCTCGTGCGCGGCTTCACCGGCTTTGGCACGGCGCTGATCTTCGTGCCCGTCGCGGGGCTTTTCCTGCCGCTCTCGCAGGTCGTGCTGCTGATCGCGCTCACCGGGCTGGCAAGCACCGGGGCGCTTTTGCCGCGGGCCTGGGGCGAGGCCGATCGGGGCGAGGTGGGTATGCTTGCGCTTTGTGCCGCGGTGACCGTGCCCGCCGGCGTCTGGGCGCTGGGCGTGCTGCCGGAAACCACGCTGCGCTGGCTCGTCACGGGTATCGCGGCGACGACACTCGCCGCCGTGGCAACGGGATGGCGCTACCACGCGCGGCTTCGTGCGCCGGGCATTGCCGCGATCGGGGGGGCCGCCGGCGTCGTGGGCGGGATGACCGGGCTGACCGGCCCGGTGGTGATCCTGTTCTACCTCGCCTCGACCCGCGCAGCGCAGGCCGTGCGCGCCAACACCATCCTCTTTCTCGCGGCGCTCGACGTGGTGATCGTGGCCAACCTGTCGCTGCGGGGGCTGGGGGGCGGCGCGGCGACGGTCTGGCTCGCCGCGTTGCTGGCCGTGCCCTATTTCGTCACCACGCTTCTGGGCCAGTGGCTCTTCGATCCCGCCCGCGAGCGGCTCTTCCGGGGCGCGGCCTATGGCGTGATCGCGCTTGCCGTGATAACCGGAGCCCCGCTCTTCGACGGCTGAGGGAGGTCCGCGATGCGCCTCAACGAAGTGGTCTATACCGACGCCCTGCCGGTGGACGGCTACGGCCCCGGCTTCTTCCGCGTGGGCGGGGAGGCGCGCGAGGGCCCGCTTCTTCTGAGCCACCGCGGCGCGGCGTCCTGGGGCGGCTACGAGGACAACGAGAGCCTTCTTGCGCTGGCGGGCGACGTCGACGTGCTTTTCGTCGGCACCGGTGCGGAGATCGCCCATATCCCCTCCGATCTGCGCGCCCGGCTCGAGGAGGCCGGCATCGGGGTCGAGGTGATGGCCACGGGGCCCGCCTGCCGAAGCTTCAACGTGCTCCTGTCGGAGGGCAGGCGCATCGCGCTCGCCGCGCTGCCGGTCTGAGGGGTCCGGGGGCGCCTTCGTGAGCCCTGGTTCGCATCCGCGCGGCCCATCGACATCGGGCGGGGGCGCGGCGCCGTCCCGCCTTTCCCCCGCCGGGGCGATGGGCTAAGGCCCGGGTCATGTTGTTGTCCGCCCACGATCTTGCTGTCTCCCGCGGCGGCGTGCCCGTGCTAGAGCACGTGGCCTTCACGCTCGCCCCGGGCGGGGCGCTGGTGCTGCGCGGGCCGAACGGGTCCGGCAAGACCACGCTTCTGCGCACGGTGGCGGGGCTTCAGCCGCCGCTCGAGGGCTGGATCGAGGCCGCGCCGGACGCCATCGCCTACGCGGCCCACGCCGACGGGTTGAAGACCACGCTCACGGTGACCGAGAACCTCGCCTTCTGGGCGCGCGTCTTCGGCACCGGCGATATCGCCCCGGCGCTGGCCGCCTTCGACCTCGAGGCGCTGGCAGAGCGGCCGGCGGGCGCGCTTTCGGCCGGGCAGAAACGCCGGCTGGGGCTTGCGCGCCTGCTGGTGACGGGCCGGCCGGTCTGGGCGCTGGACGAGCCCACCGTGTCGCTCGACATGGCCTCGGTGGGGCTTTTCGCGCAGGCGGTGCGCGCCCATCTCGGGCAGGGCGGCGCGGTGCTCATCGCCACGCATATCGATCTCGGGCTCGAGGCGCAGGTGCTGGACGTCACCCCGCTGAAAGCGCGGCCGCGCGCCGCGGCCGAGGACGAGGCGTTCCTGTGATCGCGCTTCTGGCCCGCGACCTGAAACTTGCGATCCGCGCGGGCGGGGGGTTCGGCCTCGGCCTCGCCTTCTTCCTGATCGTCACCGTCCTCGTGCCCTTCGGGGTCGGGCCGGACACCGCGCTTCTCGCGCGGATCGCGCCGGGCATCCTCTGGGTGGGGGCGCTGCTGGCCTGCCTGCTGTCGCTCGACCGGATCTTCGCGCTCGACTGGGAGGATGGCAGCCTCGATCTGCTGGCCACGGCCCCCCTGCCGCTCGAGGCGCTGGTGTCGGTCAAGGCGCTGGCGCACTGGCTGACCACGGGGCTGCCGCTGGTGCTGGCCGCGCCGGCCCTCGGCGTTCTGATGAACCTCGCGCCCGGGGGTTATCTGTGGCTCGTGGTCTCGCTCGCGCTCGGCACGCCCGCGCTGTCGGTGATCGGCACCTTCGGTGCGGCGCTGACGGTCGGGATCAAGCGCGGCGGGCTTCTGCTGTCGCTTCTCGTGCTGCCGCTCTACGTTCCCACGCTGATCTTCGGGGCGGAAGTGGCGCGCCGCGGGGCCGAGGGCCTCGCCGTCGCGACCCCCGCCGCGCTTCTGGCCGGGCTGACCTGCGGCACCATCGCGCTTTTGCCTTTCGCCTCTGCCGCGGTAGTCAGGATCAACCTGCGCTGATGTGAATTGCGCCCGGCGCCGGCAGCGACTAGATCAGCCAGACGAGAGGGAGGACGATGGAACAGCGCGCGAGCCGGTCGATGTGGGAGTGGGCGAACCCCGTGAAATTCCTGCGGCTGTCGGGATGGCTGCTGCCCTGGGTGTCTTGGGGGGCGGCGATCTGCCTTGCCGTGGGTCTTGTCTGGGGGTTCTTCTTCACGCCCGACGATTTCCGCCAGGGATCGACGGTGAAGATCATCTACCTGCACGTTCCGGCCGCGCTCATGGCGATCAACATCTGGATCATGATGCTGGCGGCCTCTTTGATATGGGTGATCCGCCGGCACCACGTCTCGGCGCTGGCGGCGAAGGCCGCGGCCCCCGTGGGCCTCGTCATGACGATGATCGCGCTTCTGACGGGCGCGCTCTGGGGGCAGCCGATGTGGGGTACCTGGTGGGCATGGGATCCGCGGCTCACCTCGTTCCTTGTCCTGTTCCTGTTCTACCTCGGCTACGTCGCGCTCTGGGAGGCGGTGGACAACCCGGACACGGCGGCGGACCTCACCTCGGTGCTGTGCCTCGTGGGCTCGGTCTTCGCGCTTCTGTCGCGCTACGCGGTGCTCTTCTGGAACCAGGGTCTGCACCAGGGCGCGTCGCTGTCGCTCGACGCCGAGGAGAACGTGCACGACGTCTTCTACCTGCCGCTTCTCGTCTGCATCGCCGGGTTCGTGCTTCTGTTCGTGGCGCTTCTGCTGCTGCGCACGCGCACCGAGATCCGCGCGCGGCGGGCGAAGGCGCTCATCGCGCGGGAGCGGATGGCATGATGCCCGATCTCGGAAAATACGCGGCCGCGGTGCTCGGGTCCTATGGCGGGAGCCTTCTGCTCCTCGCGGCGCTGGTCTGGCTGAGCCTGAGGCGCGCGCGGCGCGTGAAGGCCGATCTCGACAAGCTGGAGGCGCGGCGCGATGGCGAAGCTTAGGCCGATGATGATCCTGCCGCCGGTGATCTTCGCCGCGCTGGCGGGGCTGTTCTTCGCGGGCATGTTCCGCGAGGACCCCGACGCGCTGCCCTCCGCGCGGGAAGGGCGACCGGCCCCGCCCGTGCAGGTGAGCGACCTCGGGGACAAGACGCTTTTCGATGACGACACGCTGCGCCGTCCGGGCGCGAAGCTCGTGAACTACTGGGCGTCCTGGTGCGCGCCCTGCCGGGTGGAGCATCCGCATCTCGAGACGCTCGCCGAGGAGGGCGTGCCGATCTACGGAATCAATTACAAGGACGACCCGGGCAAGGCGCTGCGATTCCTGGAGGAGCTGGGCGATCCCTACGCCGCCATCGGCGCGGACGCCTCGGGGCGCATGGCGCTCGACTGGGGGCTTTACGGCGTGCCCGAGACCTACGTGATCGACGGCGACGGCGTGATCGTCCTGCGCTTCGCCGGGCCGATCACGGAGAACATCCTGGAAAGCACGATCCGCCCGGCCATCGAGCGGGCGGGCGGCATCGCCGGGAACTGACCCTCACAACGCCGAGACCAGGACAAGCGTGAGAAGGAATGCCGCCTCGAGAAGCGGCATCGGGATGGCCCCGCGACGCAGGACGCGCGCGGGGGCGGAACGGTGGTTTGCGAAACGATGTGTCATTCGTGATTTCCGTGATGGCGCCCTCGCCCGTGGCGACGGTTCTGCCCGAAAATCGTCAAGGAAAGGTTTTCCCGCGCGGTCCTGCCTGGTCCCTTCCGGCCGGGAGGGGGCGGCGCCAGGTCGCCGGCGCCGCCCTTCGGATCATGCCGCGCCGGCGAGGTTCCGGAGCACGAAGTGCAGCACGCCGCCGTTCTCGACGTATTCCTTTTCCACCGCCGTATCGATGCGGCACTTCAGGGTGATCTCCTTCGTCGTGCCGTCGCCGTAGGTGATCGTCGCCGGAACCTCGGCCTGCGGGGTCACGCTGTCGAGCCCCCCGATCGAGACGCTTTCGTCGCCCTTCAGCTCCAGAGTTCGCCGTGTGTCGCCGTTCATGAACTCGAACGGCACGACGCCCATGCCCACGAGGTTCGAGCGGTGGATGCGCTCGAAGTTCTCGGCGATGACGGCCTTGACGCCCAGAAGCGCGGTGCCCTTCGCGGCCCAGTCGCGCGACGAGCCGGCGCCGTACTGCTCGCCCGCGATCACCACGAGCGGCACGCTCTTCTCCTGCCAGGCCATGGCGGCCTCGTAGATCGAGGTCTGCTCGCCGTCCGGGCCGAGCGTGTAGCCGCCCTCGACCCCGTCGAGCATCTCGTTGCGGATGCGGATGTTGGCGAAGGTGCCGCGCATCATCACCTCGTGGTTGCCGCGCCGCGAGCCGTAGGAGGTGAAGTCGCGCGGGGCCACCTGCCGATCGGTCAGGTAGCGCCCGGCCGGCGTGTCGGGCTTGAAGGAGCCGGCGGGCGAGATGTGGTCGGTGGTCACCATGGCGCCAAGGATCGCGAGGATGCGCGCGCCCTCGATGTTCTCGATGGTGCCGGGCTCCATGCCCATGTCCTGGAAGTAGGGCGGGTTCTGCACGTAGGTGGAACTTGCCGGCCAGTCGTAGGTCTCGCTGTCGGTCGTCTCCACCGAACGCCACTTGTCGTCGCCCTCGAAGACGTCGGCGTAGCGCGTCTGGAACGCCTCGCGCGTCACCGTGCGTTCCACCAGCTCCGCGATCTCCTTCTGGCTGGGCCAGAGATCCTTCAGGTAGACGGGGTTGCCGTCCTTGTCGTCGCCGACGGGCTCCCGCGTGAGGTCGATGTTCATGTCGCCCGCGAGCGCGTAGACCACGACGAGCGGCGGGCTGGCGAGGTAGTTCGCGCGCACGTCGGGGCTGATCCGGCCCTCGAAGTTGCGGTTGCCCGAAAGCACCGAGGTGGCGATGAGGTCGCCCGTGGTGATCGCCTCGGAAATCTCAGGCTGAAGCGGGCCCGAATTGCCGATGCAGGTGGTGCAGCCGTAGCCCACGAGGTTGAAGCCGATGGCGTCCAGATCCTCCTGAAGCCCGGCTGCTTCCAGATAGGCGGAGACGACCTGGCTGCCCGGGGCGAGGGAGGGCTTGACCCAGGGCTTGCGTGTCAGGCCGAGTTCGCGCGCCTTGCGCGCCACGAGCCCCGCGCCGATCATCACGTAGGGGTTCGACGTGTTGGTGCAGGAAGTGATCGAGGCGATGACCACCGAGCCGTCGCGCAGGGTGTAGTCCTCGCCCTCGACCGAGACCTCCTTGCGCGGGTCGACCATCGCGTCGGGCGCCGGGCCTTCGGACGCCATGGAGGTGGCCTCGAGCCCCTCGTCCTCGCCGCGATACTCCGAGACGACCTCGAAGAAGGCCGGCGCGGCGCGGTCGAGCGTGGTGTAGTCCTGCGGCCGCTTCGGCCCCGAGATGGCAGGCACGATGGTGCCCATGTCGAGCGTCAGCGTGTCGGTGTAGATCGGCGCGTAGTCGGGCCCGCGCCACATGCCATTGGTCTTGGCATAGGCTTCCACAAGGTCCACGCGCGCCTCCTCGCGGCCGGTCTGGCGCAGATAGCGCAGCGTCTCGTCATCGACCGGGAAGAAGCCGCAGGTGGCGCCGTATTCGGGGGCCATGTTGGCGATCGTGGCGCGGTCGGCGAGCGGCAGGTGATCCAGCCCTTCGCCGTAGAACTCCACGAACTTGCCCACCACGCCCTTCTTGCGCAGCATCTCGACCACCTTGAGCACGAGATCGGTGCCGGTCGTGCCCTCGATCATGCGGCCGGTCAGCTCGAAGCCGACCACCTCGGGGATCAGCATCGAGATCGGCTGGCCCAGCATCGCGGCCTCCGCCTCGATGCCGCCCACGCCCCAGCCGAGGACGGCCGCCCCGTTGACCATGGTGGTGTGGCTGTCGGTGCCCACCAGCGTGTCGGGATACGCCACCTCATCGCCGTTCTGGTCCGCGTCGGACCAGACGGTCTGGGCCAGGTATTCCAGGTTCACCTGGTGGCAGATGCCGGTGCCCGGCGGAACCACGCGGAAGTTGTCGAAGGCCTTCTGGCCCCATTTGAGGAAAGTGTAGCGCTCGATGTTGCGCTCGTATTCCCGGTCCACGTTCATCTGGAAGGCGCGCGGGTTGCCGAACTCGTCGATCATCACCGAGTGGTCGATCACGAGGTCGACCGGGTTCAGCGGATTGATCTTCTGAGGATCGCCGCCAAGCGCCTTGATGCCGTCGCGCATCGCCGCGAGATCGACGACCGCCGGCACGCCGGTGAAGTCCTGCATCAGGACCCGCGCGGGGCGGTAGGCGATCTCGCGCGGCGTCCTGCCGCCCTTTTCGGCCCAGGCCGAGAACGCCTTGATGTCGTCCACCGAGACGGTCTTGCCGTCCTCGAAGCGGAGCATGTTTTCCAGCACCACCTTGAGCACGGCGGGAAGGCGGGAGAAGTCGCCCAGCCCGGCCTCCTCGGCCGCGGGAATGGAGTAGTAGGCAAACCGCTTGCCGCCCGCCTCGATCTCGCGGCGGGTTCCGGCGCTGTCCTGTCCGACGGTGATGGGCATTGAAAGCTCCTCGGGTAATGGCTGGAATGGCGCGTTCGCGGCCGGCTTACCGCCCGCGCAGGGGTGCGATCAAGGCCGGCGTCCCGCTTTGTATACTATAGTGCACAATTGGTCGCAAGGCGCGTGTGACAGCTCTCGCAAAACGGTGATTGGCCAACCCCCGGTGCGGCTCCTAGAACGAAGGTGGCGTAACGGAGAAAGGCATCGAGGCATGCGGCGGATCGGCGGATGGCTACTGGCTGGCTGGGTTCTGGTGGCGGGTGCGTCGGTGGCCTCGGCCGACGAGCACCCGGTCGTCGTCGAACTCTTCACTTCGCAGGGATGCTCCTCCTGCCCGCCCGCCGACGCGTTTCTGGCCGATCTGGCAGAGCGCGACGACGTGATCGCACTCGCGCTGCACGTCGATTACTGGGACTATATCGGCTGGAAGGACAGCTTCGCGCAGCCCGCCTTCACCGCGCGGCAAAAGGCTTACGCCCATGCCGCCGGGCACAATTCCATCTACACGCCGCAGATGATCGTGGGCGGCGCCGACCACGTGATGGGCGCCCGCCCGATGGCCGTGATCGACCTGATCCGCGCCCATGCCGAGGCGCCGCGCAAGGTGTCGCTGGGCCTCGAGCGCGCTGCCGGGGCGAAAGTGGCGATCGAGGTCGAGGCCGTGGCGCCCGTGGGCGCGGCGCAGGTGCACTTCGTGCGCTACCGGCCGCACGCGACCGTGAAGATCACGCGGGGCGAGAACGCGGGCCGCACGCTGGCCTATTCCAACATCGTGACCCGCTGGACGGTGCTGGCGCGCTGGGACGGGCAGACGCCCCTTCGGCTTCTGGCGGAGGCGCCCGGGGATCAGCCCGTCGTGGTTCTGGTCCAGGACGCGGGCGACGGTGACGATCAGGGCGCGGTGCTCGCGGCGGCGCGCTTGCGCTGACGCGCGGCCTGGCGCTCGGGCTTCCAGCGGCGGTGGATCCAGAACCATTGGCCGGGATCGGCGCGCACCCGCGCCTCAAGCCGCCGGGTCATCTCTCGGGTCATCTTCACCGGGTCGCCATGGGGCACCGGCGCCTCGAACGCGATCTCGAAATGAAGGCCGTCGGGCTGGCGGATGCCGAAGAACGGGATCACGTGAGCCCCGGTCTTCAGCGCGATCTCGGCCGCCGAGGTCAGTGTCGGCGCGGGCTTGCCCAGAAAATCCACCGGCGCGCCGCGCCCGGCATAGAGGTCGAAGAGAAGCACGCCGATGCCGCCCTCGCGGATGTGCCGGACGAGGCCCATCGTGCCCCGGCGGCCCTGCTCGAAGACCGGCCCCGAAAGCGCGTGCATGTTCGCCGCGTAATGATCGTTGAAGTAGCGGTTCTTCATCGGGCGGTAGAGGCCGCCCACCTGCAGGCCGCGCGCCACCAGCGCGGCGCGCGGGATCTCGTGGTTGCCGAAATGCCCGGTCACCAGCAGCACCGGCTCGCCGGCGGCGTGGGCGCGTTCCAGCAGCGCGAGACCCTCGCCGCCGATGGGCGCGGCGGCGGCGCGCGCCTTCAGCCCCGCGATGTCGTAGTTCTCGATCATGGTGCGCCCGGCATTGTCGGCGGCCGCGTCGGCGATGCGCCGCCGCTCCGCCTCGGGCATGTCCGGCCAGACATGGGCAAGATTGGCCCGCGCCCGCGCGCGCCAGCCGGCGAGCGGTGCCACCACCCGACGCACGAGCCATCCCATGAGGCGGGGTCGCGTCGTCCAGGGCAGCAGCAGGGCACCGGCGATCAGACCGCGCAGCAGCCGGTCCGTCAGCCAGTCGCTCCAGCTTCCGCCGGGGGCGTCGGATTGGGGCGGGGCAGGGGGCATGGCGCTCCGCCGTCAGGCGGCCCTTGTTTCGCGGTGCCAGACATAGAGTCCGGCGCCCGCGATCACAAGCGCGCCTAGGACGGTCCAGCCATCGGGGTATTCCGCGAAGAAGAGGATGCCCCAGAGCGCCGCGAAGACCAGTCCGGCATAGGCGAAGGGGGCGAGCATTCCCGCTTCGCCCCGCTGCAGCGCGGTGATGAGCAGGAGTTGCCCGGTCGTCCCGAACCCCGCGAGCGCCACCATGAGGAGAAGCGAGAGGGCATCGGGCGTCTGCCAGTAGAACGGCACCGCAAGGCTGAGCGCGACCGTGCCGAAGAGCGCGGTGTAGACGAGCGAGGTCCAGCGGTCTTCGTCGCGGCCGACGAACCGGGTGGTGAGCGCATAGGCCGAATAGAAGATCGCCGCGCCCAGCGGCAGCAGCGCGAAGGGCGAGAAGACGGCACTGCCCGGCCGGATCACGATGAGCGCGCCCAGAAGCGCCGCCGCGATGCCGAAGGCGCGGCGCGGACCGATCCGCTCGCCGAGAAAGAGCGCGGCCCCGAGCGTGATCAGCACAGGGTTCACGTTCATGATCGCGGTGGCCTCGGCAAGTCCGATATTCGCGATGCCGAAGAAGAAGCACGCCGTCGCGCCAAGAAGGTAGAGCGAGCGAAACAGCTGCAGACGCGGGTAGCGCGTGCGCAGCACGGTGCCGAGGCGCGCCGCCACGAGCGCCAGCACCACGAGCGTCTGGCCCGTGTAGCGCGCCCAGAGCGTCGGAACGGTGCCGACCCGGACCGAAAGCGCCTTGGCCGTGGCGTCCATCAGCGTGAAGCAGAGCACCGCGCCGAGCATCAGCAGGATCGCCCGCGACCGGACGAGGGCCGGATCGACGGTCGGGGCGGGGGGCGGCGTCGCGGGGCGTGTCATGTCGGAAGGTTAGGCACGGGCCATCGCGGCTGTCCATCGCCGTCGGGCTCACTCCCTGGGCGGGGGCGTCGCGAGGCGGATCTCGCCCGCGCGCTCGAGGCGCCGGATGACGCCCACGACCTCGGTGATGGCTTCCTCGCCCTCCTGCGCGGAGACCTCCCCTAGCCCGGCCATTTCCTCGCGCAACGTGTCGGCCAGGCGGGACGATATGTTGTCGAGGAGGAAGGCGGCCGCGTCCCGCAGGCCCTCGTCCGAGGCCTCGGCCGCGGCGAGCGCGCGGGCGAGGACCGGCTGTTCCATCTCGCGCAGGATCTTGCCGGCGTCGCGCGGCTCCAGCCGGCCGGGGATGTCGGCGAAGGTGAAGATCGCCTGGCGCACGCGTTCGGCGAAGGCGCGGTCGGTTTCCTCCAGCCCCTCGAGCACGTCGTCCCGGGTGGCGGCGGCAGACGAGTCGAGGATCGCACCCACGCGCTGCACCGGCTCGTCCGGGAAGGCGCGGGGCGGGCGCGCGTCGAGCTGCGCGGCAAGGGCAAGGCCGATCCGGTCCACGGCCTCGGGCGTGATCGCGGCGGTGAGCGAGACGGCATAAGTGATCCGCCGCGCGCGCGCACCGGGCAAAAGGCCGAGAAGCGCCGCGGCCTTGGACGTCTCGAGCTTGGAGAGCAGCACGGCCGCGACCTCGATGCTTTCGGCCGTCACGAAGGGCAGAAGCTCCTTCGGGGGAAGCGCCCCGAGCCGCGCCCACGGATCGCCGGACTGGCGCACCCCCGCCTCGCGGCGCAGACGCGCGGCGGTGGGGGCGCTGAGATGGCCGTCGAGCGCGTCGAGCGCCCCGGCCATGCCCCCGGGGAACGCGAGGCCCACGCGCTCCAGCTCGTCGGCGAACTCGTCGATGACGGCGCGCAACGTGTCGCGGTCGACGTAGCGCATGGCGCCCATTTCCTGGGCGAGCTCTGCCTGCAACTCGTCGGGCAACTCGGAAAGCGGGATCTCCGCCCCCTCGTTCACAAGAAGGCGGACGATGATCGCCGCCTTGCGCCGCCGGTCGAGCGACGAGGGCGGGGCGGCGGCCGGCGTGGCGCCGAGCGGTGCAAGCTCGCGATGCGTATCCATCCTCTCCCCGATGTCGAGCCGTTCTCGACGGGTCTTAAGCGGGAGCGGTGAAGAAAGACTGAACCGGGGCGGAGAATCCGCGGCGCCCGCCCGGTTTCCCGGCGCGCGCCGATTCAACGAGACGGCCCGGCCTCGCGGCTGCGGCGGGATGCGCGACGGGGGTGGCACGCAGGGGCGCGTGTCGCTTCTCGGGCGAGGGACCGCGGGCGAACGGGGCCATGGGCCGGGCATCACGGACGCGCGGTGGACGTGCCGTCAGGAACGAAAAAGGCGGCCCGCCGGGGCCGCCCGGTCCTGTTCCGTCCTGCCCGGCGTCGCCGGTGTCAGCTCATGACCTGCTGCACGCAGGTCTGCTGAGCCTCGCTCCAGACAAGGCCCTCGCCGCAGGACATCACCTGTTTGCTGTGGCTGCCGCAGGCCGCCATCGACATTGCGGGCACGGCGGTCAGGGCGGCGGCGGCCAGAAGCGTCTTGATCGTGGTCATGGCGGTCTCCTGTTGGTTCCGTAACGGAAAGCTAGCACGGCGACGGCGGTCTTCAAATGCTCGATGCTCCGAAAACCCTCTCGAAGATCGTGTCGACGTGTTTCAGGTGGTAATCGAGGTCGAATTTTTCCTCGATCGCCTCTTTTCCAAGCGCCTGGACGACGTCCGGATCGGCCAGGAGCTCGGTCTTGAAGTCGCGGCCGTCCTCCCAGACCTTCATCGCGTTGCGCTGGACCATGGCGTAGGCGTCCTCGCGGCTCACCCCCGCCTGGGTGAGCGCGAGCAGAACGCGCTGGCTCATCACGAGGCCGCGGAAACGGTGCAGGTTCTCCAGCATCCGCTCGGGGTAGATCACCAGCTTGTCGACGACCCACGCCAGGCGGTGCAGCGCGAAGTCGAGCGTCACCGTGGCGTCGGGCGCGATCACGCGTTCCACGGAGGAATGCGAGATGTCGCGCTCGTGCCAGAGCGCGACGTTCTCCATCGCCGGGATCACCGCCGAGCGCACCAGCCGCGCGAGCCCGGTGAGGTTCTCCGAGAGCACCGGGTTGCGCTTGTGCGGCATCGCGGAGCTGCCTTTCTGGCCCTGGCTGAAGAACTCCTCCCCCTCGAGCACCTCGGTGCGCTGCATGTGGCGGATCTCGGTGGCGATGTTCTCCACAGACGAGGCGATGACGCCGAGTGTCGCGAAGAAGGCGGCGTGGCGGTCGCGCGGGATCACCTGGGTCGAGATCGGCTCGGGCGCGAGCCCCATCTGCGCGCAGACATGCGCTTCCACCGCCGGGTCGATGTTGGCGAAGGTTCCCACGGCGCCCGAGATCGCGCCGGTCGCGATATCCGCCCGCGCGGCCTCCAGCCGGCGGCGGCCTCTGTCGATCTCGGCGTAGAAGCGCGCGAAGGTGAGGCCCATCGTCGTGGGTTCGGCGTGGATCCCGTGGGAGCGGCCGATGCGCACGGTCTCCTTGTGCTCGAAGGCGCGGCGCTTCAGCGCGGCGAGCACCCGGTCCAGATCTTCGAGAAGGATGTCGGCCGCGCGGGTGAGCTGCACGTTTAGGCAGGTGTCGAGCACGTCCGAACTCGTCATGCCCTGGTGGACGAAGCGCGCCTCCTCCTGGCCCACGATCTCGCCCAGATGGGTGAGGAAGGCGATGACGTCGTGCTTCGTGACCGCCTCGATCTCGTCGATCCGCGCCACGTCGAAGGTGGCGTCCTTCGCCTTCCAGACGGCTTCGGCGTTCTCGCGCGGGATCACGCCCAGCTCGGCCATGGCGTCGCAGGCATGCGCCTCGATCTCGAACCAGATGCGGAACCTGCTCTCGGGCGACCAGACGGCCACCATCTCGGGGCGGGAATAACGGGGGATCATGGGCGGCGCTCCTTCCTGGGACGGCGCGGGGTGTAGACCGCGCGCCGCGCCCCCGCAAGCGCCGCGCCCGCGGGATCAGGCGAGCGCGGTCTCCACGCGGCTCGACTGCTCCAGGGTGCGGTGGACGGGGCAGCGGTCCGCGATCTCGAGCAGCCGGGCGCGCTGCGCATCGTCGAGATCGCCCTCGAGGCGAATCGTCCGGCGGAACACGTCCACCTTCTTCGGCTGGCCCGCGCCGGCCTCGTCGGCGTCCTCGCCGTGCAGCTTGTCGTGGGTGACCTCCACCTCGACATGCGCGAGCGGCCAGCCCTTCCGGCGGGCATAGATGCGGATCGTCATCGAGGTGCAGGCGCCGAGTCCCGCGGCGACGAAGCCGTAGGGCGACATGCCCCTGTCCGTCCCGCCGAGGCGTTCGGGCTCGTCGGCCAGCGCGTGGTGCTGCGGCCCGGACTGGATGTCCTGCAGGAAGCCTTTCGGATCGGCCTCCGTCACGCGGACCACGCCCTCGGGCGCGCCGTCGGGCGGGGCGGAGCGCTCGAGCGCGAGATAGCGCCCGGCCCAGGCGGCGATGACCTCCGCGGCGTAATCGGCGTCCCGCGCCCGTGTCACGAGATGGTCCGCGTCGTCGAGCGTGACATAGCTCTTCGGGTGCCTTGCGTTCACGAAGATGCGGGTGGCGTTCTCGATCCCCACCACCGCGTCGCGGGGGGCGTGCATGACGAGAAGCGCGCGGCGCAGCTCTCGGATGTCCTCGACGAGGCTCGCGCCCTCGAGATCCTCGAGGAAGCCCCGCGAGATCGTGAAGGGCCGCCCGCCGAGATCCACCGTCGCCTCGCCCGCCTCGCGGATCTCGTCGAGATTGGCGCCGAAATTGTGGGTGACATGCTCGGGGTCGCAGGGCGCGCCGATCGTGGCCACGGCCTTCGCGCTTCCGATGCGGCGCGCGGCGCGGAGCACCGCCGCGCCGCCGAGCGAGTGCCCCACGAGGAGCGAGGGCGCCATGCCGCGCGCCTCGAGCGCCGTGGCGGCGGCCACGAGGTCGTCCACGTTGGAGCTGAAGGAGGTGTTGGCGAACTCGCCCTCGGAATGCCCGAGCCCGGTGAAATCGAAGCGGAGCACGGCAATGCCCATGCCGGCCAGGCGCTGGGCGATCCGCCGCGCGGCGGCGATGTCCTTGCCGCAGGTGAAGCAGTGCGCGAAGAGCGCGGTGGCCAGATGCGCGCCCCTCGGCATGTCGAGCCGGGCTGCAAGCGCGTGGCCGGCGTGGCCCTCGAAGGTGAAGCGGTCGTCGGGCATGGGGTCGGGCTCCTCGGCGATGACGTGACCGCACCCTGCTGAGGCCGCGGGCCCGGCGCAAGGCGCCTCGCGGCGAGGTGATGGAACGTCAGAGATGCAACGCGCGGGCAAGCCGCTTGCAAGCGGCTTGCCCCCTCTCCGCGGGGCTCAGGCGCCCATGAGCCGGGGGTCGAACGGATAGCGCGTCAGGTTCTCGTGGCCCGTCTCGGTGATCAGCACCTGGTCCTCGAGCTTGATCGAGAAATCGCCCCCGACCTCGCCCACCAGCGCCTCGACGCAGAGCACCATGCCGGGTTCGAGGTGATAGTCGAACGCGCCTGGGACCATCCGGTCGGGATAGGCGATGAGCGGCCACTCGTCGCAAAGCCCGCCGCCATGCATCAGGCAGCCGTATTTCAGATCCTGGTACTTGTCCGCGAGACGGTGGCAGTTTTCGGAAAGCTCGCGCATGTGCACGCCGGGCCGCAGCATCTCCATGTTCGTCATGATGTGCTCGTGCGCGTGGCGCATCGCCTCTACCATGTCCGGCCGCGGCTCGGCCTCGCCCACCCACCAGGTGCGCGAGATGTCCACGCAGATACCGTAGGCGCCGACGAGATCCGTGTCGAAGGCCACGATCTCGTTCTCCTGCACGAGCCTTGGCCCGCATTCCTGGAACCAGGGGTTGGTGCGCGGCCCCGAGGCGAGAAGCCGGGTCTCGATCCACTCGCCGCCGCGGCGGATGTTTCCGGCGTGGAGCACCGCCCAGATGTCGTCCTCGCTGACGCCGCCCCCGGGCACGCTGGTGCGGGCGAAGCGCTCCATCTCGGCCACGGCCGCCTCGCAGGCGTGGGAGGCGCAGCGCATGGCGAGGATCTCGTCCGGGCCCTTCACGCTTCGCGCCTTCTCGGTGACCTCCTCGCCCTCCATGATCTCGAAGCCGCGGCGCTCGAGCGCGCGGAGCCCGTGAAGCATGATCTTGTCCACCGCGAGACGCATGTTGCCGCCGCCATGCTCGGCCACAAGGTCGCGCAGCTCGTTCGAGAAGGCGTCGGCCGCCACGTCCACCTTGTCCCCCCGGTCGAAGTAGAAGAGGTCCGCGCCCGAACGGACTTCGCGCACCAGGGGGTTGAATTCGCTCAGGAAGGGGGCGTTCTTGTAGTCCCAGAGCACCATGTATCCGTCGGCGCAGAGCAGGAGCGCCCGGAACGGGTTGTGGGTGTTCCAGAGCTGCATGTTGGTGGAATCGGTGGCGTAGCGGCTGTTGAGCGGGTCGAAGAGCAGCAGCCCACCGTAATCGCGCGTCACGACGTGATCGGTGAGCCGGCGCCAGCGGTAGCGGCGCATCCGGGCCAGATCGGGAAGCGCGAGCCCCGCCGCCTCCCATTCCCGGAAGGCGAGCCGGGTCGGGCCGACCTCCACGCGGTCATTGTCGTTCGGCGTTCCGTCACCGAGCGTGGCGCCCCGCGTGGGGTCGATCTTGCGGGTGTCGCGGTAGTGCTGGTTCATGGCGCGGCCCTCCTCGCTCGCGCCAAGTCTGTCGGGCCTCGCGCGGCGCGCGCGCCTGCGGGCGACATCTCCGCTTGTCGTTTTCGGTCGCGCCGGACGCGTCAGGCTGCCGCCGGCGTTTCGGGCTTGCCTCCGCCGCGCTGGCGCGAAACTCTCTGGCCCCATGTCCGAGATCACCGAGCAGTACGACGCCTACCCCTATCCCGAGCGCGATCCCGATGACGAGCGCCGCCGCCTCGTCACGGGTTCGCCCTCCGACCTGCGGGAGATCGAGCATTTCCTCTTCGCCGGCCGGCGCGACTGGTCGCGGCCCTTCCGGGTGCTGGTGGCGGGGGGCGGCACCGGCGACGGGCTGGTGCAGATCGCGCAGCAGCTCGCCTGGGCGGGGCGGAGCGCGGAGATCACCTATCTCGATCTGTCGACCGCTGCGCGGGAGATCGCCGAGCGGCGCGCCGGGATCCGCGGCCTCGACGGCATCCGCTTCGAGACGGGCGATCTGCGCGAGGCCGCCCGGCTCGGCCCCTTCGACTACATCGATTGCTGCGGCGTGCTTCATCACCTGCTCGAGCCGCAGGAGGGGTTCGACGCGCTCGCCGCCGCGCTCGACCCCGTGGGCGGGATCGGGCTCATGGTCTATGCGCCCCACGGCCGAAGCGGCGTCTATCCCCTGCAGGAAGCGTTCCGGACCCTGCTCGCGGGGCTCCCCCCGGCCGAGCGGCTCGCCCGGGCGCGGGAGATCCTCGCCCGCGTGCCCGAAGGCCACCCGTTCCGCCGCAACCCCCATCTCGTGGACCACGCGGCGAGCGACGCGGGCTTCTACGACCTTCTTCTGCACAGCTGCGACCGGGCCTTCGCCATCGAGGAGCTCGACGCGCATCTCTCCCGCGCCGGGCTTGGCCTCGTGAGCCCGGCCCGGCCCGCGCTCTATGATCCTGCGCGCTTCCTGCCCGAAGGCGTCGCGCTTCCCGAAGACCTGCCCCTGGCCGCGCGCATGGGGCTCGCCGAGCGGCTTTCGGGCACGCTCAAGACCCACATCGTCTATGCCGCGCCCGAGGCGCGGGCGGGCCGGGCCATGGCGCGGGGCAGCGACAGCGCGCTCGTGCCGCATCTCCGCGGCGCTGCGCCCGAGAAGCTTGCCGCGCATGTGGCGGCGAAGGGAGAGGTCGCGGCGCAGGGCGCGGGCACGCGCATCTCAGAGCCTCTGCCGCGTGCGTGCGCCCCGCTGCTCGCCCGGATCGACGGGCGGCGGAGCGTTGCCGATATCGTCGCGGCGGCCGGCGGCGACACGCTTGCCGCGCTCGGCCACTGGGCCCGGATCGACCGGGCGCTCACGGGCTGGGGCCTTCTGCACTACGCGAGCCCGCGGCAGGCCGAGCGATGAGCGCGCCGATCCTTCAGGAGCGGTTACCCTTCGATCCGGCCGCGCCGCGCCCGTTGCCGGGGGTCGCGCCGCTCGACCCGGCCGACTGGCTTCTGGTGGACGAGGCGTTCGCCGCGCAGATGGCGCTGCGCGACCGGTTGCTCGCGACGCGGCGCGACGAGGTGCTGCGGCTCGACCCGGCGGCGCGGCCGGCGGCGGAAGAGCTTTTCGACACGGTGCTCGGCCACCTGTCGCACCAGCCGGCCTATGAGGTCGGGGCAGGGGACGTACTCCGGCCCGACGGCGTGCGCGTCGCGCTCGACCGGGGCGATCCGCTGGCCACGCTCGGACGGCTGGTGCAGGAGGATCTGTGCCTGATGGATCTGCGCGGCGCGGAACATCTCCTTGCCGGTGCGGTGCTCTGCTTCCCCGCGAGCTGGCGGCTCGACGAGAAGTTCCTGGGGCCGCTGACCGCGATCCACCGGCCGGTGGAGGTTTACGACGCCGATCTCGCGCGGCGTGTGCAAAGGCTCTTTCACGGGGTGAAACCCGGCCGCCCGCTCTGGCGCTTCAACGCGCTGGGCTACCACGATCCGGCGCTCTTCCAGCCCAGGAGCGAATCGGACCCGCACCGAGGGGATCGCGGCAGCGCCCCCTACCTGCGCTGCGAGCGCCAATGCGTGCTGCGCCTGCCGGAAAGCGGGGCGGTGGTGTTCTCGATCCACACCTACATGCTCGCCCGGCCGCGCGGGGCCGCGGCCGGGCGCGACGCCATCACATGAAGGGACCCGGCGCGCCGGCCGCGGCGAGGGTGAGGAACACGCTGGTCAGCGTCAGCGCATGGGTGTTCAGCCGGAAATCCTCTCCGCGCAGGACGTTGTAGACCGCGAGCGAGGCCCCCACAGGCGGCGAGAAGATCGCAACCGTGCCGTTGACGGCCCAGGTGGCGAGTCGCGCCTCGATGGGCAGTTGCGGGCGATCCTCGACGATGTCCTGCCAGAAGCGGCGGGCGTCGGGCTCCGGCGGGTCGAGGCGGAGCCACTCGGCCTCGAGCCGGTCGCCCGTTTCCTCGATGTCGGGGAAGCGCGCGTCCACCGAGGCGTCGTCCTCGCTGTTTCCCGCGCCGATCAGCACGGTCGGCGGGCTCACGAGACGGAATTCGGTCTGGAACCTTTCGCCTGTCATCAGGCCCGAGCGGCCGGGCAAGCGCACGAAATGCGCGTAGGTGCGATCGACGAGAAGGTGCAGCATCTGCGCGAGCACCGCGGAGGTCGTGTCCGGCGTGCCGTCGGTGTCGGGCGCATGGGCCACGAGGCGCACCGAAATCAGTGCGTCGGGGCGGGGCAGGTCCGGATAGGCGTCAGCGAAGACCTCGATCCCTTCCTTCACCTCGTCCTCCGGCACGCTGCCGCCGCGGCGGGCATCGGCGAACACGTCGAGCTGGGCCATCAGCGTCCGTCCCACGACGGTGAGCGGATCGTCGCATTCGGCCGGATCGCCGATCGGGGCCTGGCCAGTGGCGCGGAACGCCGTCTCGACGTCGCCGCGCAGCTCGTCTGCATCGAACGTGTGGCGGCCGAAGACCACCAGCACGGCCTGGTGAAGAACTGCTTCCTCGTCCATTGCGGATTCCTTCCTTCTTTCTTGCCCAAGTTGTGGCGGGCAAAGAGGGAAAAACTGTGTCCTGACGGCAGAAACAGTTAGGCAATTGTTAAGGATTGCGCGGATTGTTGCCGGACGGCCGTAACCGGGCGCGCAGAGCACGGCAATTTTCTGCCGGTCGCGCGGCGCTCAGCCCCGACCGTCGATCTGCGCCGCCATGATCGCGATGGTCTGCTGGTAGACGGAAGCCGCGTTCCATTCCTGAATCACGCGGAAGTTGCGTTCGCCGGGCTGGTATCCGGCGCCGCGTTGCCAGCCCTTCTGCACGAGGAAGTTCGCGGTGGAGGCGAGCGCGTCGGCTTCGGAATAGAAATCCACCCGGCCGTCCCGGTTGGCGTCCACCCCGTAGCGCAGCGCGTTGCCAGGCAGGAACTGGGTGTGGCCGAGCTCCCCGTGCCGGGCGCCGAGCGTGCCGGCGGAGATCGTCCCGTTGTCCACGAGCCTCAGCGCGCCGATGGCGTGGGGCCTGAAGAAATCGCTCCGGCGGCAGTCATAGGCCAGCGTCACGATGGCCGAGACGACCTGGCTGTCGCCCATGAAGCGCCCGAACCCCGTTTCCATGCCGTGGATCGCGATCAGAACGCCCGCTGGCACGCCGTAGGCGCGTTCGAGCGAGGAGTAGAACCGCGGGTTCCGGGCAAGGCGCTGGCGGCCCTGCCTGACGATGGTGGCCGAGCCGCGCACCCGCATGAACTCGTCGAGCCCGAGACGAAAACTCTTCTGGTTGCGGTCGGCGTTGATGGTGGACTGCGCATAGCGCGAGGCGGCGAGCGCCTGCAGGCCGCGCTGACCGACCCCGGCGCGGGCGGCGTCCTGCGCGAAGGCGGCCTTCCATGTCTCGAAGCCCGCGCCGGTGTTGCCGCAAGGCGCGGCGGCGGCGGGGGTCGAGGCGGCGGCGGCGAGCGCGAAAAGCGCGCCCATGGCGCGGCTCCTCTGTCGGGCGTGCATCGTGTCCCTCCGTGTGCGGTGCCAACGGGGGAAGCGTAGCCAAAGTTTACGCTGCGGCAAAGCGTTCGCTGCCGCCTCCGGGATCTTCAGGACAGGGCGAGCGCGGCCAGATGCTCGAAGGTGCCCGCCCGCTCGAGCAGGACATAGATCCCGGCCAGGGCCATCGCGTGGACGGGCAGGCGCGGATCGGCCCCGTGGCGAAGGTTGATCGCGGCGAGCACCGGCGCGAGAGGCAGGTAGATCGTCGCGATTGCGGCCGTGAAGGTCCAGGGCAGAAGCGTCTCGGCCCGTCCGGGCCGTCGCGCGGCCGGGGGGGCGTAGCGGGCTGCGTCCGCCCGTGCCGGCGGCGAGGCGTCCTGCGCTGCCCCGGGCGGCGGCGGGGCCGGGGCGGCGGGGCGGCGCACGCGCGCGGGGCGTGCGGGCCGCACGCGGCCGATCGGCCCCGGGATCACGCGCAGGAAATCCGCGACATCGAGCCGGAGACCGGGTTCCTGCCACTCGAGCGCGACAGGCCCGAGCCGCGCCGTAAGCCCGTAGGTGATGCCGATCAGGGCGAGGAGCGCGGCGTTGGCCGAGCCGCCGGTTTCCTCCAGCCGGATGGCGAGGCGGCGCTCCTTCGCGGTCTCGCCCACGCTTTCCATCACCGTGACCCGGAACCCGTCCGTTTCGATCAGCGCGGCCCCGTTCGACGGGTGAAGCCGTGCCGCGCGCACGGTGTGGCCGGCCTGCTCGAGCCAGCAGTCGAGCCGGTCCAGAAGCGCCGCCGCCGACGGCGCTTCGTCGGCCGGAAACACGAGCGCGGCGTAATGGCCCGTGCCGTGCAGGGTGTGCGGGATCGCGGTCATCGTCGCCCTCGCTCGGGTTTCCGAAGGAGAATGACGGTCAATCGCGGAGAATTCGTGACCCGAATTCGCAGAACCGGGGGCAAGTGCCGGACTCCCGACGCGTCGTCGCCGGTTCGGAAACGAAACGGGGCGCCCGAAGGCGCCCCCCGCGAACCTTGGAAACGATACGGTTCAGCAGCTGTAGTAGAGCTTGAATTCGACCGGGTGCGGCGTGTGCTCGTAGGTTTCGATCTCTTCCATCTTGAGATCGATGTAGCCGTCGATCTGGTCCTTGGTAAAGACGTCGCCCGCGAGAAGGAACTCGTGATCCGCCTTCAGGCAGTCGATGGCCTCGCGCAGCGACCCGCAGACGGTCGGGATGCCCTCGAGCTCCTCTGCCGGCAGGTCGTAGAGGTTCTTGTCCATCGCCTCGCCCGGATCGATCTTGTTCTTGATCCCGTCGAGGCCGGCCATGAGCAGCGCGGCGAAGCACAGGTAGGGGTTCGCCGACGGGTCGGGGAAACGCGCCTCGACCCGCTTGGCCTTCGGGCTTTCGGTCCACGGGATCCGGATGCAGCCCGAGCGGTTGCGGGCGGAATAGGCGCGCAGCACCGGCGCCTCGAAGCCCGGGATGAGCCGCTTGTAGGAGTTCGTCGACGGGTTGGTGAAGGCGTTGAGCGTCTTGGCGTGCTTCAGAAGCCCGCCGATGTACCACAGCGCCTCCTGGCTGAGGTCGGCGTACTTGTCGCCCGCGAAGAGCGGCTTGCCGTCCTTCCAGATCGACATGTTGACGTGCATGCCGGTGCCGTTGTCGCCGGCGATGGGCTTGGGCATGAAGGTCGCCGTCTTGCCGTAGGCCTGCGCCACGTTGTGGATGACATACTTGTATTTCTGCAGCTCGTCGGCCTGCTTGGTCAGGGTCGAGAAGATCAGCCCGAGTTCGTGCTGGCAGGACGCGACCTCGTGGTGGTGCTTGTCCACGGTCATGCCGATGCGCTTCATCGTGGACAGCATCTCGGAGCGGATGTCCTGCCCGTCATCGACGGGCGGCAGCGGGAAGTAGCCGCCCTTGATGCCCGGGCGGTGGCCCATGTTGCCCATCTCGTATTCGGTGTCGGTGTTCCACGACGCGTCGAGCGCGTCCACCTCGTAGGACACCTTGTTCATGCCCACCGAGAAGCGGACGTCGTCGAAAAGGAAGAACTCGGCCTCGGGACCGAAAAAGGAGGTATCGCCGATCCCCGAGGATTTCAGGTAGGTCTCTGCCTTCTCCGCGGTGCCGCGCGGGTCGCGGTCGTAGTGCTCGCCGGTGTCCGGCTCGACGATGGAGCAATGCACCGCGAGCGTCTTCTCGGCATAGAACGGATCGATGTAGCTGCTGTCGAGGTCCAGCTTCATGTTCATGTCCGACGCTTCGATCCCCTTCCATCCGTTGATGGAGGAGCCGTCGAACATGAATCCCTCGTCGATGAAGTCCTCGTCCACCAGATCGGACATGACCGTGACGTGGTGCATCTTCCCGCGCGGGTCGCAGAAGCGCAGGTCGACGTAGGCCACGTCCTCGTCCTTGATGGTCTTGAGGATGGAGTCCTTGCTCATTCCCTTGGTCCCTTTCGTCTAGATTTGGGCGTTTATCAGATCGCGTCCGAGCCGGTCTCGCCGGTGCGGATGCGGATCGCCTGTTCCACGGGGCTGACGAAGATCTTGCCGTCGCCGATCTTGTCGGTCTTGGCGGCGCTGACGATGGCCTCCACCGCCGCGTCCACCTGGTCGTCGTCGAGAACGACCTCGATCTTCACCTTGGGAAGGAAATCCACGACGTACTCCGCCCCGCGATAAAGCTCCGTGTGCCCCTTCTGCCGTCCGAAGCCCTTGACCTCGATGACGGAAAGGCCCTGCACACCCACCTCCTGCAGTGCTTCCTTCACCTCGTCGAGCTTGAACGGCTTGATGATCGCCTCGATCTTCTTCATCCCGGGGTCTCCCTCGCTTCCCGTGTCACGGCGGTGAGACCAGTTTCGCGCCGGGGCGACAATCGGATAGGCTGAGAGCGCCACGGAGCGGGGAGGGGTTTCCCGTCGCGTGGCGCGGTTTTGTGCGAGGCGCATATAAAATGAGCAGAGTTGAATCGGTGAGCCGGGCGCCCTGCGAGGTGCTGACCGCGGAGCAGATGCGCGCGGCCGAGCGCTCGGCCATGGAGGCCGGGGCGGCCACCGGGCTGTCGCTCATGGAGCGTGCGGGCCGTGGCGTGGTGGCGGAGGCGTTCGAGGCCTGGCCCGATCTCGCGGCCGCGCCGCGGCGGGCCTGGGTGTTCTGCGGGCCGGGCAACAACGGCGGCGACGGGTTCGTGGTGGCGCGGCTCCTCGCCGGGCGTGGCTGGCAGGTGGAGGTCGTGCTCTTCGGCGAAGCCCAGAAGCTGCCGCCCGACGCGCGCGCCAAACACGACCGCTGGGCCGCAACCGGGCCGGTGCACGGCGCCCCGCCCGAAAGCGCGGCGGCCCCCGATCTCGTGGTGGACGCGCTGTTCGGCACCGGGCTCGGCCGTGCGATCCCGGACGAGATCGTCCGTTGGGGCCGGGCCGTACGCGGCATGGACGGCGTCCGTGTCCTTGCGGTGGACATCCCGAGCGGGCTTTGCGCCGACAGTGGCGCGGCGCTTGTGCCGGCCGGCCGCCCCGGCGCGCCGGCCGGGGACTGCGTGTTCGCGCCCGCCGACCTGACGGTGAGCTTCCATCGCGCCAAGCCCGGACATTTCCTGCGCGACGGCCCGAGGCTCTGCGGGCGGCTTGCGGTGCACGACATCGGCCTGGGCGGGGACGCCGCGACGGGACCGGGCGCCGCCCTGCTTCGTCTCGTGCGCCCCGGATCGCCGCCCTTCGCGCCGCCGCGCAAGCGGCCCGAGGCCCAGAAATACGAGTACGGCCATGCGCTCGTCCTGTCGGGCGGGGCGGGGCAGGGCGGTGCGGCGCGGCTGGCCGCGCGCGGCGCGCTGCGCATGGGCGCGGGGCTCGTGACGGTGGGCTGCCCGCCCGAGGCGCGCACCGAGAATGCCGCGCGGCTGGACGCCATCATGCTGCGGGAGGTCGCCGACGCCGACCGCCTCGCGGAACTGCTCGAGGATCCGCGCATCACCGTGCTGTGCCTCGGCCCCGGGCTGGGCACCGGTGCGCGGGAGGCGGCGATCCTCGAGGTGGCGCTTCGCTCCGGGCGCGCCGCAGTTCTTGACGCGGACGCGCTCACGCTGCTGGCGGCGGACAGGACACTGGCGCGGCTCGTCCACGCGGGATGCGTGCTCACGCCGCATGGAGGAGAGTTCGCGCGTCTCTTTCCGGACCTGTCCGAAGCGCTCGACGCGCCACCCGTCAAGGGGCCGGCCGTCTCGAAGGTCGAGGTGGCGCGGCAGGCGGCGGCGCGCCTTGGCGGCACGCTGCTTTTCAAGGGGGCCGACACGGTGATCGCGGGGCCCGGACCCTCCGCGGCCCTGAGCGCGGCGGTCCATGAGCGCGCCGCCCCCTGGCTTGCCACGGCGGGCGCGGGAGACGTGCTTTCGGGCTTCGTCGCAGGGCTTCTGGCGCAGGGGCACGCGCCCCTCGATGCCGCTGCGACGGCGGCTTGGCTGCATCAGGAAACGGCAATCGCCTTCGGTGCCGGCCTCGTGGCGGAAGACCTGCCCGAGATGCTGCCGTCGGTCCTGCGGTCGCTTGGCTGAGCCTCAGCTCTCGGCGGGGGCGGTCATGGCCGAGGCGGCGGCGAGCTCCAGCCCGTCGGCGTAGACGATGTGCGGGCTGTCGAACTGCAGGGTGAAGAGCGTCCACTCCGCCACGCCCTCATCCGTGACGCAGGTGCCGTCCACCAGCCGCGCGGCGGGAATGATCGCCTGCTCCGCGCCGTAAAGCGCCTGCGCCCGCCAATCGCGGATGAGCACGCCCTGGCAGCCCGGCAGCGCCGTGTCGCGGATCGGCCGAAGCTGGCCCATCACGCGGGCCGGAAAGCGGATCCGTCTCATGCGTGCCCTGCGCCACGTCACGGCGCGGAGCGTCGCGAGGCCGCGATCGCGGGTGATGATGCGGTCGCCCGGGCAGAGATACTCCACCGGGAGTTCGCCGTCCTTGCTGTAGACGATCGCGCCTGCGGGGATGCCCCCCGTTCCGGGCGGCTGGCACAGATCGAGTCCGGCGTCGCTGACGCGACGTGGCTGTCGAGGTCTCATGGGCTGGTCCTGCTTCGCCTGCCTTATTGTTTCTCATCAGAATACGGCAAAATCTGGTTGATGTCGCGGTTTTTCTGGCGCCTTTTTTCCTCTCGCATCCCCAGGGGCGCTTTGCTAGACAGCCGCGAAACGGCGGGGACCCGGCGGGTGCCCTCTCGTTCTATTGGCGGGTGTGGCGGAACTGGTAGACGCACCAGATTTAGGTTCTGGCGCCGCGAGGCGTGGGGGTTCAAGTCCCTCCACCCGCACCAGACAAGTTTGAGAAGGACTGAGAATGCAGGTCACCGAGACTCTCAAGGACGGGCTGAAGCGCGGCTACGAGATCACCGTCACCGCCGCGGAGCTTGACGAAAAGGTCAACGAGAAGCTCGCCGAGGCGCGGCCCGAGGTGGAAATGAAGGGCTTTCGCAAGGGCAAGGTGCCGATGGCGCTGCTGAAGAAGCAGTTCGGCCAGCGCCTTCTGGGCGAGGCGATGCAGGAGAGCATCGACGCCGCCATGTCCGAGCATTTCGAGCAGACCGGTGACCGCCCCGCCGCGCAGCCGCAGGTCCAGATGAAGGGCGAGGACTGGAAGGAAGGCGACGATGTCCTCGTCGAGATGACCTACGAGGCGCTGCCCGAGGTTCCCGAGCCCGACCTCTCGTCGATCTCGCTCGAGCGGCTTGTCGTGAAGCCGTCGGAGGAGGCGGTGGACGAGGCGCTGCAAAGCCTTGCCGAGAACGCCCAGGACTTCGAGGACCGCGACGCGGGCGCCGCGGCGGAAGACGGCGACCAGGTTGTCATCGATTTCGTCGGCAAGCTGGACGGCGAACCCTTCGAGGGCGGCGCCGCCGAGGATTTCCCGCTGACCCTTGGCTCGGGCAGCTTCATCCCCGGCTTCGAGGAGCAGCTCGCCGGCGTGACCGCGGGCGAGGAGAAGACGATCGAGGTGACCTTCCCCGAGGATTACGGCGCCGAGGCCCTCGCCGGGAAGCTTGCGGCCTTCGACGTCACGGTGAAGGCGGTGAAGGCGCCCAAGGCCGCCGAAATCGACGACGCGCTCGCGCAGCGTTACGGGGCGGACGATCTGGAGGCGCTCAAGGCCCAGATCCGCGAGCGGCTGGAGGCCGAGTATGCCGGCGCTGCGCGCGCGGTCGCCAAGCGGACGCTTCTCGACAAGCTCGACGAGATGGTCGATTTCGACCTCCCGCCGAGCCTGCTCGAGGCCGAGGCCAAGCAGATCGCGCACCAGCTCTGGCACGAGGAGAACCCGGACGTCGAAGGCCACGATCACCCCGAGATCGAGCCCACCGACGAGCACATGAGGCTGGCCGAGCGCCGGGTGCGGCTTGGCCTGCTTCTGGCCGAGCTGGGCAACCGCGCGGAGATCGAGGTTTCCGATGCGGAGATGACGCAGGCGGTGATGGCGCAGGCGCGGCAATATCCCGGCCAGGAGCGGCAGTTCTTCGAGTTCGTGCAGCAGAATCCGCAGATGCAGCAGCAGCTGCGGGCGCCGATCTTCGAGGACAAGGTCGTCGATTATATCCTAGAGCTTGCCGAGGTCACCGAGCGCGAGGTCGGCAAGGACGAGCTTCAGGCCGCCGTGGAGGCGATGGAAGAAGAGTGAGCTCCGCCCAAGGGCGGAGCTCTGAGGTCCGGGCGGCGCGGGCTGGGGGGCGCCGCCGCCCGGGCCCCGCAGCCGGCGTCAGCCGACCACGCGGTGCGGGGCGGGACGCTTCGGCGTCTCGCCGCGACCGGATTTCAGGAGCTCTTCCATGAGTGCCAGCGCGGCCTCCAGCTCCGTCTCGTCCCGTGCGTCACGGATCTGCGCGCGCAGGTAAGCGCACAGCGCGTCGATGCTCGGGGCCGGAGCGTTTTCCTCCGGACTGTCGCCATCGACCACGGCCAGCGTCGGCTGACCCGCCGCGGTCGCTTCGCCGGCGACCCGGCGCGCGACCAGCGCAAGCGCCTCTTCGTCGCTCAGATGCACGTCGTGATGGATGCCCGCGAAGGCACGGATCCGGTTGATCCGCTCTTCGGTGCAATCGAGAAGCGCGGCCATCGCCGTGACCTTGCCCATCGGCTTGGCCGTGCCGAGGTAGTCGTAGGGGGCGCTGTTCGAGCGTTTCAGGATGCGATCGATGATGGGGTCGATCACCGTCACGATGTCCGAGATGCCCGAACGGCGCGCGAATTCGAGCGATCCGATCATCAGCTCGCAGGTCGCGTAAGAGATCGAGTTGCGCGCCTTGCCGCGGCCAAGACGCTGCGTGTCCACGCAGAAGCGGGTCGATTCCCAGAGCGTCGCGCTGCGCAGCGGCGGCTCGCCGTCTAAAATTGCGGAGAACACGTCGGCCAGCATGTGCGGGCCGGTCGTCTGCAGCGCACGGACGCACGCGACCACATGGCCCTCGTCGTCGAGACCGACCACATAGGCCGGATCCAGCCGGTCGAACTTGTCGATTTCCTTGCCGTCGCTGACTTCCACCTCCCACCCGAGCCGGTCGGCGAAGACACGCGCGCGAAGGCGGAACATGTCGTCCAGAACGTGCTGGAAGCGGTGCTTGTTGATGGCGTCGATGACAATGATCATTTCGGTTTCCCCCGATGTTTCCGTGGAAAAACTTTAGGGGATGGACCGATCTACTCCATTGGGGAAATCCCGTAGCTCTCTTGCGCAAACGGATCCTTGGCGGGCGGGGGCCCTGCCGGTCGCCGCGAGGCGGCGCTCAGCGGGGCTGGATGAGCCCGAGCCCGATCGCGCGGCCGACGGCCTGGGGCGTGGTGAGAGAGTAGAGCTTTTCGCGCGCCGAGCGAAGATGCACCTCTACCGTGCGATGCGAGATCGACAGGATGTCGCCGATGTCCTGTTGCGACTTGCCGGCGGCCGTCCATTGCAGGATTTCCAGTTCGCGCAGGGAGAGCGCGGGAAAGCGCAGCGCGCGCGAGAGCACGTCCGACCGCATCACCGTGTCGTGCAGGTGCACGGCCGCCGCCTGCAGATCCGCGATCACGCCGGGCAGGAAGTCATCCCAGTCGGACGGCGTGCAATCGCGCGTGACGCTCAGCATGCCCACCTCGCCGAAGGGGCCCCGGACCGGCACGGTCATGCCGCGATCGGCGATACCGAAGTCATGCGCATCGCGGAAGACGCGGTGGAAGCGCGCGTCGCGCTCGAGGCGGCGCCAGTCCACCGGCGCGATGCTGCGCCCGGCCGAAATGAGCGTCGGGTCGATGTTGTGAAAGCCGTTGCGGACATAGTGGCGCTTCCACGACTCCGGATAGGTCACATGGCCGTGGAGCGTGCCGTTTATGGGGTTGCTGCCGGCATAGGCCGCGTGATCGAAGCCCAGCCTGTCGCAGATCTGCGCAAGGAAATCTTCGAAGCTGCGATCTTCCTCGGAGATCGTTCCAAGGTCGATAGGATCCATCCGGGCTCCGCTGGGTTCGGCCCGGCCCCGGAACCCGGGAGGTCGGGCATGTCTTGTGGCGATCAGGCGCCGAGTCGCTCCGCCGTTCTGTCTGACCCCTCACGGTGCGCCATGGACGCGACGATATCAAGAACGGCCTTCTTCTGCTCTTCGGGAAGGCACAGGAAGTCGCTCACAAGGCGCATGGCGCGGGCATCGCCGAGAAAATCGGCGCGCCCGGCGTCAGATGCCGATCCGACGGGCAACTGTTCGAAGAAATGGACAACCGGGACGTCGAGTGCCTCGGCAATGGCCCACAGCCTGGACGCGCTGACGCGGTTCTGGCCGGATTCGTATTTCTGGACCTGCTGGAACTTGACGCCGATCCGTCGCCCGAGTTCCGTCTGGCTCATGCCGAGGGCCGCGCGCCGCGCACGCACCCGCTGACCGACCATGACATCCACTGAATTCATATCCATCTTCCCTCGCAGCCTCGGCGGGCAATGTCGGACGGCGAAGAAGATAGGAAGCCAAGGTTCCGATCGAGGACCACGACGTCCCCCAGCCTGAATCAGGCCTTCCCGCCCTACGTTGAAGTAGGTGAGACGTTACATCCTTGGGTAGAGAAAGGCAAGGTGTGAATGCCGGGGACGCGCCCGGCCGCGGGCGCGCCGCGGCCGGGAAAGGCGGGCGCCTCAGGCGCCCTGGACGGTGTCCTCGTCGGAGCCGTCTTCGCGGGGCTCGTCCGCATCGCGGCTTTCGCCGCCGACCTCGTCGAGCTCGTCGAGCTGGGCCGCGCCGATGTCGTCGAAGAGCTCGGCAATCTCGAATTCGGCTTGCGCCTCTTCCTCGGCGGCGAGTTCCTGGATCGACTTGCCCGAAGCCTGGACTTCGGCCTCCTCGGGGGAGCGGGCCACGTTCAGCGTGATCCGGGCCTCGACCTCGGGGTGAAGGCGCACGAGGACCGTGTGCAGCCCCAGCTCCTTGATCGGCTTTTCGATCAGGACCTGTTTGCGGTCGACCGAGAAGCCCGCCTCGGCCGCGGCGTCCGCGGCATCGCGCGGAGCGACGGACCCGTAAAGCGAGCCGCCGTCCGAGGCCTGGCGAATCACGACGAACTGCTGGCCGTCGAGGCGTTCGGAAAGCGCCTCGGCCTCCTTGCGGGTTTCGAGGTTGCGCGCCTCGAGCTCGGCCTTGCGGGATTCGAAGGCGGCGATGTTGGCCTTGGAGGCGCTGAGCGCCTTGCCCTGCGGCAGGAGAAAGTTGCGCGCGAAGCCGGGCTTGACGTCGACGACGTCGCCCATCTGGCCGAGCTTCGCGACGCGTTCCAGAAGGATCACTTGCATCGCTCTCTCCTTATTTCACGGCG
Source organism: Rhodosalinus sp. FB01 (assembly GCF_041365715.1). Classification (NCBI taxonomy): domain Bacteria; kingdom Pseudomonadati; phylum Pseudomonadota; class Alphaproteobacteria; order Rhodobacterales; family Paracoccaceae; genus Rhodosalinus; species Rhodosalinus sp. FB01. The sequence goes on along the minus strand of NZ_JBGFSH010000001.1, from coordinate 218,309 downwards.
TAGGGCAGCAGGGCGAGGAAGCGGGCGCGCTTGATCGCACGGGCGAGTTCGCGCTGTTTCTTCGACGATACCGCGGTTATGCGCGATGGCACGATCTTGCCGCGCTCGGAGATGTAGCGCTGCAGCAGCTTCGTGTCCTTGTAATCGATCTTGGGCGCATTGTCCCCCGAGAAGGGGCAGACCTTGCGACGGCGGAAAAACGGTTTTGCAGCCATTTTCGGAACTCCTTTCCTCGCTCAGCGGCGCTCGCGGCGGTCGCCGCGTTCGTCGCGCTTCTGCATCTGGACCGAGGGACCCTCGTCATGGGTGTCGACCTTGATGGTCAGCACGCGCATCACGTCGTCGTGCAGACGCATCAGGCGCTCCATTTCCTGGATGGCCGCGGCGGGCGAGTTCGTCCGCATGAAGCCGTAATGGCCCTTGCGGTTCTTGTTGATCTTGTAGGCCATCGTCTTGACACCCCAGTACTCGGTGTCGACGACCTGGCCCCCGTTGTCCGCCAGGACGGTGCCGAAATGCTCGATGAGCCCCTCGGCCTGCGCGTTCGAAAGATCCTGACGCGCGATCAGGACATGCTCGTAAAGCGGCATGCGTGCTCCGTTTCTGTTCAGGCGCATTTCATAGGGCCGGACGATCTGCTTCCGCGCCCCGACCCACGAGAGACTGCGCGGCAAAAGAGTGCTTGCGCGGAAGGCGTGTCACTTGCCACGGATCGACCCTCGGCGCAAGTCCGGCACCCCGGGGAAACGCCGCCGCGCGCGCGGCGCGTCATCGTCGCGGCCTTGCCCCGCATGTGCCCAAAATTCGACGCAGTGTTGAATGACCTTGGTGGACACAAGACGAGCCACGGAGGATGAGTGATGTCGCTTACCGATCTTCAGAACGCCCGGCCGACGCCGCAGGGCCTCAACCGTCTTTTCTGCAGGGTGCTGGGGGTGGCGCTTCTCACCGCGGCTGCCGGGCTCTGGGTGCTGCCGGGATCCCTCTTCGCCATGGAAACGCTGCTGTTGAAGTTCGGGCTCACGCTCTTCCTGCTTGGCGGCAGCGCGACGCTTCTGACCGCCCCGCGCTGAGGCTCCGCCTCGGCCGTTGCGCCCTCTCGCCGCGCCCGCTATCTGGGCGCGGGATTGAAAGGGAGGGCCGCATGAGCCGGGCATTCGTATTTCCAGGACAGGGCGCGCAGACCATCGGCATGGGGCGCGCGCTGGCCGAGGCCTACCCCGCCGCGCAAGCGGTCTTCGACGAGGTGGACGAGGCGCTGGGCGAGCGGCTGTCGCACCTCGTCTGGGAGGGCGACGCCGGGGAACTGACGCTCACCCGCAACGCGCAGCCCGCGCTCATGGCCACCTCGCTCGCCGCGATGCGCGCGCTCGAGGCGGAGGGCGTCGCCGTGACGTCCGCGGCCTACGTCGCCGGTCACTCCCTCGGTGAATATTCCGCGCTGGCGGCCGCCCGCGCGCTTTCGGTGGCGGACGCGGCGCGGCTCCTGCGCCGACGCGGAGAGGCGATGCAGCGCGCGGTGCCGGTGGGCGAGGGCGCGATGGCCGCGCTTCTCGGGCTCGATCTGGAGGCCGCGCGCGAGGTCGCCGCGGAGGCGGCGGGCGGCGAGGTGTGCGAGGCCGCGAACGACAACGACCCGGCGCAGGTGGTGATCTCGGGGCACAAGGCGGCGGTGGAGCGCGCGGTGGAGATCGCGAAGGCGCGCGGGGGGAAGCGCGCCGTTCTGCTGCCCGTCTCCGCGCCCTTCCACTGCGCGCTGATGGCGCCCGCGGCCGAGGAGATGGCCGAGGCGCTCGCCGGCGTGGAGATCGCGCCGCCCGCCGTGCCGCTGGTGGCCAATGTCCGCGCAGAGGCCGTCACCGACCCCGACGAGATCCGCCGCCTGCTGGTCGAGCAGGTGACCGGCGCGGTGCGCTGGCGCGAGTCCGTGGCCTGGATGGCCGGCGCGGGCGTCGACGAGTTCTGGGAGATCGGCGCCGGCAAGGCGCTCTCGGGCATGATCCGGCGCATCGCGCGCGAGGCCGCGACGAGGCAGCTGGGCACGCCGGAGGAGGTGCGGGCAGCGATTTGTGCGTAACAATGACAAGCTGATACTGGCATAAAGATAATGGCATGCAAATAGATTCCGGAAATTGAAGCCTTCGCTTGGCCTAAAGACGGTGCATCCGGCAGAGGCGCATAACGACGTGCAAATATCTGTGATAATACCAACCTGTGACCGCCCGTCCGAGCTTCTGCAAGAAGCCGTCCAATCAGCGCTCCGGCAGACGCTGCGGCCGATAGAGATCATTGTGATCGATAATGGCCAAAAGCCTCAAGCGAGCGGCAGCCTGCCTGAGTCGGTGAAATATCATAAGACGGATACTAGAATTGGTCCCTCGCGCGCGAGAAATATTGGCGCATCCATGGCCAAGGGTACGCATCTAGCCTTCCTGGATGACGATGACTGGTGGTCCGAAGATTTCTTGTTCCATATGGCGGAGGCATCAAAATCACAGGCGGTGCGCTGTGTATACGGAACAATCATGCGCTGGAAGTATGGTCAAGCCCATGAACAGGAAAACCTTACGGCGGAAACAGCGACAATTGATGTTCTTGTATTGCGAAATCCAGGTGCCGGCGGCATAAACGTCTTGATTGAAAAAGAATTGTTCCTCGAGATTGGTGGGTTTGATGAGGAGCTGCCAGTCTCCGAGGATCGGGCGCTCGCTATCGAGGTCCTGAGAAAAGGAGAAAAGATCGGAATCGCGCACGAGGCTATTGCTTTCGCGAGGCAACACGACGAAGGTCGTCAAAGCAAGGGAAATGTGAATAAACACATATTTGTTTGGAAGTACAGGGGGCTAATGCCGAGAAAGCATTTTATCCAGCAGTTTTACAAATACGGTGTTAGGCCATATTTCAAATTCCCCCGGCGCAAAAGGTAACACGCCACAGTGAACTCTGACCGGTGTTCAATTAAAAGGGGCACGATCTTATAAGTGGCGCTCGAAGGCGGTCAAGTCTTGGCTGGGTTGCTTTTTTAACAATTTCTTTCAGTTGCGCTGCGCTTTCGTTGCCCGTGAGTTGGGTCGCAGTTGTTTCATGAGCATTTGCAGCGGCGAAATAGTCTCGGAATTTGAAGGTTCCTCCGCGGAGTTTCCCGGTCAATTCCACCCAGGCCGCAGGTATATCAAAGCTGTGTGCCACAATTAGGCCGTGAAGCGAACTGGATAGAATGTAGTCGCAGGAAGCAATTTGCGACACGACATCTTCGACATCTGCGTTTACATCGATCACTCTAAGCTCTGAAATTTGTGAGTAGTATTTTTTACAGAGTTGCTGATCGATGTAGTGTGGAACTATACCGATTTCGCTCTTTGATGAAGTTTGCGGTGGCTCGAAAAAGTCGGGAAGCAAAATTGCGGGATCGCCGAAAATTTCTGGACAAGCGTAACCTTGTTTCAGGCATACTTGACGAGTAAGGGGGCCTCTTACTGCGCGGATTTTCTTCGGTTGCGGGAACCTAATGGTTTCACTTATGGCGCCAGTTCCCCAAACAATAGCACTGCCTGGCTTCCTAATCCGATGCAAGATGCTTCCTACAGTAAATAAGGTTGTTGCGCGGCTCGTGCCTCTTGGGAGGTATCGAAAAGGTAGTTCTCCTGTTTTCTTATAGAATAGGTATGGGCCTATCCAGTCACCAAAATTAATACCTTCGTTCTTGTTGTAGTACCAAAAGAGGTTGGTATCTTTTGTGAGCTTTAGAGATGCGCGAGCGCGATAAATTAAGCTTGGCTGCGTGTGATGCGCTAGCAATTTATCGGTAAATTTCATTGACTTCGCTCGAGTTCATGGCTTGGGCAGATTGTTCATTAAGTTGTTTACATGCTTGCGCAAACTTTCGCCCGAATGCTTCTTCGCGAACGCATGAAGCGTCTGGGGCGAAAACGACGTGTCGAGGGCGGCCTGCACCTGACGGGCGAGGTCGTCGGCGTCGTCCATCCGCGCGATCCGCCCGCAGCCCGAGCCTTCGAGCACTTCCACCGCGCCGGGCGTGTCGGTGGCGACGACCGGCGTGCCGTGGGCGAGCGATTCGATGATGACGTTCGGAAATCCCTCCCAGCGGGAGGGCAGAACCGTCAGGTCGGCGCGTCGATATTCGGAGTCCACGTCGGAGACGTGGCCGAGAAAGGTGACGTCCTCGGCGATGCCCAACCGTCGGGCCTGGCGTTCGAGCTGTTCCCGCAGCTTGCCGTCCCCGGCGATCCGCAGCCGCGCGTCGCGCGTGCGGCGCAGCCGTGCGAAGGCGTCGAGCAGGAGGCCCACGTTCTTCTGCTTCGTCAGCCGCGCGACGCACAGGATCGTCGGCGGGCCGTCCGGCGGCAGGCGCTCGGGCGGGGCGTCGGGCACGTCGACCGCGTTGCGGATCACGGTGATCCGCTCGCGCGGCACGCCCCACTTCTCGGCGATCTGCTCGGCCATGCTGTCGGTGAGCGCGATCACGTGATCGGCGCGGGCGTAGCCCTTGCGGAACACATACGCTTTCTGCGTGCGCACGAACCAGGACCGCATCTGGTTGCGCTCCCACGTGTAGAGCGCCTCGCGCAGGATCACGCGCGGTTGCGGGTCGACGCCGCGCAGGGCGAGCTGAAGCCCGAGCATGTTGGCCATGTCCACCACGAGGCAGATATCGGGGCGCGCGCCCTCGATGACCCTGCGAAGCCGCGGCCCCACCTGGATGTTGCGGCGCACGTTCAGGACCTCCAGGCGGACGAGATCGCGGCGCAGCCCGAACTGGTCCACCTGGGGCGCGCGGCCGGTCGCCAACGTGACCTCGTGCCCCGCCTCGGCGAGGATGTTCGCGTATTTCACCGCGTTCTTGCCGGCGCCGCCCGAAACGGCGCGGACATAGACGACGATGCGAAGAGGGCTCGGCATGTGCTTTGTCCGGATGGCCTTCTTGCGCGATATCGCCTGGCCGCTCGGGTTGCAAGCCGCGCTCCCGTCTTGCCGCGCGACCGCGCCCTCGGTTAAGGCTCCGGGATTGGATCGCCGGGTGGGCGGTGTGTTTTTTGCTGGGAGGCGGGCATGTTCGATCTGACGGGAAAGACGGCGCTCATCACGGGCGCTTCGGGCGGTATTGGCGGCGAGATCGCGCGCGCGATGCATCAAGCGGGGGCCACGGTGGGGCTTTCGGGAACGCGGGAGGCGCCTCTTGCGGCGCTCGCCGAGGAGTTGGGCGCGCGGGCGCATGTGCTGACCTGCGACCTCTCCGACCCCGCGGCGGTGGACGCGCTGCCGAAGCGCGCGGCCGAGGCGATTGGCTCGGTGGACATCCTCGTGAACAACGCGGGCATCACCGCTGACAACCTTTTCATGCGCATGTCCGACGAGGAATGGGCGCGGGTGCTCGAGGTCAACCTGACTGCCGCGATGCGGCTTTGCCGCGGTGTCATGCGCGGCATGATGAAGGCGCGCTGGGGCCGCATCGTCTCGGTGGGCTCGGTGGTGGGGGCCATCGGCAACCCGGGCCAGGCCAATTACGCCGCGGCGAAGGCGGGCCTCGTGGGGCTGACGAAGTCGATCGCCCACGAGGTGGCGAGCCGCGACATCACCGCCAATGTCGTCGCGCCGGGTTTCATCACCACGGCGATGACGGAAAAGCTGACCGAGGAGCAGCGGTCGGGGCTGCTGACCCGCGTGCCGATGGGACGCATGGGGTCGGCGCGCGAGGTGGCGGCGGCGGTGGTTTACCTTTCGAGCGAGGAGGCAGGATACGTTACCGGCGCGACCTTGCACGTCAATGGCGGCATGGCCATGTTGTGAGCGCCGCGCGGGGCGGGCGAAAGCGTTTGCCATTCCCCGCGCCTGTGCTATAGGCGCGCAGGATTTCGGCGGGGGGCCTGCGGGCATGTCCCGCCGGCCCGCCCGAGGCGGGAGCAGGAGCCGCCCTCAGGGGCAGTTGAAACCGAGCGTCCGCAATGGGCGAGGGCAAATCAGGGGCGAAGCCCCGGAAAGACAATGAGGATTTGACATGAGCGACATCGCGGACCGCGTGAAGAAGATCGTCGTGGAACATCTCGGCGTGGAGGAGGACAAGGTCGCCGACAATGCGTCCTTCATCGACGATCTCGGCGCGGACAGCCTCGACACGGTCGAGCTCGTCATGGCCTTCGAAGAGGAGTTCGGCATCGAGATCCCGGACGACGCCGCCGAGAACATCCAGACCTTCGGCGATGCGGTGAAGTTCATTCAGGACGCCCAGTAAGGGCAGCCTCGGGATGATTGCGGGCGGCGTCCGGGAGACCCCGGGCGCCGTTCTTGCTTTTGGGCGGGCCTGCGCCGCGCCGCCGGCGCCGGGTGCGGCGCTCTTGCCGAACGCGGGCGAGCCGCGCTAATGAGCGGCGAGTAAAAAACGGGAACAAGACGGGGGCCGGGCATGCGACGTGTCGTGGTGACGGGGCTGGGACTTGTGACGCCGCTCGGCTGCGGCGTCGAAACGACATGGCGGCGCCTGCTGGAGGGCCGGTCGGGCGCGGGCACGATCAGCAAGTTCGATGCGAGCCATCTTGCCACGACCTACGCGTGCGAGGTGCCTTACGGCGACGGCTCCGACGGCAGCTTCAACCCCGATGACTGGGTCGCGCCGAAGGAGCGACGCAAGATCGACGAGTTCATCGTCTTCGGTCTCGCCGCCGCGCAACAGGCGGTCGAGGACGCCGGCTGGACCACCCCGTCGGAGGCGGAGAAGCTGCGCACCGGCGTGATGATCGGGTCGGGAATCGGCGGGCTCAACTCCATTGCCGAGACGGCATACCTGATCCGCGACAAGGGCGCGCGGCGCGTGTCGCCCTTCTTCATTCCCGGCTCCCTCATCAACCTGATCTCGGGTCAGGTGAGCATCCGCTACGGCTTCAAGGGGCCGAACCATGCCGTGGTCACCGCCTGTTCGACCGGCGCGCACGCCATCGGCGACGCGGCGCGGCTGATCCGCGACGGCGACGCGGACATCATGGTGGCGGGCGGGGCCGAGGCCGCGATCAGCGAGATCGGCATCGCCGGGTTCAACGCCTGCAAGGCGCTTTCCACGAAGCGCGGCGACGCGCCGGAAACGGCGAGCCGCCCCTACGACGCGGACCGGGACGGCTTCGTCATGGGCGAGGGGGCCGGGATCGTCGTGCTGGAGGATTACGAGCACGCGAAGGCGCGCGGGGCGCATATCTACGCCGAGGTGATCGGTTACGGCCTTTCGGGCGACGCCTATCACATCACAGCGCCCTCCGAAGACGGCGACGGGGCGGAGCGCTGCATGCGCGCCGCGCTCGACAAGGCCGGTCTGGCGCCGTCGGACATCGACTACATCAACGCCCACGGCACCTCGACCATGGCCGACGTGATCGAACTGGGCGCGGTGGAGCGGATGATGGGCAACGCCGCGTCCAAGGTCACCATGTCGTCCACCAAGTCGATGACCGGGCATCTTCTCGGTGCCGCGGGCGCCATCGAGGCGATCTTCTCGATCCTCGCGATCCGTGACCAGGTGGCGCCGCCGACGATCAACCTCGACGATCCGGCCGTGGAGACGGCGGTGGACCTCGCGCCCAACGCGAAGCGCGAGCGCGAGATCAACGTGGCGCTGTCGAATTCCTTCGGCTTCGGCGGAACCAACGCGAGCGTGCTTTTCAGGACCCTCGCCTGATGTGGCGCAGCCTTGCGTCGAACGCCCTGACGATCCTCGCGCTGGCGCTGTTTCTTGCTGCCGGCGCCATTCTCTGGGGCCAGCGGCAATACGTTTCGGAGGGACCGCTCTCCGAGCCGATCTGCCTGCGGGTCGAGCGGGGCGCCAACATCCGCGACGTATCGGAGGACCTCGCCGCCGAGGGCGCCATCGAGAGCGCGGCCCTCTTCCGGATCGGAATGGACTACGCGGGCAAGTCCGAGGCGCTCAAATTCGGCAGCTACCTCGTGCCCGTGCATGCATCGATGCAGGAGATCGCGGACATCGTGACCCGGGGCGGGGCGTCCACCTGCGGCACCGAGATCGTCTACCGCGTGGGCGTGACCCAGACACAGACGGAACTGCGCGAACTCGACCCGGCAAGCGGCCGCTACGAGCAGCAGGCGGAATACCTGCTCGGGACGGGCGAGGCGCCCGATGCGGTCGCCGAGGCGATGGCGAAGCCCGACACCCGCTTTCGCATCGCGCTGGCCGAGGGCGTGACGAGCTGGCAGGTCGCCGAGGCGCTGCGCGACGTGGAGATCCTGGACGGCGAGGTCGATCTGCCAGCGGAGGGCAGCCTTGCGCCCGACAGCTACGAGGTCGTGCCCGGCGATAGCCGGCAGGCCCTGATCGACAGGATGCAGCAGGCGCAGCGGGTGATCCTCGCGGCCGCATGGGAGAATCGCCAGCCCGACCTGCCGCTCGAGTCGCCGGAGGAGGCGCTCATCCTCGCCTCCATCATCGAGAAGGAAACCGGCGTGCCCGAGGAGCGGCGCCAGGTCGCCAGCGTCTTCGTCAACCGTCTTCGTGCGGGGATGCGCCTGCAGACTGACCCCACCGTGATCTATGGCGTTACCGAGGGCCGGGGCGTGCTGGGGCGCGGACTTCGTCAAAGCGAGCTTCGCGGGGCGACTCCCTACAACACGTATGTCATCGAGGGGCTTCCGCCCACGCCCATCGCCAATCCGGGCCGCGCGAGCATCGAGGCCGCGGTGAACCCCGACGCCACGCCCTACATCTTCTTCGTGGCCGACGGCACCGGTGGACACGCCTTCGCCGAGACGCTGGCCGAGCACAACCGCAATGTCGCGCGCTGGCGCGAGATCGAGGCGGAACGCGCGGCCCAGCCGGACCAGGACAACCAGTAACGCGGTCTCTGCGGGCAGGATTTTGTTAAGGGAACCGGGTGCTTACCCGGTGCTCCGTTGCGCAACCCGGTTGACTTCCGGGCCGCTCTCGCCTATAAGTTATGCCACGCTGACGGCAATGCCGGCGGCCCGGGGGATGACCCCGCGGCCGCCTTTTTCGTGCCGACGGCGGGACGTTCCCATGAAAGGCCGATCACCGACATGATCCTGAAGACCGAGGCGGAGGACACCTCCCCGCTGGACGAGGAGATCGTCAGCATTGCCCGCCAACTTCGCGAAATGCGCCACGATCTCGAAGACTTCCAGGCAAGTCTTGCCTCTGGCGATCTCGTCGAGGCGCGCGAAACGGGAAAGGCGGTCTCTTCGATCAAGCAGTGGATCCGCCTTGCCATCGAAGCGGAGATGCTCCTTGCAACACGACAAAGAAACCGCGCCGGCATCGCCCGCGGCGGATACGCCCTCGACCTCGACGCCGCCCGACGCGAAATCGCCGCTCGACTGGATCGCCTGCGCCGGGCGCGAGACGCGGAGGACGTTTCTTGATGCGCTGGCTGACGGGCCGCTTCTGGCGCTTCCCTACCTTTTCGAGTTCTGGGCCATGGACCATCAGCTTCCCCCAGGGGGCGACTGGCGGGCGTGGGTGGTGCTGGGCGGACGCGGCGCGGGCAAGACGCGTGCGGGCGCGGAGTGGGTGCGCGCGCAGGTCGAGGGGCCGCGCCCGCTCGACGAGGGCCGGGCGCGGCGCGTGGCGCTTGTGGGGGAGACCTATGACCAGGCGCGCGACGTCATGGTTCTTGGCGAAAGCGGGATCGTGGCCTGCTCCCCGCCCGACCGTCGCCCGGAATGGCAGGTGAGCAAGCGCCGCCTCGTCTGGCCGAACGGGGCCGCCGCGCAGCTCTACTCGGCGTCGGATCCCGAGGCGCTTCGCGGCCCGCAGTTCGACGCGGCCTGGGCCGACGAGCTTGCCAAGTGGCCCCGCGGCGAGGCCGCCTGGGACATGTTGCAGTTCGCGCTGCGCCTCGGCGACGATCCGCGGCTGTGCGTGACGACGACACCCCGCAATGTCGCCGTTCTGAAACGCCTGCTCGCTGCGCCGACGACCGTGGTCACACGCGCGGCGACGGAAGCGAACCGCGCGAACCTCGCCGAGAGCTTCCTTGCCGAGGTGCGGGCGCGCTACGACGGCACCCGGCTTGGGCGCCAGGAGCTCGACGGCGTGCTTCTGGAAGATGCCGAGGGGGCGCTCTGGACGTCGGCCGCGCTGGCGGGCATGCAGCTCGACGTGGCGCCCGAGCTCGACCGGATCGTGGTCGCCGTGGACCCGCCGGCCACCGGCCATGCGGGCAGCGACGCGTGCGGCATCGTCGTGGCCGGCGCGGTGACGCGCGGGCCGGTGGCGGACTGGCGCGCCGTGGTGCTGGAGGACGCCAGCGTCGAGGCCGCGAGCCCCTCGGCCTGGGCGAAGGCGGCCGTCGCCGCGATGGAGCGTTGGCGGGCCGAGCGTCTCGTGGCGGAGGTGAACCAGGGCGGCGCGATGGTCGAGGCGGTCATCCGGCAGGTCGACCCGCTGGTGCCGATCCGCAGCGTTCACGCGACGCGCGGCAAGGTGGCGCGCGCCGAGCCCGTCGCCGCGCTTTACGAACAGGGGAGGGTGCGGCACCTGCGCGGGCTCGCCCGGCTCGAGGACCAGATGTGCCGCATGACGGCGCATGGCTTCGAGGGTTCGGGCAGCCCAGACCGCGTGGATGCGCTCGTCTGGGCGCTCCACGAACTGATGATCCTGCCGGCGGCGGGCTGGCGCCGGCCGCGCATGCGGGAACTTTGAGACAGGCGCGAGGCTGAACGCCGCGGGCGGGCCGCCTGCGCAAGGGGAGGGCATGCCGGCCCCTCGCGGCACACGCGGGCGGTATCGCGGGGATGCGCGGCCGCCCGCCGGGCGAAGGCTGAAGACGGTCGATCGTGCCTGTTGCGGGGCCGCGCACATCACCGTGCGCTTCGCTGCCGCGTCGTTAACGCCTTGGTAGCTATACCCCTTCTCAACGCCGCGGGGCGCGACGGAGCGCCCGCCGCAGACGAAGATCGAGGAGCCGCCAAAGATGGTCTTTTCCTTCCGCCGCGCCGAGCCGCAGGCCCCCGAGCAGAAGGCATCTGCCACGGGACCGGTGCTTGCCTGGGCGAGCGCGGGCCGCGTGGCCTGGAGCCCGCGCGACACCGCGACGCTGACCCGCACGGGCTTTGCCGGAAACCCGGTGGGCTTTCGCGTCGTCAAGCTGATCGCCGAGGCCGCGGCCGCGCTGCCCCTCGTCCTTCAGGACCGCGCGCGGCGCTACGAGACGCATCCCATTCTCACGCTGCTCGCGCGGCCGAATCCCGTGCACGGGCGGGCCGAACTTCTGGAGGCGCTCTACGGCCAGCTTCTGCTCACCGGAAACGCCTATCTCGAGGCCGTGGCGGGCGGCGAGGGCTGGCCGGTGGAACTGCACGTGCTGCGCTCGGACCGGGTGAGCCTCGTGCCCGGGGCCGACGGCTGGCCCGCCGCCTACGACTACACGGTGGGCGGGCGGAAGCACCGGTTCCACATGGACGAGCCACCCGCGCCGATCTGCCACGTGAAAAGCTTTCACCCGCAGGACGATCATTACGGCCTTTCCCCGCTGCAACCCGCGGCGCAGGCCATCGACGTGCACAATTCCGCCTCGCGCTGGTCGAAGGCGCTTCTCGACAATGCGGCGCGGCCGTCGGGCGCGATCGTCTACACCGGCGCGGATGGCGCAGGCGGGCTCGGGGCCGAGCAGTACGACCGGCTCGTGGCAGAGATGGAGCGCTACCACCAGGGGGCGCGGAACGCCGGGCGGCCGATGCTTCTGGAAGGCGGACTCGACTGGAAACCGATGGGGTTTTCGCCCTCCGACATGGAGTTCCAGAAGACCAAGGAAGCTGCGGCGCGGGAGATCGCGCTCGCCTTCGGGGTGCCGCCGATGCTGCTCGGGATACCGGGGGACGCCACCTACGCCAACTACCAGGAGGCCAACCGGGCGTTCTACAGGCTGACCGTCCTGCCGCTTGCCCAGCGGGTGACCGCCAAGATCGCTGACTGGCTCTCGGGTTTCGGGGGTGCGGTGCTTGAGCTCGGTCCCGACCTCGACCAGGTGCCCGCCCTTGCCGCCGAGCGAGACGCGCAGTGGCGTCGGGTCGCGGCCGCGGAGTTCCTGACGAACGCCGAGAAGCGGCGGCTGCTCGGCCTGCCGGCCGAGCCGGACGGGGCCACGGATGAGTGAGCGGGCACGCTACGGATTTGAGCCGTTCGACTGTGCCCCCGCGCTGCGCCTCGAGGCGCACGAGGCCATGGTCCGGCTCCAGTTCCAGACGCTGGAGGCGCGGCTCGCGCGGATCGAGCAGATGGTGGAACGACTGGAACGGCGGCTCTGGCTGACCGTCTACGGGATCGCGGGAATGATCCTCGCGCAGGCGGCGCAGTCGCTGATGCAGGGCGCGCCCTGAGCGCGCCGGGAGGCCAGGGAAGGAATGGGGCGATGGACATGGAAACGGGACTGGAGCGCAAGTTCTGCCGCGCGGGCGAGACGCTTTCGCGGGGCGAAGGCGCCGTGATCGCGGGCTATGCAAGTCTTTTCGGCGCCGGCGATACGGGCGGCGACGTGGTCGCCGAGGGCGCCTTCGCGGCCTCGCTGGCGCGCCTCGCCGCGGGTGGCGGGCGGGTACGGATGCTCTGGCAGCATGACCCGCGCGAGCCGATCGGGGTCTGGGACGAGGTTCGCGAGGACAAGAAGGGCTTGCGTGTGCGCGGCCGGCTTCTCGAGGCCGTGGCCCGGGGCCGCGAGGCCGCCGCGCTGCTGGCGGCGGGCGCGATCGAGGGCCTTTCGATCGGCTACCGCGTGAAGCGCGCGCACCGCGACGCCGCGGGACGCCGTGTGCTCGAGGAAATCGAGCTGTGGGAGGTGTCGCTCGTCACCTTCCCGATGCTGCCGAGCGCCCGCGTGGCGGCGAAGGAGGATGCGGGCGCGGTCGCGCTTCGCGAGATGGCGCAGGTCTTCGAGACCGCGCGCCGCAGCCTGGCGGGCGACTGAACCCGTCCCCCGAAAACACGCCGCGGTCGCGGCCAAGCGAGAGGAAACCGGATGGAAACGCAGGAGGACGCGCCGGGCGGGCAGATCGCGCCTGTCGCGGAGGTGAAGCGCGCAGTGGTGGGTTTCACAAAGGACTTCAGGGAATTCCGAGAAGGAATTCATCAAAGGCTTCAGCAACAGGAAGAACGGCTAGACATGCTTGACCGCAAGACAACGCTCGCCACGGCGACGACGACGCGCCCCGCGCTTTCGCGCGCCGATCACACCGACGCCCCGCACCGCAAGGCCTTCGCCGCCTACCTGCGCACGGGCGACGACGATCATCTGCGCGGACTCGAATTCGAGGGAAAGGCGATGTCGACCGCGGTGGCGGGCGACGGGGGCTACCTGATCGACCCGGAAACCGCGGCGACGATCCGTTCGGTCCTGGGCGGCGCGGGTTCCATCCGGCGGATCGCCAACGTCGTCGAGGTCGAGGCCAGCGCCTATGACGTGCTGATCGACACCAGCGAGGCGGGCGCGGGCTGGGCCAGCGAGACGGGCCCGCAGGCCGAGACCGGGACGCCCACGGTCGATCGGATCTCGATCCCGCTTCACGAACTTTCGGCGCTGCCGAAATGCAGCCAGCGTCTTCTCGACGATGCGGCCTTCGACATCGAGGGCTGGCTGGCCGGGCGCATCGCGGAGAAGTTCGCCCGGGCCGAAGCTGCGGCCTTCGTGTCGGGCGACGGGACGGACAAGCCCACGGGGTTCCTGACCCACCCGGCGGTGGCGAACGACAGCTGGGCGTGGGACAGCCTGGGCTATGTGCCCACTGGCGCGACCGGCGCGTTCTCGGGCGCCGAAGCGCTGGTGGACCTCGTCTACGCGCTGGGCGCGCCCTACCGGGCCAATGCGAGCTTCGTGATGAACTCGAAGACGGCGGGCGCGGTGCGCAAGCTCAAGGACAATGACGGGCGCTTCCTGTGGTCTGACGGCCTCGCCGCGGCAGAGCCGGCGCGGTTGCTGGGCTACCCGGTGCTGATCGCGGAGGACATGCCCGACATCGCCAGCGGTTCGGACGCCATCGCCTTCGGTGACTTCCGCGCGGGATACACGGTCGTGGAAAGGCCGGACCTGCGCGTGCTGCGTGACCCGTTCAGCGCGAAGCCGCATGTCCTCTTCTACGCCACGAAGCGCGTGGGCGGTGACGTGACCGACTTCGCCGCGATCAAGCTGCTGCGCTTCGCCGCGTCCTGACGCGGCGACGGCAAGCCAGAGCCGGTCCCGGCGGCGCCCACGCGCGCGGCCGGGGCCGGGGACCAGTCGGAGAGGTTGGATGATGCTGATCGATGAAGCCGGCGTGCCCGACGCCGCGCTGCCGGTGACGGAGTTCACGGCCCATCTGCGGCTTGGCACGGGGTTTTCCGCCGAGACGCTTCAGGAGCCCGTGCTGCGGAGTTTCCTGCGGGCGGCCATCGCGGCGATCGAGGCGCGCACGGCCAAGGCGCTCGTCCGCCGCGTCTTTGCGCTGACGGTGCAGGACTGGGCTGCGCGCGACGCGCATCCACTGCCCGTGGCGCCGGTGACGGGGCTGGTCTCGCTGGGCTTCCGCGACCGGGCGGGCACGGAAACGGCAAGCGGGCTTGACGTGGTCTGGCTGGCAGAGGAGGCGCATCGCCCGGTGCTGCGCGCCGCGGGCGGGGCCCTGCCGGCGATCCCCAGGGGGCAAAGCGCCGTGCTGCGCTTCGAGGCAGGCTACGCCACGGCCTGGGGAGAGTTGCCGGCCGACCTCGGCCAGGCGGTGCTGCTGCTCGCGGCGCATTACTACGAATACCGTGATGCGACCTCGCTCGGCGGGGGCTGCATGCCCTTCGGCGTGACGAGCCTGATCGAGCGTTACCGCGCATTGCGGCTTCATGCCGGGGCGGGGCGGTGAGCGCGCCGCGGCTGAACCGGGCGCTGGTGCTGGAGGCGCCGGGCGAGGTGCCGGACGGCGCCGGCGGCTTCGTCCCGGGCTGGAGCGCGCTCGGAACGCTCTGGGCCGCGGTCACGCCGCGCGCGGCGCGCGAGGAGGCGGGCATGGCGGCGCCTCTGGCGCAGTCCGCCTACCGGGTCACCGTGCGCGCGGCGCGCCCCGGCGATCCGGCCCGTCCGCGGCCGGGCCAGCGCTTCGCAGAGGGCGAGCGGCGTTTCCGGATCCTCGCGGTGGCCGAGGCAGACCCGCACGGCCTCTATCTCGACTGCGTCTGCGAGGAGGAGCTTTCGCAATGAGTTACGCTCTCGCGCCCGATCTTCAGAAGGCGGTTCATGGCCGCCTGTCGGCCGACCCGGCGCTCGCGGCGCTTGTGGCCGGCCATGTCTATGACGCGTTGCCGCCGGGCAAGCTGCCGCCGCTCTTCGTGCTTCTGGGCGACGAGACGGTGCGCGACCGGTCGGACGCCACCGCGCGTGGCGCGGACCACGACGTCACCGTCTCCGTCGTCTCGGACGGGCGGGGCTTCGCCCCGGCGAAGGCGGCCGCCGCTGCGGTCTCGGACGCGCTTCTGGCGCCCGGGCTCTCGCTGGCGCGCGGGCATCTCGTCTCGCTCCGGTTCCGCCGCGCCGCGGCCCGGCGCGAAAAGCGCGGCCGCTATCGCCGCATCGATCTCGTGTTCCGCGTCCGCGTGGACGAGGACTGACCGAAGGAGGACCGCGCATGACCGCGCAGAACGGCAAGGATCTTCTGATCAAGGTGGATCTGACCGGTGACGGCCAGTTCCACACCATCGCGGGGCTGCGGGCCACGCGGGTGAGTTTCAACGCCGAGCAGGTGGACGTGACCAGCCTGGAAAGTCAGGGCGGCTGGCGCGAGTTGCTGGCCGGCGCCGGGGTCAAGTCGGCCGCCATCTCGGGTTCGGGCGTTTTCCGCGACGCGGCGACCGACGAGCGCGCCCGCCAGATCTTCTTCGACGGGGAGACGCCGGATTTCCAGGTGGTGATCCCGGGCTTCGGCACGGTGGACGGGGCGTTCCAGGTGACCGCGCTCGACTACGCGGGCACCCATAACGGCGAAGCCACCTACGAGCTTTCCCTCGCCTCGGCGGGCGCCCTTCGGTTCACGGCGCTCTGAGATGGCCAATCCCTGGGCGGGCGAGGTGGAACTCGTCATCGACGGCAAGGCGCGGGTGATGCGGCTCACCCTCGGGGCGCTGGCCGAGCTGGAGGCCGCGCTCGAGGCGGGATCGCTCCTCGATCTTGTGCGGCGCTTCGAGGAGGGGATTTTTTCCGCGCGCGATGTGCTGGCGCTGCTTGCGGCGGGGCTGCGGGGAGGCGGCGCCGACATGACGGCCGCAGATCTTGCCCGCGCCGAGATCGCGGGCGGGCCGCGGGCGGCGGCGCGGGCGGCCGCCGAGCTTCTGGCGCGCGCCTTCATGGATCCCGGAGAGCCGTCGTGACGGCGCGAATGGACTGGCCGGGGCTCTTGCGGGCTGGCGTGCGCGGGCTGGGGCTGGCGCCCGCCAAGATCTGGGCGCTGACCCCGGCCGAATTGCGGCTGCTACTGGGACCGGAGGCGGGGGTGGCGCCGATGCCGCGGGCGCGGCTCGACGAGTTGCTCGCGGCGTTTCCTGACGAGACGGGAGACTGCGATGGCTGACTACGAGGAGGCCGAGCGCCTCGAGGACCAGATCGACGCCCTCGAGGCGAGTTTCGGCGCCGCGGCAGGCCTCGCGGCGGGCTTCGACGCCGAACTCAGGCGCATCCACGAGACGTTCAGCGCCACCGGCAAGGGCGTGGCGGAGCTCGAGTCGTCGCTGGGTCGGGGGCTACGCCGGGCCATCGACGGGATCGTGCTGGACGGGATGCGCGCCTCCGAGGCGCTGGAGGCGGTGGGCCGCTCGCTTGTCGCCACGGCTTACGGCGCCGCGGTGAAGCCCGTGACCGATCATTTCGGCGGGCTGATCGCGGACGCGGTGGGCGGGCTCTTCGGCGGGCTTTCCGGGTTCGCGTCGGGCGGCAGCTTCACGCAAGGGCGGGTGATGCCGTTCGCCGAGGGCGGGATCGTCACCCGGCCCACGCTCTTTCCCATGCGGGGCGGAACCGGGCTGATGGGCGAGGCGGGACCGGAGGCGATCCTGCCGCTCGCACGGGGCGCCGACGGGCGGCTCGGAGTGCGCTCCGGGCAGGGATCGGCGCGGCCCGTCACCGTGGTGGTCAACGTCACCACCCCCGACGTCGACGGCTTCCGCCGGTCGCAGGGCCAGATCGCCGCCGAGATGGGCCGCGCGCTCGCCCGCGGGCAGCGCTACCGCTGAGGAGGGACCATGGGCTTTCACGAGATCCGCTTTCCAAGCAACCTGAGTTTCGGATCGGTGGGTGGGCCGGAGCGCCGCACCGACGTGGTGACCCTCGCCAACGGGTTCGAGGAGCGCAACACGCCCTGGGCGCAGTCGCGGCGGCGCTATGACGCGGGCGTGGGCCTGCGGTCGCTCGACGACATCGAGACGCTCGTGGCGTTCTTCGAGGCGCGGCGCGGGCGGCTGCACGGGTTTCGCTGGAAGGACTGGTCGGACTTCAAGTCGTCGCGCCCCAGCCGGCCTGTCGCGCGGGACGATCAGCACCTTGGCACGGGCGACGGGGCGACACGGGCCTGGCAGCTCGTCAAGACCTACCGGTCCGGAGAGGGCGCCTACACGCGGCGGATCGAGAAGCCGGTCTCCGGCACCGTCCGCGTGGCGGTGCAGGGCGACGCGCTGCGCGAGGGCGTCGACTTCGAGGTCGATGCGGCCACCGGCCTCGTGACGCTGGAGCGCGCGCCGGCAGCGGGCATGGAGATCACTGCGGGGTTCGAGTTCGACGTGCCGGTCAGGTTCGACACCGACGCGATCCAGACCGGCGTGGCGAGTTTCCGCGCCGGCGAAATGCCCCGCGTGCCGGTGGTGGAGATCCGCACATGAGCGACATGAACCCGACCCTGGCCGCGCATCTCGACGGTGGCCTCACGACCCTTGCGCGCGCCTGGGCGCTGACCCGCACCGACGGCGTGGAGATGGGGTTCACCGATCACGACCGTCCGCTCGTCTTCGACGGTCTCGCGTTCCGCCCCGACACCGGGCTGAGCGCCATGGCGCTTCAGCAGGGCACCGGGCTTGCGGTCGACAACACCGAGGCGCTGGGCGCGCTGTCGGATTCCGCGATCACGGAGGCCGACGTCGAGGCGGGCCGCTACGATGGCGCGGAGCTTCGGGTCTGGATCGTCGACTGGCAGGATCCGCGGGCGCACCATCTCGTCTTCCGGGGGCATATCGGCGAGATCCGACGGATCGACGGCGTTTTCCGCGCCGAGGTTCGGGGGCTTTCGGATGCGCTCAACCGCCCGCTCGGGCGCGTCTTCCAGCGGCCCTGCACGGCCGTCCTGGGCGACGCTGCCTGCCGCTTCGACCTGTCGAGGCCCGGGTATGCCCACGAGGCCGCGGCCGTTTCGGCGGATCGCGCGCGGGTCTTCCGCCTTGCCCCGCTGCCCGGCTTCGCGCCGGGCTGGTTCGCGCACGGGCGGCTGACGGTGCTGGACGGGCCCGCGGCGGGGCTTTCCGGCGCCATCAAGCGCGACGCGGCCGAAGAGACCGCGCGCGTCATCGAGCTTTGGGAGCCGCTGCGTGCCGTCGTCGGCGCGGGCACGCGGCTGCGCCTCGAGGCGGGGTGCGACAAGCGCATGGAAACCTGTCGCCTGAAATTCGACAACCTTCTGAACTTTCGTGGTTTTCCGGATATTCCCGAGGAGGACTGGATGCTCGTTCATGCCGCGCAGTCGGGCAGCATCGGCGGCGGGAGCCGGCGCTGAGATGGCGGCGCATGCGCGGATCGTGGTCGCCGCCGCGCGCGGCTGGATCGGAACGCCCTACCGCCACCAGGCGAGCGTGAAGGGGGCCGGCGCGGACTGTCTCGGGCTGCTGCGCGGGGTGTGGCGCGAGGTTCTGGGCACCGAGCCGGAGGCCGTCCCGCCCTACACGCCCGACTGGTCGGAGCCGCAGGGCGAAGAGCGGCTCTGGCGTGCGGCGGCGCGGCATCTCGTTGCCAAGCCGCTCGCCGCGGAGGCGCCGGGGGACGTCCTGCTCTTCCGGCTTCGGCGCGGCGCGGTGGCCAAGCATCTCGGCATCCAGGGGCGCACCGGCCGCGCGGCCAGCGTGATCCACGCCTATTCGGGCCACGGCGTGGTGGAAAGTGCGCTCGGATCGCCCTGGCGGCGGTGCATCGTGGCCCGTTTCTCGTTTCCCGAAAGGACCCGCTGATGGCGACGATCCTTCTTTCCGCCGCCGGGGCGGCGCTAGGCAGTTCGCTGGGGGGCACGGTTCTCGGCCTGTCGATGACGGCCGCGGGCCGGTTCCTGGGCGTCACGCTGGGGCGGGCCATCGACGCGCGGCTGATGGGGCAGGGCTCGGACACGGTGGAAACCGGCCGGATCGAGCGGTTCCGCCTGACGGGCGCGGGCGAGGGCGCGCCCGTTCCGCAGGTCTATGGCCGGATGCGGGTGGGGGGGCACGTGATCTGGGCCAGCCGCTTTACCGAAGTCGTCACCGAGGCGGGCGGTGGCGGCAAGGGCGAACCGCGCCAGCCCAAGACGCGGCGCTACAGCTACCGCGTCAGCCTTGCCGTGGCGCTTTGCGAGGGCGAGATCGCGGGCGTCGGCCGTGTCTGGGCGGACGGCGCCGAGATCGCGCCCGGAGAGCTTGTCATGCGGGTGCACCCGGGCAGCGAGGACCAGTTGCCCGATCCGGCGATCGAGGCGATCGAGGGGGCGGGCGCGGTGCCCGCCTACCGCGGCACGGCCTATCTGGTGATCGAGGATCTGGACCTGTCGACCTGGGGAAACCGCATCCCGCAGCTGAGCTTCGAGGTGATCCGCCACGAGCAGCCCGCCCGTCCCGGGGCCGAGACGGAGCCGGCGGGTGTGTTGCGTGCGGTGGCCCTCACGCCGGGCACCGGCGAATACGCGCTCGCCACCACGCCGGTCCGGCTCGAACGCGAGCCAGGGCGGAAGGTGGTCGCCAACGTGAACTCGCCCTCGGGCGAGACCGATCTGGTGACCTCGCTCGACGGGCTCGAGCGCGAGTTGCCGGCCTGCGAGGCGGTGTCGCTGGTCGTGAGCTGGTTCGGTGACGATCTGCGCTGCGGCGCGTGCAGCCTGCGGCCGAAGGTCGAGCAGGCCGAGGCCGACGGCAAGGAAATGCCGTGGGCAGTGGCGGGGGTGACCCGCGGTGCAGCCGGAACGGTGCCTGTCGATGACGGCCGTCCCGTCTACGGTGGCACGCCCACCGACGCCGCCGTGGTCGAGGCGATCCGCGAGCTTTCCGCGCGCGGGCAGGCGGTGACCTTCTATCCGTTCATCCTGATGGAACAGATGGCCGGCAACACGCTGCCCGACCCGTGGACCGGCGCGGCGGGGCAGCCCGTGCTGCCATGGCGAGGGCGCATCACGCTCTCCGTCGCGCCCGGGCGCGAGGAGTCTCCGGATGGCACCGCGCCCGCGGCCGACGAGGTCGCGGCCTTCTTCGGCGCGGCGCGGGCGGCGGATTTCGCCGTGGGCGACGGGACCGTCACCTACACCGGCCCGGCGGAGGACTGGGGCCTTAACCGTTTCATCCTGCACTATGCGGCGCTCTGCGCCGCCGCGGGCGGGGTGGAGGCGTTCTGCATCGGGTCGGAACTGCGCGGCCTCACGCAGATCCGGGACGACGCGGGCTTTCCCGCGGTCGCGCGGCTGCGCGCGCTCGCCGCCGAGGTGCGGGCGCTGCTCGGACCGCAGGTGAAGATCGGCTATGCCGCCGACTGGTCGGAATACTGGGGTTACCAGCCGCCCGACGCGCCGGGCGACAGGCTCTTTCACCTCGATCCGCTCTGGGCCGACGAGGAAATCGATTTCGTGGGTATCGACAACTATCTGCCACTGTCGGACTGGCGCGACGGCACGGAGCACGCCGACGCGGGTGATGCGGGTGGTATTCACGATCTCGACTACCTGCGCGCGAACGTTGCGGGCGGCGAACTCTTCGACTGGTTCTATCACTCCGAGGAGGCGCGCGCCGCCCAGATCCGCACGCCGATCGAGGACGGCGCCCACGGCGAGGCCTGGATCTGGCGGCCCAAGGATATCCGGAGCTGGTGGGAGAACCCGCACCACGAGCGCATCGGGGGCGTGCGGCAGGCCACGCCCACGGGTTGGGTTCCCGGGTCCAAGCCGATCTGGTTCACGGAGTTCGGTTGCGCGGCGGTGGACAAGGGCACGAACCAGCCCAATCGCTTTCTCGACCCGAAATCCTCGGAATCCGGGCTGCCGCACTTCTCGGACGGGCGGCGCGACGAGGTGCTTCAGGCGAATTACTACCGGGCGACGCTCGCCCACTGGTCGGATCCCGCGGCGAATCCGGTCTCGGACATCTATGGCGGGCCGATGATCGACCTGTCCCGCTGTTTCGCGTGGAGCTGGGATGCCCGGCCCTGGCCGTGGTTTCCCGCCGCGCAGGATGTCTGGGCGGACGGGGTGAACTATGCGCGGGGCCATTGGCTCAACGGGCGCGCCTCGGGGCGCGGGCTGGGATCCGTGATCGGCGAGATCTGCGACCGGGCCGGGCTGCACGATTACGACGTGGACGCGGCGCACGGCCATGTGCGCGGCTACCTCGTGCCCGATGCGGGCACCGCGCGCGCCGCGCTTCAGCCGCTGCTTCTGCGCCACGGCATCGACGCCGTGGAACGCGACGGGCGCTTGCGCTTCCAGCCGCGAGACCGGGCGCGTCCGCTGGAGCTCGACCCGGACCGGCTTGCCGTGATCGAGAGCCTGGAGGGCCGCCTCGAGGAAACACGCGCCGCAGAGGCCGAGCAGGCCGGGCGGGTGCGGCTGCGGTTTGTGGCCCATGGCAGCGATTTCGAGATCGCCGCCGCAGAGGCCGTGTTACCCGACGATGCGACCCACGCGGTCAGCGAAAGCGAGATGCCGCTTGCGATGACGCGCGCCGAGGCGACGTCCACGGCGGAGCGCTGGCTTGCAGAGGCACGGGTCGCGCGCGACACGTGCCGCTTCGCCCTGCCGCCGTCGCGCTTTGCGCTCGGTCCGGGCGACGTGGTGCGCCTCGGCGACGGCGGGGGCGGCGCGCTCTGGCGGATCGACCGGACCGAGCAGGGCGCCGCGCTGCTGGTCGAGGCGGTGCGCGTGGAGCCCAGCGTCTACCTGCCGGCCGCGTTCGAGCCGGAGGCCCCCTCGCGCCTCGCGCCCTTCGTCGTCCCGGTGCCGGTGGAGTCGGTCTTCCTCGATCTGCCGCTCATGACCGGCGACGAGGCGCCCCATGTCCCGCATCTGGCGCTTCGCGCCGATCCCTGGCCCGGGACGGTCGCGGTGTGGGACGCGCCGTTCGACGCGGGCTACGCGCTGAATTCCGTCTTCGCGGTCCGCGCCGCGATGGGGGTCACGGAAACGGCGCTGCCCGCCGCGCCGCCCGGGCGGATCGACCGTGGCCCGGCGCTCGCCGTGCGCCTCGACGGCGGCGCGCTGGGCGATGTCACCGAGGAGGCGCTGCTCGCCGGCGCGAACCTCGTGGCGATCGGCGACGGGAGCCCGGCGCGATGGGAGCTCTTCCAGTTCCGCGCGGCGCGCATGCTCGGGCCCGACCGGTGGCTTCTGTCCGAGCGGCTTCGCGGGCAGGCGGGCAGCGACGGCGTGATGCCGCCAAGCTGGCCCGCGGGCTCGCGGATCGTCCTGATGAACGGGGCCGCGCAGCAGATCGCCCTGCCGCCCACCGCGCGCAACGTGGCGCGACATTACCGTATAGGCCCCCGCGCGGCGCGGCTATGACGATCCGAGCTATACCCATGTCGTGGCCGCCTTCGCCGGAGAGGGGCTGCGGCCCTATCGCCCCTGCCACCTGCGCGCCCGGGCCGAGGCCGGCGCATGGCATTTCCGCTGGGTCCGGCGCACGCGCATCGACGGCGACGGCTGGGAGGGGGCCGAGGTGCCGCTCGGGGAAGAGCGCGAACGCTACCTCGTCCGGATCGTCACCGGCACCGGCGTGCAGCGGGAGGTGACGGTGGACGCGCCCGAATGGGTGTATGCCGCCGCCGACATGGCCGCCGACGGGGGTCGCGGCGCCCTTCGAGCTGCGCGTGGCGCAGGTCTCGGCGCGCTACGGCCCCGGGCCTTTCGCGGCGCTCACGGTGGGCGGCTGATGCGGGCCGTTCTCGTGGGCGACGTGTGGGCGGCGGCGCGGGCGCTTCGCGCGCTGCCGGGCCCGGCGCGCGCCCGGGCCTGCCGCCTGCTTCTGCAGGAAGCGGACGCGGCGCACCGCTACCACCGGCGCTTCGGCCGCGCGCATCCGCGCTGGGGCACGGGCTCGCTCATGGCACGGGCGGGGCAGGCGGGACCCCTGCCGCCCGCGCCGCCGCTGTCGGATCCCGACTGGTGCGACTGCCTGGCGGTGGCGCTGTCCGAACTCGCCGCGTTTCGCCGCGCCGGTCAGCCCGAGGCGCAGTCCACGCAACGCGCCGCCGCCGGGTCGAGGCGCAGCCGTCCGGCCGGGATCGCCTCTCCGCAGTCCTCGCAATAGCCGAATTCGCCCTCTTCGATCCGGGCGAGCGCGGCCGAAAGCCGCCGCCGTTCCGTGTCGCGGCGGAGCTGCTGGGCCTTGGCCATGGCCTGCGACTGAAGCGCGTCCTGCCGCGAGAGCCGCCCGACGGACTGCTGGTCCAGCGTGACCACCGACTGGCCGCCGGCGCCGAGCGCGTCCTCCGCGTCGAGTTCGGCGAGACGCGCCGCGATCAGGGCGCGGAACTCCTCGGGATCGGGATCCGGCATGGGTGTCGAGCCTCCGTTCAGGACTTTCCGAATGGCGGGCGAGGACCATTTTGTGTATCACGGACCGTATCAAGTGCCGAGGGAGGCCGCCATGGCGGAAACGCGCGCGAAGCTGAAGCAGCTCGACCCTGTCTGGGCCCGCATCACGTCCGAGGCGGAGGCGGCCGTCGCGGACGAGCCGCTTCTGGGCGGGGTGATCCATTCCAGCGTGCTGCACCACCCGACCTTGCCGCGCGCGCTCGCGTACCGGGTCTCGCTCAAGCTCGCCTCGGGCGAGATGTCAGAGCAGATCCTCCGCGAGATCTGCGACGAGGCCCACGCGGCCGAGCCCGCGCTCGCCCAGGCCGCGCGCGCCGACATCGCCGCCGTCTACGACCGCGATCCGGCCTGCCACCGCTTCCTGCAACCGCTTCTCTTCTTCAAGGGGTTCCAAGCCTTGCAATGCTACCGCGTGGCGCATTGGCTCTGGACGCAAGGTCGGCGCGACCTCGCCTATTTCTTCCAGATGCGCGTCTCCGAGGTGTTCTCGGTGGACATCCACCCGGCGGCGCGCGTCGGGCAGGGGATCATGATCGACCACGCCCATTCCATCGTGATCGGCGAGACGGCGATGGTGGGCGACAACGTCTCCATGCTCCATTCGGTGACACTGGGCGGCACCGGCAAGGAAGACCAGGACCGCCACCCGAAGATCGGCTCGGGCGTGCTGATCGGCGCGGGGGCCAAGGTTCTGGGCAATATCCGAGTTGGTGATTGCTGCCGGATCGCCGCGGGGTCCGTGGTGCTCGAAGACATACCGCCGAAGAAGACCGTGGCGGGCGTGCCCGCGCGCATCGTGGGTGAGGCCGGCTGCGCCCAGCCCTCCGTCACCATGGACCAGATCCTGCGCGGCGAGATCTGACCCCGCCGGATCCTTCGGCCCTGAACGCTGATCCCGGGGTGCGGGCTTCGACGTGCTGCGGGGCGCAGCCCCCCGGGCCGGCGTCGCCCATCAGCGGCTGACGCCCGGGGCGTCAGGCAAGCATGGCGAGCGGCGCCTCGAGGTGCCGGACGATGGCCGCCAGCAGCTCCGCGCCGAGCGCGCCGTCGATCACCCGGTGATCCACCGACAGCGTGACGGACATCACCGTCGCGGAGGAGAGGGCGCCGCCCGCGTCCACGACCGGCTTCGTCACGCCGGCGCCCACCGCGAGGATGGCGCCGTGGGGCGGGTTTATGACTGCGTCGAAATTCTCGATCCCGTACATCCCGAGATTGGAGATCGCGAAGCTGCCGCCCTGGTATTCCTGTGGCGCGAGCTTGCGGTCGCGGGCCCGGCCCGCGAGATCCTTCATCGCGGCCGAGAGCGCGGAGAGCGATTTGCTCTCGGCATCCCGGATCACCGGCGTGAAGAGCCCGCCCTCCACGGCGACGGCCACGGCCACGTCCGACGGCTTGAGCCGCAGGATGCGGTCGCCCGCCCAGACGGCGTTGGCTGCCGGCACCTCCTGAAGGGCCAGCGCGCAGGCCTTGATGATGAAGTCGTTGACCGAGAGCTTGACGCCGCGCGCCTCCAGGTCCGCGTTGAGACGCTTGCGCAGGTCGAGAAGGGCGTCTAGCCGGATCTCGCGGCGCAGGTAGAAATGCGGGATGGTCTGCTTGGCCTCGGTGAGGCGCTGGGCGACCGTGCGGCGCATACCATCGAGGGCGATTTCCTCCGTCTCGCGGTCGGCATAGATCTTGCGGACCTGGTCGGCGTCGGGGCCTGTCGGCATGGCGCCGGCTGCCGGTTTCGGCGCGGCCTGTGCGGCCTCCGGCGCGGCGGCGTCAGCGGCCGCGGCGGGCTTCGCACCCTCCACGTCGGCGCGGACGATCCGGCCATGCGGACCCGACCCCTCGATCCGCGTGAGGTCGAGACCCTTCGCCGCGGCGATGCGGCGGGCGAGCGGGGAGGCGAAGACGCGCCGCCCCTCGGCGTCCTCGGGCGCGGCCGGGGCGGGCGTGTCGGGCAGCGCGTTCCCGGCGCTTGCCTCAGGGGCAGGGGCAGGGGCGGAACGCGGCGCGCTCTCCGGCTTGCCGGTTTCGGCCGGGGCCTCGGCGCCGCCCGCCTTGCCGCTCTTGCCGGCCGCCGGAGCGGCGTCGGGCAGGTCGTCGGCGCTCTCGCCGTCGTCCAGAAGGACGGCGATGGGCGTGTTGACCTTCACACCCTCGCTGCCCTCGGCCACGAGGATCTTGCCGACGGTGCCCTCGTCGACCGCCTCGAATTCCATGGTGGCCTTGTCGGTCTCGATCTCCGCCAGAAGGTCTCCTGCGGCGACGGTGTCCCCTTCCTTCACGAGCCACCTGGCGAGCGTGCCCTCCTCCATGGTGGGCGAAAGGGCGGGCATCAGGATCTCGGTGGGCATGCGCAGCGCTCCCTCAGCGGTAGGTGACCTGGCGCACCGCCTCGAGCAGCTCGTCGGTGGGGACGAGGGCATGGCGCTCGAGGTTGGCGGCGTAGGGCATCGGCACGGCCTTGCCGGCGACGGTGAGCACCGGCGCGTCGAGCCAGTCGAAGGCCTCGCGCATCAGCACGGCGGAGACGTGGCTGCCGATGGAGGCGACGGGCCAGCCCTCCTCCACGGTGACGCAGCGGTTGGTCTTCTTCACGCTCTCGATCACGGTGGCGGTGTCCATGGGCCGCAGCGTGCGCAGGTCCACCACCTCGGCGGAGACGCCGTCCTCGGCCAGCTTCTCGGCCGCTTCCATGGCGTAGGTCATGCCGATGCCGAAGCTCACGATGGTCACGTCCGTGCCCTCGCGCCAGATCTTCGCCTTGCCGAAGGGGATGGTGAAATCGTCGAGCACCGGGACCTCGAAGCTCTTGCCATAGAGGATCTCGTTCTCGAGGAAGATCACCGGGTTGGGATCGCGGATCGCGGTCTTCAGGAGGCCCTTCGCGTCGGCGGCGGAATAGGGCATCGCGACCTTGAGGCCGGGAACATGCGCGTACCACGCCGCGTAATCCTGGCTGTGCTGGGCGGCGACGCGCGCCGCCGCGCCGTTCGGGCCGCGGAAGACGATGGGGCAGCCCATCTGCCCGCCCGACATGTAGAGCGTCTTGGCGGCCGAGTTGATGATCTGGTCGATCGCCTGCATGGCGAAGTTGAAGGTCATGAACTCCACGACCGGGCGCAGCCCGCCGAAGGCCGCGCCCACGCCGAGACCTGTGAAGCCGTGCTCGGTGATCGGCGTGTCGATGACGCGTTTCGCGCCGAATTCGTCGAGGATGCCCTGGGTGATCTTGTAGGCGCCCTCGTACTCGGCGACCTCCTCGCCCATGACGAAGACCGACCCGTCGCGGCGCATCTCCTCGGCCATGGCGTCGCGCAGCGCCTCGCGCACGGTCTGCTTCTTGAACTCGGTGCCCTCGGGCACGTCGGGCTCGGAGGCCGGGGCCGGGGTCTCGGCCGGACCCGACGCGCTTGCTGCGGCCTTCGGGGCCTCCGACCCGGATGTCTCCCGGGCCTCGGGCCGGTTTGCCTCGCTCGCCTCGCTCGCGGCCGCCTCGGCGTCCTCGGCGTTTTCGCCCTCCTCGAGAAGCACGGCGATGGGCGTGTTGACCTTCACGCCCTCGGTCCCCTCGGCCACGAGGATCCTGCCGACGGTGCCTTCGTCCACCGCCTCGAATTCCATGGTGGCCTTGTCGGTCTCGATCTCGGCGAGGATGTCGCCCGCGGCCACGCTGTCGCCCTCCTTGACGAGCCACTTGGCAAGGGTGCCTTCCTCCATCGTCGGCGAGAGGGCGGGCATCAGGATCTCGGTGCTCATGCGGTCGGGTCTCCCTCAGGCATCCTGCGGCGCGGTGTTGGCGTAGATGTCGGTCCAGAGCTCGTCGAGCGCGGGCTCGGGGCTTTCGCGGGCGAAATCCGCCGCGGCGTTGACCACCGACTTGATCTCGCGGTCGATCGCCTTGAGGTCTTCCTCGCTGGCGTGGTCGCCGGACAGCAGCAGCTCGCGCACATGCTCGATGGCGTCGCGTTCCTCGCGCATCTTCTGCACCTCCTCGCGGGTGCGGTACTTCGCGGGATCGGACATGGAGTGGCCGCGGTAGCGGTAGGTCTTGATCTCGAGGATGTAGGGCCCCTTGCCGGACCGGCAGTGCGCCACCGCCTTGTCGCCGCCGGCCTTCACGGCGAGCACGTCCATGCCGTCCACCGCCTCCCCGGGGATGCCGAAGGCGGCGCCGCGGGTATAGATGTCGGGCGTCGACGTCGCGCGCTTCTGCGAGGTGCCCATGGCGTACTGGTTGTTCTCCACGACGAAGATCACCGGCAGCTCCCAGAGCGCGGCCATGTTGAACGCCTCGTAGACCTGGCCCTGGTTGGCCGCGCCCTCGCCGAAATAGGTGAAGGTGACGCGGTCGGTCTCGTTGTACTTGTCGGCGAAGGCGAGCCCCGCGCCCAGCGGCACCTGCGCGGCGACGATCCCGTGCCCGCCGTAGAAATGTTTCTCTTTCGAGAACATGTGCATGGAGCCGCCCTTGCCCTTGGAATAGCCGCCCTCGCGGCCCGTGAGCTCGGCCATGACGCCCTTGGGGTCCATCCCGCAGGCCAGCATGTGGCCGTGGTCGCGGTAGGAGGTGATGCGCTTGTCGCCTTCCTCGGCGGCGGCCTCGAGGCCGACGACGACGGCCTCCTGCCCGATGTAGAGATGGCAGAAGCCGCCGATCAGGCCCATGCCGTAAAGCTGGCCCGCCTTCTCCTCGAAGCGGCGGATCAGGAGCATGTCGCGGTAGTAGCCTTTCAGCTCCTCGGCCGACACGTTGGGGGCCTTGGCGGTCTTGCGGGTGGCCATGGGGGCGCGCCCTCCCTCAGGCAGATGGTTTAGCACTGAACAAAAGCCATAGCGGATTCCCCCGGCGGGAGTAAGGGGGTTTCTGGCGCGGCGCCGCGGGCCGCTGGTGGGCTATTTTAGCACGACCTCGTCGGCGCGCAGGAGGCCCAGCACGTCGCGGGCCTGCTGGTCCAGCAGATCGAGGTCGAGATAGTCGTCCGACAGACGATGGGTGAGGTTCTCCATCCGCGCCACCTCGGCGCGGAGCCGTGCCAGATCCTCGGCCAGGCGCGCCTTCTCCACCTCGACCTCGGCGCGGCGGAAGAGCCCGTAATCGCCCTGCACCGCGGCATAGGTGAAGTAGAGCCCGAGCCCGAGGGCGCCGGCGAAGAAGAGGATCGCCCCGAAGGCGGGACGGGATCGCGATGTCAGCATGGCTGCGCCTTGCTCTGCCTCGGCCGCGGCCTCTTTCGGGCCGTCGGCCACCACTATGGCACAGGCGATTCGCCATGGGAATCCCCGAATCCGCGGGCATCGACGCGCCGGCGGCCCGGCGTGGCGCATCCGGGACGCGCGGGTCCGGCACGGGTTGAAAATCGGGATGGAGCCTCCACCTCGAAATGGATTGCGGTGCGCCTCGGCGCGGCAGGACCGCGCCGGAGCGCCGAGGAAGGTGCATCCGCCCCGGAACGCGGGCGGGGCACGGGAACGCGACGGACAGGAAAGGAGGCCCGCATGGCCATGAAGAACGAGACCAGCATCGACAACCTGCAACAGGCCCTCGCGATGGAGCTGACCGCGGCGCACCAGTACCTGCTGCATGCCCATGTCCTCGACGATTGGGGGCTGGACAAGCTCGCCTCGCGGATGCGCGACGAGATGCAGGAAGAGCTCGGCCATGCCGGCAAGTTCATCGAGCGCATCATGTTCCTCGGCGGCACGCCGAACCTCACCCCCGCGGCGACGCCGTCGAAGGCGGAGTCGCTCCGCGCGCTTTTCGAGTCCGACCGGAAGGACGAGGGCGAGGCGATCCGCTTCTACACCGAGTCCGCGCGCGCCGCCTCGGACAATGACGATATCGGCACGCGTCGGCTTTTCGAGGACATCGTGCTCGACGAAGAGGGCCACTGGGACTGGCTCAACCGGCAGATCGACCTGCTGGAGCGGATGGGCGAGCCCGCCTTCTACAACACCTACATGAGCGGCGATCAGGCCGGGGCCTGACGCGGGCGGGCGCGGCGCACCACCACGCGATCAGCGCTTGAGCGCCGCGACGCCCGGAAGATCCTTGCCCTCCATCCATTCGAGGAAGGCGCCGCCCGCCGTCGAGATGTAGGTGAAATCCTTTGCCGCGTCGGCGCGGTTGAGCGCGGCCACGGTATCGCCGCCGCCCGCGACCGAGACGAGCCGGCCCATGCGCGACAGCTCCGCCGCCTTGGCCGCCGCGGCGGCCGTGGCCGCATCGAAGGGCGGGTACTCGAAAGCACCGAGGGGGCCGTTCCAGAGAAGCGTGCGTGCGCGCTCCAGCGCGTCGCGGATGCGCCGTACGCTCTCGGCGCCCGCGTCGAGGATCATCGCGTCCTCGGGGCAGGCGTCGGCGGGCACGGTCTCGTGCGGCGCGCCCGCGGCGAGGTCGCGCGCCACCACTACGTCTACCGGAAGCAGGACCTCGCAGCCCGCCTTCGCCGCCTTCTCCGTGATCTCGCGCGCGGTGTCTGCCATGTCGTGCTCGGCCAGCGAGCGGCCGATCTCGAGGCCGCGGGCGGCCAGGAAGGTGTTGGCCATGCCGCCGCCGATCACGAGGATGTCGACCCGCTCCACGAGGTTGGCCAGAAGCTCGAGCTTAGTCGAGACCTTGGCCCCGCCCACCACCGCCATCAGCGGCCGCTCCGGCTCGGTCAGCGCGCGCGACAGCGCCGAGAGCTCGGCCGCCATCAGCCGCCCGGCGCAGGAGGGCAGGTGGGACGCGATGCCCGCCGTCGAGGCGTGGGCGCGATGCGCGGCCGAGAAGGCGTCGTTGCAGTAGATGTCGCCGAGCCGCGCCAGCGCCGCGGCGAAGTCCGCATCGTTGGCCTCCTCGCCCGGGTAAAAGCGCGTGTTCTCCAGAAGCAGCACCTCGCCCGCGGGCAGCGCGTCCGCCGCGGCTTCGGCGGCGGGCCCCACGCACGCCTCGCAGAAGCGCACCGGCACGCCGAGCGCGTCCTGCATCGGGCGTGCGAGCTGCTCCAGCGACATCTCCGGCACGCGCCTGCCCTTCGGGCGGTCGAAATGGGCCAAGAGGATCGGCCGGCCGCCGGCCTCCAGCACGTCGCGGATGGTGGGCGTGGTGCGGGCGATGCGGCTCGCGTCGGTGACCTCGCCGTCCTGCACCGGCACGTTGATGTCCACGCGGATCAGCACCCGCTTGCCCTCGAGCGCCATGTCGTCGAGCGTCGCCCAGCCCATCGTCCCCTCCTGCCCGGTTGCGGCCCGGGCTCCTCTTCCACGGGCCACCCCGGCGCGTCAATGCGAAGCTTGCGGGCTGGCCGCACGCGGCCTAGGAGTGTGGCGAACCGAGGCGAAGGAGAGCCGGCCATGGCCGAGATCAAGGACCCCGAGAACACCATCCTGATGGAGCTGAAGGACGGCACCGTCGTGATAGAGCTTCTGCCCGACATCGCGCCGGAACACTGCGCGCGGATGAAGGAGCTGGCCCGCGCCGGCGCCTACGACAACGTGGCCTTCCACCGCGTGATCGACGGGTTCATGGCGCAGACCGGCGACGTGGCGCACGGCAACATGGAAAGCGATTTCAACCTGCGCCGTGCGGGCACCGGCGGCTCGAACCTGCCCGATCTCAAGGCCGAATTCTCGCGCATCCCGCACGATCGCGGCACGCTCGGCGCGGCGCGCAGCCAGAACCCCGACAGCGCGAACTCGCAGTTCTTCATCAATTTCAAGGACAACCACTTCCTGAACGGGCAGTACACGGTCTACGGCCGCGTGATCGACGGGATGGCGCATGTGGATGCGATCACCCGCGGCGAGCCGCCCGCGAACCCCGACCGGATGATCAGCGTGAAGGTGGCCGCCGATGCGTAAACTCGCCGTTATCCTGGCCTTCGCGGCCTCTCCCGCCCTCGCCACCGGCATCGAGATCGAGGTCTCGGGCGAAGCCGAGGGCACCATCGCCATCGACCTGCTCGAAGACGTGGCGCCCGCCCACGCCGAGCGCATCGCGACGCTTGCCGCCGAGGGCGCCTATGACGGGGTCGTCTTCCACCGCGTGATCGACGGCTTCATGGCGCAGACCGGAGACGTGGAGTTCGGCAAGATGGGCGGCGACATGTCCATGGCCGGGCGCGGCGGCTCGGCCATGCCGGACCTGCCGGCCGAGTTCTCCGACATCCCGTTCGAGCGGGGCGTGGTCGGCATGGCCCGGTCCCAGAACCCCGACAGCGCGAATTCGCAGTTCTTCATCATGTTCGCCCCGGGGGCGTTCCTGAACGGCCAGTACACTGTCGTGGGGCGCGTGACCTCCGGCATGGAGGTGGTGGACGCGATCAAGCGCGGCGAGGGACAGAACGGCGCCGTGATCGGGCAGCCCGACGTCATGGAGCGGGTCACCGTCACCGACTGAGCCGGGGCCTCGCGGCCGGTCACGTTCGCGGCAAGGGGGCTGTGCGGGCGGGCGATTCGCCCGCACCCTGTGCGGAAGTTCCGCATGGGAGGGCTTCGCCATGACACCCAGGACGATTCTCGCCGCCCTCGGCCTCGCGCTCGCCGCCGCCGGGCCGGTCGCCGCCGACCCC
The DNA here is from genome assembly GCF_041365715.1 of Rhodosalinus sp. FB01. Classification (NCBI taxonomy): domain Bacteria; kingdom Pseudomonadati; phylum Pseudomonadota; class Alphaproteobacteria; order Rhodobacterales; family Paracoccaceae; genus Rhodosalinus; species Rhodosalinus sp. FB01. The sequence goes on along the minus strand of NZ_JBGFSH010000001.1, from coordinate 185,988 downwards.
GCGCGCTGGGCCGCCGAGTGGCCCGATACCGATTTCTCGAAGACCACGCTCGAGAGCTGGGACGAGGTGATCTCGGGCGGGCCGCCCAAGGACGGGATCCCCGCGCTTTCGGACCCCGATTTCATCCCCGTCTCCGCCGAGACGCGGCTCGGCGCGCGCGAGCCGGTGATCGCGGTGGAGCTTGCCGGCGAGCGGCCGCGCGCCTACCCGATCCGCTACCTCACCTGGCACGAGATCGTGAACGACGAGATCGGCGGACGGCCCGTCGCCGTGACCTTCTGCCCGCTCTGCAATTCCGGCATCACCTTCGACCGGCGCGCGGGTGGGCGCACGCTCGAGTTCGGCGTCTCCGGCAAGCTCCGTCGCTCGGACATGATCATGTACGACCGCCAGACCGAGAGCTGGTGGCAGCAGGCCATCGGCGAGGCGATCGCGGGCGAGATGACGGGCACCACGCTAAAGACGCTGCCCACCTGGATGGAGGGCTGGGCGCAGTTCGCCGCGCGCAACCCCGAGGGGCTCGTGATGGACGAGCCCGGCTGGAACCGCGCCTATGGCCGCAACCCCTATCGCGGCTACGACAGCGCGCGCCGGCCCTTCCTCTACTCCGGCGAGATGCCGCCCCACGGCATCCCGCCGCTCGCCCGCGTCGTGCGGGTGGATACCCGGGCCTGGCCGCTCTCGCGGCTCTCCGAGGAAGGCCGCATCGCCGAGGCGGGCGTCACGCTGTCATGGCGGACGGGCCAGGCCTCGGCGCTCGATGCCGGCACGATCGGCGGCGGGCGCGACGTGGGCTCTGTGCGGGTGCGGGACGCGGCGGGTCGGGACGTGGCCCATGACGTCATGTTCGCCTTCGCGTTCCATGCCTTCTGGCCCGAGGGCACCTGGATGCTGGCCGGCGGGGCGCGCTGACGCCCGCATGCGTCACCGTCGCGGGCGAGGGGGCGCTGCCCCCTCTTGGCCTGCGGCCAATTCACCCCCGGAGTATTTTCGCCAAGAAGAGGGCTCAGCCGGCCAGGGTGACGAGGGCGTGGCGCTTCTTGCCGGCCGAGAGCTTCACCGGGCGCGCGAGGGCGGCGGCGTCGAGCATGAGCCCGGGATCGGAGACCGGCGCGTCGTCGAGCCGCGCGCCCTGCTCGGCGATGAGGCGCTTGGCGTCCTTGCCCGATTTCGCGAGCCCGGCGCGGACGAAGAGCTGCACGACGGAGATGCCGCCCGCGACTTCGTTTGGATCTAGTTTAAGAGTCGGAAGTGCAGAAACTGATAGCGTCCCCCCGCTAATGGATGGCGTCGCCACTAACCCGCTAGCTTCAAGCTTGTGCGTGAAGATTGCACCCGCGGCGCTAGCGGCAGCTGCTGCAATGGTCTGACCATGCAGCAAGGTCGTGACCTCGTTGGCGAGCACGATCTTCGCCTTGTTGATCTCGGCGCCTTGCAGCGCGCCCAGCCGCGCGCATTCCTCCACGGGCAGCTCGGTGTAGAGCCGCAGGAAGCGGCCCACGTCAGCGTCGGCGGTGTTCCGCCAGAACTGCCAGAAATCAAAGGGCGAGGTCAGTTCCGCGTCGAGCCAGACCGCGCCCTCGGCGGTCTTGCCCATCTTGCGCCCGTCCGCCGTGGTCAGGAGCGGCGAGGTGAGGCCGAAGAGCTCCGCGTCGCTCATCCGGCGGGCGAGGTCGATGCCGTTGACGATGTTGCCCCACTGGTCGGAACCGCCCATCTGCAGCCGGCAGCCGTGGCGGCGGTAAAGCTCCACGAAATCGTAGGCCTGCAGGATCATGTAGTTGAACTCCAAAAACGAGAGCGACTGCGCGCGGTCGAGGCGGGACTTCACGCTTTCGAACGAGAGCATCCGGTTGACCGAGAAATGGCGGCCCACATCGCGCAGGAAGTCGAGGTAGTTGAGCCCGTCGAGCCACTCGGCGTTGTCGATCATGAGTGCGCCCGAGGGCCCTTCGCCGTAGTCGATGTAGCTCGCGAAGACGCGGCGGATGCCGGCGATGTTCTCGTCGATCTGGTCGGGCGTGAGGAGCGGGCGCTCCTCGGCGCGGAAGGACGGATCGCCCACCTTCGTGGTGCCTCCCCCCATGAGCGTGATCGGCTTGTGGCCGGTCTTCTGCAGCCAGCGCAGCATCATGATCTGGATGAGCGAGCCCACATGGAGCGAGCGTGCCGTGGCGTCGAAGCCGATATAGGCCGGGGTCGGGCCCGCCATCAGCGCCTCGTCGAGCCCTTGCAGGTCGGTGCAGTCGGCCAGATAGCCGCGCTCGAGCATCACCTGGAGGAAGTCGGAGCGGGGGCGGTAGGTGGTCATCGGGCTGGTTCCCTTCCTTGGCGCGGCCCGTCTATAGTGCCCGGGCAAGCGAAGGGGAAGAGCAGGATGGGCGGAGGGTCTGTCTGGGCGCTGGGAGCGATGTCGGGCACCTCGCTCGACGGCGTGGACGCGGCGATGATCCGTACCGACGGCGTGCGGGTGGAGGCGTTCGGCGCCTCTGACTACCGGCCCTATTCGGAAGACGAGCGCGCGGTGCTGCGCGTGGCGCTGGGGCGTTGGCCGGGCGACGACCTCGACCGGGCGGCGGAGGTGATCCGGAGCGCCCATGCCGAGTTGCTGGCGCGCTTCCCCGAGGCGGAGATCGTGGGCTTTCACGGGCAGACGCTGGCCCATGATCCGGGCGGGCGGGGCACCCATCAACTCGGCGACGGCGCGGCGCTGGCCGAGGCGCTTGGCCGGCCCGTGGTCTGGGATTTCCGCACCGCCGACGTGCGGCTGGGCGGCGAGGGCGCGCCGCTCGCGCCCTTCTTCCACTTCGCGCTCGCCAAGCGGATCGGGGCGGAGCGGCCGCTCTGCCTGCTGAACCTGGGCGGCGTGGGCAACTTGACCTGGATCGACCCGCGCCGCGCCGCGCCCGAGGAGGAGGGCGCGCTTCTGGCCTTCGACACGGGGCCCGCCAACGCGCCCATCGACGACCTGTTGCGTGCGCGGCTGGGCGCGGCCTGCGACGAGGGCGGGCGGCTGGCGGGGGCGGGCCGGGTCGTGGAAGGCGCGCTCGAGGCGCTGATGGCGGAGCCCTATTTCCTGCGCATGCCGCCGAAGTCGCTCGACCGGGACGCGTTTCCGGGGCTCCTCGCCTCGGTGGAGGCGTTGTCGGACGCCGACGCGGCGGCCACGCTCACCGCCGTGGTCGCGGCGTCGGTCATGCGCGGGCTCGAGCACTGCCCGGTTCAGCCGGAGCGGATTCTCGTCACCGGGGGCGGGCGCAAGAACCCGGTGATGATGCGGATGCTGGCCGCCGCGCTCGACGCCGAGGTCGCGCCGGTGGAGGCCGTGGGGCTCGACGGCGACATGCTGGAGGCGCAGGCCTTCGCCTATCTCGCGGTGCGCGTGATGCGCGGCCTGCCCACCTCGGCGCCGGGAACCACGGGCGTGCGCGCGGCGGTGGGCGGCGGCGTAATCTCGCGCCCGTCCGGGGCGTTGTGATCGGCCTGCGAGATGCTAGTGTGACGCCGATCCGTCCCGGAGGGCCCGGCCATGGTCTCGCGCGTCATACCCGTCGATCCGTTCGACCTCGTGATCGTCGGCGCGACCGGCGATCTTGCGATGCGCAAGATCCTGCCCGCGCTCTACCGCCGGTTCCGCGCCGGCCAGATCCCGCCGGAGGCGCGGGTGATCGGCGCCGCGCGCACCGAGATGGACACCGGCGGCTGGCGCGCCGAGGTGGCGAGCGCGCTGGGCGAGGGCCCGGAACGCGACGCCTTCCTGGCGCGGCTCGACTACGTCGTGCTGGACGCCGAGGGCGAGACGGGATGGGACGCGCTGGCCGCGACCTGCCGGCCCGACGTGCTGCGTGCCTTCTACTTCTCGGTCGATCCCCATCTCTTCGCGCCTCTCGCGAAGCGGGTGGAACGGCACGGGCTCGCCGCGGCCGGCACGCGGGTCGTGGTGGAAAAGCCCTTCGGCCACGACCTCGCCTCGGCACGGGCGCTGAACGCGGCGCTGGCCGAGCATTTCCACGAGGATCAGGTCTACCGGATCGATCACTATCTCGGGAAGGAGACGGTGCAGAACCTGATGGCTGTGCGCTTCGGCAACACGCTGTTCGAGCCGCTGTGGAACGCGCAATACGTCGACCACATCCAGATCACCGTGGCCGAGACCGTGGGCGTGGCGGGGCGGGCGGAGTACTACGACCGCGCGGGCGCCATGCGCGACATGGTGCAGAACCACATCATGCAGCTTCTCTGCCTCATCGCGATGGAGCCGCCCGCGCGGTTCGAGGCGCACGCGGTGCGCGACGAGAAGCTCAAGGTGATCCGCGCGCTCGATCCGGTGGAGCCGGGCAACATCGTGCGCGGGCAGTATCGGGGCGACGGCGCGGTGCCGGGCTATCGCGAGGATGTGGGGCAGCCGCAAAGCCGCACCGAGAGCTTCGTCGCGCTCAAGGCCAACGTGTCGAACTGGCGCTGGGCGGGCACGCCCTTCTACCTGCGCACGGGCAAGCGGCTGCGGGCGCGCTCTTCCGAGATCGCGATCGTCTTCAAGGACGCGCCGCATTCGATCTTCGGGACCGAGGCGGGGCGGCATTCCAACGTGCTCGCGATCCAGCTCCAGCCCAACGAGGGCATGACCCTCGACGTCACCATCAAGGAGCCGGGGCCGGGGGGCATGCGGCTTCTCGACGTGCCGCTCGACATGACCTTCGCCGAGACGCTGGGCCCGGACGCCGAAGAGATCCCCGACGCCTACGAACGGCTCATCATGGACGTGATCCGGGGCAACCAGACGCTCTTCATGCGCGACGACGAGGTCGAGGCCGCCTGGGCCTGGACCGACCCGGTGATCGCCGGGTGGCAGGAACGGGGCAAGGCGCCCGCGCCCTACGACATCGGATCCTCGGGCCCCGAGGATTCGCTCATGCTCATGCACCGCGACGGGCGGCGCTGGCGGGAGATAGACCCATGAAACTTGTGGAATACGCCGATCGCGAGATGATGGCGATGAACCTCGCCCAGAAGCTCGCCGGGGACCTCAACACCGCGCTTCACCGCAGCGACCGGGTGCTCTTCGCGGTGCCGGGGGGCACCACGCCGGGCCCGGTCTTCGACGATCTCTGCGCGGCCGACCTCGACTGGGCGGCGGTGGACCTCATCCTGACCGACGAGCGCTGGGTGCCCGAGGACGACCCCCGCTCCAACACCCGCCTCGTGCGCGACCGGCTGCTGGTGGAGCGCGCGGCGGCGGCGCGGCTGGTGCCGATGGTGACGGCGGACGCCACGCCGGAGGAGGCGATCGCCAAGCTGACCGGGGAGATCGCGCCGCGCCTGCCGGTGGACGTGCTTCTGCTGGGCATGGGGACGGACGGGCATGTCGCCTCGCTCTTCCCGGGCGCCGAGGGGCTCGAGGATGCGCTCGCCGACGACGCGCCGCTTCTCGCCGCGATCAGCGCGCCGGGCGTGCCCGAGCCGCGGCTCACCATGACGGTGCCGGTGCTGGCGGGGGCGCTCGCGAAGCACCTCGTCATCACCGGGGAGGAGAAGCGCGCGATGCTCGACGCCTCGGTGAAGCGCGACCCGCGCGAGGCGCCCGTGGCGGCGGTGATGGACGGGATGACCGTCCACTGGGCGCCGTGAGCGGCGCACCGGGCGCGCCGCAGGTCGCCTGGGACAGGCTGCAGGCGCTCCGGGCGGAGGCCGCGGGGCGGCGCATCCTCGATCTCTTCGCGGCCGATCCCGACCGCGCCGCGCGCTTCTCGGCCCGGGCGGGCGGGATGCTTTTCGACTACTCCAAGACGGCGATCGACGCCGAGGCGCGGGCGGGGCTTCTCGACCTCGCCGCCGGGGCGGGCGTGGCGGCGCGCGCCCGGGCGATGATGGCGGGCGCGCCCGTGAACGCGACCGAGGGGCGCTCCGCGCTCCACACCGCGCTCCGCGATCCCGACGGCCCGCCGCTGATCGTGGACGGGGCGGATGTGCGCCCCGGCATCCGGTCGGTTCTTTCGCGGATGGAACGCTTCGCCGAGGAGGTGCGCACGGGCCGGTTCGAGGCCGCGGGCGGGGCGGTGGCGGATGTCGTGAACATCGGCATCGGCGGCTCAGATCTCGGCCCGGCGATGGCGGTGCGCGCGCTGGCGCCCTACCAGGACGGGCCGCGCTGCCATTTCGTCTCGCACGTGGACGGGGCGGACATCGCCGACACGCTCGCGCCCCTCGACCCGGCGCGCACGCTCGTCATCGTGGCCTCCAAGACCTTCACCACCATCGAGACCATGACCAACGCCGAGACGGCGCGCGCCTGGATGGCCGAAGCGGTCGCCGATCCGGCGGCGCAGGTCGCGGCGCTCTCCACCGCGATGGAGCGCACGGCCGCCTTCGGCATCCCCGAGGCGCGCGTCTTCCCCTTCGCCGACTGGGTGGGCGGGCGTTATTCCGTCTGGGGGCCGATCGGGCTCAGCCTGATGATCGCCATCGGCCCCGCGCGGTTCCGGGAGTTCCTCGCCGGCGCGCGCTGGATGGATCGCCATTTCCTCGAGGCCGCGCCCGGGGCGAACATGCCGCTTCTGCTGGCGCTCACCGGCATCTGGCACGCGCAGGTCTGCGGGCACGCGACCCGCGCCGTGCTGCCCTACGACGAGCGTCTGGCCCGGCTGCCCGCCTATCTCCAGCAGCTCGAGATGGAATCGAACGGCAAGCGGGTGGCGATGGACGGATCGGACCTCGCGCGCCCTGCGGGCCCGGTGATCTGGGGCGAGCCCGGCACCAACGGGCAGCACGCCTTCATGCAGTCCGTCCACCAGGGCACCGAGGTCGTGCCCTGCGAGTTCCTGCTGGCGGCCGAGGGGCACGAGCCGGCGCTTGCGCATCACCACCGGCTGCTCGTGGCCAACTGCCTCGCCCAGTCCGAGGCGCTGATGCGCGGCCGGACGCTGGCGGAGGCGCGCGCGCGGCTCGCCGACCGCTTCGAGGGGGACGAGCTCGAACGGCAGGCGCGCCACCGGGTCTTTCCGGGCGACCGCCCGTCGGTGACGCTGGCCTACCCGAAGCTCACCCCGGAGATGCTGGGGCGCATCCTCGCGCTCTACGAGCATCGCGTCTTCGCCGAGGGCGTGATCCTCGGCATCAACTCCTTCGACCAGTGGGGCGTGGAACTCGGCAAGGAGCTTGCCACGGCGCTCGGGCCCGTGCTCGAGGCGCGAGAGAGCGCGGAGAGCAAGGACGGCTCCACCCGCCAGCTCGTAGGCTACCTCACGGGGCAGGGGCGGGGCTGAGTGGCCCACGCCTCGCGCGCCGGGCCGTCCGCGCTCAGCCCGCCGGCTGCGCGCCGTCCACCTCGCGGAAGCGGGTGATAAGCGCTTGCGGCAATGCGCGCTTGGCCGAGCCGTCGGGCTCCAGCGTGACGATCACGCAGGAAAAGCCCGCGCGGCGCGTGCCGCCTGCCCAGATCTCGTTCAGGAGCGTGAAGCTCGTCCGCCGGAAGCTGCCGCAACGCGCGGTGACGATATAGCTTTCGTCCATCACCATCTCGGCGAAATAGTCGATCTCTGCGCGGCGGATCACGATGCGCGGATCCTCCGCCCGGTACTGCGAGAGGCCCCAGTCCTGGAAATAGCGGATCCGGATCGTCTCGAACCACGCCATGTAGGTGGCGTTGTTGACGTGGCGCAGCATGTCGAGCTCGCAAAATCGGACACGGTCGGCCATGGCCAGCGGCCAGGGCTCGGGCAGGCCGTGGGCCGTCTGCTCTTCCGGGCTGAGCGGGGCGTGATAGCGCAGGTCCATGGGCGCAACTCTTGCCGTGCCCGGCCTCGCGCGGCAAGCCCGCCCGCCCCTTGCCCGCCGTTTTCGGGCGCGCCCCGGACGCGCCGGTGCCGCCCCGTGTCCCGCCCGGTGTCGCAGCCTGCGCGGGCATGGGCTGACAGCCGGCGATCGCACGCTAGGTCCCGCCTCAAGCAAGGGAGACCGGACATGGACGACCACGCGCTCAAGGGAAGAATTCTCGCCTTCGCCCGGCATTGCGGCGCGGCGGCGAACGACCCGAAGGACATCGCTCACCGCCGCGGATGGCTCGACGCGGCCGGCGCGCCCACGAAAGACGGCGCCGCGCTGATCGCGGCGCTCGACGGGCAGGAGGCCACGCGCTCCGTCTATCGCGGGGTGCTCTAGCGCCGCCCTTGTCACGCGGGGGGCGTGCACTCCCGCGAATCGAGCGTGCGCACCGGATCTTCGGGCGCGCATTCCTCGCCGGACATTGGATAATTGGTCTGTGGCCCTTCGCAGGCTGCCAACAGGGCAAGTGCGACGAACAGGGCAGGCACACGATACATGGTGTCGATCTCCTCCGTTTCGGTATCCGGGGCGCCTTCGGGGGCGCTCGGGGACTTTGACCCGGACGCCGTTTCGGCGACTTGACCGGGATCAAGTCCTGGTGAGGAGACGGGGCTCGCGATCCGGGCGCGTCAAGGGCCTCTAGCCCGGCGGCGAGAGGCGCCGTGCCTCGAGGGTGTGGACCGGGTCATCGGGGTCGGGCGCCTGACGCGACAGGGCGTAGCTGTCGGGCGCACCCGAACAGGCGCCCCCCGTTGCAGCGACGAGAAGAACCAGAAGCCTCAGGCGCGAGAGCATGGGATCGCCTTGCGATGAACTGGGGCGGATAAACCTGACCCTACGTCAAGCTAGCAGAAATTCCCCGTGGTAAGGCGATATTGCCTGCGACCGATTGCCGCGGGCCGTCGTCACCGCAGGACGGAGCGCCCGGCATATTCCGCGGCCGCGCCCAGCCCCTCCTCGATCCGGATCAGCTGGTTGTATTTCGCCAGCCGGTCGGAGCGCGCGAGGCTGCCCGTCTTGATCTGCCCGCAATTCGTGGCCACGGCGAGATCGGCGATGGTGGTGTCCTCGGTCTCGCCCGAGCGGTGGGACATCACGTTGCGCATGCCCGCGCGGTGCGCCATCTCCACCGCGCGCAGGGTCTCCGTCAGGGTGCCGATCTGGTTCACCTTGACGAGCATCGCGTTGCCCGCGCCGCGCGCGATGCCCATGGCCAGCCGCTCGGGATTGGTGACGAGGAGATCGTCCCCCACGAGCTGCACGCGATCGCCGAGCGCCTCGGTGAGCGCGGACCAGCCCTCCCAGTCGTCCTCGGCGCAGCCGTCCTCGATGGAGATGATCGGATAGTCGTCGCAAAGCCTGGAAAGCCAGGTGACGTTCTCTTCCGCCGTCAGGGTTTTTCCTTCACCCGAAAGGATATACCGCCCGTCCTTGAAGTATTCGGTGGCGGCGCAGTCGAGCGCGAGGAAGATGTCCTCGCCGGGCCGGTAGCCGGCGGTCTCGATGGATTTCAGGATGACGTCGAGCGCCGCGCGGGTGGAGGCGAGGTCGGGCGCGAAGCCGCCCTCGTCGCCCACCGAGGTCGACAGCCCCGCCGCGGCGAGTTCCTTCTTCAGCGTGTGGAACACTTCCGCGCCCCAGCGCACCGCCTCCGACAGGCTGGGCGCGGCCACGGGCATGATCATGAACTCCTGCACGTCGATCGGGTTGTCGGCGTGCTCGCCGCCGTTGACGATGTTCATCATCGGCACCGGCAGCACGCGGGCCTGCGTGCCGCCCACGTAGCGGTAGAGCGGCAGGGCGCTGGCATCCGCGGCAGCCTTCGCCGTGGCGAGGGAGACGCCGAGAATCGCGTTGGCGCCAAGCCGGCCCTTGTTCGGCGTGCCGTCGAGTTCGACCATCGCCGTGTCGATCTCGACCTGCTCGGTGGCTTCGCTGCCCACCAGCGCGTCGGCGATCTCGCCGTTCACCGCGGCCACGGCCTCGCGCACGCCCTTGCCGAGATAGCGCTCGGCCTCGCCGTCGCGCCGCTCCACCGCCTCGTGCGCGCCGGTGGAGGCGCCCGAAGGCACCGCGGCGCGGCCCAGCGTGCCGTCCTCCAGCGTCACGTCCACCTCCACGGTGGGGTTGCCGCGGCTGTCGAGGATCTCGCGCGCGTGGATGTCGATGATCGTGGTCATGGGCCGTCCCTCGTGGCTGCGTCGCGTCCGCCTTTAGCACCCTTCGCTGCGGCGCGAACAGGGACCGGTTGCGCAAACATCGCCGCCCCGCGTCAGCGCGGCGGGCGGGGCTGGCGGCCCACCGCCTCGGGCGCGGCGGTGAGCGCGCCGCGCCGCCGGCCGAGCCGCGCCTCGCGCAGGAGCGTGTAGAGCCCCGAGCCGATCACCAGCGCGGCGCCGGCAAAGGTCATCGCGTCGGGCCGCTCGCCGAAGACCCAGATGCCGATCACCAGCGCGAAGAGAAGGCGGCTGTAGCGAAAGGGCGTGACGACCGCGATGTCGCCCGAGCGCATGGCCTGCGTGATCGCGTAATAGCCAGCGATCCCGAACCCGATGGCGAGCAACATCTGCCCCATCGCCGCCGCCTGCGGCACCGTGGCCCCGCCCGAAAGGGCCAGGAGCGCCGCGCCCGTGGGCACGAGCATGGCGAATCCCCAGGCCGAGAGCACCAGCGTGGAGACGTCCCGCGGCACCGCGCGGGTGGCGAGATCGCGGAGCGCGAGCCCCGCCACGCCGAGCACCGCGAAGAGCGAGGCGGGCTCGAACCCCTGAAGGCCGGGCCGGATGATGAGCAGCACGCCGAGAAAGCCCACGCCGATCGCGCTCCAGCGCCGCCAGCCCACCGGCTCGCCGAGGAAGAGCGCCGCGCCCAGCGTCACCGCGAGCGGCATGGCCTGGAGAATCGCCGAGGCCGAGGAGAGGGGCGTGAGCACGATGGCGGTGACGAAGCCCACCGTGCCGAGGATTTCGCCCAGGTTCCGAAGCATCACGGTGCGCGACAGGAAGGCGGGCGAGATCACCCGCTCGCGCCGGTAGGCGGCCATGAGCGCGAATCCCGCCGAACCGCCCAGGCCCAGAAAGACGAGGATCTGCCCGGGCGGCAGCGCCGCGCCCATCTTCTTGATGAGCATGTCCTCGACCGCGAAGGCGGCCATCGCCGCCACCATGAGCGCGATGCCGCGCAGGTTCTCCGTCATGGGCCACCTCCCGCGCGGGCGCTACGCCTTTTCGCGCGGAAGGGGAAGTCCCGGCGGAACCGGGGCTCAGCCCTTGCGCCGCCCGCGGCCGAGCGGCACGCCGTAGAGTTCGAGCTTGTGGCCCTTGAGCCGGTAGCCCAGCCGCTCGGCGATCTTTTCCTGCAAGGCCTCGATCTCGGGGTCCACGAACTCGATCACCTCGCCCGAGTGCATGTCGATGAGGTGGTCGTGATGCGCGCGCTCGGCGTCCTCGTAGCGGGCGCGCCCGTCGCCGAAATCGACCTTCTCGAGGATGCCCGCCTCCTCGAAGAGCTTCACGGTGCGGTAGACCGTGGCAAGCGAGATCGCGCCGTCGCGGTCCGCCGCCCGGGCGTAGAGCTCCTCGACATCGGGGTGATCCTCGGCCTCCTCGAGCACGGCGGCGATGATGCGGCGCTGGCCGGTCATCCGCAGCCCCTGGGCTTCGCATCGGTCGATGATGGAATGGGGCATCGGCGCCTCCGCCTCGGACTCCGGGTGCCAAGCATTTAAGCCGGTGGGCGCGTGGAATAAAGCCCTTCCGCCCGGCCGCGGTCAGAAGCCCGCCGTGCCCCCCTCGGGCGCGTCGGCTTGACGCCGCCCTGCGGGCCGGGTCCTTTGGCGCGCATGGAGCGCAAGGCGGGGATCGACGCGGCCGGGGCCGCGATGCTGGTGGGGTTTTCCCTTCTCCTCGCCGTCAACCAGGTGATCATCAAGCTCACGAACGGCGGCTTTCAGCCGGTCTTCGCGGCGGGGCTGCGCTCGGCGGGCGCGGTGCTGGTGCTGCTTTTCTGGATGCGGCTTCGGGGCATCCCGCTCTCGCTGCCGCGCGAGAGCTGGGCGGGCGGCGTGCTGGTGGGCGCGCTCTTCGCGGCCGAGTTCACCGCGCTCTTCCTCGCCCTCGATCTCACCACCGTCGCGCGCGCGGGCATCGTCTTCTACAGCATGCCGGTCTGGCTCGCGCTCGCCGCGCATGTGCTGCTGCCGGGGGAGCGGCTGGACGGGCGCCGGCTCGCGGGGCTCGCGCTCGCGCTCGCGGGCGTCGCGCTCGCGCTCGCGGACCGGGGCGGGGGGCAGGCGTCGCTCGCCGGCGATCTGCTCGCGCTCGCGGGGGCACTGGGCTGGGCGGGCATCGCGCTCACCGTGCGGCTCTCGGCGCTCTCGCGCCAGCGCCCGGAGATGCAGCTCTTCTGGCAGCTCGCGGTCTCTGTGCCGCTTCTCCTCGCGCTGGCGCCGCTCTTCGGGCCGCTTTTGCGCGATCCGGGGCCGGAGCACCTGGCGGGCCTCGCCTTCCAGATCCTCGCCATCGCCAGCGCGGGCTTCCTGTTCTGGTTCTGGCTGATCTCGGTCTATCCCGCCTCGGGGGTGGCGTCCTTCAGCTTCCTCGCGCCGGTCTTCTCGGTGCTGCTCGGCTGGGCGCTTCTGGCCGAGCCCGTGGGGCCCTCGATCCTGGCCGCCCTCGCGCTGGTGGCGGCGGGGCTCTGGCTCGTGAACCGGCCCCGCAGGCCCGTGTCGGCCTGAGCCGCGGCGCCGGGCCGGCGGCTCAGGTGCCGCAGAAGGTGGCCTGCACCCGTTCCGAGGCCTTGGGCGGACGGGTGAGGGCCGGATCCTCCGGTGCCTCGTAGGGCCGCGAGAGCGCCTGCATCAGGGCCTCGAAGGGCGCCATGTCGCCGCCGAGGGCCGCATCGATCATCTCCTCGATGCGGTGGTTGCGGGGGATCACGGCCGGGTTCGCGGCCCGCATCACCGCCGCGGGATCCTCCTCTTCCGCCTCGAGGCGCGCCTGCCACCGCGCGGCCCATGCGTCGAACTCCGCTCGGTCGGTGAACTGGTCGCGCGCGTCGCCCGTCGCGAGCGCCCGGAACGTGTTGGTGAAGTCCGCCCCGTCCCGCGCCATGAGGTCGAGAAGCCCTGAAACGAGGTCCAGATCCCCCTCCGCCTCGGTCGAGAGACCGATCTTGGCGCGGAAACGGGCGAGCCATTCCGCCTCGATCCGCGCGGGCATGGCGTGGACCGAGCGCGTGAAGCCCTCGATCGCGGCCTCCTCGTCGGGCATGAGCGGCACGAGCGCGGTGGCGAGCTGCGCCATGTTCCACACGATGATCCGCGGCTGGTTGGCGTAGGCGTAGCGCCCCATCCGGTCGATGGACGAGAACACCGTGTCGGGGTGGTAGTCGTCCACGAAGGCGCAGGGGCCGTAATCGATCGTCTCGCCCGAGAGCGCGCAGTTGTCGGTGTTCATCACGCCGTGGATGAAGCCCACCGACATCCATTGCGCGACGAGCCGCGCCTGGGCGGCGATCACCGCGTCGAGAAGCGCCTGGGGGTCCGCGGCCTCGGGGTAGTGGCGCGCCACGGTGTAGTCGAAGAGGCGGCGGAGCGACGCGATATCCCGCCGGGCGGCGAAGACCTGGAAGGTGCCGACGCGGATGTGGCTCGCGGCGACGCGGGTGAGCACGGCGCCGGGCAGCACCCGCTCGCGCAAGACGGGCTCTCCGGTGGAGACGGCGGCAAGCGCCCGTGTCGTGGGGATGCCGAGCGCGTGCATCGCTTCGGAGACGACGTATTCGCGCAGCACCGGGCCGAACCAGGCGCGCCCGTCACCCATGCGCGAATAGGGTGTGCGCCCCGACCCCTTGAGCTGGATGTCGCGCCGCCGCCCGGCGCGGTCCACCACCTCGCCCAGCAGGATCGCGCGCCCGTCGCCCAGCTGCGGGTTGTACTGGCCGAACTGGTGGCCCGCGTAAAGCTGGGCGAGCGGATCGGCGCCTTCGGGCACGGCGTTGCCGCCGAACACGCGGGCAAGCTCCTCGGCGTCGTCCCAGGCGATGCCGAGCTCCTGGGCCAGCGGGCGGTTGAAGGCCAGAAGATGAGGCGCGCGCACCGGCTCGGGCGCGAGGCGCGCGTGGAACTGGGCGGGCAGCCGGGCGTAGCTGTTGTCGAAGGGGATCGAAAGCGTCATGCCCCGAACCTAGGCGCGCGCCTGCCCGTGCGCCAGCCCGGCCCGCCCCGACGCGCCTGTTTGGTCCAGCGCGCCCGTGCCCTAGACTCGGGTGCCAAGAGATGGACGCAAAGGAGAACTCCATGAGCGCGACGACCCATGCGCGGATGCAATTGCAAGACAGGCCCGAGTTCGCCTCGAAATCGCGGCCGCTCACCTTTCCCGAAAGCGCAAGCGTGGCGGAGGCCGTGGCGGCCATGTGCGACCGGAATTTCGGCTCTGTCATGGTCATCGGCGAGGACGGCAAGCTGACCGGCGTGGTGACCGAACGCGACGTCATGCGCCGTGTCGTCAACGAGCGCCGGGACGCGCAGGCCACGACGCTGGCCGAGGTGATGTCCCGCGAGCCGCGTGTCGCGCGGGCCACCGACGACGTGGTCGACTGGCTTCGGATCATGTCGAACGAACGGTTCCGGCGCCTGCCCGTCGTCGACGACGAGGGCCGCGTGGTGGCGGTGTTCACCCAGGGGGATTTCGTCTCCTACACGTGGCCCGACCTCATCTACCAGGCGCGGGAACTCACCAAGGCGAGCTTTGCGCGCAATCATGCGCTGTGGCTGATCGGCGGGGGCATCATGCTCTACTCGGTGCTGATGGTGATCGTGGTCGGCAGCCTCTAGGCGGGCGAAGCGGTTTCGAAACCGCTTCGCGCCAGGCCGTGAGGACGGCGCGGGCAGGGCAGTTCCGCCGCCCGCCGTAAAAGGGCGCGTCGTACGCCCGGTCCTGCGAGACGTGCGGGTGTGTGCCCGAGGCGGTTTCGAAACCGCCTTGCGTCAGAGCCGCCGTGTCATGCGCATGCTCGGCTCGCGCGCCTCGAAACGGCACCGGCCGTAGAGGCGGCGCGCGGCCTCGTCCTGCCGGTCCACCTCGATGTGGATCGCCTTGAGGCCGGCGGCCTTCAGCGCGCGGCAGATCGCGCCCAGCACCTCCGAGGCGATGCCGCGCCCGCGCACGCCGGGACGGATGAAGATCTCGTCCACGGACCCGTCCATGCCGCCGAACGCCACGGACCAGCCGAAGGTCACGACGAGATAGCCGATGGGCGCGCGCTGCGGCCCGATGAGGTAGACGGCGCCGTGGGGCGAGCCCTCGAGCAGCGGGGCGAGCGCGGCGCGGCGCGCCTCGTCGGTCTGCGTGATGCCCAGCTCGGCGTGCATCGCCGCGACCAGCGGCAGCACCCGCTCGAGATCCTCGGGCCGGGCGAGATGAAGCGCCGCGCCGTTCACAGCCGCGCCAGCCGTTCGGTCAGGAGCGCGAAGAAGCCCGGCGCGTCCAGCGCGCCCATGAAGGTCGCGTTGGGCGCGCGGTCGGTGACGCCCCACCAGTCGGCCACCGTCATGCCCATGGTCAGCTCCGAGACGGTCTCGACCTCCACGTTGACGAACCGCCCGGAGAAGAGATCGGGCCGGATCAGGTAGGCGGTGACGCAGGGATCGTGCAGCGGCGCGCCCTCGGAGCCGTATTTCTCCTTGTCGAAGCGCTCGAAGAAGTCGGTCATCTCGGCCACGGCGCGCCCGACCGGCGTGCCGATGGCGCGGAAGGCCTCGTTCCGCGGCCGGGTCACGAGCGCCTTATGCGTGACGTCGAGCGGCATCACCGTGAGCGGAGCGCCGGATCGAAACACGATATCAGCGGCTTCGGGGTCGACGTAGATGTTGAACTCGGCCGCCGGCGTGATGTTGCCCACCTCGAAATAGGCCCCGCCCATGAGAATGATCCCGGCCACCCGGTCCACGATGTCGGGGGCCTGCCGGAACGCGGTGGCGATGTTGGTGAGCGGTCCGAGAGGGCAGAGCGTGACGGTGCCCGGGGCCTCCGCGCGCAGCGTCTCGGCGATGAAATCGACCGCATGGGCGTCCTGCAGCGGCATAGTGGGCTCCGGCAGCACCGGCCCGTCGAGCCCCGTCCTGCCGTGCACGTGCTCGGCGGTGACGAGCGGGCGCTCGAGCGGGCGCTCGCAGCCCGCGAAGACCGGAATGTCCCGCCGCCCGGCAAGCTCGCAGACGACGCGCGCGTTCCGCGCGGTGAGCGGCAGCGGCACGTTTCCCGCCACCGCCGTGATCCCCAGCACCTCGATCTCTTCCGGGCTCGCCAGCGCGAGCAGGATCGCCACGGCGTCGTCCTGGCCCGGATCGGTGTCGATGATGATGCGGCGGGGCGGCATGGCGCGGACCTTCGTGTCGCTGACGCAGCCTTACTGTCAGAGCCGCGGCCGGCCCGCAACGGGCCTCGCGGCCGATGGGCGGCTCAGCGCCGTTCGAGGGCCTTGGCCCGGTCCCAGAGCGCGTCCATCTCGTCGAGCGTGGAGTCCTCCGGCCGCCGCCCCTCGGCGGCCAGCGCCGCCTCGATGGCGCGGAAGCGGCGCGTGAACTTGGCGTTGGCGCGGCGGAGCGCCGCCTCCGGGTCCACCTCGAGGTGGCGGGCGAGATTCGCCATCACGAAGAGCAGATCGCCCATCTCCGCCTCGATCTCGTCGGGTCCGAGGGTGTCGCGCGCCTCCACGAGTTCGCGCGCCTCCTCGGCGATCTTGTCGAGGACCTGGCCCGTTTCCGGCCAGTCGAAGCCCACCCGCGCCGCGCGCTTCTGGAGCTTCACCGCGCGCAGGAGCGCAGGCAGCCCCACCGCCACGTCGTCGAGCACGCCATGGGCGTTCTTCGCTGCGCGCTCGGCGGCCTTGATCGCCTCCCAGTCGCGGGTCTGCTGCTCGGCGGACTTGTCGCGGCTCTCGTCCCCGAAGACGTGGGGGTGGCGCGCGACCATCTTCTCCGAGATCCGGTCGGCCACGGAGTCGAAATCGAAAAGCCCTTTTTCGTCCGCCAGTTGCGCGTGAAAGATCACCTGAAGCAGAAGGTCCCCGAGCTCGCCCTCCAGCTCGTCCCAGGCGCCGCGCTCGATGGCGTCGGCGACCTCGTAGGCCTCCTCGATCGTGTAGGGCGCGATGGAGGCGAAATCCTGCTCCACGTCCCACGGGCAGCCCCGCTCCGGGTCGCGGAGGCGGGCCATGATCGCCTTGAGGCGCGGCACGCCGCCCCGGGGATCGTGGATGAGCGCGTCGTTCGGGTCGTGGGGCATTGCGGCTCTGTCCGGTTTGCGGTTGAGTGGACCCTGACCCGAGAGAGGTGGGGAGTCCAGCGCATGCCCGTGATCAACCGCATCGCCGGCCTGGCCGAGGACATGACGGCCTGGCGGCGCTACCTGCACGCCCGGCCCGAGATCGGATTCGACTGCCACGACACCGCCGGTTTCGTGGCAGCGACGCTGCGCGGGATCGGCGTGGACGAGCTGCACGAGGGCATCGCGGAAACCGGCGTCGTGGCGGTGATCCGGGGCCGCGCCGAGGGGCCCGGCGTGGGCCTGCGCGCGGACATGGACGCGCTGCCCATGGACGAGACGAGCGGTGCGGCCTGGGCGTCGGAGACGCCGGGGCGGATGCACGCCTGCGGCCATGACGGGCACACCTCGATGCTGCTCGGCGCGGCGCGCTACCTCGCCGAGACGCGCAACTTCGCAGGACGCGCCGTGCTGATCTTCCAGCCCGCCGAGGAGGATGGCGGCGGCGGCGGCGTGATGGTCGAAGACGGCGTGCTCGACCGGTTCGACGTGCGCGAGGTCTACGCGCTGCACAACCGCCCGGGCCTGCCCGAGGGCCATGTCGCCACCCGTGCGGGGCCGATCATGGCGGCGGTGGACGACTACGTGGTGACGCTGAAGGGCAAGGGCGGGCACGCCGCACGGCCCCACGAGACGGTGGACCCGATTCCGCCGCTCACCGCGATCGCGCAGGCGCTGCGCAGCCTCGCTGCGACGGAGGCCGACCCGAGCGCCGAACTCGTCGTCGCGGTGACCCGGCTGCAGGCCGGCACGGCGACGAACGTGGTGCCCGAGACGGCGGCGCGCGCCGGGACGGTGCGCAGTTTCGACCCCGCGCTGCGCGACTGGGCGGAGCGGCGGGTGCGCGAGGTCGTCACGGGGATCGCCGCGGCCTATGGCGTGACGCCGCAGATCGACTACCAGCGCTGGTATCCCGCAACCGTGAACCATGCCCGCGAGGCCGCCTTCGCCGCGGACGTCGCGCGCGAGATCGTCGGGGAGGACGCGGGGGAGACCGACACGCCCGCCAGCATGGGGGCGGAGGATTTCGCCTACATGCTCGGGGCGCGGCCGGGGGCCTACCTGCTGGTCGGGCAGGGCGACACGCCGATGTGCCACCACCCGGCCTATGATTTCAACGATCGCATCGCGCCGGTCGGGGCCTCGCTGCTGGCCCGGATCGTCGAGCGCGCGCTTCCGCTGGGGTGAGACATGGCGCTCGAGGACGCGAAACGGCAGGTGGACCACGCCTTCACCCGGGAGGAGCTGAAGGGCAACAGCTTCGAGAACACCTTCGGTGGCGCGGTGTCCTTCCTGCGGCGCCGTTACACGAAGGATCTTGCGGGCGTGGACGTGGCGGTGACGGGCGTGCCCTTCGACCAGTCGGTGACGAACCGCCCCGGAACCCGCCTCGGGCCGCGCGCGATCCGCGAGGCGAGCTGTCTCCAGCCCTACGATCCGCCCTGGGGCTGGGGCGGCTACGACCCGATGCAGGACCTCGCCATCGCGGATTACGGCGATCTCGCCTTCGACTATGCCCGCGTGGCGGAGTTTCCCGACGCGCTGACCGCCCATATCCGCACCATCCTCGAGGCTGGCGCGGCGAGCGTGGCGCTGGGCGGCGATCACTATATTTCCTTCCCGCTTCTGAAGGCTTACGCCGCGAAGTTTGGGCCGATGTCGCTTCTGCATTTCGACGCCCACACCGACACCTGGGCCGATGACGACATGGACCGCATCGACCACGGCACGATGTTCTACAAGGCGGTGAAGGCGGGCTGCATCGACCCGGCGCGCTCGGTCCAGATCGGCATCCGCACCTACAACCCGGACACGCTGGGCATCCCGATCATCGACGCGCGCGAGGTCCACGAGAACCCCGTCGCCGACACGGTCGCGAAAGTGCGGCGCATCCTGGGCGACGCGCCGGTCTATCTCAGCTTCGACATCGACGCGCTCGACCCGGCCTTCGCGCCCGGCACCGGCACGCCCGTCTGGGGCGGGCTGGCGAGCTGGCAGGCCGCGGCGATCCTGCGCGACCTCGCGGGGATCGACCTTCGGGGCGGCGACGTCGTCGAGGTCTCGCCGCCCTTCGACACCACCGGCGCGACGGCGGTGGCGGGCGCGCATGTGGCGACGGAGATGCTCTGCCTGATCGGGCAGGCCCGCGCGAAAGGGCGGTGAGGGCCTTGCGCCGCGTGCTCCCGGCGCGGCAGACGGGGTGGGAATGATGAAGCGGGGCGGAGGCCGGCGATGACAGGCGTTCTGAAGATCTTGTTCTGGTTCGCGGTGCTGGTGCTGCTCGTCGTGGTGAATGTCGCGGCGTGGGTGCGCTTCGCGCCCACCGACGTCGCGCGGTGGCACGCTGTGCCGCAGGTGGACGGGAACGAGGATCTGCCGGGCGGCGTGAAGCGGCGCGTCGCGGGCGCGGGCGCGGAAGGGCTCGCCGCCTTCGACCGGGTGGCACGCGCCGCGCCGCGCACGCGGGTGCTGGCCGGATCGCCGCAGGAGGGACGGATCACCTACGTCTCGCGCTCGCGGGTCTTCGGCTTTCCCGACTACACGACCGCGGCCCTCGACGGCGAGGATCTCGTCGTCCACGGGCGGCTTCGCTTCGGGCAATCCGATCTCGGGGTCAACAAGGCGCGGGTGGACGGATGGCTGTCAAAGGCCGGCCTCGCCTCCTAGGAGGACGGGGCGCACCCTTCCGATATTTCGCGCCACATCGGATTGTTGAGCGACATCTGGCACTGGGCGATGAAGCTGCGGCCGTCCACGGTCAGGCAGATGCTCTCGCCCAGCTCGACCCGCCCGCCGGTGCTGTCGGTGCAGTAGCAGTCCGTAGCGGCAGAGGGGGTCGGCGCGCCGGGCGCGGCGGTGGGCCCCTCGGCGAGCGACGGGCCGGCGGCGAGCCAGCAGACGGGAAGCACGAGCGCGCGCATGGCATCGAGTGTAGCAAATCGCGCGGTCTTGACCAGACCCGCGCGATGGGGGACAGAGCGGCATGATCCCCACCGACAGGCTCGAGCAGATCTTGCAGCGCTTCCAGTACCTGGAGGCGCGCATGGCGGAGGGCGGCGGCGACCTTGCGCGCCTGGGCCGGGAATATGCCGAGCTGCGCCCGATCGTGGCCGAGATCGAGGCGTGGCGAAAGCTTCGCGCGGACCTGGCGGAGGCGCAGGCGCTTCTGGACGACCCCGACATGGCCGGGCTCGCGCGCGAGGAGATCGCGCGCCTCGAGGCGGAGCTGCCCGAGGCGGAGCAGGCGCTCCGGCTGGCCCTCCTGCCGCGCGACGCGGCCGACGCGCGCCCCGCCATGCTGGAGATCCGGCCCGGCACCGGGGGCGAGGAGGCGGCGCTCTTCGCGGCCGATCTCATGCGCATGTACCAGCGCTACGCAGAGGCGAAGGGCTGGAGCTTCGAGGTCGTCGAGCAGCAGGAAAGCGAGCTGGGCGGCATCCGCGAGCTGGTGGCGCAGGTGAAGGGGGAGGGCGTCTTCGCCCGGCTCAAGTACGAATCCGGCGTCCACCGCGTGCAGCGCGTGCCGGCCACGGAATCGGGCGGGCGCATCCACACCTCGGCGGCGACCGTCGCGGTGCTGCCGCAGGCCGAGGATGTGGACGTTTCCATCGACCCGGCCGAGCTGCGCATCGACACCATGCGCAGCTCGGGCGCGGGCGGGCAGCACGTGAACACGACCGATTCGGCGGTTCGGGTCACCCATCTGCCCACGGGCATCGTGGTCACCAGCTCGGAAAAGTCCCAGCACCGCAACCGCGAGATCGCCATGCAGGTGCTCAAGGCGCGGCTCTTCGATATCGAGCGCCGTCGCGCAGCGGACGCGCGCGCCAGCGCGCGCAAGGCGCAGGTCGGCTCGGGCGACCGGTCGGAACGCATCCGCACCTACAACTTCCCCCAGGGGCGGATGACCGACCACCGCATCAACCTGACGCTCTACAAGCTCGACCAGATCCTCGCCGGGGACCTCGACGAGGTGATCGACGCGCTGATCGCCGACGCGCAGGCGGCGGAGCTGGCCGAGATGGAGGGATGACCGTCACCGAGGCGCTGGCGCGCGGCACGGCGCAGCTCCGCGCGGCGGGGATCGAGGGCGCGGCGCGCGACGCGCGGCGGCTTCTGGCGGGCGCCCTCGGCGTCGAGGCGGGGCGGATCGGCGCGATGGGGCCGGACCCGGTGCCGCCGGAGGCGCAAGAGCGGTTCGTGAAGATGCTGAACGCCCGCTCGGCCCGCCGCCCGGTGGCACGCATCCTCGGGCGGCGCGTGTTCTGGGGCCGCGATTTCAAGGTCGGCGACGCCGTGCTCGATCCGCGTCCCGAGACCGAGACGCTGCTTGCCATCGCGCTGATGTCGCCCGCCCGGCGGATCCTCGACCTGGGCACCGGCAGCGGCATCCTCGCCGTCTCTCTCCTCGCGGAATGGCCCGGCGCGCGGGGCGTGGCGACCGACATCAGCGCCGCGGCGCTCGCCATCGCGCGGGCCAACGCGACGCGGCACGGGGTGGCCGACCGGCTCCGGCTCGTCGAAAGCGACTGGTTCGCCGATGTGACCGGCCGCTTCGACCTGGTCGTGTCGAACCCGCCCTACATCGCCGAGGCGGAGCTTGCCGATCTCGCGCCCGAGGTGCGGCTCCACGATCCGCCGCAGGCGCTCTGCCCGGGCGGCGACGGGCTCGACGCCTACCGCGCCATCGCCGCGGCCGCCCCGGGGCACCTCGCGGCGGGCGGGCGCCTGGCCGTGGAGATCGGACCGACGCAGGGCGACGCGGTCGCGGGTCTTTTCGCGGCGGCGGGTCTTGAAGACGTCACCGTGCATGCCGATCTCGATGACAGGGATCGCGTCGTGTCGGCGCGTTGCCCGTGTTGATTTCTGCCTGAAAACCGGCGCAAATCCGCAGGCGGGCCGGATTTCCCCCTTGTCTCGACCGCGCCGACATGGTTACACAAGGCGTAGTCGCGGCAGTGGACACCCAAGGGGCTCGTCCCGGTCGCACGCCAAGCCAGACAATCCGCTCTTCCGATCCATGAAGCGGCGCGGCACATCCGCATGACGGCGCGAAGCGGCAAAACCGAAACAGGCTGGACAAGAGCTACATGAGATCTTCCAAAGCAAGGTCGCGGTCGAAGTCGAACCGCTCCCGTTCCGTGGGCAACGTGGTCAACCGCGTGTTCGACAGTTCGGGACCAGAGGGCAAGGTGCGCGGCACCCCCCAGCAGATCATCGACAAGTACAACCAGCTCGCCCGCGACGCGCAGCTGTCCAACGACCGTGTCGCGACCGAGAACTTCCAGCAGCACGCGGAACATTACCTGCGCCTGCTCTCCGAAGCGCAGCGCGAGCAGGAAGCCCGCCGCGAGCAGCAGGAGCGCGAGAATCGCGAACGCCAGGCGCAGCGCGACCGCGAGCGTGCCGAGCGCGAGGCCGCGCAGGGCGGCGGCGAGGGTGGCGGCGAGGGTGGTGGCGAAACCCCCTCGCAGGACAAGCCGCAGACCGGCGGAGAGGGTGAGAGCGGCCTCGTCGAGACGCCCGAGAGCCGCCCGAAGCCGCGCCGCAGCCGCAAGCCGCGCTCCGAACAGCGCTCCGAAGGAACGCAGGATGGCGGCTCGTCGGGCCGCGACGGCGGTGGTGGCGGCTCGCAGGAGGCCGCGGAGTAGCGCCTCAGCCCCGGTCCCGCGCGGCCACGGCGCGCGCCAGCGCGCAGAACGCCTCCAACCCGATTTCCTCGGCCCGCGCCGTCGGCGCGATGCCTGCCGCCGAGAGCAGATCGCCCACGTCCGGGCCAAGCCCCTTGAGCGCGGAGCGCAGCATCTTGCGGCGCTGCCCGAACGCCATCGCCACGACGCGGCTCAGCACCGCCGGGTCGGCGGGGTACCGCGGCGCCGGCAGCGCCTCGAGCCGCACCACCGCCGAGGACACCTTGGGCGGGGGCGTGAACGCCGCCGGTGGAAGCTGCATGACGATCCGCGCCTCGGCGCGCCACTGCGCCAGCACCGCGAGCCGCCCGTAGGTCCTGGAGCCGGGAGGCGCCACGATGCGCTCTGCGACCTCGCGCTGGAACATCAGGGTCAGGCTGTCCCAGAAGGGCGGCCAGACCTTCGGCGTGAGCCAGCGCACTAGAAGCTCGGTGCCCACGTTGTAGGGCAGGTTCGCGACCACCTTCACCGGCCTCGAGAGATGGGCGAGGGGATCCACCTCCAGCGCGTCGCCGTGAATGACGGTCAGCCGGCCCGGATAGGCGGCGGCGATCTCTTCCAGGGCGGGCAGGCAGCGGGCGTCCTTTTCGACGGCCAGCACGCGCCGCGCGCCCTCGGCCAGAAGCCCGCGCGTGAGCCCGCCGGGGCCGGGCCCCACCTCGAGCACATCCGCGCCCGACAGATCGCCCGCCGCGCGCGCGATCCTGGCGGTGAGGTTCAGATCCAGAAGGAAGTTCTGGCCGAGCGCCTTGCGCGCCGAGAGCCCGTGGCGGGCGATCACCTCGCGCAGCGGGGGCAGGTCGTCGATGGCGCTCATGCCGCTTGCGCCGCCCGCGTCCGGCGCGTGCCCGCGCCGGTCATGCCGCCCCGCCGGACAGGCGCCAGGCGAGGTCGAGCGCGGCGAGGGTAGAGGCGGGGTTCGCGCGGCCTGTGCCCGCGATGTCGAGCGCCGTGCCGTGATCGGGCGAGGTGCGCAGGAAGGGCAGGCCCAGCGTCAGGTTCACGCCGCGGTCGAAGTCGAGCGTCTTGACCGGGATCAGCGCCTGGTCGTGATACATCGCCACCGCCGCGTCGTAGCCCGCCCGCGCGGCGGCGTGGAACATCGTGTCGGCCGGGCGCGGCCCCGAAAGATCGAGCCCCTCCTCGCGCAGGCGCTCGAGCAGGGGGGAGATCCACGCGATCTCCTCGCGGCCCATGCGCCCCGCCTCGCCGGCGTGGGGGTTGAGGCCCGTGACCGCGATACGGGGGTGCGCGATACCGAAAAGGCGCACCAGCCCGTCATGGGTCAGCCGGATCGCGCTTTCCAGCACCTCGGGCGTGAGGGCGCGGGGCACCTCGGAAAGCGGGATATGGATCGTGGCGGGCACCACCCGCAACTCTGGCGAGACCAGCATCATCGCCACGCGATCCACCTCGCCCAGCGCGGCGAGATACTCGGTGTGGCCGGGAAAGGCGAAGCCCGCGCCCTCGGCCAGCACGGATTTCTGGATCGGCAGCGTGCAGAGCGCGCGGGCGCGGCCGCCCCGCACCAGCCGGACGCCCAGGGCGATGGCCTCGATCACCGCGGCGGCGTTGGCGGGATCGGGCCGGCCGGGGCGCGCCGGGGCCGGGAAGGGCAGCCGCAGCACCGGCAGACCGTGCCGCGACGCCTCCGCGGCCTCTTCCGGCGCGTCGATCTCGGTTGTGGGCGTGCCCGGCGGCAGATGCCCCGGATCGCCGATCAGGAAGAAGGGGCGCGTGGCGCCCAGCGCCTGCCATGCCCGGGCCGCAAGCTCGGGCCCGATCCCTGCGGGCTCGCCGCAGCTGACGGCCATGGGCGGCGCGGTCATGGCTCGACGATGCGCGCCTCGGAGCGCAGCTGCTGCAGCAGGCTGTCGGCGTAGGAGGCGAGGCGGCGGTTCCTGAGCCCGATCTCGATCTCCTCGCGCGAGACGTCCTCCGCGATCTCCGGCGTGCGGCCGCAGAGCATCAGCAGGACGAGGTTCGCGTTGCTCGCGGCGTCGCGCCGGGTCAGGGCGGTCGAGATCTCGCCGTCGTCGAGCCGCGAGAGTTCCAGCGCGACGTCGCGCGGCACCTCGTCGGGCGGCAGGCTGACGCGTTCGAGCCGCTCGTCGGGCTGGCCGAGATTGACGCCGTAAAGGTCGTCGCAGCGGTCGACCGCGGCGCGGACGCGTGCGGCTTCGGCCAGCGCGGCCTCGGTGCGGCCGCCCGGGATGAGGTAGCTGGCGTATTCGATCGCCGCGTAGTCGGGCGCGGTATACTCCGTCTCCTCGATGTCGCGCAGCTGGAAGAGGGCGATCGCGCCGTCCAGCGGGATCGGGTCCGAGACATCGCCCGGCCCGAGCGCCAGGATCAGCGGCCGCAGCCCCGGCGGCAGCCGCGTGAGCTCCTGCCAGGGAAGCTGTCCGCCGGAGCGGGCGGAGGGCGCGGCCGAGAAGCGGCGCGCCGCCTCGGAGAACTGGGCCTCGGTGGTGTATCGGGAAATCTCGCCGGCGCGGGCGCGGATCTCGTCCTGCCGGGCCGGGTCCAGCGGAAGGATGATCTCGGCCAGCCTGACGCGGACGTTGCCCGCCCCGTCGCCGCCGATGGCGCGGTCGATCTCGCCCTCGCTCACCTCGGCGCGCCCGGCGAAGCGGGCCCGCACGAGATTGCGCCAGCCGATGCCCGCGCGCACGAAATCCACCAGCGTCTCCTGGGCCACGCCGCTCGCTTCGAGGGCCTGCACCAGCTCGTCGGGCGAGAGGTTCGCGCGGCCGGCGAATTCCGTCACGCCCTCGGCGATCTGTTCCTCGGTGGGCAGAAGGCCCGCGCGGCGCACCTCTGCCAGCTTGAGACGGTCGTCGATCAGCTGCTCGCGGGCCTGCTCGGCCGGGTTGCCGGGGGCGTTGAGCAGGACGAGGAACCGCTCGCGCTGCTGGAGTTCGTAACGCGTGATCACCTGGTCGTCGACGATGATGGCGGGCGCGAAGAGTCCCTGCGCCGCGAGCGGAGCGGCGAGGGCGACCGCGGCTGCCAGCGCGAGTGCCATCCGCCGCGCCGGTTCGATGAGCGATTTCAGTTGCATCTGCGTCGGTACTCCTTGGCGCTGCCACCCGTGCTATAACCTTTGAGCGCGATCGTCAGCCCGAAATCCGTATCGGGTTCGAGACTAGCGGAGCTGGCATAGTTCCGCGAGGCGGAAAGCGCGACCTCCAGACACGCGTTGCGGTAGGCAAGGCCCAGTTTCGCGCGCGCGGGGCGTTTTCCGGCGATGTCGTAGCGCCACTCCGCGCTGCCCGTCCAGTGCCGGCTGAGGCGATAGTCGGCGTCGAAGCTCCATTCCGATATCGCGCTGGGGCGCGCCCCGGCCGCATCGGCCGGCAGCAGCAGGTAGCTCGCGCCGAGCCCCAGCCGGTCGGTGCTCCAGGTGCCGCGCGCTTCGGCCTTGTTGACGTCTCCCAGCGTGGCGAAGAGACCGCGCGCCTGCAGGGAAAGCCCCTCGGCCAGCTCGAGCTGGCCCGCGACCAGCCAGTCCGAGGCGCCGCTGTCGAGGCCGGAGGCCGCGGTGAAGGCCGCGTCGGGATCGTCGCGCCAGACGCGCCCGAGCACGAGGCCCGCGCTCCACCCGTCCGGGTCCTCGCGGACCCAGCGCAGCCCGGCGGCCCCGCGCAGGCCGCGCTCGCGCCGGTCCGCGGCCGGAAAGCGGGAGAGCGCCAGCAGGTTCGCCTCGTCGAATTCGGGCAGGGTGCTCTCTTCGGGGGCGATGTCCGCGCGATCCCCGCCCGACCAGGCGATCATCGCCACGGGTTCGAGAAGCTGGCGCGCCCCGCCGCTCTCGGTCCGCACCAGCGGCCAGCGAAGCTCTGCGCCGAGCGCGGGCGTCACGACCGTGTCGGCCCCGGCCCCGGTGCTGTCCTGCGCGACATCGAGGTGATCGACCGCGAGGCCGGCGCGCAGCCCCGCGCGCAGGCCGGCCGGCCCGGTCCAGCGCCGTTCCCAGTCGAGTTCGGCGGTCAGGCGCGCCATGTCGCGGCCCAGCACGTCGGCGTCCGACGTGCGGAAATGGCCGTGCGCGGACAGGCCGAGCCGCGCCAGCCCGCCGATCGCGGCGGGCCGCATCAGCCGCTCATAGAGAATGTTGGCGGTGCGGGTGGGCTGGGTGGAGTTGCTCTCGCCGTCGCGCAGGGTCTGGTAGTAGCTGAAGCCTGCCTCGAGATAGTCCCGGTCGCGCACGCGCGACAGCGTGAGCCCGCTGCGCAGCCGGTCCTTGTCGGCATAGCCGTAATCGTTGAGGTAGGCGCGGTCGCTGACCGCCTCGATGGCGAAGCGCAACCGGTAGCCGCGCGGCAGGCCGGTCTCGCCCGCGCCGATGACATAGCCGCGCAAGCCGTCCCGGCCGAGGCTGTCGCGGCTCGCCGCCGCGTCGATCTGCATGTCGCCATCCGCGAAGGCGCGGCGGTAGCGCAGCTCCAGCGTGCGCGTCTCCGACGACAGGTAGGGCGGGAGCGTCACGTCCTGGTGCGGGCCGACGGGAATGAAATAGGGTATCTTCAGCCCGAAGCCCAGCCGCTCGGTGTTGCGCACCCGGGGAAAGAGAAAACCGCGCGCCCGCTCCAGCGTCGGATCGGGCAGGCGCAGCCGCGGCAGGTAGAGCACCGGCACGTCCAGCACCCGCAACTGCGCGTCGTCGAAGTAGATCTGGCGGGCCTTTTCGTCATGGATCACGCGCCGCGCGCGGATCTGCCAGAGCGGCGGCTCGTCGCCGCAGACCTGGCAGGAGGTCACGGCCGTGCGCGTCATCATCGAGGAGCGGCCGCGCACGCGGGTCAACTGCGCGCTGGCGAGCTGGAGCTGGCGGTCGAGGACCAGCCGCGCGCCGGCGATCAGCCCGTCGCGCAGCCCCTCGTCCAGATCGGCCGCGTCGGCGAGGATCACCGCGCCGCTCTCGGGATCCTCGATCCGGATCGGGCCTTCCACGACCAGCCGCCCGGCGGCGCCGTCGTAGCGCAGCCGCGAGGCGCTGAGCCGGACGTCGCCCTGAAGCGCCTCGACGTCGCCCTCGGCGACGAGCGTGTCGTTGTCCTGCAGGAAGACCCGGTCGGCGACCAGGAACACGGGCTCGTCCTGCGCCGCCGCCGGGCCGGCGAGAAACGCCGCGGCGAGGAACACGCGCGCATGCCGCCAGACCGCGGCCCGCATCAGCCTTCCTCCATGTTCAGCAGCACGCCCATCGCCAGCAAGACAGAGGCCAAGGGCGGCGTCCAGGCCGCGAGCCAGGGCGCAAGCTGCCCGCTTTCGCCGAGGATCTGCGCGAAATTTCGGATGTAGTAGAGTCCGAAGCCCAGCATCACCGCGGCCAGCACGAAAAGCCCCGTGCGGCCCGCGCGGGCGTGGCGCATGGTGAAGGCCGCCCCCACCATCATCATCGAGATCAGGAAGAGCGGGCGCGAGAGTTCCATCTGGAACCACACGGCGTGGCGCCGCGCCGAGAAGCCCGCCTCTTCCAGCGTCGAGATGAAGGCGGGCAGGTGCCAGATCGAGACCGAGGCGGGCTGGCCGAAGCTGTCCCGGATGCCTTCGCGGGTGAGCGTGGAGGGCAGGGTGAGGCGGTCGTGCACCGTCGCCGCCGCCTCCGGGTTGGTGCCGGTGGCGAGCGGCCAGTCCTTCGCCTGCGAAAGCTCCCAGGCCCCGTCGCCGAGCTCGGCGCGGGCGGCCTCGATCCGGCGGACCGGCCCGCCGCCTGGCGCGTAGGAGACGAAGCTCACGTCGTAAAGCACGGTGGCGTCGGCATTGGCGCGGTCGGCGCGGATCACCGTCTGCCCGCTGGCGCCGCCCTGGCGCAGCCAGAGGCCCTCGCGCCCGATCGAGATGACCGCCCCGCCGCCGCCGTATCTTTCGCGCAACTCGGCGTAGCGCTCCGAAGTGGCCGCGACGAGCGGATTGCCCAGGGTCAGCGTCGCGGCGCCGATCAGGGCGGCCACGACGAGCGGACCCAGAAGCGCGGTGAGGCCGGAGCGTCCCGCCGCACGGGTGACCACCAGCTCCGAGGACCGCGAGAGACCCAGGAAGAGGCCGATGGCCGACAGGATCATCACCAGCGGCAGGAACTGGTAAAGCACCTGCGGCATGTTCAGCAGCGTGATCTTCATGATCTCGCCGAAACCGGCCTCCTCGAAGCGGCGCAGCTGCTCCACCATGTCGATGAGGCCCAGAAACAGGAAGAAGACGAGCAGGAGCCCGCCGAAAAGCTGCGCGAAGCGCCGCGCGAAGTAGAGATGCAGGATCATGCCGCCGCGCCCTCCGCCGGGTCGGGCGCGCGGACCCTGCGCCGCCGCCGGGGCCGCGCCGCCTGCCAGAGCATCCATGCCGAGATCGCGAAACCCAGCGCCGCAGGCAGATAGACCGCGGGCCAGAGCGCGGGATTGTTCCGGACCGGGGTCACGACGGCGCCCTTGGCGACCTCCACCAGCACCAGAAGGAAGATGGCGAGCGCGATCCGCCGGCCCATGCCGAGCCGGCTGAAACCGCCGGCCACGAGGGTCGAGAAGCCGATGAGCGCGGCCACCGCCACGAGCAGCGGCTCGGTGAAGCGCAGATGCGCCTCCTGCAGCACGCGGCCCAGGTCCTGGCCGGTGATCCCGGCGGCGCGCCCGGGGTCGCCGAGCAGCGCGAGGGTCGAAAGGGTGCGCACGTTGGGACGCGGCGGCCCGCGCGCGGCGACGAGGCTGCTGACATCGTAGGCCAGCTCGTCGAAGCTCGTGGTGGACAGGCGCCTGTCGGCCCGGAAGAGCGTCTGCGCCATGCCGTCGACCATCACCAGCCGCGTGGCCGCGTCCTCGCGCAGCAGGAAGGCGCGCTCGGCGGTGTAGGTCACCGGCCGGTCGGCGCGCCGGCGGTCCGAGAGGTAGACGTCGCGCAGCTCGCCCGCGGGCGTGATCTCGCGGATGTAGAAGGTCACGCCCTCGGACGGGTTGAGGAAGACGCCCTCGCGGAAAAGCTTGGCCGAGAGGGATTCGGCGATCTCGGCCTCGCGCTGGGCGAACTGCGCGCCGCTGGCCGGGATCAGCACGTGGCTCAGCGCCGCGGTCATCGCCGCGAGGATGAGGCCGTAGACCGCCACGGGCCGGGCGAGGCGCCAGGGCGAGTAGCCCGTGGCCTGCACCACCGTCAGCTCGCTCTCGTTGGAAAGCCGGTTGGTGACGTAGACCGCGGCCGCGAAGGCCGAAAGCGGCATCACCTGTCCGACCACCTTGGGCAGGCTGAGCAGCGTGAACTCCAGCACCACGGTCGCGGAATGACCCGCCGCGATCAGCCGGTCGAAAAGCTGCACCGCCTGGTTCACCCAGTAGACGGAGACCAGAACGAGCGCGAAGAAGCCGAACAGCACCATGAGCTGCGACAGCATGTAACGGTCGAAACGGGCCAAGCGTCCCCCCAGACGGCAACCGCACCGCGCTCAGTCCTATCGGAAAGGCCCGCGGCCTGAAACTGCTATCTGGCAGAGCCGGCGCACCCGCGCTAGGACGTGGGGCACGATCCGAACAGAAAATGCAGGGAGCCGCCGATGACCCGACCCGTCGCCGTGACATTCGCCGAAACCGATCTCGACACGCTGGCAGACCGCGAGGGGCGCGTCGCCGTCCTCGTCGAGGAGAGCGGGCGGCTCGACACCGGCGCGCGCCGGGTGAACCGGCTGACCAAGGGCGCGGTGGCGCGCGCGGTCGAGTCGCCGCGCTTTGCCAAGCTGAAGCCGGGCGAGGCGATCACCCTGGCCTGGCCCACCGGCATGGCCGCCGAGGCGGTGGAGATCGTCAGCCTGCCGCGCCGGCCCTCGGTGGCTGAGGCGCGCAAGGCCGGCGCGCGGGTGGCGCGCGGCGAGGGGGCGCTCACGGTGCTGGCGGGCAATCGCCGCAATGCCGCGGAACTCGCCCTGGGCGCGGCGCTGCGCGCCTACGCGTTCACCGAGCACAAGGGCGAAGAGGCCCCCGCGCCCGGCCCGGTCACGGTGATGGTGTCCGACCCGAGCGCGGCCGAGGCCGCCTGGGTGCCCTGCGCCGCCCGCGTCGAGGGCGTCTATCTCACCCGCGACCTCGTGAGCGAGCCCGCCAACATCCTCAACACGATCCAGTTCGCCGAACGGCTCGAGGGGCTGCGCGACGCCGGCGTGGAGGTGGAGGTTCTGGAAGAGCCCGACCTCGAGAAGCTCGGCATGGGCAGCCTGCTGTCGGTGGGGCAGGGCTCTGCCGCGCCCTCCAAGGTGGTGGTGATGCAATGGAAGGGCGGCGCGAAGGAGGCCGCGCCGCTCGCGCTTGTCGGCAAGGGCGTGGTCTTCGACACCGGGGGCATCTCGCTCAAGCCGGCGCTGGGCATGGAGGACATGACGATGGACATGGGCGGCGCGGCGGTCGTGTCCGGCGTGATGCGGACAGTGGCGCTGCGCAAGGCGAAGGCCAACGTGGTGGGTATCGTGGGCCTCGTCGAGAACATGCCCTCGGGCACGGCCATGCGGCCGGGCGACGTGGTGACCTCGATGAAGGGCGACACGATCGAGGTGATCAACACCGATGCCGAGGGCCGCCTCGTGCTGGCGGACGCGATGTGGTATGCGCAGGAGCGTTTCAAGCCTGCCGGGATGATCGACCTGGCCACGCTCACGGGCGCGATGATCATCGCGCTCGGCCACGAGAAGGCGGGCGTGTTCTCGAACGACGACAAGCTGGCGGCGGCGTTCCTGAAGGCGGCCGAGGCGGAGGACGAGGGCGCGTGGCGCCTGCCCATGGGCGATGCCTATGACGAGCTGATCAAGAGCGATATCGCGGACATGAAGAACGTCGGAGGCCGCACCGCGGGCTCGATCACCGCGGCGCAGTTCCTGGGCCGGTTCGTCAAGGAAGAGACCCCCTGGATTCACCTCGACATCGCGGGCGTGGCGCGGGTCGGCAAGGACACCGCGCTCGCGCCGAAGGGGGCCACGGGCTGGGGCGTGCTCGCGCTCGACCGGCTGGTGGCCGACCGTTTCGAGGACTGATGGGCGCGGCCTACTTCTACCACCTCACCCGCCGCCCGCTCGAGGAGGCGCTGCCGCAGCTTCTCGAGCGGGCGCTGGCGCAGGGCTGGCGGGTGGCGGTGCGCGGCACGGATCCCGAGCGGATCGACTGGCTCGACCAGAAGCTCTGGCTCGGGCCGGAGGAGCGTTTCCTGCCGCACGGGCAGGCGGGCGGCCCGCATGACGCCCTCCAGCCGGTTCTGCTGACGACCTCGCACGAGGCCCCGAACGCCGCGGCCTGCGTGATGGCCGTGGACGGCGCACGCGTCTCGCCCGAGGAGACCGCGGCCCTCGAACGGGTGTGCATCCTTTTCGACGGCAACGACAGCGCGGCGGTGGAGGCGGCCCGCGACCAGTGGCGCACGCTCACCGGCGCGGGCTGCACCGCGCAATACTGGTCGGAGGCGTCGGGGCGCTGGGAGAAGAAGGCCGAGGCCTAACCCGCTCAAGTGGCGCGCATGAGCGCGGCGAGCAGGCCTGGCAGCCTTGCGCGGCCGACGAGGTCGCCAAGCCCCTCGGGCGTCTCGGGAAGGCCTCGCCGCGCGGCCTCCGAAAGGGTGCGGCTGTCGGCGTAAGGGTAAAGCTCGTCCCACGCCACCTGCGCCTCGCGGCAGAAGATGTCGGCGCCGAGATCTCCGATCCCCTTGAATTCCCGGAGCAGGCGATGCTCCTCGTCCGGGTCGCGCCCCGCGGCCCGGCGCAGGCGGCGCAGGTCGCCGCCGTAGTCGTCGAGGAGCTTTTCGGCAAGCTCTCCCAGCATGGTCGCCGTCTTCTCGTCGAAGCGCGCGTAGCCCGCGCCGTTCAGGACCTCCACCCGCTCCTGCCAGGTGCTGTCGCCCAGTTTCGCGGGGGTGGTCCAGCCCGCCTCTGCAAGCGCGGCGGCGGCGCGCATGGCGAGATCCGAGGAGATCCGCGCGCTGAGCAGAAGCGCCGCGCACAGGAGCCGGAAGAGCGGCGCAGGCGTGTTCTGCGAAAGCTCGAGGCCGAGCTCCCCGGCGAGCGAGGGGCCGTGGCGCGCCATCAGATCGGCCGCGATGTCCTTCTGCGTCGTGCCGGTCACGTCGTCCTCCTTCGGGCAGAGCTTCGCCCGCAACGCCCGCCCCCGGCAATGACGCGCGTCAACCGGTGCCTGCGCGCGTCCGGCCTCAGCCCCGGTGCCGCACCGCCTCGAAGCCCGAGACCACGTCGAGAAGCTCTCGCGTGATCGTCTCCTGGCGTTTCTGGCGGTAGCGGCCCTCAAGCTCCTCGCGCCGGTCGTCGATGTTGCGCTCGGCGCTCTGCATCGCGGCGAGCCGGGAGGCGTGCTCGCTCGCCAGCGATTCGGCGAAGCCGCGGTAGATCGCCACGAAGACATGCTGGCGGACGAGCCAGGAAAAGAGCGCGGACCGCTCCATCCGGTAGGTCGGGCGCGACGGCCCGGACCAGGGCCGCGCGGCCAGTTCCCGCAGATACCGCTCCGGCACGGGCACGAGGCGCCGGTCCATCGGCTGGGCGAGCGCGTCCTGCGTCCGGCGGTTGTAGGCCAGCGTCACCGACCGCACCTCGCCCGCCGAGACGCGCCGCTCGATCTCCACCGAGAGGGCGTTGACCGCCTGCGCCAGTCCCGAGATCGAGCCGGGCAGCGTGAAGACCCCGTCGGCCGGCGCGCCCAGCGCCTCGAGCCGCGCGGCGGCGCGGATGCCCACCACGCCCACCAGCCGGGTATGGCCGTCCCGCACGGTCTCCAGCCAGGTCGATGCGTGCTGAGCGATCCGGTCGTTGAAACGCCCGCACAGCCCGCGATCCGAGCCGAGGACCACTAGACCGTCGGGCCCTTTCGACGACGCGCCGCGGCGCTCCAGCGGCGGGCCGTCGCGCAGCACGACCTGCAACCCCATTTCCACCGAGCGCTCGTATTCGCCCACCGCCTCCACCGCGCGCTCGTAGCCGCGGATGCTGGCCGAGGAGAGCGATTTCATCGTCCGCACGATGGCGCGGATATCGCCGGTGGTGTCGAGCTTCTCGCCGAGCGACTCAAGCGTTTCCATCTCCGCGCTCCCCGCCCGAACCGTCCCCGCGCATGTCGTCGAGCGCGCCCTCCATCGCCTTCAGAAGCGCGTCGCGGTCCGCGTCCTCCAGCGCGCCGCCCTCCGCGAGGCGGGTGGTGATCTCCTCGCAATTCTTTCGCGCGGCGTCCATCGCGCGCCGCTCCGCCCGGGCGATGTCCTCCACGGGGATGTCGTCGAAAAGGCCCGACGTGGCGGCGAGCAGGGCGGCGATCTGGTCGGGCACCGAGAGGTGCAGGCCTTCGGACTGGCGCAGGATCTCGCGCACCCGCCGCCCGCGGGCGAGCTTGGTGCGCGTCTCCTCGTCCATCTGGGTGCCGAAGCGCGCGAAGGTCTCGAGCTCCTCGAACTGGGTGTAGAAAAGCCGCAGGTCGCCGGCCACGGCGCGGTAGGCGGGCAGCTGCGCCTTGCCGCCCACGCGGCTCACCGACTTGCCCACGTCGATGGCGGGAAGCTGTCCCTTCTCGAAAAGCTTGGGCGACAGGTAGATCTGCCCGTCGGTGATCGAGATGAGGTTGGTGGGGATGTAGGCGGAGATGTTCTGCGCCTGCGTCTCGATCACCGGCAGCGCCGTGAGCGAGCCGCCGCCATGGGCGTCGCGCAGATGGGTGGCGCGTTCCAGCAGCCTCGAGTGAATGTAGAAGATGTCGCCCGGGTAGGCCTCGCGCCCCGGCGGGCGGCGCAGCAGCAGCGAGATCTCGCGATAGGCGCGGGCGTGGCGCGTGAGGTCGTCGTAGACGATCAGGACGTCGCGGCCCTCGGCCATGAACGCCTCAGCGATGCTGGTGGCGGCGTAGGGCGCGATGAACTGCAGCCCCGGCGCGTCCTCGCCGCTCGCCGCGACGACGACCGTGCGCTCCAGCGCGCCCTCGTCCCGCAGCCGCTGGATCACCCGCGCCACCGCCGAGGCGCGCTGGCCCACGGCGCAATAGACCGAGACGACGCCGCTGTCGGCCTGGTTGAGGATCGTGTCGACCGCGATGGCGGTCTTGCCGGTCTGCCGGTCGCCGAGGACGAGCTGGCGCTGACCCCGGCCCACGGGGACCGCCGCATCCACCGCCTTGATCCCGGTCTGAAGCGGCACCTCCACCGGCGCGCGATGCATGATGGGCGGCGCAGTGCGTTCCACCGGGGCGCGGTCCTCGGCCTCGAGCCGCCCCGCCTCGTCGAGGGGCCGGCCGAGCGCGTCCACCACGCGGCCCAGAAGCGCGCGCCCCACGGGCACGTCCACCACCCGGTGCGTGCGGCGCACCCGGTCGCCGGGCCGGATGCTTTCGGTTGGCCCCAGAACCATCACGCCGGTTTCCCGCTCGCCCAGGCTGGAGGCGATCCCCATGAGCCCCGCGCCGAAGCTGACGAGCTCGTCGGCGTGCAGGTCGGTGAAGCCCACGACCCGCGCGACCCCGTTGCCCACGCTCGTCACATGGGCCAGGTCGGCCACCTCGAGCTCGGGCCGGGTGTCCTTAAGAAGCGTCTCCAGCGGCTCGAAGAACGCCGCGCGCCCGATCTCGTCGCGCAGCGTCATGCGTCCGCCGCCTTGCGCGCCCCGCCATCCCGCGCGGTGTCGGTCCGGGCCTCGATCGCCTCGCGCACCGTATCCTCCAGCCGGTCGAGGTGCCGCTCGCCCGACCAACGCACCGTCTGGTCGCCCGCGGTGAGGCTGAGGCCGATCAGGAGATCGGGGTCGGTGTCGAAGCGGATCCGGGCGTCCTCGTCGTCGAGGATCCCGCGGATGGCGTGCGCCACATGCGCGCGCGCCTCCTCGGGCAGGTCGAGCCCGCTTTCGACGACGAGCGGCCCCTCCGCATCGGCGGCCGCGCCCGAGAGCCGCGCGCGCGCGTCCTCGTCCAGCGCCTCGAGCCGGCGCGCGAATTCCCGCGCGGTCTGCGCGGCCAGCTCGGTGTCGGCGAAGTCGCGCAGAAGCCGGCGCACGGTCTCGAGGATGAAACGGTAGACTCGCTCCTGCAGGCTTCCGACGATCTGGTGGCGCTCGTCCTCGAGATGGCCGAGCCAGGCGCGGCGCTTCCGGTCCACCTCTTCGCGCGCCTGCGTTTCCAGCTCGCCGCGAAGCTCCTCGGCGTCCTTGCGCGCCTCGGCGAGGATGTCCTCGCGCCGGCTTTCGAGATCCTCGCGCTCTTCGCGCAGGCGCGTCTTCTCGTCCTCGGCGGTACGGCGCGCGTCGCGGGCCTCGGCCATCCGGTCGGCGATGCGCGCCTCGCGCCGCGCCATGGCCGCGGTGATCGGGCCGTAGAGGAAGCGTTGGAGCAGCCAGATCAGGATGAGGAAGTTGACCAGCTGCGCCGCGAAGGTGATCCAGTCGACCTCCACCGCCTAGCCTCCCGCGGCCTGTGTCGCGACCTCCGTGAACGGGTTGGCGAAGAGCAGGATCATCGCCACGACGAAGCAGTAGATCGCGGTCGACTCGATCATCGCGAGGCTCACGAAGAGGGTGCGCGTGATCGTGTTGGAGGCGTCCGGCTGCTGCGCGATCGCGCTGAGCGCACTTGCCGCCGCGCGCCCCTCGGCGAGCGCGGGCGCGATCGCGCCGACGGTGATCGTCAGCCCCGCCGTGACGATCGAGGCGATCGCGACCAGTGTGGACGTGTCCATTCTCAGTCTCCCTTGCTAGAGCGGTCCTGCGCGTCGGTCTCGCGTTCGCGCCGGCTGCGCGTGGCCGAGGCGATGTAGACCATCGCCAGGACGGCGAAGATATAGGCCTGGATGAGCCCGGTGAGCAGACCCAGAAGGCGCATCACGACGGGAAAGAAGAACGGCGCGATGCTGATCAGGATGCCCACGATCACCGTGCCGCTCATCACGTTGCCGTAAAGCCGCACGGCGAGCGAGATCGTGCGCGAGACCTCGCTGATGATGTTGAAGGGCAGCATGAAGGGCGTGGGCCGGATGTAGGTGCGCAGGTAGCCCAGGATCCCGCGCTCGGTGATCGAGAAGAGCGGCACCGCGATCAGCACCGCCACCGCCAGCGCCGCCGTCGTCGACAGCGAGCCGGTGGGCGGGACATAGCCCGGCACCACCGTCAGCAGGTTCGACACCGCGATGAACAGGAAGAGCGTGCCGATGAAGGGCAGGTAGCGCCCCGGCCGGTCGGCGCCGATCTCGGCGATCTGGTCGCGGATGCCGGTGACGACGACCTCGAGCATCACCTGCCAGCGCGAGACCGTCTCGCCCTCCGACAGGCGCGAGGTGATCGCCCAGGAGACGGCGACCAGAAGCGCCATCACCGCCCAGGTGAAGACGATCGTGGCGTTGAGCGCGATACCCCGCCATTCGTGCAGGACCCACGCGTCGGGGCTGATCTCCATCGCCTAGCCCTCCCGCGTGGGGCGCCGCGCGGCCCGCGTGGCCCAGAGCCGCGCGGCGAGAAACCCCAGCGCCGCAAGGCCGATCCCGGCCGCACCGACGCCCGTGGCGAGCGCCGCGGCGAGCGCGCCCAGCACCAGCGCCGCGCGCGCCGCGGCGCCTGCCGCGAAGCGCCCCCAGCCGCCCGTGCCGAGCGCGCGAACCGAGCGCCAGAGCAGCCCGAAATAGGCCGCGCCGAGCGCCGCGCCGGCCAGGAAGGCCCCGAGAAGCGGCAGCGCGGCCTCAGTCATCCCGGCCCTCCTTCTGCACCCAGTACCAGGCGTTCAGGCAGCCCAGTACGACGCCCGCGAAGAGGAAGGTGAGCGTCCACGAGATCTCGCCCCCGGTGCGCGCGTCGAGCCAGACGCCGAGCGCGATGCCCAGCACGGTGGGCACCGCCACCGCCCAGCCGACCAGCCCGAACATGGCGAGGCCAAAGAACGGGTTGTCCTTGCCCTCGCGCAGCGCCTTCTGCTTGCGCGTGGCCTTGCGCGCGATCTCGCGCGCGTCCTTGTCGGCGGGCCCCTCGTCCGTGTCGGTCTTCTTCGTCATGCCGAGATGTCGAGCTCCCTGAACTGGCGCATGAGTTCGAGTTCCAGCCGCGCGAGGGCGGCGCGCTCCGCGCGCTCGGTCTCCTCCAGCCGGCGGAACGCCTCCTCGACGCGATCGCGCACAGTCGCCGGATCCTCGCCCAGCACCGCCTCGCGCGTGGACACGAGCACGTCCTCGCCCCGCTTGACGAGCGTGCCCTGCGTGACGCCGGCATAGCGCTCGCGCCCCTCCGCGTCCTCGTAGAAGACAAGCCCGGCCGCAAGCTGCGAGACGAAATCGATGTGGTTGGGCCACATGCCGAACGCGCCGTCGGGCGCCTCGGCCACGATGCGCCGCACCCCGGTGTCGAGGCGGATCTCGCGCGGGGTGACGATCCTAAGCCGCATCCGGGGCCCCTTCGTCGTGCGCGCCGCGGTCGATCTCGTCCACCGTGCCGATCATGTAGAAGGCGCTTTCGCCGGTTCCGGAGAATTCGTCGGCGAGGATGCGCTCGCAGGAGGTCAGCGTGTCCTCGAGTTGCACGAACGTCCCCGCGCGGCCCGTCATCGCCTCGGTGCTGAAGAAGGGCTGGGTCAGGAACCGCTCCAGCCGGCGGGCGCGGCGCACGGTGGCGCGGTCGCCCTCGGAGAGCTCCTCGAGGCCCAGCATCGCGATGATGTCCTTGAGGTCCTCGTACTCCGCAAGCGCGTTGCGCACGGCGCGCGCCACGCGGTAGTGGCGCTCGCTCACCGTTCCGGGCGTCAGCATCTTCGAGAAGGACTTCAGCGGATCGATCGCGGGGTAGAGACCCTCGGCCGCGCGCTTGCGGGACAGCACGATGGATGCGGACAGATGCGAGAAGGTGTGCGTGGCCGCCGGGTCGGTGAAGTCGTCAGCGGGCACGTAGACCGCCTGCACGGAGGTCATGGCGCCGCGATCGGTGGAGCAGATCCGCTCTTCCAGCGCGGCCAGCTCGGTGCCCAGCGTGGGCTGGTAGCCCACCCGCGACGGGATGCGCCCGAGCAGCCCCGAGATTTCGGACCCCGCCTGCACGAAGCGGAAGATGTTGTCGATCAGCAGCAGCACGTCGCGGCGCGCGTCGTCGCGGAAATACTCCGCCATGGTCAGCGCCGCGTGGCCCACGCGGAAGCGTACGCCCGGGCTTTCGTTCATCTGCCCGAAGATCATCACCGTGCGCTCCAGCACCCCGGCCTCGCCCATCTCGCGGTAGAGTTCCTCCGCCTCGCGGCAGCGCTCCCCGATGCCGCAGAAAAGGCTGACGCCCTCGTACTCGGCCACCATGTTGTGGATCATCTCGGTGATGAGCACGGTCTTGCCCACGCCCGCGCCGCCGAAAAGCCCCGCCTTGCCGCCGCGCTCCAGCGGGCAGAGCAGGTCGATGGCCTTGATGCCGGTCTCGAAGGTCTCGTTCTCCACCCGGCGGCGTGACAGCGCCACCGGCTCGCCGTGGATCGAGCGGCCGGGCAGGTCGGGCAGCGGGTCGCGGTCGTCGATGGTGTCGCCGAAAAGGTTGAACACCCGCCCGAGCAGCGCCTCTCCCACGGGCACCGCGAGCGGCCCGCCGGTGTCGCGCACGGCAAGGCCCAGCCGCAGCACCGGCGCTGGGTCCAGGATCAGGCCGCGCGCGGTGTCGTGGGACGGCAGATCCGCCACCTCGATCGTCACGGACGGATCGGACAGCGTGACGAGCCGCGTTCCGATCTCGGGCAGCGCCCCCTCGAAGCGGATATCGGCCACCCCGCCCTCGAGGGCCACGATCTTGCCGGTCCGGCCTTCGTCCGTCACCTGTCCCGCTCCGTGCGTTTGCCCCCGGGCGCTTTCGCGCACGGCCCTCGGATCCTTCTAGGAAGCGCCGAGGCGGCCCACCTTAACCTCGATCAAATGCCCCGCCGCTCCCCTGGGGCGGGGGGATGCGCGGCGTGTCCCGGCGGCCCTCGGGCGCGCCGGCGCAGAACAGCCGGCGGCACCGCGCCACGGAGGCCGGCGTCATCCCGTAGTAACGGGCGATTTCCGCGTCGGCGAGCCCGTAATCCCGCATCGCGCGGAGCGAGGCCGCGGGCATCGGGCCGAGCTTGCGGGCAAGAAGCCCCCGGTCCCGGCCGGCCGGCGATGATGGTCCTGCACGATCGGGCATGTCGCCGCCTTCATGCGCGCATGGGCGCACCCCACGACGTGATCCCTGCGGCGGCGCCCGAGCGCATTGATCGCGCTCATTGAGCGGTGCCGCGCCGCGAAGGATAGCACACCGTCCGGCGGCGCGTATCGCCCCGACTTCGCCGCGATGCGGCAAGCCGGGCCCGCCCGGGGATTTCCCGGACGTCCGTTGACAGAGATTAATGCGCGTGCGGCGCCGACGCGTCATGCAGCCCCCGACGCGACGGACATCCGAGGAGGACAGACATGGCCAGTTCGAAATCCACCGAGACGACGACCGGCGGAATTCCCGAGATGATGCAGCAGGTTCAGCGTGCCTTCGGATCCAGTCCGCTCGCCGCGCCGCAGATGGAGGAATTCTGGAAGGCGCAGGAACAGCTTCTCGACGAGGCGGAGGCGTTTTCGCGCCACTGGTTCGAGCGTCGCCACGTCGCCGCGCGCACCGCGATGGAGACCGCGCGCGAGCTGCGCGAGGGCGGCGTGAGCGATCCGGGCTCGGCGATGAAGGCCATGGGCGACTGGCAGGCCGAATCGGTCCAGCGCATGGTGGCCGACTGGCAGGAATGGCTTGAACTGTGCCAGCGCTGTGCCGGGCACATGTCGGCCGGCGGCATGGACGCGCAGAGCGAAAACACTGCGAGCGCGCGGAAGACCTCGGGCACCCGGAAGGCGCCGGCCTCGTCGGGGAATTCCTGACCTCCTGACGCGCGCGGTCTGCGCGGGCGGCCGCGCCTGCCTTGATCTGGGTTAAGGCGGGACGCCGGTCCCCGCAGCATCGTCGCCGCGCCTGCGTGCATCCGCGCGGCGTGGAGCGGAGGCGCCCTTGGCACGTCCCCTGGAAGACGCACATGCGCGCCCGGCCGCGGACGTGGCCGAAGAGCTGGATGTCACGCCAGAGAAGGGGCTTTCCGTCCGCGAGGCCGAAAGACGGCTCGAGGAGCACGGCGAGAACAAGCTGCGCCGGACGGAGCGCAAGAGCGTCGTCGAGATCCTCGTCCACCAGTTCCAGAGCGTCATCGTCTGGCTTCTCGCGGCGGCGGCCGTGCTGTCCTTCGCGCTTGGCGACCTGGCCGAGGGCCTCGCCATCGTGGCGGTTCTGGTCATCAACGGCTCCATTGGTTTCGTGACCGAGCTGCGCGCCGCCCGCTCGATGGAGGCGCTTCTCGACATCGCGGAGGTCCGCACCCGCGTCCGCCGCGACGGCAAGGAGCGGCGCATCGACGCCCACGATATCGTGCCCGGGGACATCGTCGTGCTCGAGGCGGGCGACGTGGTCACGGCCGATCTGCGGCTCGTCGCGTGCTCCAACCTGCAAAGCGACGAATCGGTCCTGACAGGCGAATCGGCTCCCGTCGCCAAGAGCGGCGACGCCGCCGAGGCGGAGGCGGGCGTGGGCGACCGCCCCGGCATGGTCTTCAAGGGCACGGCGATCACCCAGGGCGGGGGCGCCGGCGTGGTGGTGGCCACCGGCATGGAGACCGAGATCGGCCGGATCAGCGACCTCGCGCAGAGCGCGAAAGGCGAGGCGGCGCCGCTCGAGCGGCGCCTCGACCGGCTCGGCCACCGCCTTGTCTTCCTGACGCTGGCGCTCGCCGTCGTCGTCATCGGGATCGGCCTCCTGCGCGGCTACGAGATGGCCGCGATCGTCCAGACCGGCATGGCGCTCGCCGTGGCCGCCGTGCCCGAGGGCCTACCGGTGGTGGCCACGCTCAGCCTCGCGCGCGGGATGCTGCGGATGTCGCGGCGCAACGCGCTCATCCGGCGGCTTTCCGCGGTCGAGACGCTGGGCGCGACGACGGTGATCCTGACCGACAAGACCGGCACGCTGACCGAGAACCGCATGACCGCGGTGCGCTACCTTCTCGCGGACGAGGACGTCGAGGTGGAGTGCAACGGCGAGACGGCGTTCATGTCCGACGACAGCGACGTCTCCCCGGAAAAGGACGACCGCCTTGCCTGGGCGCTGCGCGTGGGTGCGCTCTGCAACACCGCTTCGCTCGGCGACGGCGCGGAAGACGACGCGGGACAGTCCGGCGATCCGATGGAGATCGCCCTGCTTTCCGTGGCCGAGGCGTCCGGCGAGGGGCGGGAGGCGCTGCTCGAGCGCCACGAGACGCGCGCCGAGCATGCCTTCGATCCCGATCTGAAGATGATGGCCACGGTGCATGCCGCAAAGGAGGGCGTGATCTTCGCGGTCAAGGGTGCGCCAGAGGAGGTGGTCGCCGCCTGCACGCAGGAACTGGGCCCCGACGGCCCGCGGCCGCTTGACGAGGCGGGCCGGGAGGACTGGATGGCGCGTAACGGCGCGGCGGCCCGGGACGGCCTGCGCCTTCTCGCGCTCGCCATGAAGCGGGGGGCAGGCGAGGACGAGGAGCCCTACGAGGACCTCGTGCTGGTGGGGCTCGTCTGCCTGCTCGATCCGCTGCGCGAGGCGGTGACCGAGGCCATCGCGGCCAGCCGGGCGGCCGGCGTCAGGGTGGTCATGCTGACGGGCGACCATGCCGACACCGCGGAGACCATCGCGCGCGATGCGGGGCTCGGCGACGGCGAGCTCACGGTCATCCCCGGCTCGGACCTGGCCGGTTTCTCGGCCGAGGAAGCGGACGAAGAGACGCGCGAGCGTCTGCTCAGGGCGGACGTGTTCGCCCGTGTGGCGCCCGACACGAAGCTCGATCTCGTCACGCTCTACCAGGACGCGGGGCATGTCGTGGCGATGACGGGCGACGGGGTCAACGACGCGCCCGCGCTGAAGAAGGCCGATATCGGCGTCGCCATGGGGCAGCGCGGCACCGAGGTCGCGCGCGAGGCGTCGGACATGGTGCTGAAGGACGACGCCTTCGGCACGATCATCGACGCCATGCGGCAGGGGCGGGTCATCTTCGGCAATATCCGCCGCTTCGTGGTCTACCTGATGTCGTGCAACGTGAGCGAGGTGCTGGTCGTCGGACTGGCCATCGCGGCGGGGATGCCGGTGCCGCTGCTGCCGCTGCAGATCCTCTACCTCAACCTCGTCACCGATGTCTTTCCGGCCTTCGCGCTGGGCCTCGGCAAGGGGGACGAGGAGGTCATGCATCAGCCGCCGCGCGATCCCGATACCTCGATCGTGGACCGGCCGCGCTGGGTGCTGATCGCGGCGCTGGGCGCTGCGATCACTGTGGCCACGCTCGCCGCCTTCGCGCTCGCGCTCTACTGGTTGCGCCTGTCGACCGAGCAGGGCGTGACCGTGGCCTTCGTCACCCTCGCGCTGGCGCAGCTCTGGAACGTGTTCAACCTGCGCAGCCCGGCAAGCGGCTTCTTCGGCAACGTGGTCACGCGCAACCCCTATGTCTGGGGGGCGATCGCGCTTTGCCTCGGGCTCGTCGCGGTCGCGCTCTGGATGCCCGGACTGTCGGATCTTCTGGGGCTGCCCGCGCCCGGGCCGGCGGGGCTGGGGCTCGCGCTGGGGATGAGCGTCGTGCCGCTCGCCCTGGGGCAGCTTCTGCTGACGCTCGCGAGCCCCGACTGGCTCGACCCGCACGAGTGGGAGGTGCCCGGCAGCGCGGCCGCGGCCCGTCCCGACCGATCGGACCGTTAACCGCCGTCAATGCAGGGCCCGGCCGTGTGGCGGTATCAACCCGGATGCGCCCTGCCAGGGGCAGGGGCAACGCAACGCGGAAAGGAAGACGCCATGACCATGCTCAAAGTGATCGAGGTTCTCGCCGAATCCGACAAGAGTTTCGAGGATGCGGCACAGAATGCCGTGACGCAGGCATCCGAGAGCGTCCGGAACGTGAAATCCGTCTACATCAAGGAAATGAACGCGAGCGTCGAGAACGGCAAGATCACCAGCTACCGCGTGAACGCCAAGATCAGCTTCGCGCTCGACGGCGGGTCGGCCGCCTGACGGGGTCCGGGGATCGGTGCAAACGGAACGAGGACAGCCACGATGCTCATGCTGACGAGCCCGGACTTCAACCCGGGCGAGACCATCCCGACGCGCTTCACCTGCGACGGGCAGAACGTATCGCCCGCATTGCGCTGGACGGGCGTGCCCGAGGGCGCGAAGGAGTTGCTTCTGGTCTGTGACGACCCCGACGCGCCGGACGGCACCTTCCATCACTGGGCCGCCTACAATATCGCGCCGGACCGCGATTTCCTGCACGCGGGCTTCGGGCCGGAATCGATCGAGCCGGGCTTTCGCCAGGCCGTGAACGATTTCGGAAAGCCGGGCTACGGCGGCCCGTGCCCGCCCGAGGGCGACAAGCCCCACGCCTACCATTTCAGGCTGAGCGCGCTGAGCGACAGGATCGTGTCGGCGGCGCCCGACGCGACCTGCGTCGAGGTGATGCGCCTCGCCGCGCCCTACATCATCGAGTTCACCGAGCTCGTGGGCGTCTACGGCCGCCCCTGAGGCCCGGCCGACTTGCGCGAGGTCAATGCGCACGGCGCGCCGCGGCGTGAAGCTGCCTCGCAGCGTCCGCCCGCCGCGGGGCGCGGCGCGCTTAATGCAACGGAGATCGACGAGACATGCAGACGCCCCTGGAACTGACCTTCAAGCATGTGGAGCCCACCGACGAGATCAAGGCTCTCGTCCGCGAGAAGGTCGACCACCTCGAGACCTTCACCGACCAGATCACCAGTTGCCACGTCTACATTCGCGCGCCGCACGGCAGCCAGCGGCAGGGCAATCTCT
Organism: Rhodosalinus sp. FB01; assembly: GCF_041365715.1. Taxonomy (NCBI): domain Bacteria; kingdom Pseudomonadati; phylum Pseudomonadota; class Alphaproteobacteria; order Rhodobacterales; family Paracoccaceae; genus Rhodosalinus; species Rhodosalinus sp. FB01. The sequence continues at coordinate 141,343 of NZ_JBGFSH010000001.1, read as the reverse complement.
ACGAGGTGACGGTGGAGGCACGCGTGCCGGGCGACGAGCTCGTCGTGCATCCCCGGCAGAAGGACGCGGCCGCGCACGAGCATCTGCAGGTGGCCATCCGTGATGCCTTCGCGTCGATGGAGCGTGAGATCAAGCGCTGGAAGGACAAGATCCGCGGCGACGTGAAGGTGCATGACGGGCCCTTGCAGGGCAAGATCGTCGAGATCCACCACGACGAGGGCTATGGCCAGATCATCGCGACCGACCAGCGGCTGATCTATTTCCACCGCAACGCGGTCGTCGACGGCAGGTTCGAGGACTTGAACCCGCGCGACACGGTGGAGCTTGTGGTGCAGACCGGCGAAAGCGAGATCGGCCCGCAGGCGAGCACTGTCCGCCCGATCGGCGCGATGGAATACGATCCCTCCGGCGGGTGATCCGGCACCGTCAGCCGCCCGGTTTCACCTCTATCCTGCGGGGCGCCGCCTCCGGCCTGCGCGGCACGCGCACGGTCAGCACGCCATTGGCGAAGTTCGCCTTCGCCGCGTCGGGGTCCACGCCTTCGGGCAGCCGGATGACGCGACAGAAGGCGCCGTAGCGGCGTTCGCAGAGGGCGAGTTCGCCAGCACCGTCGCGCGCATCGACCTCCTCGCGCTTTTCGCCGGAAATGGTCAGGGTGGTGTCGGAGACCTGAACGTCGATGTCCTTCATGTGCAGCCCGGGCAGTTCCGCGGTGACGCGGACCTCCTCGTCCGACGCGACCATCTCCACGGGAGGCACGTGCGCCGCGGCGCCGTCCGGCATCGCGGCGCCCAGCCGGCGGCGCAGCGGGCCGAAGGCGCTGCCCGCGTGAATGTCCTCGAAAAGCGCGTCGATCTCGTCGCGAAGCTTCCAGAGCGGCGCGAGGCCACGCGCGGCGATCGAGCGGCGCGCCTCTTCGGTCTCGGCGTCGGGGGCGGTTTCGGGCATGTCCGTCATGGTCGGTCGGTCCTCGCTGTGGCGGGCGATGCGGTCAATATCGCCCGGCGTCAGGATGGCGGGCTTGCCTTCGGGCGGCCTTGTCGGCGATCAACGCAGGCGACGCTTTTGCGCGAGATCAATGAGGCGCCGCATTGCCGGGCCTATCCACGGTGAACGGGGCGCATGCGCCCGCAACGAGAAGGGGCCCTGAATGCGTGCGCTTTTGATCCCGGTATTGCTGATGGCCGCCGCGGGCGCGGCGCGGGCCGAGACGGTCGAGGTCGCCCGCGTGACGGTGACGGAGTGGAAGCCGATCTACGGCGAGGTCGCCACCCGCGACCGGGTGCCTGCCCGCGCGCGCATCGGCGGCACCGTGCGCATGCTCGACGTGTCCGAGGGCGACCGCGTCGAGGCGGGCCAGCGCATCGCGGTGATCGAGGACGACAAGCTCGAGTTCCGGATCGACGCGCTCGATGCCCGGCTCGAGGCGCTGCGCGCCCGCCTCGCCACCGCGCGCACCGACCTGCAGCGGGGCGAACAGTTGATCGAGCGCGGCGTGATCACCACCCAGCGGCTCGACCAGCTTCGCACCGAGGTGGAGGTGCTGCGCGGAGAGATCTCCAGCGTCGAATCCGAACGCCTCGTGGTGGAACAGCAGATCGAGGAGGGCGAGGTTCTGGCCCCCGAGGCCGGCGTGGTTCTCAGGGTGCCCATCGCGCGCGGCTCGGTCGTCACGCCCGGCGAGGCGCTGGCCGAGATCGGCGGCGGCGGCGCATTCCTGCGCCTGGCCGTGCCCGAACGCCATGCCGAAAGCCTGGCCGAGGGCGACAGCATCGAGATCGGCGGCGCGGATGCGTCGCGCCAGGGCGCGCTGGTGAAGCTTTACCCCCTGATCGAGGGCGGACGGGTGCAGGCCGACGTGGAGGTGGAGGGGCTCGACGCCCGTTTCGTCGGCCGGCGCGTGCCCGTGCGCCTGCCGGTGGGCACGCGCGCGGCGATCCTCGTGCCGCCCGGCGCGCTGGAGCGTAACGGCGGGCTCGATTTCGTGACGGTCGAGACGGGCGACGGCCCGCTCCGCCGGGTGGTGGTTCCCGGCGCGCAGGTCACCCATGACGGCCGGACATGGCGCGAGATCCTGAGCGGGCTCGCCGCCGGCGAGACGCTGGTGATCGAGAATGAGTGAGCGGCAGGGCCGGGACGAGGACACCCCCTCCGCGCCGGAGGGGCCGGGCCTTGCGGGCCGCCTGACGCGCGCCTTCATCGCCTCGCCGCTGACGCCGCTTCTGCTGCTGGCCTCGCTCGCGGTAGGGCTCATCGCGCTGGTCAGCCTGCCGCGCGAGGAGGAGCCGCAGATCTCCGTGCCGCTCGTGGACATCCACGTGCGCGCCGACGGGCTCCGCGCCGAGGACGCGGTGAAGCTCGTGACCGAGCCGCTCGAGACCATCGTCAAGGGCATCGACGAGGTCGAGCACGTCTATTCCGACACCCGCGACGACCGGGTCATGGTGACCGCGCGCTTCGTCGTGGGCGTCTCCGCCGACATCGCGATCCTGCGCGTGCGCGACAAGATCCTCGCCAACCTGGACCGCATCCCCGTGGGCATCCCCGAGCCCTTGGTCGTCGGGCGGGGCATCAACGACGTGCCCATCGTCTCGCTCACCTTCTCGCCCGCGGCGGGGCAGGGCGGGATCACCGCCGCCGACCTCACGCGGATCGCCCGCGAGGTGGAGGTGCGCCTCGCCCGGATCGAGGATCTGGGCCTCACCTTCCTGATCGGCGCGACGGAAGAGGCGCTGCGCGTGGCGCCCGACCCCGCGCGGCTGGCGCTGTACGGCATCACGCTTCAGCAGCTCGCCGCGAAGGTGCAGGGCGCCAACGCCGCCGCGCCCGTGGGCCGGCTGCGCGACGAGGGCGGGCAGATCGAGCTCGTGATCGGCGAGACGCTGTCCAGCCCCGCCGAGATCGGCAATCTGGAACTGACCGCGCGCGACGGGCGCACCGTCTACGTGCGCGACGTGGCCGATGTGGCCTTCGTCTCGGATCTCGACGAGCATCACGTGGCCACCCTGGCGCGCGGACCCGATGGCGAGGTCGCCCGCGCGCCCGCGGTCACGCTCGCGCTCGCGAAGCGCGCCGGGGCCAACGCCGTGACCGTGGCCGAGCAGATCCTGCACCGGGTGGAGGAGATGCAGGGCCACGTCATCCCCGAGAGCGTCGAGATCGAGGTCACCCGCGACTACGGCGAGACCGCGAACGAGAAGGCCAACGAATTGCTCTTCCACCTCTCGCTCGCGACGATCTCGATCGTGATCCTCGTCTTCCTCGCGATCGGCTGGCGCGAGGCGGTGGTGGTCGCGGTCGTCATTCCGGTAACGATCCTGCTCACGCTCTTCGCGGCCTATTTCATGGGCTACACGCTCAACCGGGTCTCTCTTTTCGCGCTGATCTTCTCCATCGGCATCCTGGTGGACGACGCCATCGTCGTGATCGAGAACATCGCGCGGCACTGGGGCATGAAGCGGCAGTCGATGTCGCGGCTCGACGCGGCGGTGGCCGCCGTGGCCGAGGCCGGAAACCCCACCATCGTGGCCACCCTGACGGTTGTGGTGGCGCTCCTGCCCATGCTCTTCGTCTCGGGGCTGATGGGCCCCTACATGAGCCCGATCCCCGCCGTCGCCTCGGCGGCGATGATCTTCTCCTTCTTCGTGGCGGTGATGATCACGCCCTGGCTCATGCTCAAGGTCGCGGGGCGCGCGCCGATGGATCACGACGGCGAGGGCGAAGGCTTCCCCGGCGGGCGGCTCGGCCGCTTCTACGCGGCGATGGCGCGGCCCGTGCTGGCGCGCAAGGGCGGATCGGCGCTCTTCCTGCTGATCGTCGCGGCGTTCTCCTTCGGCTCGCTCGCGCTCTTCTACACCAAGGACGTGACGGTGAAGCTTCTGCCCTTCGACAACAAGTCGGAGCTTTCCATCGTCGTGGACCTGCCCGAGGGCGCGAGCGTGGAGGCGACGGACGCCGTGGCCGAGGCGGCCGCCCGGATCGCGCTCGACCTGCCCGAGGTGATCTCGGCCCAGACCCATGCCGGAACCGCCGCGCCCTTCAACTTCAACGGGCTCGTGCGCCACTACTACCTGCGCCAGACGCCCGCGCTTGGCGAGGTGCAGGTCAACCTGGAGGCCAAGCACCACCGCGACCGCGTCAGCCACGAGATCGCGCTCGACCTGCGAGAGCGCCTGCGGGCCCTCGACACGCCCGAGGGCACGGTGCTCAAGCTCGTGGAGCCGCCCCCCGGCCCGCCGGTGATCGCCACGCTTCTGGCCGAGATCTACGGGCCCGACGCCGAGACACGGCGCGAGGTGGCCGGCAAGGTGCGCGCCGCCTTCGAGGAGGTGCCCTGCGTCGTGGACGTGGACGACAGCCAGGGCGCGCGCGCGCGGCGCCTGCGCGCGGAACTCCAGCCCTCGGACATGGATTTCTTCCGCGTGGCCGAGCGCGACGCGCTGGAGACGCTACGCCTGCTGAACGGCGAGACAACGGTGGGGTATTCGCACCGGGGCGAGGGGCGCCGGCCCATCCCCATCGTCGTGGCGCGCGACCGCTCCCGGCGGGTGATGGACGCCGAGGCGCTCTCCACCCCCGTTCCGGCCAACGCGCTGCCCGGCGGGCGCGGCGTGGTCGAGCTCGGCGACGTGGTGGAGATCGTGGAGGAGGAAACCTCCTTCCCGGTCTTCCGCCACAACGGCTACGACGTGATCATGGTGACCGGCGAGCTCGCCGGGGATTTCGAGGCGCCCCTCTACGGCATGCTCGAGGTGGCCGACCGCCTCGACGCGATGGACTGGCCCGAGGGCGCCAAGCCCGTGGTGAAGCTGCACGGCCAGCCGGAAAGCACCGAGGCGCCGGTGCTGCTCTGGGATGGCGAATGGGAGGTCACCTGGGTCACCTTCCGCGACATGGGCGCGGCCTTCGCGGTGGCGCTTCTGGGCATCTACATCCTGGTGGTGGCGCAGTTCGGCAGCTTCCGCCTGCCGCTGGTGATCCTGACGCCGGTGCCGCTCACCTTCCTCGGCATCATGCTCGGCCACTGGCTCTTCGCCGCGCCCTTCTCGGCCACCTCGATGATCGGCTTCATCGCGCTCGCGGGCATCATCGTGCGCAACTCGATCCTGCTCGTGGACTTCATCCGCCACGCCGATCCCGAGCGGCGGGTGACCATCGACATCCTGATCGAGGCCGGGGCCACGCGGTTCAAGCCGATCCTTCTCACCGCCATCGCGGCGATGATCGGGGCGAGCGTGATCCTCTTCGACCCGATCTTCCAGGGGCTCGCCATCTCGCTGCTCTTCGGGCTGGCCTCCTCCACCGCATTCACGGTGCTGGTGATCCCCGCGATCTACCGCCTCGCCAAGACCTGAGACCGGCGCCCCGGCTCAGGGCCCCGCCGCGGCCGGGTTCCGGGCCAGGAGCGCCGCCGCCACGCCCACCGCGATCGCCTGCGGGTGCTTGCCGAGGCTGGGCTCGCCGATCGGGCAGCGGATGCGCGCCACGGCCTCCGGCGCATGCCCCGCCGCCTCCAGCCGCTTGCGGAACCGTGCCCATTTCGTCGCCGATCCGATGAGCCCGCAGCCCGCGAAGCCGCGCCGCAAAAGCGCGTCGCAGAGCGCGAGGTCGATCTCATGGCTATAGGTCATGACGTAGTGCCAGGCGCCTTCGGGCGCATGCGCGGCAAGCCGCGGCAGGTCCGCGGCCGGCACCGCCGCCACGCCCTCGGGCGGCGGATCCGGCAGGCGCTCCGGCCCGGTGTCCGCCAGCGTGACCGACAGCCCCGGCAGGGGTGCGAGCGCGCCGGCGAGGGCGCGGCCCACATGCCCCGCCCCCCAGATCCAGACGGGCAGGCCGGGGGGCGAGACCTCCTCGGCGAACCAGCCCGCCGCCCAGCCCGGCCCGGCGGGCGGGTCCGCGCCCGGCGCCGCCCCGGGCAGCGCCCGCGTCCAGAGCCCCGCCTCGGGGATCTGGGCCAGCCGCGCCGCGTCGAAGCACTCGGTCACCAGCCGCACCGCGCCGCCGCAGCACTGGCCGAGATCGGGGCCGAGCGGCACCTGCCGCGCCTCGTCGCGCATCTCCGCAAAGCAGACCCGCGCCCGCGCCGCCGCCGCATGCTCGAGCGCGCCGCCGCCGATGCTGCCCGCCTGGCCGCCGGCCCAGACCAGCATCGCGGCGCCCGCCGCGCGCGGGGCGGAGCCGCGCGCCTCGGCCACCACGACCCGCGCGACGCGCCCCTCCCGCGCGACGGCGGCGGCGAGGGCCGCGCGGTCAAGCGCCATGGCGCGCCCGCTCCACCGCCGCAAGCACCCGCTCCGGCGTGGCTGGCGCGTCGAGGGCGGGGTAATGGGGCCCGCAGGCCGCCGCCGCGTCCGAAAGCGCCATCAGCACCGAGATGCCCAGCATGAGCGGCGGCTCGCCCACGGCCTTGGAGCGGTGCACCGTCTCGGCCCGGTTGTCGCCTTCCCGGAGCGCCACGTTGAAGACGCGCGGCCGGTCCGCGAAGGCCGGGATCTTGTAGGTCGAGGGCGCGTGGGTCCTGAGCCGCCCGGCCTCGTCCCAGACCAGCTCCTCGCTGGTGAGCCAGCCTGCTCCCTGCACGAAACCGCCCTCGATCTGGCCGATGTCGAGGGCCGGGTTCAGGCTGCGCCCCGCATCGTGGAGGATGTCGGCGCGCAGGATCCTGTATTCGCCAGTCAGCGTGTCCAGCGCCACCTCGCTCGCCGCGACGCCGTAGGCGAAGTAGTAGAACGGGCGCCCCTCGCCCTTCAGCCGGTCCCAGGAGATGTCGGGCGTGCGGTAGAAGCCCGTGGCCGAAAGGCTCACCCGGCCCTCCCACGCGGCCCGCGCCGCCTCCGCGAAGGCGTAGCTCTCGCCGCCCACCTCCACGCGGCCCGCGCGGAAACGCACCGCCTCGGGCCGAGCCTGGTGGCGCTCGGCCAGGAAGGCGGCCATGCGCCCCGCGATCTCCTCGCAGGCGAGCTTCACCGCCATGCCGTTCAGGTCCGATCCGGAGGAGGCGGCGGTGGCGGAGGTGTTGGGCACCTTGGCGGTATCGGTCGCGGTGATCCGCACCGCCTCGGGCGGCAGGCCGAAGACCTCCGCCGCGACCTGCGCCACCTTCTGGAAAAGCCCCTGGCCCATCTCCGTGCCGCCGTGATTGAGCGCGACGGAGCCGTCCTGGTAGACATGCACGAGCGCGCCGGCCTGGTTCAGATGGGTCAGCGTGAAGGAAATCCCGAACTTCACCGGGGTGAGGGCGAGCCCCCGCTTGATCACGTCGTTTCCGGCGTTCCAGGCCGCCACCGCCGCCCGCCGCGCCGCGTAACCGCTCGTCTCCATCAGCTCCTCGGTCATGCCCCCGAGGACGAAATCCTCCACCACCTGGCCATAGGGCGTGACGCGGCGCGCCTGCGGATCCTTCTTCTTGGGCGAAATACTCTCGGGGGGTGAGGCGGCGAAGCCGCCGAGGGGGGCGGACAGCCCCCCGCCCCCGGTTTCCGCTTCGGCATAGTAGTTGATCCGGCGCACCTCCGCCGGATCGCGCCCCACGCGATGGGCCACGTGGTCGATCACCCGCTCGATGCCGAGCATCCCCTGCGGGCCGCCGAAGCCCCGGAAGGCGGTGGCGGACTGGGTGTTCGTGCGCAGCCGGTGGCTCTCGATCCGCATGGCGGGCAGCCAGTAGGCATTGTCGGCATGGAGCATCGCCCGGTCGGCCACCGGCAGCGACAGATCCTGTGCCCAGCCGCAGCGCACGAGATGGACGAAATCGACGGCGAGAAGCCGCCCCTCCGCGTCGTGGCCCGCGCGGTAGAGCACGCGGAAATCGTGGCGCTTGCCGGTGATGGTGAAGTCGTCGTCCCGGTCGTAGCGCATCTTGCAGGGGCGCCCGGTGGCCCGCGCCGCCACGGCAGAGGCCACGGCGAGGGCGTTGCCCTGGCTTTCCTTGCCGCCGAAGCCGCCGCCCATGCGCCGCACCTCGACCCGCACGGCGTGCATCGGCAGCCCGAGCGCGTCGGCCACCTTGTGCTGGATCTCCGTCGGGTGCTGGGAGGAGGCGTGCACCACCATGTCGCCGCCCTCCTGGGGCAGGGCGAGCGCGGCCTGCCCCTCGAGGTAGAAATGCTCCTGCCCGCCGATCTCGATCGCGCCTCCCGTCACCATCGGCGCGGCGGCGAGCGCGGCTGCCACGTCGCCGCGCCCATAGACGCGCGGGCCCTCCTCGAAACGCGCGTCCGCCGCGAGGGCCGCGTCGAGGGTGAGCACGGGCGGCTCCTCGTCGACGGCGATGCGGCCCATCCGGGCCGCCTTGCGCGCGGCGAGATGGCTCGTCGCGGCAACGAGGAAGACGGGCTGGCCCAGGTAATGGACGCGCCCCTCGGCCAGGAGCGGCTCGTCATGGGCCGAGGGCGACACGTCGTTCGCGAAGGGCAGGTCCGCCGCCGTCAGCACCGCCGCCACGCCCGGCGCGGCGCGCACCGCGTCGAGCTCGAGCGCCCGGATCGCCCCCCGCGCGGCCGGCGAGAGGCCGAAGGCGAGATGCAGGCAATCGGCCGGGACGGGGATGTCGTCCACGTAGCGCGCGCTGCCGTCCACGTGGCGGCCCGCGGCGTCATGGGGGAGCGGCCGCGCGACGCTCACGGCGCCACCTCCAGCACATGGGCCGGCCGGCCGGCATGGGCGTGCACCGCGCGAAGCAGAAGGTACCGCGCGACGGCGAGGCGGTAGCCGGCGCTCGCGCGCATGTCGGAGATCGGCTGGAAATCCTCGGCCCAGGCCGCGTCGGCGGCGGCGACGCCCGCCTCGGTGAAGGGCTGGCCGAGGAGCGCGGCCTCCACGGCGCGCGCCCGCTTCGGGACGCCCGCCATGCCGCCGAAGGCGATCCGGGCCGCCGCGACGCGGCCGTCCTCCAGCGCGAGGTCGAAGGCGCCGCAGACCGCCGAGATGTCCTGGTCGAAGCGTTTCGAGACCTTCCAGGCGAAAAGCCGGTCGGGCTGGCGCGGGATCGAGACCGCTTCCACGAACTCTCCGGGCGCGCGGTCCTGCCGGGCGTAGTCGAGGAAGAAGTCCTCGAGCGGCAGGCTCCGCCGGGCCGCGCCCTTGCGCAGATGCAACGTGGCGCCGAGCGCGATGAGGGGCGGCGGCCCGTCGCCGATGGGCGAGCCGTTGGCGATGTTGCCGCCGATGGTGGCGGCCGCGCGGACCTGCTCGGAGCCGTAGCGGCGCAGGATCTCGGCGAAGGCCGGGTGGCGGGGCTCCATCGCCGTGCGGAGCCGCTCGATGGTGACGCCCGCGCCGATGCGGATCTCCGTCTCCGTCTCCTCGATCCGCTGCAGGTCGCGGCAGCGGTGCAGGAAGGCGACGGGGCCCAGATCGCGGAGCTGTTTCGTCACCCAAAGCCCCACATCCGTCGCCCCGGCGACGAGCGTGGCCTCGGGGTGGGCGGCATACCAGTCGGCGAGCGCGTCGGCGCTTTCCGGCAGGACGCAGGCAGGGGGGCTGTCCGCCCCCCTCGGCGGCTTCGCCGCCTCACCCCCCGAGAGTATTTCGCCCAAGAAGAAGGGCGGGTCGGCGTCGACCGCGGCGCTGTCCTCGGCGAGCCAGGCGGGGCGGGGCGAGTCCTCGATCGCGCGGGCGGCGCGCAGGATCGGCGCGTAGCCGGTGCAGCGGCAGAGATTGCCGGCGAGCTGGTCGTCGTGGTCGGTGCGCCCGCGGGCGTGCGCGGCGGCCATGGCGACCACGAAGCCCGGCGTGCAGAAGCCGCACTGGCTGCCGTGATGCGCCACCATCGCCGTCTGGGCGGGGTGGGGCGCACCGTCCGGCCCGGCGAGGCCCTCCACCGTGCGCACGGCCTTGCCGTGGAGCTGGGGCAGGAAGAGGATGCAGGCGTTGAGGGCCCTCGGGCCGGTCGCGGCGTCGGTCACCATGACGCTGCAGGCGCCGCAGTCGCCCTCGTTGCAGCCCTCCTTCGTTCCGGTCAGGCCACGGCGGCGCAGCCAGTCGAGGAGCGTCTCGGTCGGATGGGCCTCGGTCTCCACGGGGGTGCCGTTGAGCAGGAAGGCTGTTCGCATGTCGGTCAAGTCGCCGCGTTACCCTCTGGACCGGGGCGCCCCCTTCGATGCGGCGTAGAAGGGGCCGGCTGTTCCGTGCGCCGTGTGGCATGCTGCCGCGTGCGCGCTGCCTTTTCAAGGGCGTCGGTCGGGCCGTGTGGGCGGGCGCCGCGGCGCGGCCCGTCGCGGGGTGTCAGGTCGGCGCGCGCTCGGCCCAGCCCGCGAAGATCCGCTCGAGCGCCACGACGACGTAGTAGAGAAGGATCCCCAGAACCGCGAGGGCGATGAGCACCGCGAACATCAGCGGGTAGTCGGAATTCGTCTTGCCGGAATCGAACAGCGCGCCCAGGCCGCGGCCATGGGGCGAGACGATCTCCATCAGGTTGGTGCCGATGAAGGCGAGCGTCACCGAGACCTTCAGCGCGCCGAAGAACTCCGGCAGGGTCTTCGGCAGGGCGATCTTCCAGAAGATCTTCGACTGCGAGGCGCCGAGCGAGCGCAGGATGTCGCGGTATTCGGGCTCGAGCGTGGACAGGCCGATGGAGACCGAGACCGCGATCGGGAAGAAGGAGATCATGAAGGCGATGAGCACGGTGTTGAAGTCGTGTGCGCCCACGAAGATGAGCGCGACGATGGGCACCACGGTGGCCTTCGGGATCGCGTTGAACCCCACCAGCAGCGGGTAGAGCGCGTCGCGCATCATGCGCGAGAAGCCCATCACCATGCCGAGCGCCACGCCCACCACCACCGCGAGCAGGAGCCCCAGCACCGTGCGCCAGAGCGTCTGCCAGCCCATGATCACGAAGAGGTCCCAGTATTTCGCGTAGGCGGGCACGAGGTCGGAGGGCGAGGCCATCTTGTAGTCGGGCCAGCCATTGGCCCAGACGGCCGCTTCCCAGAGAACGAGAAACACCAGGATGGCGACGAGCGGCGCCGCGGCCCGGCGCAGGCCCCGGGTCATTGCGCGGCCTCGGGCGTGTCGGTGCCGGCGCGGCCCTGGGCGATCTCGATCTGGTGGCGCAGCTCTGCAAGCATGTCCGCCGCCTCTGCCGTGTAGAGGTGATCGAGGTCGCGCGGCCCGGCCTGCGGCAGGTCGAGCACGTATTGCGTGCGTGCCGGGCGGCCCGAGAGCACCACCACCCGGTCCGCGAGGAAGATCGATTCGCGCAGGTCGTGGGTGATGAGCACGCCGGTGAAGGGTTCCTTTTCCTTGAGCGCGTGCATGGTCTGCCAGAGATCCTCGCGGGTGAAGGCGTCGAGCGCGCCGAAGGGTTCGTCGAGGATCAGCACCTCGGGCTGGTGGATGAGCGCGCGGCAGAGCGACGCGCGCTGGCGCATGCCGCCCGAAAGCTCGGAGGGGCGCTTGTCCTCGAAGCCCTCGAGCCCCACGAGTGACAGGAGACGGCGCGCCCGTGCCTCCTGCTTGGCGCGCGAGAGCGGCGTCTTCACGATCTCCAGGGGCAGCAGCACGTTCTTCAGGATCGTGCGCCACTCCAGCAGAACCGGGTTCTGGAACGCCATGCCCACGTTGGAGCGCGGCCCGGTGATGGGCGTGCCGTGCACGCGCACCTCGCCCGCGTCGGGGATCATCAGCCCCGCGATCAGCCGCGTGAGCGTGGACTTGCCGCAGCCCGACGGGCCCACCACGGCGACGAAGCCGCCCTCGTTCACCGTGATGTCGAGCCCGTCGAGGACCGGCAGCGGCCCGTCCTCGGTGCGGTAGGCATGGCGCACGCCGCGGATGTCTATCAGGTTTTCCAATGGCCTGCTCGTGGTCTCGTGTGTGGCGCGCGGGCCTCTTGCGGCCCGCGCGCGGTCGCGTCAGTCGAGCGGGAAGCCGCCCTCGGGCAGGTAGGCGTCGGTGAAGTAGAGCGACGCGTCGGGCGCGTTCTGGAACTCGTAGGTCAGCGCGATCTGCTCCAGCGCCGTGGCCATGCGGTCGGCATCCACGGTGCCCATGCCATTCGCGGCGGTATAGTCGGTGACCACGTTGGCGTCGATGGCGAGTGCGAGGCGGCGTTCCTCGAGCGCGGCGTCCGCGGCGGGATTGCGCGCCACGAGGCTCTCGATCGCCGCGGCCGGCTCCGCGATGGCGTCCTTCCAGCCCATGGCGACCGCTTCGAGGAAGCCTTCGACCGCCGCCGGGTTCGCGGCGGCGAACTCGGTGTTGACGATGACCGCGTTGCCGTAAAGCGCGACGCCGTGATCGGCCATCAGGATGGTCGAGATGTCGTCCTCGGGCACGCCGAGGCGCACGAGGTTCAGGAAGGACGAGAAGGAAAAGCCCGTCACCGCGTCCACCTCGCCCTCGGCGAGCATGGGCTCGCGGGTCGGGAAGCCCACCGGCTCCACGGTGATCGCGTCCATGTCGAGATCGTTCTCGGCGGCGAAGATCGGGAACTGCGCCCAGGCGCCGTCGGGCGGCGGCGCGCCCAGGACGCGCCCCTCGAGATCCTTGGGCGCCTCGACGCCCTGGCTCTTGCGGCCGACCACCGCGAAGGGCGGCTTGTCGTAGACCATCATCACGGCGGTCACCGGCGCGCCCGGGTTCTGGTCGAGGAACTTGATGAGGCTGTTGATGTCGGCGAAGCCCACCGGGAAGGCGCCGGTCGCGACCTTCGGGATGGCGTCGAGCGAGCCCTGGCCAGCGGTGATCTCGACCTCGAGCCCGACATCGGCGAAATACCCCTTGTCGATGGCGACGAAGTAGGGCGCGGCGGGGCCTTCGAACTTCCAGTCGAGCGCGAAGGGCATGGCGGTCTGCGCCGTGGCGGCGCCTGCGAAGGCCGCGAAGGCGGCGGCGGCGAGGATCGGGCGATGGAACACGTCTGGTCTCCCTGTTGTCGTTGGCGGACGTTCGTGGGTGCACCCGTCCGTCTGTGTCGTCCCGCCGGTCTTGGCCATGCCCCGCGCTGGCGCGCAGGCGTCAGAGCCGCCGGCTGGCCGGGCAACGATACAGATTTGGGCGATTCGCTTAATCCCGGGGCAGAAATTTCCTGCGCCTGCGTGTCCGGCTGTGCAAGGACCGCGTCCCGCCGCCCCCGGCCGGTATCGCCCGGGACGCGTTCGCGGGGTGGCGTGAAAATGAGCAACGCGGCTCAAACCGCTCATGAAGCAGGCGGTAGGGCGTGCCGCAGCCGGTGCGAGCGGCGCACGGCGCTGCCGGCCGGGTGTCATGGCTGTTGAAAGAGGGGCGACGCGATCGCGACCCCGGGAAGCCCAAGGCGATGACCCATGCCCTTCGACAAGCGTGAAACCCTGCCCGTCCAGCCGCGGGCGCAGGGCGCGCTGCGGGTGTCGGCGAAGGCGGGCCCGGGGGGCGGTCGGCTCGAGGCGCTGCGCGCGCAAGGCTCGCTGCGCGCGCTCTTTCCGCGGGGCGCGCGGGGCGTGGAGGTCTGCCTCGTGAACACGGCGGGCGGGCTGACCGGCGGCGATCGCGTCGCGGTGGAGGCCACGGCCGGCGCGGGCGCGACGATCACGCTGTCGACCCAGGCGGCGGAGCGGGCCTACCGCGCCGAGCCGGGCAGCGAGGCGCGGCTCAACGTGCGCCTCGCGGCGGGGCCGGGCGCGCGGCTCTCCTGGCTGCCGCAGGAGACGATTCTTTACGACGGCGCGGCGCTGGCGCGGCGGCTGCACGTCGATCTTGCCGGCGACGCGCGGCTCCTCTTGGTGGAGCCGCTGGTCTTCGGGCGCGCGGCCATGGGGGAGCGTCTTCGGGAGCTGCGCTTTCGCGACCGGATCGAGATCCGGCGCGACGGGCGGCTCGCCTGGCTCGACGCGGTGCGCCTCGAGGGCTGCGCGGCGGAGCTGCTTGCGCGTCCGGGCGTGGCGGCGGGCGCGGGCGCGATGGCGGCCCTGGTCTACGCGGGGCCCGACGCGGCGGCGCAACTCGGTCCGCTGCGCGCGGCGTTCGGGGCCTCGGGCGGGGCGAGCCTGGTCGAGGACGGCCTTCTGGCCGCGCGGGTTCTCGCGCCCGAGTCTCACGCGTTGCGCCGCGCGCTCCTGCCCGCGCTCGACCGGCTGACCGGCGACAGTCTTCCCAAGGCCTGGAGGCTCTGACGATGCTGCTCACCCCCCGCGAACGGGACAAGCTGATGGTGGCCATGGCCGCCGAGGTGGCGCGGCGGCGCCTTGCCCGCGGCGTGAAGCTCAACCACCCCGAGGCCGTGGCGCTCATCACCGACGCGGTGGTGGAGGGCGCCCGCGAGGGGCGCTCGGTGGCCGACATGATGGAGGCGGGCGCGCAGGTCGTCACCCGCGAGATGTGCATGGAGGGCGTGCCCGAGATGATCCCCGACGTGCAGGTCGAGGCCACCTTTCCCGACGGCACCAAGCTCGTGACCGTCCACAACCCCATCCGCTGAAGAAAGGACTTCGCCCATGAGATACCTCACGGCCGTTCCGCTCCTCCTTCTCGCCGCCGCGCCGGCGGCCGCCCATCCGGGGCCCCACCTGCACCCGCATGACGGGGCGGGCTGGCTCTGGGTCGTGGCGCTTCTCGCGCTCGCTGCCGCGGCGCTCCTCGCCTGGGCGGGGTGGCGGCGATGATCCCCGGAGAGGTCTTCCCCGCCGAGGGCATGCTGACGCTCAACGAAGGCCGCGAGGCGGTCACGTTGATGGTGGCCAACACCGGGGACCGCCCGGTGCAGGTGGGCAGCCACTACCATTTCGCGGAAGCCAACCCCGCGCTCGAGTTCGACCGCGCGGCGGCGCGGGGTCTGCGCCTCGACATTCCCGCGGGCTCGGCCGTGCGCTTCGAGCCCGGGCAGCGCCGCGAGGTCGCGCTGGTGCCGGTGGCGGGCGCGCGGCGGATCTTCGGGTTCAACGGCCAGGTCATGGGGGCGCTCTGATGCCCGCACGGATTTCCCGCGCCGAGTATGCCGCGATGTTCGGCCCCACGACGGGCGACCGCCTGCGCCTTGCCGACACCGATCTTGTCGTCGAAGTTGAGAAAGACCTTACAACCTACGGGGAAGAGGTGAAATTCGGCGGTGGCAAGGTGATCCGCGACGGCATGGGCCAGAGCCAGGCGACCCGCGCCGACGGCGCGGTCGACACGGTCGTCACCAACGCGCTGATCGTCGACCATACCGGCATCACCAAGGCCGATGTGGGGCTGAAGGACGGGCGGATCGCGAAGATCGGCAAGGCCGGCAATCCCGACATCCAGCCGGGCGTCGACATCGTCGTGGGGCCGGGGACGGAGGTCATCGCCGGCGAGGGCAAGATCCTGACCGCCGGCGGCTTCGACAGCCATATCCACTTCATCTGTCCGCAGCAGGTGGAGGACGCGCTGCATTCCGGCATCACCACGATGCTGGGCGGCGGCACGGGGCCGGCGACGGGCACCATGGCCACAACCTGCACGCCGGGGTCCTGGCACATCGGGCGGATGCTGCAGGCGGCCGACGCCTTCGCGATGAACCTGGCCTTCGCCGGCAAGGGCAACGCCTCGCTGCCGCAGGCGCTGGTGGAGCAGGTGGAGGCGGGCGCCTCTGCGCTCAAGCTGCACGAGGACTGGGGCACGACGCCGGCGGCGATCGACTGCTGCCTCTCGGTCGCGGACGACCACGACATCCAGGTGATGATCCACACCGACACGCTCAACGAGAGCGGGTTCGTCGAACACACCCTCGCCGCGATGAAGGGGCGCACGATCCACGCCTACCACACCGAGGGCGCGGGCGGGGGCCACGCGCCCGACATCATCCGCATCTGCGGCGAGGCGCATATCCTGCCCTCGTCCACGAACCCGACGCGGCCCTTCACGGTCAACACCATCGAAGAGCATCTCGACATGCTGATGGTCTGCCACCACCTCGACAAGTCGATCCCCGAGGACGTGGCCTTCGCCGAGAGCCGGATCCGGCGCGAGACCATCGCGGCCGAGGATATCCTCCACGACATGGGCGCGTTTTCGGTGATGGGCTCGGACAGCCAGGCGATGGGCCGGGTGGGCGAGGTGATCCTGCGGACCTGGCAGACCGCCGACAAGATGAAGAAACAGCGCGGGCGGCTTGGCGACGAGACCGGCGAGAACGACAATTTCCGCGTCCGCCGCTACATCGCCAAATACACCATCAACCCCGCAATCGCGCACGGCCTCGCCCACGAGATCGGCAGCGTGGAGGCGGGCAAGCGCGCCGACCTCGTGCTCTGGTCGCCCGCCTTCTTCGGGGTGAAGCCCGATCTGGTGCTGATCGGCGGCACCATCGCGATGGCCCAGATGGGCGATCCGAACGCCTCCATCCCCACGCCGCAGCCGGTCTATTCGCGGCCCATGTGGGGCGCCTATGGCCGCTCGGTGGAGCGCTCGGCCGTCACCTTCGTGAGCCAGGCGGCGCAGGCGGCCGGCATCCGTGACACGCTGGGGCTGGCCAAGGAGACCGTCGCGGTCCACGGCATCCGCGCCGTGACGAAGCGCGACCTGATCCTCAACGACGCGCTGCCGAAGATGGAGGTGGACCCGGAGACCTACGAGGTGCGCGCCGACGGGGAGCTTCTGACCTGCGCGCCGGCCGAGGTGCTGCCCATGGCGCAACGCTATTTCCTGTTCTGAGGCAATGACATGACCGAGCTTCCCATCGCGCAGACGCTCCATCGCAAGGGCGAATGGCACGGGCCCGCGGAGTGGGTACGGCTCGACTACGAGTCGCGCTTCCTGCGCCGCAAGCGGCTGGAGACGCGGGACGGTGTGCCGTTTCTCGTCGATCTGCCGCACACCGTCTCGCTGGAGCATGGCGACGCGCTGGAGCTTTCCGACGGGCGGCTCGTCGAGGTCGTGGCCGCGCCCGAGCCGCTTTACGAGGTCACGGGCGACCTGCCGCGGCTGGCCTGGCATATCGGGAACCGTCACACGCCCTGCCAGGTGGCGCCTGGGCGGCTCTTCATCCGGCGCGATCACGTGCTCCGCGACATGCTGGACCGCCTCGGCGCCCGGATCGAGGAGGCCGAGGCGCCCTTCACCCCCGAGGGCGGCGCCTACGGCCACGGCAGGACCCACGCCCATGCTCACTGAGCCCGGGGCGGATGCGCTCCTTACCCTCGCGCAGTGGCTCTCGCCGGCCTATCCCACGGGCGGCTTCGCCTGGTCCCACGGGCTCGAGACCGAGATCGCCGAGGGGCGGGTGCGCGACCGGGAGAGCTTCGCGGCCTGGCTCGCCGACGTGCTGGAGCATGGGGCGGGGCGCGCTGACGCGGTGTTCCTGATGGAAGGCTGGCGCGCGGAGACCCCCGCGGAGGTGCGGGAGGCCGACGCCACGGCCCGCGCCTTCGCGCCCTCGGCCGAGCGTCGCGCCGAGACCGTGGAGCAGGGCGCGGCCTTCGCCCGCACCACCGCCGCCGTCTGGGGGCTCGACCTCGCGCCGATGGCCCAGCCCGTGGCGGTGGGGCGCGCCGCGCGCCTCATGGGCCTGCCCGGGGAAGAGACGCTGCGGCTCTACCTCCACGCCTTCGCCACCGCGCTCGCCGGTGCGGCGCAGCGTCTCGTGCCCCTCGGCCAGACCGAGGCGCAACAGGCGCTCGCCGGGGCCGCGCCGCTTTGCGCGCGGCTCGCGCGGGAGGCGGGCGCGCTCGGGCCCGACGATCTGTCCTCCATCGCATGGGCGGCCGACATCGCCTCCATGCGCCACGAAACTCTCGAGACGAGGCTTTTCCGCTCATGACCATGAACGGCCCCCTTCGCGTCGGAATCGGCGGCCCGGTGGGCGCGGGCAAGACGACGCTCACCGCCGCGCTGGCCCGCGCCCTCGCGCCCGATCACTCCATCGGCGTCATCACCAACGACATCTACACGCGGGAGGACGCCGAGGCGCTTCTGCGGATGCAGGTTCTCCCCGGGGACCGGGTGATCGGGGTGGAGACGGGCGGCTGCCCGCACACCGCGATCCGCGAGGACGCCTCGATCAACCTCGCCGCCGTGGCCGAGCTCTCCGCCCGTCATCCGGGCCTCGAGATCGTGCTGATCGAGTCGGGCGGCGACAACCTCGCGGCCAATTTCAGCCCTGAGCTCGCGGATCTGACGATCTACATGATCGACGTCGCCATGGGGCAGGACATCCCGCGCAAGAAGGGGCCGGCGCTGATGCGCTCGGATCTGCTGGTCATCAACAAGACGGACCTCGCGCCCCATGTGGGCGTCGATCTCGAGGAGATGCGCCGGGACGCCGCCGAGAACCGGCAGGGCCGGCCCACCGTCTTCGCCGCGCTGCGCCAGGGCGAGGGTGTGGCGGAGGCGGTGGCGCATCTGCGGGAACTGGGCGGGCTCGCGCCGCGCCCGCTGCGCGCGGCGCGCTAGGGCCGGGCGCGCTGCGGGCCGCGTCAGCCGCCCGCGCCGGCGCGATACCATTCGGAGAGGGCCTGCCGCTCCTCCCCGGTCATGTAGGTGAGGTTGCCGGGCGGCATGGCGTGGCTCGCCCCGGCCTGCAGGAAGATCGCGCGGGCCTGGCGCGCGACGTCCGCCTCGGTCTCGAGCGCGACACCCTTGGGCGCCCAGTGCAGCCCCTGCCAGAGCGGCTCGCGCGCGTGGCACATGGAGCAGCGGGCGAGCACGATGCCGTGGGCCGTCCCGAACCCCTCGGCGGCGGCGAAGCGCGCCGCGGCGCCGGTCTCGGGCAGCGCGGCCTCCGCGGGCGCGGGGCCGCGGCCGGGCAGGGCGGAGAGCCACATGATCGCGAGGAAAAGGATCGCCGTCGCCGCCCATGTCCAGTTCGGGCGGCCCTTACGGGCGTGCAGGGTGTTGAAGTAGTGCCGGATCGTCACCCCCATCAGGAAGACGAGCGCCCCGATCGCCCAGGCATGGGGCGTGCCGAAGGCCAGCGGGTAGTGGTTCGACAGCATCAGGAAGATGACCGGCAGGGTGAGGTAGTTGTTGTGGGTGGAGCGGAGCTTGGCGATCCGCCCGTATTCGGGATCCGGCACGCGCCCGGCCTTGAGGTCGCCCACGACGATGCGCTGGTTCGGCATGATCACGAGGAAGACGTTCGCCGTCATGATCGTCGCGGTGAAGGCGCCGAGATGCAGAAGCGCCGCGCGCCCCGTGAAGACCTGGTTGAGGCCCCACGACATCGCCACGATGACCCCGAAGAGCGCCAGCATCAGCACCACGGGCCGGTGGCCGAGGGGCGACCGGCAGAGCCCGTCGTAGATCAGCCAGCCGAGCGCGATGGAGCCCGCCGAGAGCAGCACCGCCTGGAAGACCGAGAGATCCGCCTTCGCGGGATCGATCAGGTAAAGTTCCGCCCCCGCCCAGTAGAGGATCATCAGGAGCGCCGCGCCCGACAGCCAGGTGGCGTAGCTTTCCCACTTGAACCAGGTGAGGTCTTCCGGCAGCCGCTCGGGCGCCACGGCGTATTTCTCGACGTGGTAGAAGCCGCCGCCATGCACCTGCCATTCCTCGCCGGTCACGCCCTCGGGCATGCCGGGGCGGCGCACCAGCCCGAGATCGAGCGCGATGAAATAGAACGAGGTGCCGATCCAGACCATCGCGGTGACGACGTGCAGCCAGCGCACGGCGAAGGCGATCCAGTCCCAGAAGATGGCGAAATCGAGCATGGCGAAGCCTCCGGTGGGCACCGCCCCGGCATAGCGCCGCCGCGCGCGGGAGGAAAGACCAGCCGCGCCGCCCGCGGGCCGCGGGACCGCGCCTGCCGAAGGATCGGGCCGCGGCGCGGCGCCTAGCTGCCGCGATAGGTGGAATAGCCGTAGGGCGACAGCAGGAGGGGCACATGGTAATGCGCCGCGCGATCCGCCATGCCGAAGCGGATCGGCACCTCGTCGAGGAAGAGCGGCTCCGCGGCGGCCGCGCCTTGTGCGCGCAGGTAGTCGCCGGCGGCGAAGACCAGCTCGTAAACGCCTGTCTCGAAATCCTTTTCGGGCAGGATAGGCCCGTCCGTCCGGCCGTCGGCGTTGGTGGTGGCGCGGGCCACCTCGCGGCGCGTGCCGTTCTCGATCCGGTAAAGCGCGATCGCAATCCCCGCCGCCGGGCGGCCCGCCGCGGTGTCCAGCACATGGGTCGTGAGATAGCCCGCCATGGCGCGCCCCCTTTTCTTCCGTCTCGCTTTCCGGTCTCATCCCGCGCGCGTCCCGTCAAGCAGGAGGACCGAGGTGCAGCGCTACCCCCGCGACATGACAGGCCACGGCCCCACGCCCCCCGACCCGCGCTGGCCCGGGGCCGCGCGGGTGGCGGTGCAGATCGTGCTCAACTACGAGGAGGGCGGCGAGAACTGCATCCTGCACGGCGACGCGGCCTCCGAGGCCTTCCTGTCGGAAATCTCGGGCGCCGAGCCCCGGCCGGGCGAGCGCCACTGGAACATGGAGTCGATCTACGAATACGGCGCGCGGGCCGGGTTCTGGCGGCTCCACCGGATGCTGGCCGGCCTGCCCGTCACCGTCTTCGGGGTGGCCACGGCGCTCGCCCGCGCGCCCGAGCAGGTGGCGGCGATGAAGGACGCCGGCTGGGAGATCGCGAGCCACGGGCTCAAGTGGATCGAGCACCGCGCGATGCCCGAAGAAGAGGAGCGCGCGCAGATGGCCGAGGCCATCCGCCTGCACGCCGAGGTCGTCGGCGCGCGCCCGCGCGGCTGGTACACCGGGCGCTCCTCGATGAACACCGTTCGCCTTGCCGCCGAGGAGGGCGGCTTCGCCTATGTCGCCGACAGCTACGCCGACGATCTGCCCTACTGGATCCGCACCGGCGGGCGCGATCAGCTCGTCGTGCCCTACACGCTCGACGTGAACGACATGCGCTCCGCCGTGCCGGCCGGGTTCGGCTCGCGCGCGGAGTTCGAGCGCCATGTCCGGGACGCTTTCGACACGCTCTACGCCGAAGGATCGGCCGGGGCGCCGAAGATGCTGTCCATCGGGCTGCATTGCCGCCTCGCAGGGCGGCCGGGCCGGGCCGCTGCGCTCGCCCGCGCGCTCGACCACATGCGCGGCCATGACGGCGTCTGGTTCGCCACGCGGCTCCAGATCGCCGAGCACTGGGCGCGGGAGCACCCGCCCGCGCGCGGCGAGCGCCCCTCCGAGATGGACCGCGCGCGCTTCGTCGCGGCCTTCGGCGGCATCTTCGAGCACTCGCCCTGGCTCGCGGAGCGCGCCTGGGCGCTGGAGCTCGGGCCCACTCACGACACGGCGCGCGGGGTTCACGCGGCGCTGGCGCGCGTCTTCCGCAGCGCCTCGGAGGCGGAGCGGCTGGGCGTGCTGCGCGCGCATCCCGACCTCGCGGGGCGGCTCGCTGCGGCGCGGCGGCTTACCGAGGCGAGCGCGGCGGAGCAGGCCGCGGCCGGGCTCGACGCGCTCACCGACGCGGAGCGGGAAAAATTCACTTCTTTCAACGCGGCTTACACCGAGAAGTTCGGGTTTCCCTTCATCATCGCCGTGCGCGATCACGACAAGGCGGGCATCCTCGCGGCCTTCGAGCGGCGGCTGGCCAACGACCGCGAGGCCGAGGTCGCGGAAGCCTGCCGGCAGGTGGAGCGGATCGCCGAGCTCCGGCTGCGGGAGGCGCTCGGATGAGCCGGGAGATCGTGGCGCGCCCCCTCGACGCGGCGGCCTTCGCACCCTTCGGCGACGTGCTGGAGGCCGCGGGCGCGCCCGACCAGCTCATCAATGCCGGGCGGTGCAGGCGCTTCCACGACCGCGCGCGGCTCGATTTCGGCGACGGGCGGGCGGGGATCAGCCTCTTTCGCGCCGAGCCCCGCGCGCTGCCGCTGGAGCTCGACCTCGTGGAGCGCCACCCGGGGGGCAGCCAGGCCTTCCTGCCGATGACCGCCGATCCCTTCCTCGTCGTGGTGGCGCCGGACGAGGGCGGGCGCCCGGGCCGGCCGCTGGCGTTCCTGACGCGGCCGGGGCAGGGCGTGAACTACCTGCGCGGCACCTGGCACGGGGTTCTGGCGCCGCTCGCGCCGCCGGGGCTCTTCGCGGTGGTGGACCGGATCGGCCCCGGCGCGAACCTCGAGGAGCATGTCTTCGCCACGCCCTGGCGGATCACGGCGGGCTGAGCGGCGGGTGGCGGTTCACGTCCTTGTAGAGAAGGTAGCGGAAGGGCCCCGGTCCCCCGGCATAGCAGGCCTGCGGGCAGAAGGCGCGCAGCCACATGAAATCGCCCGCCTCCACCTCCACCCAGTCGCGGTTGAGCCGGTAGACGCCCTTGCCCTCCAGCACGTAGAGCCCGTGCTCCATCACATGGGTCTCGAGGAAGGGAATCGCCGCGCCGGGCTCGAGCGTCACGATCGTCACGTGCATGTCGTGGCGCAGATCGTCCGGGTCCATGAAGCGGGTCGTGGCCCAGCCCCCCTCGGTGCCGGGCATCGGGTCGGGCGCGATCTCGGCCTCGCTGGTGACGAAGGGGGCGGGAAGACCCAGCCCCTCGACGGCCTGGTGGCGCTTGCGGATCCATTGCAGGCGGGCCGGTTCGCCGCCCTCGTTGCGCAGCCGCCACTGCGTGCCGGGCGGCAGGAAGGCGAAGCTTCCGGGCGCGAGCCGGTGCGTGGCCCCCGCGAAGGAGAGCGCCGCCGTCCCGCCGGTGACGAAAAGCGCGGCCTCGGCCTCCGGGTCGGGTTCGGGGCGGTCGGAGCCGCCGCCGGGGGCGACCTCCAGCGCGTATTGCGCGAAACTTTCGGCGAAGCCGCTCATCGGGCGGGCCAGCACCCAGGCGCGCGTTTCCCGCCAGAAGGGCAGGCGGCTTGCCACGATGTCGCGCTGCACGCCGGCCGGGATGACGGCGTAGGCCTCGGTGAAGACGGCCCGGCCGGTCAGAAGATCGCCCTGGCCGGGATGCCCGCCCGGCGGGGCGGCGTATCGCCTGTCGGTCATGCGCTCGCGGTCCTTCAGCTTCTGGCCTCTCGCGCCTTTGTCGGACGAAACGGCGCGGCTGTCACGTCCCTCGCGCGCCAGGGGCGTTGACGCAAGTCAAGGCCCCGCCCGCGCCGTGATGTTCAGGTGGGCGCAGCGACGACGGGGAGGCGGCGATGGCAGCGACAGCAAGCGGACCCGAAGGGCTGCCCGCGGAGCGGTTGCAGACGCGCTGCGACCCGTCCGCGTTCCCCTTCGCCAGCACGGCCGAGCTCGACGGGCCGGCCGACCTTATCGGGCAGGAGCGCGCGCTCGACGCGATCCGCCTTGCCGGCGCGATCCCGCACCGGGATTTCAACGTCTTCGCGCTGGGCCCCGAGGGTACGGGGCGCCACAGCGCGCTCATGCGGATCCTGGGCGAGGCGGCCGCCGATCGGCCGCGCCCGAAGGACTGGGTCTACGTCAACAACTTCGAGGCCGAGCACAAGCCGCGCGCGATCGGGCTGCCCGCCGGCGTGGCGATCCCCCTGCGCGCGGCGATGCAGGACCTCGTGGACGATCTGGCCAGCGATCTGCCCGCGCTTTTCGAGTCCGATGACTACCAGAGCCAGCGCCGCGCCATCGAGCAGGAGTTCAGCGAGGAAGAGGAGTCCTCGCTCGAGGAGTTCGCCGAGCGCGCCCGCGCCGAGGACATCGCGCTCCTGCGCACGCCGATGGGCTTCATGCTGAGCGCGCTGCGCGACGGCGAGCTCGTCAAACCCGACGACTACCGCAAACTCGACGAGGAGGAGCGCGCCGAGATCGACGCCAAGATCGCGCGCCTTCAGGAGGAGCTGGCGGTCGTGCTGCGCGAGGCGCCGCGCCGCGCCAAGCGCCACCGCGAACGGGTGGAGGCGCTGAACGCGGCGATGGCCAAGCGCGTGGTGGACGCGCGCGTGGCCGAGGTGGCCGAGGCCTTCGACACCATTCCGGACATCCAGGATTTCGTGGCCGAGCTGCGCGAGGACATCGTGGCCAACGCCGAGCTTTTCCTGCGCCGCGCCGCGCAGTCGAAGGACGCCCCGTTCCCCGACACCGTGGGCAAGGCGCACATGGACCCGGTCTTCGGCCGCTACGCCGTCAACGTCATGGTGGGGCAGGAGGCCGAGACCGAGACCGGCGCGCCGCTCGAGCACGAGGCGCTGCCGACGCTCGACCGCGTGGTCGGGCGGATCGAGCACGCCACGCATATGGGCTCCCTCGTCACGAACTTCACTATGATCAAGCCCGGCGCGCTGCACCGCGCCAACGGCGGCTTTCTCGTGCTCGACGCGCGGCGCATCCTGTCCGAGCCCTACGCCTGGGACGGGCTCAAACGCTGCCTGCGCAACGGCGAGATCACCATCTCCTCGCTCGGCGAGCGGATGAGCCTCGTCTCCACCACCTCGCTCGAGCCCGACCCGATCCCGCTCGACCTTCGGGTGGCGCTGGTGGGCGACCGGATGCTCCATGCGCTGCTGGTGATGCTCGATCCGGATTTCGCACGTCTTTTCAAGCTTCAGGCCGATTTCGACGATGTCGCGGACCGCGATGACGAGACGCTGATGGGCTTCGCGCGACTTTTCGGATCGCAGGCGCGCGCGGCGGGGCTGCGCGCGCTCACCGCGGCGGGCGTCGCGCGTCTCGCCGACGAGGCGGCTCGCCTTGCGGGCGACACGGAAAAGCTCAGCCTGCGGCTCGAGGCGCTGGGCAACCTGATGCAGGAGGCCGACCATTACGCCGGCGCGCGGGGCGGAGAAGAGATCGGCGCCGGGGACATCGCGGCCGCGGTCACGGCGCGCGAGCGCCGCGCCTCGCGCCTCCGCGACCGGATGCAGGAGGCGATCCGCCGCGGCACCGTGCTCATCGACACCGCGGGCGCGGAGGTCGGGCAGATCAACGGGTTGTCGGTCATCGGGCTGGGCGACTACGCCTTCGGCCGGCCCTCGCGGATCACCGCGCGGGTGCGCCTGGGCGCGGGCAAGCTCGTGGACATCGAGCGCGAGGTGGAGCTTGGCGGCCCGCTGCATTCCAAGGGGGTAATGATCCTGTCGGGCTACCTCACGGGCACCTACGCGCGCGATCTGCCCTTCTCGCTTCATGCGAGCCTCGTCTTCGAGCAGAGCTATGGCGGCGTCGACGGCGACAGCGCCTCCTCCGCGGAGCTTTACGCGCTGCTGTCGGCGCTTGCGGGGTTGCCGATCGACCAGGGCCTCGCCGTGACGGGCTCGATCAACCAGAAGGGCGAGGTTCAGCCCATCGGCGGGGTGAACGAAAAGATCGAGGGCTTCTTCGAGACCTGCGCCGCGCGCGGCCTGACGGGGCGGCAGGGCGTGCTCATCCCCGAGGCGAACGTGGCCCACCTGATGCTGCGCGACGAGGTGGTGGAGGCGGTGCGCGCGGGCGAGTTCCGCGTGATCCCGGTGTCGCGCGTCGACGAGGGGGTCGGGATCCTGACCGGAACGCCCGCGGGCACGCGCGGCGAGGATGGGGAATTCCCGCCCGAGAGCGTCAACGGGCGCGTGGACGCGGCGCTGCGCCGCTTCGCCGAGGCGCGGCGCGCCTTCGTGCGGGCGCCGTCGCGGCCGGGCGCCGGGGGACCGGACGGGGAGGGCGCGCCATGAGCGCCCCCGCGCCGCGGCTTCTCGTCGGGGCGGGCAGCTTCGCGGAGGCGCGGCGTGCCCTGCGCCTGGCCGAACTGCTGCGGGGGCGCGCGCTCGGCCGGGTGGGCGGGCTCCTCTTGGCCGATCCGCTGCCGGGCCGCCTGGCCGAGCTGCCGGGGCAGAGGCTGGTGAGTTTCGGCGGAGAGCTGTCGCCCGCGCCGGGCCGGGCGGCCTTCGCGCGCCTTGCGTCCGGCGACGCGCGCGCCTTCGAGGCGGCGCTGCGCGCCTTCGCCGCGCAGGCCGGCACCGGCTGGAGTTTCGAGCGGCGGGAGGCCGAGCTGGCGGAGGGGCTTCTGGGCGCGGCGGCGGACTGGGATCTCGTGGTGATCGGGCAGGGCGCGGACACAGCGGCCGCCGGGCGCGTGGTGCTCGTGTCGGCACGAGGGGACGGGCCCGGGCCGCTCTACCCGCTGGCGGCCGACCTTGCCGGCCGGATGGGCGCGGATCTCGTCGAATCGGGGCTCGATGCGGCCGGGCGCGCGCGGCTCGGCCGGATGAGCGTCGCCTGCCTCGTGATCGACCGGGCCGACGCGCTGGCGCTCGGCCGCGCGGGGCTGCGCGCCCTTCTTGACGCGGCGCGGGGTCCCGTGCTGCTGGCGGCGCCGCGCGCGGGCTGACGCGGCGCCCCGCGGCGCGCTTCGCCCCGCCCGGAACGGCGACGAAGATTCACCCGAAACACGACACCTTTCAGACACTTTCTCGCGCCTCAATGGCCGCAATCCTCCTCTCTAAGGGAGGTTCGCATCCTGCCTTGCGTCAAGGACGAGGACGAGGACGTGACCGAGCAGACCGAAGACATCGCCGTCGATCCGGCAGAAGAGTTCGGGGACGCGCTGCGCCCCGGGACCGAGCTGTGCGGCGGCCAATACACCATCGACAGCTACCTGAACTCCGGCGGGTTCGGGATCACCTATCTTGCGCGCGACAGCCTGGGCCGGAAGGTCGTGATCAAGGAGTGCTTTCCCGGCGCCATGTGCTGCCGCAAGAGCGACAACGTGCGGCTGCGCTCGCGCTCCTACCAGTCCGATTTCGACAAGATCATCGAGCTGTTCGAGCGCGAGGCGCGCGCGCTTTCCGCGCTCGAGCATCCTAACATCGTGGGCGTGCACCAGATCTTCAAGGACAACGGCACCGCCTACATGGCGCTCGATTTCATCGAGGGGCGGGACCTTCTCCAGATCATGGAGGAGGAGCGGGACCTGCTGACGCCCCGGACGATAAAGCGGCTGCTGATCCAGCTGCTCGACGCCGTGGCCTACATCCACGAGCGCGGGATCCTGCACCGCGACATCTCGCCCGACAACATCCTGCTCGATCCCGACAACAGTCCGGTGCTGATCGACTTCGGCGCGGCGCGCGAAAGCGCGAGCCGCGCGAGCCGGATCCTGTCCAAGGTGCACACGGTGAAGGACGGCTACTCGCCGCAGGAATACTACCTCGCGGGCAGCTACCAGGGCCGCTCGAGCGATCTCTACGCCCTTGCCGCCACCTTCTACCATCTCATCAACGGCCGTCCGCCGCCGAACAGCCACCTGCGGCTTGCCGCGACGGCCGAGAACCGCCTCGACCCCTATGTCCCCCTCGGCAACGGCACGAAGGGCTACGACGCCTATTTCCTCACCGCGCTCAACCAGTGCCTGAGCGTCTTTCCCAAGGATCGCCTCGACAGCGCCGAGGAGTGGCGCGAGATGGTGGACACCGAGCGCCGCGAGGCCATGCTGCGCGCCCAGGCGCAGAAGGACAAGGACATGGAGCACAAGATATCCATGCTCGTCACGCAGTCCCTGCAGGCGATCGAAGAGGACGACAGGACCGCGCCATCGGCCGCGGAGGCCGCGGCCCGGGAGGCGGTCGCGGCGCGGGCGCCGGGCGAGCCGCTGACCGTGCCGGTCGGCTCGCGGATGTCCGACTTCCCGTCGCGGATCCGTCCGCGCCGCGATCCCGTCTCCTTTGAGGATCTTTATCCGGAGGCGGAGGCGCGGCCGGCCGCCAGCCGCGGGCCCGCGGCCGCGCCGCCCGCCGCCGCCCCGGCGCCGCGGCTGCTGCCACGGCTGCTTTCGGGCGCGGCCCGGTTCCTGTGGCGGCGGCCCCGAACCCGTCCCGGCAATTACAGAGAGGCGCAGAGACAGAGATGAGGCAGCTCCGAGACGTGATCGTGCGCAAGCGCCCCCGGGCGCGCCAGGAGGACAGTTCCGAAGACGTGCCCTATGTCCGGGATTTCGCCGAGATCGCGGCCGAGCGCCCGCGCCGCGCCGAGGGCGGGGCGACGGCGGAGAACGGCGGCGACACGCCCGGGCGCGACGTCGCCGAGGAGCTCGTCCAGATCGCCGGGGCCCGCACCGCGCCGCCCGCGCCCGAGGCGCCCGCGCAGGACGGCGCCGACGACGCCGAGACCGCCGCGCCGAAGATCTGGGATCTCGAGCCGGAGCCGGACCCCGACCGGGAGGATGCGGCCCCCGAGGCGCCCGCCCCGGCCGTGGCGCCCGGCCGGACCGCGCGCGCCGGACGGGTCAAGACCCGGCTTGTGGGCTTTCACGGCGAGGAGTTGCCGAAGGATGTCTTCGCGCAGCCGCCCGTCGCGCGCGCGCCCACCGCCGAGTTCCCGGCCGGCTGGCTCGTCGTGGGGGAAGGGCCCGGCCGCGGGGCCTCCTTCTCGGTCGCCGCGGGCGTGTCGACCATCGGGCGGGGCGACGGGCAGACCATCCAGCTCGATTTCGGCGATACCAGCATCTCGCGCGATCACCACGCGGCGGTCGCCTACGACGACGAGCAGAACCGCTTCTTCGTCGGTCACGGCGGCAAGTCGAACATCGTGCGGCGCAATGGCAACCCCGTGCTCGCCACCGAGGATCTGGAGGATGGCGACCTGATCCGCGTGGGCAAGACGGTGCTGCGCTTCGTCGCCCTGTGCGGTCCCGGCTTCCGTTGGGAGTTGGGCGAAACGGACGGGCAGGCCGATGCTGCAGGCCGCTGAACTGCTTCTCGATACCGCCTCGGCGCTGTCTCAGGGGCGCCGGGAGCGGCAGGAGGATGCCGTGATCACGGGCTTTCCCCAAGGCGGGGAGATCGGCATCGCCGTGCTGTCGGACGGCATGGGCGGCCATGCCGCGGGCGACCTCGCCAGCCGTCTCATCGTCACGGAGGTCTTCAGCGAACTCATGCTGCACGGCGCCGAGGCCGACCGCTTCCGCGACGCGACACCCGCGATCCTGCGTCACGCGGTGGAGGGCGCGAACGAAAGCGTCCGCGCCCACGGCGACGCCCGGAGCGACTGCGACGGGATGGGCGGGACCGTCGTGGCCACGGTGGTGCAGGGCGGCTGCCTGCACTGGGCGTCGGTGGGCGACTCGCCGCTCTACCTCTTTCGCGACGGAGCCCTCTCGCGGCTCAACGAGGACCACTCCCTGGCCGCGCAGATCGACCTGATGGTCAGCGAAGGGCTGATGGACGCCGAGGTGGCGCGCTGCCACCCGCAGCGCAATTGCCTGTCCGCGGTGCTGATGGGGGAGGCGATCGAGCGGATGGACTGCCCGGCGGAGCCGCTTCCGCTTGTGCCGGGCGACGTGGTGGTGATGGCCAGCGACGGTCTGCAATTCCTCGACGACGCCACGATCGCGGGCATCCTCGAGCGCCATGCCGCGCAGTCGAGCGACACGATCGCCGCGGCGTTGCTCGACGGCGTGGCCGCGCTCGACGATCCCGACCAGGACAACGTCGCGCTGGTCGTCATCCGGGTTTCGGACGCGCAGACGCCCTCGCGCCTGGGCATGGCGCCCTTTCTTCCCGGGGCCGATGGCCGCTTCGCGCCCGGCGCGGCGGCGGCCAGCGCCTTCGGCGCCCTGCGCCAGCTTGTCGGCGGCGCGCGCCAGCGGAGGTCGACGTGACGGTCGCCCCGCGCATCGACGCGGCCGGCGCGCTGGCCCGGCTGGAGGCGGCACGCGACGCGCGCGCCCTGCCGCCGCGTGCCGCGGATCGCTGCGGGCGCATCATCGACGCGCTACGCCGTCCCGTCCGCGTGGCGATCCTGGGCCTGCCGGGGGCGGGAAAGCGCCGGCTTCTCGATGCCTTCGCCGGACATGCGATCGCGGCCGGCGACACGGTGCTGCCGACCTGCCAGCTTGCCTTCGGCGAGGCGGCGCGGACCACGGCCACGCTCGCGGACGGCGCGACGCTGACACGCGACGGGCTGCCCGACGCGGCGCTTCTGGCCAAGGGCGCGGTCTTCCTGCGGATCGAGGCGCCGCTGCCCGCGCTGCGCCGCATGTCCTTTCTTCTGGTGGCGGCCGAGGGCACGCCGCGCGACATGCGCGCGGCGCTGCGCTGGTGCGCGCCGCGCACCGATCTGGCGCTCTGGTGCACGCGGCGCTTCGGCGATGAGGAGCGGGCGTTCTGGCGCGACGGGCCCGAGGCGCTCAAGCATCACGCGCTTCTGGTGCAGACCGACCCGGACGCGCCCGCCGTCGAAGGCTGGGCCGAGGCCGGCTTCGACGGACGCTACCCCGTCGCGCCGGCGGCTGACGGCGCGGCCGGGACGCTGGCGGGCATGGAGGCGCTTTTCGCGCGCCTCGCGCGCGACATCGACCACGCGCTGGCCGAGGATCTGGACGCCGCGATGCTGTTCCTGAACCGCTTCGAGCCGAGGCCCGCCGCCGAGACCGCGGACGCCGAAGACGACAGCGCCCCCGCGCCGAACCGTCCCGCCGACGCGGGGTCCCCGCCCGCCGATCCGGGCGCGGCCGTGGCCGCACCGCGCCGCCCGGCCGACGTGACGCGCCTGTCGCGCCCCTTTCTCTACCTCCGCGCCCGCGCCCGCGCGCTTCTCGAACGCCTCGCCGACGCCGAGGCGCAAGGCGGCTGGGCCGGCGACGTGCTGGCCCATTGCACGGAGACCACCGAGCGCCTGGCCGACCTGCTGGAGGCCGACGCGCCCGACGACGTCTCGGGCGCCGCGCTGCACCGCGCGGTGATCGAGGCGAGCGAGCTTGCCGTGCTGCTCCAGCTCGAGGGCGGCGAGGAGCAGGCCCGCGAGGCCGCGACGCTGCTTCTGCAACTGCGCGAGGAGTTCGCGCAGGAACTCGCGGCATGACCCCGCTGCGCCCCATCACCGGCGCGCCGCGCCGACCTGACCACGCCGCGTGGCCCCCGCCGGGCCGCGCCGCCATCCCCCGGGGGACCGTTTGACATGACTGCCGAAAAACTCCGCCTCGACCCTGCCGAGCGTGTGCCGCCGAAATCGGGCCTCCTGTCGGCCACCTATGCCGGGTTCTCGGGCCGCGCCGGCCGGATCGAGACCCTCGACCGGGCCATCGCCGATATCGGCGAGGCCGGCGATCGCGCGATCGACATCGCCGC
Source organism: Rhodosalinus sp. FB01 (assembly GCF_041365715.1). NCBI lineage: Bacteria > Pseudomonadati > Pseudomonadota > Alphaproteobacteria > Rhodobacterales > Paracoccaceae > Rhodosalinus > Rhodosalinus sp. FB01. The sequence goes on along the minus strand of NZ_JBGFSH010000001.1, from coordinate 110,484 downwards.
GCAGCGGATGCGCAAGCGGCTGCGCGAGTTCGAGCCGAGCGTGACGATGATCGGGCAGGTGAAGGCGGGCAAGACCTCGCTCGTCAACGCGATGATCGGCTGGCCGGGCCTTCTGCCGGCCGACGTCAATCCGTGGACCTCGGTGGTCACCTCCCTGCACATGGACCCGCGCCAGACCGCGGTGGGCAATTCGGCGCGGTTCCGTTTCTTCAGCGAGGAGGAGTGGGGCCGGCTGCTGGAGCGCGGCGGCCGCGTGGGCGAGCTGGCCCGCCGCGCCGGCGCCGAGCAGGAGATCGAGAAGGTCCGACAGCAGCTCGAGGAGATGCGCGAGAAATCGCGCCGCAGGCTCGGCCGGAAGTTCGAGATGCTGCTCGGGCAGGAGCATGACTACGGCTATTTCGACGAGGAGCTCGTCCAGCGTTACGTCTGCCTCGGCGACGATCTCGACGCCAGCCCGGAGGACCGGCAGGGCCGTTTCGCCGACATCACCAAGGCCGCGGACCTGCATTTCGGTCAGCCCGAGCTGCCGATGAAGCTGTGCATCCGCGACACGCCGGGCGTGAACGACACCTTCATGATCCGCGAGCAGATCACCATCCACGCGATCCGCGAAAGCCGGATCTGCGTGGTGGTGCTGTCGGCGCATCAGGCGCTGTCGTCGGTGGACATGGCGCTGATCCGGCTGATCTCGAACATCAAGTCGCGCGAGGTCGTCATCTTCGTGAACCGCATCGACGAGCTGGCCGACCCGGGGCGGGAGGTGCCGGAGATCCGCGACAGCATCCGGGCCACGCTGCAGAGCCATGGCGGCCCGGCCGAGGCGCAGATCATCTTCGGCAGCGCCTTCTGGGCCAACCACGCGCTGAGCGGCCGCTATGACGGGCTCAAGGGCGCGAGCGGCGAGGCGCTGCTCAACTGGGCGCAGTCGGAGGTGTCCGCCGAGAACGCCGACCCGTCCGTCGACTCGATGATCTGGAGCCTGTCGGGCTTGCCCGCGCTCGGCAAGGCCATCGCCGAACGCGCCGACAGCGGCCCCGGCGCGGAGCTCGAGGCGAAGATCGCGCGCGCGGCGCGCAACCTCGCGAACGGTCTTTCCGCCTCGCGCAGCGTCGTCTCGCGCGGCGCGGAGGGCGCGTCCGTCACGCCGATCGACCCGGACCGGATCGGCGCCGAGATCGACCGGATCGAGGCCGAACGGCTGGAAGAGCTGCGCAGCCGCCTCGACGCCGCGCTCGACGACTTCCGCGGGCGCGCGGCCGGCACGCACCGCACCTTCCTCGACCGTGCGGCCGCCTCGCTCATCCAGCATCTGGAAAAGCACGGCGAAAAGAAGGTCTGGATCTACGAGCCGAGCGGGCTGCGCCTGCTTCTGCGCTCCGGCTACCGGGTCTACGCGCGCGCGGCCTCGAAGATCGGCGAGGACGTGTTCTACCGCACCACATCGGAGATCTGCGATCTCTACCTGCGCGCCTTCTCCATCCCCGAGAAGAGTTTCGCGCTCGAGGCGCCGCCGGTGCCCGCCGCCCCCGCGCCGGTGCTTCTGGGTCAGACCATCGCGCTCGACCTCAAGGGCAACTGGTGGACCCGCTGGTGGCGGCGGCGGCGCAGCTACGCGTCCTTCGCGCGCGAGTTCACCGATCTCATCCACGCCGAGACGCTGCCCGTCGTGCAGGCGCTCGAGACCGATCACGCGGCCGCCTACGCGCGGGGGATCGAGGCGGCGCTCGCGGAATTCCTGTCGGGCCAGCGCGCGGTCCTCATGGACCTGGCCGAGCGCGCCGATCTCGACGCGGGCGAGCTGCGCGCGCAGATCGGCGGCGGCCAGCAGCGCTGGGACACGCTGAAATCCACGCTGTCGGTGCTGGCAGCCTTCGACAACACCTGACCCGGAGGAGGGCGCGACCCATGTCCGAGACCAGCGAGATCCAGAGCCTGCCCGTGAGCGGCCGCAAGCCCCGCATCGTGCTGATGGGCGAATTCAGTTCCGGCAAGAGCACGCTGGCGAACCTGCTGATGGAGCAGGCCGTCTCGCCCGTGAAGGTGATCGCCACCCAGCTGCCCCCGGTGTGGTACAGCGAAGGCGACGGTGCGCCCTTCCGCATCACCCATGCGGGCGAGCATGTCAGGCTCGACGCCGAGGGCCTCAGTCGCGTCGGCGTGGAGGACACGCGCGCCGTGCGCGTCTTCCTGCGGGCGGGCATCCTCGGGCTTTGCGACCTCATCGACGCGCCCGGCACCTCGGACCCGAACATGGATCCCGAAGTCTGGCAGGCCGTGCTCGAGGAGGCGGATGCGGTGATCTGGTGCACGCCGGCCACCCAGGCCTGGCGCCAGTCCGAGGCCGCGGTCTGGGAGGAGGTGCCGCTCGAATTGCAGGAGAAGAGCCTGCTGCTCGTCACGCGGATGGACAAGATCCTGTCCGAGACCGACCGGACGCGCGTCTTCCGCCGGGTGGAGCGCGCGGTCGAGGGTTGTTTCCACGCCGTCTACCCGATCTCGCTTACCGAGGCGCTGGAGGCCGAGGGCGATCCCGAGCTCTGGGAGGAAAGCGGCGCGGCGGCCTTCACCGATGCGCTGGTGGAGCTTCTGGAGGATCTCGTCGAGCAGGTCGCCCGGCGTCCGAAGGGCGCGCCGCGCCTTCCCTCGGCGGCCCCGGCCGAGACCGGGTCGGCGGGCGCGGAGGCCGCGGCACCCGAAAAGATCGCCGATCGCCTGCGCGCCCGCCAGAGCGGGCAGCCGCCGCAGGAGAGCGCCGGGGCGCCCGACACCGACGCCGCGGGCCCCTACGAGGACGAGGCGCAGCCCGAACGCCCCGGAGAGCCGGCACCGGCCGACGCCGCAGTGCTGCCGCGCCGCGTGGCGCCGCCATCGGGCGGCGGCCGCCGCCGCGCACGCCCGGGGCCGGGCGAGAAGGCGCCGTCGCTCTTCTGACGGGGGCGCGGCCCGGGCGGCGCGCACGCGGGGCTTGTATCCGCGGGCGCGCTGACGCAGAACGGCGGGCATCCACAGACCCGGACAGGCCCGCCGATGACCGCCGATGATCTCGCCCAGCTGCGCGCCGATCTGCCCGAATGCGAACTCGCGGTGTTCGCCGACGTTTTCTCGGGGACCGTGCTCGCCGCCGACGCCGCGCTGAAACACCCGCAGGAGAACCTCGACGCGCTGTGCGCCGAGGCGGCCCGGCTCTTTTCCGGCGCGGGCGCGTTCGAGGGGGCGGAGCCCGACACCGCCGTGGTGCTGACCCCGGTGACCTGCCGCGCCTTTTTCCGCGATCCCGCCGAGCCGGGCGAGGCGCTGTGCTGCCTCTGCGCGCCGGGCGTCCCGCCGGAGCGGCTTCTCGAGGCGGGGCGCGCCGCGTTCGCGGGGGCGGGATGAGCGGGTCCGGACCCATGGGCCGGGGGGCGCGCCCTTGAACGGGCTCGACGATCTGCGCGCCGTGCTGCGGCGGGTGGCCTCCGAAGGGGTGGCGCCCGCGCGGGAACATGCGCTTTCGGCCCCCGAGGACGCGCTCGCCGTCATCGTCCGACAGATCGACGCCACCGTTCTCGGCCGCGTGATCGCCTTCGATTTCGAGGGGCGTGGCCGGCTTCTCTGCGAGGCGTCGGGCCGGCGTCTCTTGCGGCTCGTTCCGCCCTTGCCGGACGGTCTGGGCCCTGAGGCCGAGGCGCTCGCCGGGACGCCGCTTTCCGGCGCGGAGGAGGATCACCTTGAAGCCCTCGCCGCGCTGCTGAGCGGTCTTGCGGCCGGCGCGTCGCGGCTGCGGGTTTCCTCCGCGCCGCGCGGCGACGGCACCGAGACGGGCGAGACCGGGATCTCGGCCGCGCGCCTTGCCGAGGCGCTGGGCGTCGGCACGGCGCTCGCGCCGAAACGGGCCGGCGGGGATGCGCTGGCGGCGCTCGTGGAGGGGCTCGAGGTGCATCTGCGGGCCGCCTTCCGCGCGAGCGGCGCGCAGATCACGGTGCTCAAGGGCGACGGGGCGCTGATCGAGACGCTGACCGGCTGGAGCGAGACGGCGCTCGAAGGGCTGGTGGGCGGCGAAACACCGCCCGCCGCGGAGCTTCGGGAGGAGGGGCTTCTGCTTTTCGGCCTGCCCGCGCCGGCCGGCGGGCATCTCGCCGTGGCGGGGCAGGGCGGCGACATGCTGATCGCCCTGCTGGACGACGCGGGCCTCGCGCCGGCCATGCGGCTCTGGCAGAGCGTGCGCGCCACCTGACCGCGGGGGCCGGAAGCGGGGGGCGCGGATTTTTCCGCCTCTGCCGCGCCGGGGACTTTTGTCGCGCCGGCGCAGCGTGTAGCCTTCGAGACGATCGCAGATGGAGCGGGCGTCCGACATGAACAAGTCTTTCCTTCTCGGCGCGACGGTCGCGGTCGGCGCCGTCATGCTGATCCCCGGCGTCGCCCCGGCGGTCGGCCGCGCGAGCAAGCCGCTGGCGCGGGCCGCGCTGCGCACCGGAACCGTCGCCTATGACGAGTTCCGCAAGGCGGGGGCGGAGGCGTTCGAGCACTTCGAGGACATCGCCGCGGAGATCCGCGAGGAAATGGAGGCCGAGCGCCACGCCGCCGCGCAGGAGGCGGCCGGCACGGCCGCCCCGGGCGCCGCCGATGATGCCGACTGAGGGCACGGCCCGACCGCCCCGCCTCTGCCTCGTGCACCGCTCCGGCCGCCGCGTGCGCCTGCGCTTCCAGTCGCCGGTGCCCCAGGGTGCGGCGCTTGCGGCCTTCGCCGACGGGCTGGCCGACCTGACGGGGGTGGCGCGCGCGCTGGTGCGCCCGCGGACCGGCAGCGTCATCATCGAAACGCTGGCCCCGGCCGGGGAGGTGCTGGAGGCCCTGGCGGGGTCGGACCTCGTCCGGATCGTCGACGCGCCGAGGCCGGTGGCGGTGGGGCAGGTCATGCAGCTCGGCCTTGCGCGGACCGACATGGAACTCGCGCGCCGGACGGAGGGCGCGCTCGATCTGCGCAGCACGCTGGCGGTCGCGCTTCTGGGCGCGGCGATCGTTCAGCTGGCGCGCGGGCGGGTGGCGGGCCCGGCCACGACGCTCGCCATGACGGCCTTCTCGCTTCTCGAACGCGGCAAGCGCGGCTAGCCGCGCGCCAGCGACGCGGCGGCGTCCGTGTCCTCCCACGGTGCGCCGAGGCGCTCGCGCCCCATGTGCCCGTGCGCCGCGAGGCGCTGGTAGAAGCTGCCGTCATGGCGGCCCGGCAGCTCCCAGAGGCCGAAGCGCTCCTGGATCGCGCCCACGCGGAAGTCGATGGCGCGGGCGAGCCTGCGCGCGATCTCGGCGTCGGGCAAGGCGCCGGAGCCGTGGCTGTCCACCTCCAGGTCATGGGGGGCGGAGTCGCCCGGCATGTAGGAGAGCTGCACCTCGCATTCCCGCGCCAGCCCCGCCGCGGTGACGGCGCGGGCGGCGTGGCGCGCGGCGTAGGCGGCGATGCGGTCCACGCGCGACGGGTCCTTGCCGCTCAGCGCCGAGCCGCCGTGGCGGATGAAGGCGCCGTAGGTGTCGTCGCCGGTCTTGCGCCCGGTCAGGCCGGAGTGGGCCGAGGGACCGCCCCGGCCAGGGTGCACGGTGAGCGAGAAGCGCATGTCCCGCATGCGGCCCACCCCGAGCCCGTCGAGGGCGGGGCCCACGATCTCGGCCTCGAGCGCCTCGCGCACGGTGGCGTGGGACATCGCCTCGGCCAGCGCGACGTTGAGCGCGATGGCGGTCACCTCCGCCGCCCGGCGATCGGCATGGCGCACCGCCACCTGCGCCTGCGCGTCGGGGCTCAGCCAGGGCAGGCGCCCGTCCTTGCGCGCGGCATCGAGCGCGGCGGTGATCCGGTGGGCGGCCTCGATGGGGGCGGGCATCGCCGCGGGCGCCCCCGCCACCGCGTAGCCGAAGGCGGTGACCATGTGGCGCGAGACGGCCTCGGTCACGCGGTCGGGCGAGAGCGTATCGTCCTCGCGCATCTCGAGGACCACGGTCGGGGCATCGCCGTCCTCGGCATCATCGCCATAGCCCGCCTCCGCGACCACCTTGCGCGCGATGGCGGCCGGATCCACCGGCGCGCCCGCGCCCGACCGGACGGACAGGAACACCACGCCGGAGGCCACGGCGCATTCCGCCGCGACGCCCGCGCGCAGCCCGTGGCAGAGCCAGGCGTCCACCACCGCGTCGCTGATCCGGTCGCAAAGCTTGTCCGGATGCCCGGCCGTCACCGAATCCGAGGTCATCACGAAGTCCCGCATGGGCGTCCCTCCACCGTGTCGAGGTCGATGCGCACGCCGCGCCGGGCAAGGACCGCCGCGGCCGGCGCCACCGCGCCGGTGAGCGCGATCGCGCTGTCCGAAAGCCCGATGGGCGCGACACCGAGAAGCCGCCGGAGCGGCGGCACGAAGAAGGGCAGCACCGCGAGCCCCGAGGAGACGAGCACCGCCCCGTCGAGCGCGCGGTTCTCCAGAAGCTTGTCGGGCCGAAGCTCTCGGACGTCCGAGCGCTGGCACATCATGGTGTAGAGAAGCTGCCCGAGCGACAGCGACAGGAAGGTCATCCCCCGCGTTTTCGGCCCCGGCCCGTAGCGGGCGAGCCCCACGAAATGCGACACCAGCGCGGACGCGGCGATGGTCCCGCCATCGAGGCCCATGCGGCGGAAATCGCGCTCGGGGATGATCGGCTCTCCCGGCGCGCGGGGCGGGCGGCGCATCACGTCCGGGTCCGGGTCCGCGAGCGCGAGGCCGAGGCCCGGCAGCACGTCGCTGACGAGGTTGATCCAGAGAAGCTCCATCGGCGTCTCGAGCTCGTTCGGGCCGTGGGCGGCCTCCACCAGCCCGACGGCGATCTCGGACATGTTGGTGGTGATCAGGAACTCCAGCGCGCGGCGAATGTTGCGGTAGACCGAACGGCCCTGCGCGATGGCGTCCTCCAGCGTGCGCAGCTCGTCGTCGCGGATGACGACGTTCGCGACCTCGCGGGCGAGGTCGGTGCCGGTGGCGCCCATGGCGATGCCGATGTCGGCGGCCTTGAGCGCCGGCCCGTCGTTCACCCCGTCGCCCGTCATCGCGACCACCTGGCCCGAGCTTTGCAACGCCTTGACGATGGCGAGCTTGTGCTGCGCGCTCACCCGCGAGAAGACATGGGTCCGGCGCGCGATGCCGGCCAGCACCTCGGGCGAGAGATCGCCCAGCCGCGGCGCGTCCACGATGCGGAGCGCCTCGCCCGCGGCCAGGTCGAGTTCGCGGGCGATGGCCTCGGCGGTGGCGACCTGGTCGCCGGTGATCATGATGGTGCGCAGGCCCGCGCCGTGCATCGCCGCGATGAAGTCCTTCGCACCCTCGCGGACCGGGTCCGACATGCCCAGAAGGCCGAGCCAGGTCAGGCCCGCGGGGCTCTCCGGATCGTCGGGAACCGGCCCGCGCGCGAAGCCCAGTACCCGCGCGGGCCGCGCCGCGATCTCGTCGTTGAGTTGCCGGACCCGCGCGCGCGTCTCCTCGTCGAGGGCGCGGTGCTCGCCATCCTCGAGGTAGCTGTCGCACATGGCCAGCACCGCGTCGGGCGATCCCTTCACCAGGAAACAGCCCGTCCCGTCGCCGTGGGTCGTGGCCATCCATGGCCGGCTCAGCGTGCGCTCGACCACGCCGTCGCGCGGGGACGCGGCGCGCAGCGCCGCCGCGTCGACGCCGTGGGCGGCGGCGAAATCGAGGAGCGCGCGCTCCGTGCCCGAGGAGCCCCGGGCCCCATCGGCGCCGGGCTCTGCGTCGTTGTTGAGCGCGGCCACCTCGGCCAGCGTGGCGAGCGCGGGATCCGCAAGCTCTTCGGTCCGCCGAAGGCCCGCCGCCCCCTCGCAGACCGTGAGACGGTTGCGTGTCAGCGTGCCCGTCTTGTCGAGGCAGATGACCTGAAGCGCGCCCAGCGTCTCCACCGCGTCCATCTGGCGCACGAGGATGCCCTTCCTCTCCATCCGCCGCAGCCCCAGCGACATCGTGGTGGTGGCCACGACCGGCAGCCCCTCGGGCACGGCCGCCACGGCGAGCGCGAGCGCGTCCTTCAGGATCGCCGACAGCGCCATGCCGCGCGCCCAGCCTATGCCGAAGAACGCCCCGCAGGCGAGCAGCGAAAGCTTCGCGAGCGTGCCGCTCAGCCGTTCGAGCTCTTCCTCGACGGGGGCGCGGGGCCGTTGCGCGCCGCTGCTCAGGAGCGAGATCCGCGCCGCCGCGGTGTGCGCGCCGGTTTCCACGACGACCGCGCGGCCCGACCCCTCGGCCACCAGCGTGCCGCCATGCAGCAGGGTGGCGCGCGCGCCCACCGGCGCATCGGCCTCGACCCGCGCGGCGGGATCCTTCGAGACGGGAAGCGTTTCCCCGGTCAGCGCGGATTCGTCCACCCGCAGGTTCTCGGCCGCGAGAAGGCGCATGTCGGCGGCCAGCTGCGTGCCCGCGCGCACCTCCACGATGTCGCCGGGAACGAGATGCGCGGCGCCGATGCGCAGCCGCCGGCCGTCGCGGATCGCGCTCACCTCCTCCTGTGAGGTGTCCATGAGCTTGTGGATCGCCGCCTCGGCCTGTGCTTCCGTGACGAAGCCGAAGACGGCGTTGACGCCCACGACCGACAGCGTGGCCACCGCGTCCGCGACCCCGCCCGTGGCGATGGAAAACACCGACGAGACGGTGAGCATGGCGACCGGCAGGCTGTTGAACTGTTGCGCGAAGAGGGCCAACTGCGATTGCCGCTCGTCCTGCGGCAGCACGTTCGGGCCGTGGCGGGCGCGGCGCCGTTCGGCCTGCGTGTCGCCGAGGCCCCGGTCCGGGTCCGTGCCGAGACTTGCCAGCACGTCCTCGGCGGGCTCGGCGTGCCAGTCCCGCGCCGCCCGTTCCGGCCGCGGCGCGCCGCGAGAGGGGGCCGGCGCGTCCGGCGAGAGGGCGCGGCCGAGCGCCTCCCGCGCAAGCGACAGGACCGCCGCGTCGCTCGTCAGCGCGGGCGCGCGCAGGATGACGCTGCCGGTGGCGGCCCGCGCGCGCACCTCCTCGACGCGCGGGTCTGCGTCGAGCGCCGCGCCAAGGCGGGCCATGCTGCGCGCGTGGTCGGGCAGGGGGGGCACGCGCAGGCGGATCCGGCCGCCGCGCGTGCGGTGGGCAAGCGTGATCCCCTCGGAGGCGGCGGTCTGCACGGCGCAGGATCCCATGGGCCAGTGATGCCCGGTGATGTGACCCGCGGCCTTGACGCCGGTCAAGGCGCCCGCCGCGTTCAGCTGTTCGACGCGGCGCGCGCCAGTTGCAGAAGCGGGTCGGTGTCCGAGAGATAGTCCTGCCCCGAAAGCCGTGTCAGCCCGTCGAGGTCGCGGATCTCGAACCGGTAGGGGGAGTGCATGGCGATGAAGCCGTCCTCTGCCAGGCTATGGAAGGCGCGGCTCAGCGTCTCGGGGCGGGTGCCGAGGAAAAGCGCGAGGTCGTGCCGGCGGAGCGGCACGGTGACCTCGATCCGCCCGTGGTCGAGCGAGAGCGCGCCGGTCTGCGCGGCCCAGCGGCGGCAGAGCATCAGCAGGAAGGAGGCCGCCCGGGCCGAAACCTTGCGGTTGGCGAGCACGCCCACCCATTCGAGCGCCGCGTCCACCTCGTTCAGGATGTTGAGGATCACCAGCTTCTCGAGTTCCGGCGACCGTCCCAGCAGATCCTCGAACGGCCCGCGGCGGAACAGGCAGACCTCGGCGTCGGTGGCGGCCTCGATCGCGTAGCCGAGGGGCCCGTCGAACATCCGGCCGAACATGTCGGAGGCCACGAGGATGCCGATGATCTGCTGCTGCCCGTCGGAAAGCAGCTTCTCCAGCCTCAGCACGCCCCGGGTGACGCAGCCCACGTGATCCTGCGGCACATGGGCGGGAAAGACCGTCTCGTCGCGGGCGTAGCGGATGGGCTTGGCCATGGTGGCCAGCTCCGTCCGCACGGTTGCGGGAAGCGCGCGGAACAAGGGCATGGCGCTCAGGCCGCAACCGTCCCTGTGCCCGTCCTGCCTGGCAGGCTTCATTTCGATCATAAGGTCCCCCATGCCACCGCGCGGTGGTCACTGCACGCCAGACGACAAAGGTAGCACGGCTACCGTCCGGGACGCAGCACTTTCCGATTATCGCACAATGCGGATCGGTTGACGGCAGTCAATGACGTTACGGAAGGTTCATGCTCGGATCGAGGCCCGATCATTCGCGGGAGGGGGAATGGTTGCGTTTCGGATCTGGGCGTTGGTGTCGGATTGCGTGCGCGCGCGCATCCTTCGCGGCCTCGAGCGTGGCGGTGGTGATGCCGACCCGCCGACGGAACTCGTGGAGCGGCCGCAGGCGCGCGGCATGCGCGCCGCGCTGTCCGGCGCCGCGCCGGGCACCGCAGCCGGGCCCGAGGAAGACGTCGCGCAATTCGCGCGCACGCTTCTGCGGTTTCTCGACACCCATCGCGTGGCCGGGGATTTCACCCGGCTGGCCGTTTTCGCCGAACCCCGGATGCTGTCGGCGCTGCGCGCCGCCGCGCCGCCCGCGCTCTGGTCCACCGTCATTCTGGAAGAGCCGCGCAACCTCGTGATCCTGCCAGAAACGACGCTGCGCGCGACGGTTCTGCAATCTTTCGAGAGTCATCGCATCACCGGAGAGAGACCATGACCGATATCGCCACACTGCCGTCCAAGCGGGTTTGCGGGACATGCGAGCTTCGCAAGGGCGGGGACTGCCGGTTCGCCGCGTTGAGCGGCGTGCGCGTGCGCCATCTCGCCAAGGGCGAGACCCTCGTCCACGAAGGGGAGGTGCCGGAACGTCTCTTCCTGCTGCGGCGCGGCTATCTGCGCATGTTGCGCTTCGGGTGCGACGGCGACCGGGTGGTGATGGCGCTCCTCGCGGCGGGAGACGTGGTGCCGGCCTTTCCCGGGCGCGCGCTGGGCTTTTCGGTCGAGGCGGCGAGCGACACCGAGGTCTGCGAGATCTCGGGCGCCGCCTTCCGCGCGGCCTTCGGGCGGGACACCGCGCTGCGGCACCGGATCCTCGACAACGCCGCCGCGCATCTGCGACGCCTGCAGGACGCGATCTGGCTGCGCGGCCGGCTGACGAGCCGGGAACGGGTCATCGCGTTTCTCGTTCAGGCGACCGAGTGCATGCCGGTGGACCGTCTGCCCGACGGCAGTCTGCGCGTGACGATGCGGGTGTCGCGCGGCGACTGGGCGGACATGTCCGACACCACCGTCGAAACGGTGAGCCGCGTGGTCAGGGGGCTCGCCGACGAGGGGCTGGTCGAGACGCTGGCCCGCCACCGCTACCGGATCCCCGACATCGCGGGCCTCAGGCGGCTCGCGCGGCTCGACCCGGCCGGCGCGGAGGGCGCCCCGGGCCCCGCGCCGTGGCAGGTGATCGGCCCGCGCGGCGACCGGAGCGTTGTGCGCCATCAATGATTCGGCCCCGGGCCGGGCGTACCCTGCCCTCAAGCGGTCCCGGAAGGGAGGAGTCCGGCGACCGCGGGGCGCGGGGCATCCGCGCCGAACTCGGGAGGAAAACCATGCACGACACTGCCGATACCCCGGTCGCGGAGACCGGATGCGAGGATGTGCCCGCGTCGAACTCGCGGCGCGGCTTCCTGAAACTCGCCGCCCTGACGGGGGCCGCCGTTTCGGTCGGCCGCCGGGCCTGGGGCCAGGTGGAGGTGCCCTACTACGCCCACGACCTGCCGGACGAAAAGCTGATCGACATGTATCGCACAATCCTGCGCATCCGCTGGCATGAGCGCACGCAGGCCGACCAGATGCTGACGAACCCAGATTATCGCGGCTACAATCACTTCTACGCGGGCCAGGAGGCCGTGGCGACCGGCGTCTGCGCCAACCTGCGCAATTCGGGCCCGCGCGACCAGCTCGACCTCGTCTACTCGTCGCACCGGCCCTCGGGGCACGCCATCGCCAAGGGCGTCGACATTCCGAAGATGGTCGCCGAGATGGACTTTCGCGCCACCGGCATGAACGGCGGCTACGGCGCCGAGATGCACATCGCCGACCCCGATGTGGGCTTCGCCGGCGCCGACGGCATGATCGGGCCCGCGCCGGTGAGCGCCAGCGGCTCGGCCTTCGCGTTCCGCGCGCGGGGATCCGACCAGGTCGCGGTGGTCTTCGCCGGCGACGGCAATTACGCCGCGCCGCATTTCCACTCCACCCTCAACAACGCGAAGCTTCTGGACCTGCCGCTCATCTACGTGTGCGAAAACAACCTCTATCCCCAGTACGCGCATTACTCGCTGTCGTGCCCGCACGAGGACATCGCCTCGGCCGCGGCCGCCTACGGCATCCCGTCGCGCACGGTGGACGGGCAGGACGTGATCCAGGTCTACAACGCGGCGAAAGAGGCCGTGGAGCGCGCGCGCGCCGGCGGGGGGCCAAGCTTCATCGAGGCCAAGACCTACCGCTACTACAACCACTGGGGCGCGCCCGGCGCCAAGGAGGGCGAACTCGGCGCCTTCGGATACGACCCGCTGGCGATCACCTCCTTCCGGCCCGAGCGCGAGCTGCGCGAATGGATGCAGCGCGATCCGGTGGATATCTGCCGCCGGGTGCTGGTGGACTGGGGCGTGACCGACGAGGCCGGCGCGGCCGACATCGAGAAGGAGGTCAAGGCCGAGATCGAGGCCGCCTTCGAATGGGGGCTCTCGCAGCCGCTTTGCAACCCCGAGGACGGGCTCAAGCACGTGTTTGCCGAAGGCACCGTGCCCGCCCGTCAATTCGGATGATGGCCCGCTGACCGGAGGATACCAAGATGGCACAGAAAAGCTGGATGTATTCGGTCCTCGAGGCCGTGCAGTACGAGATGCGCGAAGACCCGGCGATGACCTGGATCTTCGAACTCACCCCGCCGGTGGCCTCGAACCCCGGCCAGCCGGTGATCAACCTGGAGACCGAGTTCGGGCGAAAGCGCGTGGTCAACACCGGCATCGACGAGAACTGGATGGCCTCGGCGGTGATCGGCGCGGGCCTCGCGGGGTCGAAATCGGCCACCTACATCCCCTACCAGGGCGCGTGCATGCCCTTCGAGGTGATCCAGAACGTGGCCAGCAAGCTGCGCCACAAGACCGGTGGACGGGCCTCGGTGCCGGTGGTCTGGATCATCGAGATGACCGGACAGACGCCGGGCTTCGGACAGCAGCACTCCTGCTACGAGGAGGACAGCTACTACATGCACATCCCCGGCGTGCGCACGGTGATCCCGTCCACGCCCCATGACGCCAAGGGGCTGATGCACGCCGCGCTGCGCTCGCCCGACCCGGTCGTCTACCTCTACCCGGCGGGGCTGCGGACGCTCACCGAGGAGGTGCCGGACGAGGCGTTCGAGGTGCCGCTCGACAAGGCCGCCGTGCGGATGGAGGGAAGCGACCTGACCATCGTGAGTTCGGGCGCGGGGATGCGCACCGCGCTCGAGGCCGCCGAGACGCGGACCGGCGAGGGCGCGAGCGTGGAGGTGATCGACCTGCGCGCGCTCAACCAGATGGACACCGAGACCATCGTGACCTCGGTCGCCAAGACCAGGCGGCTGCTTACGGTGGACCAGTCCTACTACACGCTCTGCCCGGGCGCGGAGGTGATCGCGCGCGCGGTGGAGAACGTGGACGGGGTGAAGGTCAAGCGCGTGGCCTTCCCAGACGCGCCGCCGCCCGCCTCGCCGGAGATGTTCCTGTGGATGCGGCCGGGCCCCGAAAACGTGGTGGAGGCGGCCCGTGCCCTTCTCTGAGGCGCGCGCCGACCTGCCCGCCGCCCCGGTGTGCGACCTGTGCCGGGGCGGCCACCTGCAAGAGACGCGGGTGCAGACCGCGCTTTGGGAGGGCGAGCGCCTCGTGGTGGTCGAGGACGTGCCCGCGCTCGTCTGCACCGGCTGCAACGAGCGTTTCTACGACGACGAGACGGCGATGCGGCTCGACAGGCTGCGCGGCTCGGGATTTCCCGAGGCGCGCGCGGCGCGGCGTCTTTCCGTGCCGGTCTTCCGCCTCGCGCCGGATGAGGGGGGCGGCGGATGACAGGCTCCGGAATCCTCACCGCGGCGCTGGCTGTCGCGCTGGCGGGCGCGGCGGCCTTCGCCCAAGGGGGCGACACGTTCGGCTTCATGCCGCCCGGCGGCCGGACGATCCTCGCCGAGCGGCTGGGCGGGGACGATCCGGCCCTGCTGGCGAGGACCGCGGGGCGCGAGGCCGACGCGGACGCCTGGACGGCGTGGGCGCGGTCGCGGGCCCCGGACATCGAGGATGTCGCCGCCCGGACCTTCGCCGCCTATGCCGAGCTGAATTTTCCCGTCGGGACCGACGTGCTGGAGCGTCTGGCGGACAGCGGCGATCCCGCGCTCCTGCCGCCCGACGGGAAGGACCTCGCCGTCGCGCAGTGCCAGTTCTGCCATTCCATGTTCACCGGCTACCTGACGCATGACCGCGACGTGGAGGGGTGGAAGAGCACCTTCAAGGCGCCCTTCCACCTCGAGATACCGATGACGGAGACGGAGCGCGCCACCTTCGCGACCTACTCGGCGCTCAACATGCCGATGAAGGTCGGCGACGTGCCGCCCGAACTCCGTTTCTGAGCCCAGACCCGAGGGAGATGCGCCCATGAGACCGCCGAGATACCTCGCCTTCTCCGCCACCGCCGTCGCGGGGCTCGCCGCCGGGCTGGCGCTCGCCCAGGAGGACGACATCTTCTCCTTCATCCCCGATGGCGGGCGGACGCTGCTCGCGGGGCTTCTCGACGGAAACGCGCCGGAGGGACTCGCACGGGCCGTGGCGACCGAGGACGCCGACGAGGACGCGTGGATGGCCCGCCTCGGGGATACGGACCTCGACCAGTGGCAGACCGAGACGCTCGCCCAGTATCTCGCCGCGCGCGCGCCCTTCGACCCCGGGGGCGAGATGCCGCGCGACGGGCGCGACCTCGCGCTCGCGCTCTGCCAGTCCTGTCACATCATCACGGTGACGGTCACGCAGGACCGCACCGTCGAGGCGTGGCTCGGCACCATGAACTCGCCCAGCCACATCGAGATCGAGATGACCGAGGCCGACCGCCGGCTGCTCGCGGAGTACCTGGTGGTCAATGCGGGCATCCCGATCGACCTCATCCCCCGCGAGTTGCGCGCGGGCGGCGCCTCCTACTGAGGCGCGGGGCCGGGGGCGGGGATGCTGTTCACCTCCCTCGGCTACCTGATCTTTCTTCCGGCCGTCGCGCTCGCCGCCTGGGCGCTGCCGGGCCGCGCCCGGCTGCCCGTGCTGGTCCTGGCGAGCCTTGGCTTCTACGCCTCCTTCGGGCTGTCGCACCTCGTCGCGCTGGGCGCGGTGGCGGCGGTCGCGCTGGCGGCGGGCCGGCGGCTTGCCCGGGAAGACGCGGCGGGGCGGGGGGCGGCGCTCTGGGCCGGGGGGGGCGCGATCCTCGCCCTCATGTGGGCGCTCAAGTACCACGACGCGGCCGTCGGGGCGCTCGGCCTGCCGCTCGAACTGGGGCTCGAGGCGCCGCCGGGCTTCTCCTTCTACGCCTGCACGGCCATCGCGCTGCTGGCGGACCGCTACCGGCAGGCGCGGGCGCTCGGCGCGACGCCGGGGCAGGAGCTTCTTCTGCTGGCCTGGTTCCCGAAGATCCTCGCCGGCCCGATCGAGCGGGCGAAGCCCTTCGCCGCGGAGCTGGCCCAGGCGCCGCGCCTGCATCCCGCGCTCGTGGCGGGCGCGGCGCAACTCATCGTCTGGGGGCTGGTGAAAAAGGTCGTGGTGGCCGACAACCTCGCGCCCTTCGTGGATCGCGCCTACGCCGCGCCCGCCTACCTGGTGCCGATGGAGCTTCTGCTCGCAACCTACTTCTTCGCATTCCAGATCTACTGCGACTTCTCGGGCTACACCGATATCGCGCGGGGCAGTTCGCGGCTTTTCGGGATCGAGCTCAACCGCAATTTCCGCCGCGCGTATTTCGCCACTTCCATCGGCACGTTCTGGTCGGAGCGCTGGCACATCTCGCTGTCGCAATGGTTCCGCGACTATCTCTTCCGCCCGCTTCTGGGCCGGCGGGCGGGCCCGCTGCGGGTCTATGCCGCGATCATGGTCGTCTTCGTCGTCAGCGGGGTCTGGCACGCGGGGCTCGGCTACGGGATCGGCGCGGGCTTCGTCGTGTGGGGGGCGCTGAACGGCATCTATCTCTGTGCCGAGCGCGGGCTCGCGCCCTGGCGCGCGCGCCTGGCCGCGCGGCTCGAGGGGTCGCCCTGGGCGCGGGTCCACGCGATCCTCGCGGCGATCGTCGTCTTCCACCTCGTTCTCGTGAGCTGGATCTTCTTCCGTGCGGGCGGGCTTTCCGACGGCGTGACCGTGGCCCGGCGCATCTGGGCGGCGCTGCCGGAGCTTCCCGGGCTCGTCGTGCGCTACCCCTTCACCGCCGAGCACGGTTTTCTCGCCGCGCTCGTGGCGGGGCTGCTCTTGTGCGAGGCCGCGCAGGAAAGCCGCGCCATCCGCCTGCGCCTTGCGAGGGCGCCGCGCGCCTTGCGCTGGGCAGGGTGGTACGCCGCGCTCTTCGCCCTCGTGCTGATTGGCCGCTGGCAGGGAGAAAGCTTTGTCTACATGCAGTTCTGATCAAAACCTCAAGCGTGCCCGACCGAGCTGGGCAGGGCTCGGGCTCTTTGCGGCAGGGTTCCTCGCACTTTACGCCGCCGCCGCCGTGATCGCCGAATTCCGCGTGGCCCGGGCCGGCGCGGAGGCGCCGTTCCAGCGGCTGCTGGCCGCGCGGGGCGCGGCAGCGGACTGGGTCGTCCTCGGCGCGTCGCACGCGCTGCCCCTCGACTGGGGAGAGGTGCCGCGGCGGCTCGAGGAGGACACCGGACAACGGATGCTGATCCTCGCCGAAACGGGGGCCGGGCCGCTTTACATGCGGATGGTGGCCGATCAGGCCCTCCGTGACGTGGCGCCTGCACGCGCGCTTTACGTGCTGGACGATTTCGCCTTCTTCGATCGGCGCTGGAACGCGGGGCGTATCGAGGATCGCGCCCTGCTGCGCCTGACGCCGCTGCGGGCCTCGACCGTCGCGCTGCTGGCGGGGGCGGTGAGGGCGGAGGGTGTCGATCCCCGCGCGCTGCTCGACTATCTCACCGGGTTTTCGAAGCTGAACCCGCCGGAGCGCTTCCCGGCGCAGGGCTGGGAGGGGGAGGCCGCGTTCGACCGCGTGCACCGCCCCTCGCGCCACGCCGTGCGGGCGCGGATGGAGTTCCTTTACCCCGATGGCGCGGAACTCGCGCAGGCGCGACCGGCGCTGGAGGATTTCGCCCGTCTTCTCGACAGGCTCGGATCGGCGGGCACGCGGGTCGTGGTGCTGCGCCTGCCCGTGCCCGAGGCGTTCCGCGCCGCTGCACCGCGCCCCCCGGCGTTCGAGGCGGCGCTGTCGCGGACCCTCGACGCGGCGGGCGTGCCGCTTGTGGACCTGTCCGCCGCGCTCGATGTGCCGGAATTCTACTTCGACACCGACCACCTGAACCGCGCGGGCGTCGAGGCGCTTTACGACAGGCACTTGCGGGACCTGCTGAGCGAGCCGCCCGAGACGGAGGGCGGGTAGGGCGGGCCGCACGGCACGTCGGGCGCCACGCGCCTCAGCGGTAGGTCCGCGCCTCGATCGGCGTGGTTTCGATGGCCGCCTGCAACAGCTCGAGAAAGGAGGACTCGGCGCGGTTCATGCGTGTCCTGGGGTTCCACACCACGTGCACGTCGATGGCGGGCAGAGCCTCGTGGGGCGGCAGCTGCCAGAGCAGCCCTTCGGCCATGTCGCGCGCCGCGACGTGGACGGGAAGCGAGCCCACGCCGAGCCCCGCGACGATCATCCGCCGCACCTCCTCAAGGTGGCTGGAGACGCCGATCACCCGCTCGCCGATCCGCGCCTCGGCGCGCATGAGCGTCACCGGGCGCAGCACGTCGCCCAGCCGGTCGGTCTCGAAGCTGACCGCGTCCTGCCCCGCCAGATCGCCGACGGCAAGGCCCTCTCGCCCAAAAAGCGGATGCGACGGGCCGCAGAAAAGGCCGAAATATTCGCGATATAGCCGGCTGTATTCAAGCCGCGGGTTGCGCTCGCGCACGAGGCAGACGGCGAGCGTCGCGCTCTTGTCGGTGACCCGCGCGACGGCCTCGGCGCTGGTGTGCACGTCGATGGAAAGCGTGGCCTTGGGGTGGCACGCGTGAAATTCCGCGAGCACCCGGTCGAAGAGCGGGCAGACCACGTGGCTGGCCACGGCGAGGCGGACATGGCCGCTGATCTCGTCGGGAAGCTCGCGCATGAGCGTGGCGATGCGCAGGATCGAGCCCTGGATGTCCACCGCCTCGCGCTTGAGACGCTCGCCCGCCTCGGTCAGGCGGAACAGTCCCGGGCCACGGTCGATGAGGCGCTTGCCGATGCGCGCCTCCAGCCGCTTCAGCGCCGCCGAAACGGAGGGCTGCGCCAGTCGCAGCCGGTTCGCGGCCTCCGTCACCGATCGCGATTCCGACAGCACGACGAAGGTGCGCAGGAGGTTCCAGTCCAGCTCTCGCATGGTGCGCTCGGGCGCGCGGCGATCGTCGGGCAGATCCATAGATCATAGACCCTATCAATAATGACAATTCTCGTTAACTATTTGATCTATACCCGGACGAGGGGTCAAGCTTCGCCCGAAACCGTCATTTCGAGGACTGTGCATGTCCGTCGAGGCCCGCGAAGCCCGCCAGCCCTGGATCCTGCTGTCGCCCGCACTGACGGCGGTCACCTTCCTGCTGTTCGTGCCGCTTCTCTTCATCGTGGTCTATTCCTTCTGGCTGAGCTCGGCGACGGGCGCGGACATTCCGGCGCTTTCGCTCGCGAACTGGCAGGAGGCGCTGACCGATGCGTTCTACCGCGACATCCTGCTGGGCACGCTGAAGATCGCCGGGATCACGACGCTCGTATGCGCGCTCATGGGGTATCCGGCGGCCTATTTCATCGCGAGGTCAAAGGGAAACAAGGCGATCCTTCTGCTTCTCCTGATCCTTCCCTTCTGGATCAGCTACATCATCCGCACGATGAGCTGGATCAACATCCTGGGCGTCTCCGGCGCGTTGAACTGGCTGCTGATGACCCTCGGGATCACCGCGGAGCCGGTGCAGATGCTTTACAACGAGACCACGGTGATCCTGGGCCTCGTGCATTTCCTGCTGCCCTTCATGGTGCTCAACGTGTTCGTGAGCCTCGACGGGATCGACACCAACCTCGAGGACGCGGCGACCTCGCTCGGGGCCACCCGGTGGCAGGCCTTCCTGCAGGTCACGCTGCCGCTCTCGCTCCCTGGCCTCGCGGCGGGCGGGCTGCTGTGCTTCGTGCTGGGCGCGGGCACCTACATCACGCCGATGGTGCTGGGCGGGCCGCGTGATGCGATGTTCGCCAACCTCGTCTACGAGGCGATCATCACCCAGCTCAACTGGCCGCTGGGCTCCGCGCTCTCGCTCATGCTGCTGATCGTGCTGGGCGCGCTGGTGCTGATCTACAACCGCTATCTCGGCATGGCGCAACTGGCCAAGGGGCTCGGCTGATGGGGGGGCTCGGCTGGAATCTCGTGCGTTTCTGGACGCTTCTGGTCTACGGCTTCATGTTCCTGCCGGTGGCCGTGGTGGTGCTGCTCAGCTTCAACGCGAGCCAGTTCGGCAGCTTTCCCATGACGGGCTTTTCGTTTCGCTGGTTCGTGGAGCTGGCGCAGAACGAGGCGATCCTGCGCGCCTTCCGCACCTCCATCGCGCTTGGGCTGCTGACGGCGATCATCTCCACCACGCTCGGCGTGCTCGCCTCGCTCGCGCTGGTGCGCTACCGGGTGCCGGCGGCGAACATGATCACGACGCTCCTGATCGCGCCCATCCTCGTGCCCGAGGTGGTGCTTGCCGTGGCGCTGCTGCTCTTCCTGAACTTCCTGGAACTGGGCAAGAGCTTCACGATGCTCCTTCTGGGGCACGTGATCTTCACGCTGCCCTTTGTGATCCTCGTGGTGCAGGCGCGGCTGGTGGCGATCCGCCGCGACGTGGAGGAGGCCGCGATGTCGCTCGGCGCCTCGCCGGTGCAGACCTTCTTCGAGATCACCCTGCCGCTCATGCTGCCGGCGGTGCTGGCCGGCGCGCTCTTTGCCTTCACCATCAGCTTCGACGACATCACCGGCACGCTGTTCTGGAAGCCGGGCGGCGTCGAGACGGTGCCCACGCAGATCTTCTCGTTGCTGCGGAATTCCATTTCTCCCGAGATCAACGCGCTCGGCACGGTCATGATCCTCATGACGGTGGGCCTGCCCCTTCTGGGGCTGGCACTGGCGCGGGCCCTCGCAACCAGAAGCGGCGGGTGAAAACCGCCGCCCCCAACCCCAGACCGACAAGGAGATGAAGATGACCAAAAAAATTGACGATACAACGCGTTACGAACGACTGCTGGAGCGTTACCGGAACGGCGACATCGACCGCCGGGGCTTTCTCGGCCTCATCGGCGCGGCGGGGCTGGCCTACGGGATGCAGACGCCCTTCGCCCGCTACGCCCACGCCCAGGACGTGAGCCAGATCCGCTTCGACGGCTGGGGCGGCGTGGTGTCGGAGGCGTTCCGCGAACACGCCTTCGACCCCTACACCGGCAAGACCGGCATCGAGGTGGTGGACGGCACCTTCTCGGGCGGGGACGAGTATCTCGCCCAGGTGCGCGCGAGCCAGCCGGGCGAGTACAACATCGCCCACCTCTCGGGCGTGTTCGACTACGCGCGGTACCGGAACTTCGACCTGACGACCGAGCTCGACCTGGCGAACATCCCCAACTTCGAGCTGGTGATGACGCGGCTCGTCGAGCCCTACCGCGCGATCACGCCCGACGCGCTGTCGGCGGTGCCCTACAATTACGGGACCACGGGGCTTGCCTACAATCGCGCGCACCTCTCCGACGAGGAGATGCAGGAAAAGGGCGCGCGCATCCTGATCGACGCGGCCTACGAGGGCAAGATCGGCGGCTGGTCGGACTGGCGCACGCGGATCTGGTACGGGGCGCTTCAGACCGGGCAGGACCCGAACGACATCCAGGACATGGACGCCGTCTGGGACGCGATCCGCCAGCACCGCGACCTCGCGCTGAAATACTGGGGCTCGGGCGCGGAACTGATGAGCCTTCTCGCCGAGGAGGAGATCTACGTCACCGAGGGCTGGTCGGGCCGGATCGCCGCGCTGCAGGAGCAGGGCCACGACATCGGCTATTACGACCCGCCGAGCGGGTTCGGCTGGCAGGAGTGTCTTTTCGTGATCAAGGGCTCGCCGGGCTCGGCCTGCGAGGAGCTTCTGAACTTCATGCTGGCGCCCGAAACCTCGATCGCGGTGGCCGAGGGGCAGAACTATCCGCCCGCACTCGACGGGACCAAGGTGGATCTCGGCGACAAGATCCCGACGCTGCCGGCCTACGACCCGACGGGCACGCTCTCGGGCCTCACCTTCGCCGATCCGGAATACTGGAACGGCAACGAGGCGGAGTGGTCCAAGCAGTTCAGCCGCGTGCAGCGCGGGTATTGAGGACAGGGCGCGGTCCCGGCGACGGGGCCGCGCCGGTCGAAGGGTCGCGGAATCGGTGCGCATGACGCGGCGCCGCGCCGGGCCCGGGCGGCAAGGGACGCGCGGCAGGCCGGGTGCCCGGGCCGGATTTCCGGGGGCGCGCGGCCGCCCCCGATGCAAGGAGGTTGTCTGAATGAGCTCTGTCCAGCTCAGCAACATCGTGAAGCGTTTCGGCAGCTTCACCGCCGTCCATCCGACCAACCTCGAGATCGAGGAGGGCGCCTTCGTCACGCTTCTCGGGCCGTCGGGCTGCGGCAAGACGACGAACCTGCGCATGATCGCCGGGCTTCTCGACCCCTCCGAGGGCGAGATCCTGATCGGCGGCAGGCGCATGAACGACGTGCCGATCCACAAGCGCAACCTCGGGCTCGTCTTCCAGAACTACGCGCTTTTCCCACACAAGACCGTGGCCGAGAACGTGGCTTTCGGTCTGAAATACCGCGACGTGGCGAAATCCGAGATCGCGGGGCGGGTGCAGCGGGCGCTCGACCTCGTGCAACTGCCGCAGTTGGGGGATCGCTACCCCAAGGCGCTGTCGGGCGGGCAGCAGCAGCGCATCGCGCTCGCCCGCGCCATCGTGATCGAGCCCGACGTGCTGCTTCTCGACGAGCCGCTCTCGGCGCTCGACGCCAACCTGCGCGAGGACATGCGCGTGGAACTCAAGCGCATCCAGGACCAGATCAACGTCACCACGGTCTTCGTGACCCACGACCAGTCCGAGGCGCTGGCGATGTCCGACCGGATCGTGGTGATGTCGGACGGCCGGGTCGAGCAGGTGGGCACCCCCGAGGAGGTCTACAACACGCCCGCGAGCGAGTTCGTGGCCCGTTTCCTCGGCGCCTCGAACATCCTGCCCGCGCGGGTCGCCGGCCGCGAGGGCGGCGCCGTGGTGCTGGAGGAGGCGGTCTTCGGCCGCATCCCCGTGCCCGCCGGGAAGGCGCCCCATGTCGGGAACGCGGGCGCGGCCAAGCTGGTGATCCGGGCCGAAAAGCTGACACTCGCCCCGCGCGGCGCGACGCGGGAGGGTGCGGCCTGCGTTGACGCCACCGTCGAGACGGTGGATTACCAGGGCCAGGCGGTGCGCTATTTCGTGCGCGCCGGGGAGCGCCAATTGCAAGCCATCAACATGATCGACGAGCATCCCTTCGCCGAGGGAGATGCCGTCACGCTGCACCTGCGTCCGCGCGACTGCGCGGCGCTGCCGGAGGGGTAGGCCCATGACCGAGCGTCCGCCATCGCATCTCTTCTACCAGGGCCGTCAGCGCCGCCCGGTGCTCGACCAGGCGCGCGGCATCTACATGTGGGACGTGGACGGCAAGCGCTACATCGACGGCTCGTCGGGCGCGATGGTCTGCAACATCGGCCATTCCAACCCGAACGTGCTGGCCGCCATGCGCGCGCAGATGGAGCGGTCCACCTTCGGCTACCGGCTGCATTTCGAGACCGAGGCGAGCGAGGCGCTGGCGCGCAGGACCGCCGCGCTTCTCCCGGGCGAGCTGGACCGCGTGTTCTTCGTCTCGGGCGGATCCGAGGCCGTGGAAAGCGCGCTGAAGCTCGCCCGGCAATGGGCGCTCGCCACGGGGCAGGGCGGCCGCTGGAAGGTGATCTCGCGCTTCCCGTCCTATCACGGCTCCACGCTCGGGGCGCTCGCGGTGACGGGCTACGACGCACTGACCGACCCGTTCGAGCCGATGATGCGGATGATGCCGCGCGTGCCCGCGCCGCGCGCCTATCTCGACGGGCTGGACCCCGCCGACCCGGCCACGGGGCGGCACTATGCCGACATGCTGGCCGCGAAGATCGAGGAGGAAGGCCCGGAAAGCGTGCTCGCCTTCATCGTGGAGCCGGTGGGCGGGGCCTCCACGGGCGCGCTGGTGCCGCCCGCGGGCTACATGGAGCGGGTGGCCGAGATCTGCCGGCATTACGGCATCCTGCTGATCTTCGACGAGGTGATGACCGGGGCGGGGCGCACCGGGCGCTTCACCGCCGCCGAGCACTGGGGGATCACGCCCGACATCATGGTGCTCTCCAAGGGCTTCGCGGCGGGCTACGTGCCCTTGGGCGCGATGGCCGTGGGCGCGCGGCTGGTGGAGCCCGTGCTCGACGCGGGCGGCTTCCTGCACGGCTACACCTATGCCGGCAACCCGCTCGCCTGTGCCGCGGGCCTCGCCGTGATCGAGGAGATCGAGCGCCAGGGCCTCGTGGAGAACGCCGAGCGCATGGGCGCGCGCCTCATGGAGCGGCTCGAGGCGCTCCGCCAGCGCTACCCGCTCATCGGCGACGTGCGCGGCAAGGGGCTGCTCACCGCCTTCGAGTTCGTGGCCGACCGGCAGTCGATGGCCCCCCTGCCGCCCGGCCGGGCGGCGTTTCACCGCTTCGTGGAGCTGGCCTATGCGCGGGGGCTCATCGTCTATTCGCGCCGCACGCGCGGCGGCTACGCCGGGGATCACGTCATCGTCGCGCCGCCCCTCATCGTCAGCGAGGCGCAGATCGACGAGATCGCGGGGCTTCTCGACGAGACGCTCGCGGAGTTCAGTGCCGAGATGGCGGCGGTGGCCTGATGCCGCCGATCCTGATCACCTGCGCGATCACGGGCTCGATCCACACGCCCTCCATGTCGCCCTACCTGCCGGTGACGCCCGAGGAGATCGCGGCGCAGGCGGTGGAGGCCGCGGAGGCCGGCGCGGCGATCCTGCACCTGCACGCCCGTGATCCCGAAACGGGGCAGCCCTCGGCCGATCCCGCCCATTTCCGCGCCTTCCTGCCGCGCATCGCCGCGGCCACCGACGCGGTGCTGAACCTCTCCACCGGGGGCAGCGCGGTCATGTCCCTCGAAGAGCGGCTCGCCGCGCCGATGGAGGCGCGCCCCGAGATGTGTTCGCTCAACATGGGCACGATGAACTTCGCCCTCTATCCCATGGCCGAGCGGGTGGAAGAGTGGATCCACGACTGGGAGAAGCCGTTCCTGGAGGGCTCCGACGACCTCGTCTTCAGGAACACGCCGCGCGACATCGCGCGCATCCTCACCGCGCTCGGCCAGGAGCGCGGCGCACGCTTCGAGTTCGAGTGCTACGACGTGGGCCATCTCTACATGCTGCGCCATTTCGCCGATCGCGGGCTTGTGGCGCCGCCCTTCTTCATCCAGTTCGTCTTCGGCGTCCTCGGCGGGATCGGCGCCGACCCCGAGAACCTGATCCACATGAAGCGCATCGCCGACAAGCTCTTCGGCTCTGACTATGCCTTCTCGGTGCTGGCCGCCGGGCGCTACCAGATGCCCTTCGCGGCGAAGGCTGCCGCCATGGGCGGGCATGTGCGCGTGGGGCTCGAGGACAGCCTGACCATCGGGCCGGGCGAGCTTGCGCAGAGCAATGCCCAGCAGGTGGCCAAGGTCCGGCGCATCGTGGAAGAGCTCGGCCGCACGCCCGCCAGCCCAGACGAGGCGCGCGAGATTCTGGGTCTCAAGGGCGCGGCGGCGACGGCGATCTGACATGACGGTTTCGATCCGCACCGCAGGGCCCGACGACATGCCGGCGCTTTCCGAGGGGCTCGCCCGCCTCTCGGCCGATCTGGGCGATGATCACCGCGCCGGGGAGGCGGAGCTTGCCGCCGCGCTCTCGCGCGGCGTGGCGCGCGCCCAGATCGCCGGCGACGCGCCGTCGGGCCTCGCGCTCTATTCGCCGGTCTTCTCCACCGTGGCCGGCGGGGCGGGGCTCTACGTCTCCGATCTCTGGGTGGCGGAGGGCGCGCGCGGCCGGGCGCTCGGGCGGCGCCTGCTGGCCGCGGCGGCGGCGGACGCGCGCCGCGAATGGGGCGCGCTCTTCCTCACCCTCGCGGTCTACGAGGACAGCCGCGCGGCGCGGGCCTTCTACGAGAGGCTCGGCTTCGCGCCCGTGACGGGGCAGACCCGCATGATGCTGAGCGAGGCCGGTTTCGCGGCACTGGAGAGAGAGCGATGAAAGCCGTTTTCGACGACCGCCAGTGGCGGCACGACCCGAAGTTCTTCATGGCGAACGGCACCCGCCTGCCGAGCCCCGAGCAGCCCGAGCGCATCGCCCGGCTGAAGGCGGCGGCGGAGGCGGCGGGCTGCGTCTTCGAGGCGCCGGCGGATCACGGGATGGGGCCGCTCGCGGCGGTGCACTCGCCGGAATACCTGCATTTCCTGCGCACCATCTACCCGCGCTGGCGGCGTATCGAGGGGGCGGGCGAGGAGGTCATCCCCAACATCCACCCGGCGAGCCGGGCCGACGGCTACCCGAAATCGGCGGTGGGGCAGGCGGGCTGGCACCAGGCGGACACGGCCTGCCCGATCGCCGAGCATACCTGGGAGGCGGCCTACTGGTCGGCGCAGACGGCGCTTTCGGCGGCCGATCTCGTGCTGGGGGGCGCGCGCGCCGTCTACGCGCTGTCGCGCCCGCCGGGCCATCACGCCTACCGCGATCTCGCGGGCGGGTTCTGTTTCCTCAACAACGCCGCCATCGCCGCCGAGCACCTGCTGCGCGCGGGGCGCCGCCCGGCGATCCTCGACGTGGACGTGCATCACGGCAACGGCACGCAGGGGATCTTCTATGCGCGGGGCGACGTGCTCACCGTCTCGATCCACGCCCATCCCGAACGCTTCTACCCGTTCTTCTGGGGCTACCCGCAGGAACGGGGCGAGGGCGCGGGGCTTGGCGCGAACCTCAACCTGGCGCTGCCGCGGGGCACGGACGACGCGGGCTACCTGGCCGCGCTCGACACCGCGCTCGCGCGGATCGACGCCTTCGGGGCGGACGTGGTGGTGGTGGCGCTCGGGCTGGACGCCCATGTGAACGACCCGTTCCAGGGCCTCGCCGTCACCACGGAGGGCTTCGGGCGGATCACCGGCGCCATCGCCGGGCTCGGGCGCCCGCAGCTCTACGTGCAGGAGGGCGGCTATCTCTCGCCCGATCGCGGGCCCAACCTGACCGCCGCGCTCTCCGGCGCCGCGGCATGCGCGCGCCCGACGTCATCGTCATCGGCGGCGGCATCGCCGGGGTGAGCGCAGCGGCCGAGATCGCCCGGGAGGCGCGGGTGACGCTTCTCGAGTCCGAGCCCGCGCTCGGCTACCATTCCACCGGCCGCTCGGCGGCGATCTTCATCCGCAACTACGGCAACGCGACGCTCCGCGCGCTCAACGCGCTGGCCGAGCCGGTCTATGCCGAAGCCTCCGGGATCTCCGACACGCCGCTTCTGTCCGCGCGCGGCGCGCTGACGCTGGCCTATGCGGGGGAGGCCCACGCCTTCGCCGACTACTGCGCGGAGGCGGACGGGATCGAGCGGCTGAGCGCGCGGGAGGCGGCGGAGCTCGTGCCGATCCTCGATCCCGGCCCGGTGGAGGCCGCCGCGCTGGAGCCCGACGCCCGCGACATCGACGTGGATCGCGCGCTCCAGGGTTATGCCCGTCTGCTGCGGGCGCGGGGCGGGCGGATCGTGACCGGCGCGCCCGTGACGGCCATCGCGCGGGAGGGCGGCGCGTGGCGGGTGGAGACCCCGCAGGGCGCGGAACGGGCGGCGGTGATCGTCAACGCCGCCGGGGCCTGGGCGGACGAGGTGGCGCGTCTGGCGGGCGTGGCGCCCCTCGGCCTCGTGCCGCACCGGCGCTCGGCGGCGATCCTGCCGCCGCCCGGCGGTCGTGACGTGGCGCGCTGGCCGCTCTTCGGCTCTGCCACCGAGACCTGGTACGCGAAGCCCGATGCCGGCCGGCTCATGGTCTCGCCGGCGGACGAGGACCCGGTGGACCCGCACGATGCCTGGCCCGACGACATGGTGCTGGCCGAGGGGCTCTGGCGCTACGAACAGGCGGTGACTGAGGCGGTGGAGCGGGTGGAGCGCAGCTGGGCCGGGCTGCGCAGCTTCCTGCCCGACCGCACGCCGGCGGCGGGTTTCGCCGCGGACGCGGAGGCATTCTTCTGGCTCGCGGGGCAGGGGGGCTACGGGGTGCAGACCGCGCCCGCCCTCGCCGCGATCGCCCGCCATCTCGTGACCGGCGGCGGCGCCGCGCCCGATCCCGCGCTCCTGCCCGCGCTGGCGCCCGCGCGGCTTGCAGCGGCGGGCGCACGCCACGCGCCCGAGGGCTGAGCCGCGCCGCAACGTGGGGCCTTCGAAGAGAGAGCGCGGGGGGGCGCCGGAGTGGCGCCCGCGTCGATGGCCCGGCCCTGGGCGGCCATCGCGCCCTTGCGCCCGGCCGATTTGACCCGGTTGCCCGCGTGTGAGACCTTTTCAGCCGTTCTGCAAAGGGTGGGGTGAGGGCCTATGGACGACGATCGACGCAGGAACGTTTTCGTCGCGGGGCTAGACCCGTTCAATCTCCGCCTTCTGAAAAACGTGCGTCATGCGGACGATTACGCGTTCCACACGCTTTTCGATTTCGACGAAATCACCCATGCCGAGCGTTTCGACATGGAAGCCTTGCTCGAAAAGGCGCGGGGCGTGCTGCGCGATTTCGACGGCTCGATCGACGCCATCGTGAGTTACTGGGATTTCCCGTCCATCGTGATGATGCCGATCCTGCGGCGGGAATTCGGTCTCCCGGGCCCCAGCCTCGAAAGCGTCCTGCGCTGCCAGCACAAGTACTGGAGCCGGAGCGTCCAGCGAAACGCCGTGCCGCGGCAGGTGCCGCGTTTCGCGCGCGTCGATCCCTTCGAGGCGGACCCGGACGCGCCGCCGCTCGACTATCCGTTCTGGCTGAAGCCGGTCGTCGCCCATTCCTCGATCCTCGGATTTCGGGTCGAGAACCGGGAGGACTACGCCCACGCGCTCGCGCAGACGCGGTCGGGAATCTCGCGGTTCGCGGAGCCGCTCGAGGTGCTGATGGGATATGCCGATTTGCCCGCCGAGATCGCCGAGGCGGGCGCGGCGCAGTGCATCGCCGAGGAAATCATTTCACAGGGCGCGCAATGCACACTCGAGGGCTACGTGTTTCGGGGCGAGACGGAGATCTACGGGATCGTGGATTCGATCCGGGGGCCGAACCGGTCCAGCCTGGAGCGGTACGAGTATCCCTCCGCGCTTCCCGAGCCGGTGAAAGCGCGCATGCGCGCCTCGGCCGCGGAGGTCGTCGCGGCCATCGGCCTCGACAATTCGCCGTTCAACATCGAGTATTTCTACCACGAGGAAGAGGACAGCCTGTCGCTGCTGGAAATCAACGCGCGCATTTCCAAGTCGCACAGCCCGATCTTCGACATGGTGGAGGGTGTGCCCCACAAGGAGGTCATGCTCGACGTGGCGCTGGGGCGAAAGCCCGATTACCCCGCCCGTCGCGGTGAATTCCGTTACGCCG
Organism: Rhodosalinus sp. FB01; assembly: GCF_041365715.1. Lineage (NCBI taxonomy): Bacteria > Pseudomonadati > Pseudomonadota > Alphaproteobacteria > Rhodobacterales > Paracoccaceae > Rhodosalinus > Rhodosalinus sp. FB01. Next base: position 81,639 of record NZ_JBGFSH010000001.1, on the reverse strand, counting down.
CCAAGTTCATGCCGCGGCTTTACGGCCATTCCGACGACGAGGTCGTGACGCACGCGCCCGGCGAAGACAAGATCCGCGCCCTCGAGGAGCGTTTTCCCGGCGCGCGGATCCAGCTTTATGTGCAAGAAGGCTTGCGGCTGGGCGAGTTGAAGCACCGCGACGAATACAGCCACGAACTCGCGGCCATATTCCTGGGCGCGTCGAGCCGCGAAGCCTTGCACGCCGACTTCGAAGAGTTTTTCGACGCGATGGACATCCGTACGGCGGAAACCGGAAAGGAAGGGCATTGAGCGCGGCGGTCGGAGCCCGTCTGTCGCGCTGACCGGCAGCCCGGGAAACGCAGCCCGGCGCCGTCCCTGCGACCCTGGCCGGATTCGGTGCTCGCCATCATTCGGCAAGCCGTGCGTCCGCGTGGGAGTGCCCCTCATGGAAATGACATGTCCGGTCCGCTTGGGGCGTGGAATTCTCTTCTCGATATATTTTTGAAAAGTAAATGCAATTTCAGGTTATCTTTCCACGTAGACTTCTCGCGAAAGATGGCGATTTCGATGCGTTCCGAAATCGGACATCGCATTGAAGCTATTCAAAAATCTGCCCAAGTTGTGATGATTTGCTCCCGGCGGCCCACAACAAGGTTGAGAAATCGTTAACAAATGGTAAAAATAATTTCGAGGCAGGTCTCCGGCGAGAATGGCAGAAGCCACGCGGTGTGAAGGGCAGTGAATCGGGCACACTAAAAGCGTGTTCCTTCCGGGACGGCGCCGAGCCTTTTTCAAGATCTTCCTTCTGACCGGCCGACGCGAATTGAAAGGCGCCGCGGTCCCTCGCGGTGCGGGTCGAAACCGGGAGCGGGCACGATATGGCATCTTTTGAACTGACGTCCGGGGCGGATTTCTTCACTGGCGTGACCGGCGAGGTCAATGTCGTTTTCGGAACGATCGAAAACCTGTCGAATGCGGATGTGCTCACCGGCTCGTCCAGCCCGCAGGACGTCGATCGCCTGCGCTTTACGGACGGGGGCGTTCTCGTCGCCGACGATTTCGCCAATGTCGCCGGGTTCGAGCGCGTGGTCCTCACGGCCCCCACGGAACTCACCCTGCCGGACGCGTTCGTGGCGTCTGCCGACGCGCCGGCCTTCAGCCTGCTGGCAAGCGACGGGAACGACGTCATCGATTCCAGCGCCGTGTCGGCGCCCTCGATCCAGCTTCGCGTCAACCTCGGGCTCGGTGACGACAGCTACGCCGGTGGCGCGGTGGCCGAGCTGTTCCAGATCGCAGGCGGCGATATCACCTCGGGCGACACGATCGCCGGGGGCGCAGGCAGCGACACGTTCCAGCTCGACCCGGGCATGACGCTGACCGCCGCCGATCTCGCCAACGTGAGCGGTATCGACGTGTTCGAACTGGGGGCCGGCGCGACCGTCGAACTGGTAGACGGGCTGGGCGACACCGGTCAGATCAGCGTCACGGCCACCGGTCCAGGCGACGAGGTCGTGAATGCGAGCGGCGTTCTGGCGGACACGGTTCTCTACCGCGTCGGGGGCGGCACGGATCGCGTGATCGGCGGCGCGGGCCAGGATTTCTTCTTCGTGGACCCGGCCTCGGGCGATCTCGATGCCAGCGATGACCTCGACGGTGGCGCCGGCACGGACGTGGTGCGCCTTGTCGGCGGCGGCACGCTGAGCGCGGCCGCCATGTCGGCCTTCACGAATGTCGAGCAGGTGCGCGTCGGCGCGGACCCCGCCAACATCACGCTCGTCGAGACGATGACGTCCTCGGGACAGCTGCGTTACGCGGCGGAGGGCGGATTGCAGCAACTCGATGCGAGCGGCCTTGTCGACGTGCGCGTCGTGGCGGGCTTCGGCGCCGCGGCGGGAACCTTCGTTGGCGGCGCGGCGGGGGATGCCGTGCTCATCGACGCGGACGAATTCACGGTCTCCGACAACCTCGACGGCGGTGCGGGCGTGGATCGGCTCGTCGTGCTCGGCGCGGGATCGGTCAGCGCGTTCGACATGGTCAACGTGACCGGGTTCGAGCAGTTGCAGCTGCGCGGTGGGGCCGACGTGACGCTGTCCGATGGGTTCGCCGTCGGCTCCTCGCTTGCCGTGTTGCTGAGCGCCTCGGCCGATCGTGTCGACGCCAGCGCGGAAACGGGCGAGATCGTCCGCTTCGTGGGCATCGGCGCGGGCGATGACATGACGGGCGGCGCGCGCAACGACCGCTTCGAGATCGGGGCCGCCGGCTATGCGAATATCGACGGGGGCGGGGGCGCGTTCAACAGGCTGATACTGACCGGCCCGCTCGACACGCTCGATCTGACCGTCCCGGGGCAGCAGGCCGCGACGCGCAACATCCAGGTCGTGGATCTCGACGGCGTCGCGGGGTCGCTCACTCTCGACGTGGCCGCGATTACGGCCGTGAGCGGCGGAAACGAGATGGTCGTGATCGGCGGGGCCGACGATTCGCTCGACCTTCTGGGATTCTGGACGGAGCAAGGCACCGCCAGTTCGCCGGTCTCGGGCGAGCCGCTGCGGGTCTTCGTCTCCGACAGCGGCGAAACGGTCCTCGTTGCGTCGGACGTGATCGTCGATGCCGAGGGGCCCGAGGCGCCGACGGATGTCGAGCTGCTCAACGACACGATCGCCGAGAACGCACCGGGCGGTGTCGTGGGCGATATCGTCGTGACCGACCCCAACGAGGGCGACACCTTCACCTTCGAGCTCTCCGATGACCGTTTCGAGGTCGCCGGCGGGCAGCTGAAGCTCGTGGACGGCATCGCGCTCGATTACGAGGCCGAAACCCAGATCACCCTCAGCGCGCTCGTGACCGACAGTGACGGGCTCACCTTCCTCGCCACCGGCACGATCGAGGTGCTGGACGTCGATGAGTTCGACGTGACCGTTCCCGTGGACGTGGACGCCTCGGAGAACGGGGTGACGGAGGGCACGGCCGCCGGCGGCGAGGCGGTCGGTATCACCGTCTTCGCCGGGGATGCGGACGGCTCGGACACGGTGAGTTACGCGGTGGACGACGCCCGCTTCGAGGTGGACGCCGCGGGCGTGGTCCGTCTTGCCGCCGGCGCGGTGTTCGACTTCGAGAGCGAGCCGACGGCGGACATCACGGTCACGGCGACCTCGACGGACGGCAGCACGGCGGACACGCTCTTCACCGTCTCCGTGGCGGACGTGAACGACGAGGCTCCGGTGTTCTCGGGCGCGGCGTCGGCGTCGGTTGCGGAGGGCGGTCTTCCGGTTCTGACGCTGTCGGCGACGGATGTGGACACGGTGGGCGGCCCGGTGAGCTTCGAGATCACGGGCGGCGCGGACGGGGCGCTGTTCGAGCTGGTGAACGGGAACGAGCTGCGCTTCGCGGCGGCGCCGGACTTCGAGGCGCCGGGCGACGCGGACGGCGGCAACGACTACGAGGTGGAGGTGACCGCCTCGGACGGCGTGAACGCGACGGTGCAGTCGCTCACGGTGACGGTGACGGACGAGAACGAGGCGCCGTCGGTGGCGCTGTCGAACGTGGTTTCCGGGATCGCCGAGGGGACGGACACGAGCGTGGGCGTGAAGGTCGCCGACATCGCGGTAACGGACGACGCGCTCGGGACGAACGCGCTGTCGCTCGCCGGTGCGGACGCGGGGGCCTTCGAGCTGCGCAACGGGGGCACGGAGCTCTTCTACGTCGGCGCGAGCCCGGACTTCGAGGCGCAGGCGTCCTACGACGTGACGGTCGAGGTGGACGACGCGGGCCTGGGCGGCGCGCCGGACGACACGGCCCCGCTCACCCTGGCGGTGACGGACGAGAACGAGGCGCCGCTGCCCCAGGACGACGCCGTGGGCGTGACCGAAGACGTCATGACCACCGCGGCGGGCAACCTTCTGGCGAACGACGACGACCCCGATGCGGGGCAGACGCTGGCCGTGGCCGAGGTGGACGGAACCGCGCCCAGCGGCGGAGAGATCGTCGTGGTCGGTAGCCACGGCACACTGACGGTGGACGCGGCGACGGGAGCCTACAGTTACGCGCTCGACAACGCGGCGGCCCAGGGTCTCGCCGCGGGAGAATCGGTGACGGACGTGTTTACCTACGCCGCCGTCGATGACGGAACACCCACAGAGAGCGCGTCGGCGCAGCTGACGGTCACGGTGACGGGCACCAATGACGGCCCCGTGGCCAATGCCGACGCCGCACAGGTCACCGAAGACGCGGCGCAAACGGTCGCAGGCAACGTCCTGACCGGCGAAGGCCCCGGCGACCAGGCCGACAGCGATGTCGACACGGCGGACACGCTTGCCGTGGCCGCGGTACAGGGTGCGGCCCTGAACGTGGGCGCAACGGTGTCCGGGACCTATGGCGACCTGACGCTCGGTGCGGACGGCGCTTACACATACACGCTCGGCGTGAGCGCGGCGCAGCAGGCGGCCGTGAACGCCCTCGGCGCGGGCGACGCGCCGGTGGAGATGTTCTCCTACCGCATCACCGACGGGGAAGGCGGGTCGGACACCGCGGTTCTGGCCGTGACGGTCAATGGCGCGAACGACGCGCCGACCCTCGCGGTCTCGCCGCTTTCGGGCACGGTGACGGCCGGCGTCGCCGAGGCGGTCGCCGGGGCGGCCACCGGCAGCGACCCGGAGGGCGGGATCGCGCGCATCACGCTCGGTCTCTCCGTGGACGCCAGCAGCGTGCCCGGCGACACCGGCCTCGACGCGGGCGACGCGGTTTTCCTCGATGCCGGGTTCCAGGGCTTCCTCGAAACCCTGGGCTTCACCTTGAGCGGGGACGGCAACGCCGCGGACTTCGTGATCGAGGCGCCATCGGGCAGCCCGATGTCCGCCTCGCTCGCCCAGTCGGTCCTCCAGCAGGTGCAGGTCATCGCCGGCGAGACGGATTTCGGGTTCAACGCGAATGACCGGGTGGTCACCGTGACCGTCACCGACACATCCGGCGCGACGTCCGCGCCCGTCGAGGTGACCTTCGCCGCCGTGGCGAACGTGACGGACGGCGACGGCGCGGGCAGCTTCACGGGCGGCAATCTCGACGACACCATTTCGGGCGCGGGCGGCGACGACACCGTGATGGGGGGTGGCGGCGACGATTCCATCGACGGCGGGGACGGCGTGGACACCGCCGCCTATGCCGACCTGCGCGCGACCTACACCGTCACCACGTCGGCGGACGCCTCGGGCTTCGTCACGGGCTTTGCGAGCGTCGAGGACACGGACGGGGCCGCAGGCAGCCCGGCGGACGAAGGCACCGACACCCTAACACGCGTCGAGGTGCTGGATTTCGCGGATGCGGAGCTTCGCCTCGACAGCGCGGTGCAGCTCTTCTCCGGCACGCCGGGGGCGACGACCCTCGCGGGCACCTTCGCCACCATCCAGGCGGCGATCGACGCCGCGGCCGAAGGCGACACCATCCTGGTGAACGGCGCGGGCGGGCCGGGCGAGACGGCCTATTCGGGATCAGAGACGCTCGTGCTCGACAAGGGCGTGACCATCCGGGGCCTCGGCGACGTGAGCGTCGCGGGCATCGACGTGACCGGCGGCGGCGCCGGGCAGTCGGTCGAGATCGGCAATGTCGACGTTCTGGCGACGGACGGGGCGGGCGTCTCGATCGACGAGGGCGCCGACTACGACAGCGTGGCCTTTCGGGACGGCGACGTGACGGGCGGGGCGAGCCACGGCCTTCTGGTGGGCAGCGGCGCGAACCCGGTCGAGGCGGCCAACACGGCGGCCGATGTCGACGCGATCGTGATCGAGAACGCGGCCTTCAGCGGCAACGGAAGTTCGGGCTCCAACGGCTCGGGCGCGCTCACTTTCTTCGGCTACACGGGTGGCGTCACGCTGACCGACGTGACCGTCACCGGCGGCGCGGGCGCCGACAACGGCATCCAGCTTCGCGGTCTCGACACGCCGGGGCCGGCAGGCACGATCACCCTTTCGGGCGTCACGGTGACCGGCGCCTTCACGAAGACCGGGGTGGCCATCTACAACTTCACCGACCTCTCAGGCCTGACCTTCGCGGGCGCGGATCCGGCGGGATCGCTCGACATCGCCGTCACCGCGGCCTTCGCCGGGCTCAACATCGACGGGATCGGCGGCGATCTCGACGCGGGCGCGGCGCCGGGACTGCGCGTCACGAATGCCGCGGCCACGGCGCCGGAGATCTCGGTGGGCGCGAACGGCGCGGACGAAGCGAACGTCTTTACCGGCGACGACGGGGCCGACGTGATCTCGGGCGCCGCGGGCGACGACACGCTGGACGGCGCCGCGGGCGACGATCTGCTCCTCGGCGGGGCCGGGGCGGACTCCGCCAGCGGCGGCGCGGGCGCGGATTCCTTCATCCAGTTCAGCGGCGAAGGCGCGGGCGACACGCTCGACGGGGGCGACGACGCGGACGCGCTGCTGCTGCTCGACGCGGATGCGGGCGACGACGCGGTGGGCGTGAGCGTGTTGGGCGGCGTCATCACGTCGCTCGACGGGGCGAGCCTCTCCTCCATCGAGGCGGTGACGGCCCATGTGGACACGACGCCGGGCGCGGGCGGCACCCTGGCGCCGCTTGCCGGGGATACCGGCTCCGATACGCTCGACTATAGCGGCACCACCGAGTCCGTCGCCGTCGCCCTGGGCGCGGGCACGGCCACCGGCTTCACGCCGAGCGCGGCTGCCACGGCGGCGGGCGCGCCGGCCACGGCGATCTCGGGCTTCGAGAACGTCACCGGCGGCTCGGGGGACGACGCGCGCGCGGGGAACGCGGGCGACAACACGCTCGACGGCGGCGCGGGCATCGACACGGCGAGCTACGCCGGCACGCTCGATGAGGCCGATATCGTGCTTTCCGGCACGGGCTGGGAGGTTTCCGCCGGCGCCGAGGGCACCGACCAGCTCGAGGGCATGGAGACGATCGCCCATGCCGGCGGCGCGATCCACCTCGTGGGCAATGGCGGCTTCGCCACGGTGCAGGAGGCGGTGGACGCCGCCCAGGACGGGGACGTGATCCTGATCGCGCCCGGCAGCTATGGTGAGGATGTCTCGCTCGACGTGGCGGTGTCGCTGATCGGCGCGGGCGCCGACCCGACGGAGGTGACGCTGGGTTCGCTCTCCACGGCCACCGGCGCCTCCGGGCTCGACGCGGCGACGGGCACGCTCCGGGTCGAGAACATGACGCTCGACGCCGCGGCGGGCAGCGCCAATGTGGGCCTGCGCTACACGGGCAGCCGCGACGGCACCGCCAACCCGCTCGCCGCGCTGGTCGTCGCCGACGTTGCGATCACCGGCTACGACCAGGCGGGCGTGCTGGTGAACGGGGGCGGCACCGGTCTGTCGGTCAGCTTCACCGACGTGGACCTCAGTCAGAACGGCCTCGCGCCGACCTCCGGGGGCTCGGGCGACATCACGCTCTTCGAGTTCCTGGGCGACGCGGACTTCCTCCGGGTCACCGCCGAAGGCTCCGGCAGCGGGGACAACGGCATCCAGGTCGCCGGCTACGACGACGGCGCGGGCGACACCATCGACGCGCCGATCGGCGACGTGACCTTCACCGACGTCCAGATCACCGGCGACTACGCCAAGACGCTGGCCTATGTGCACGGCTACAACGACCTGGCGGGCCTCGACTTCTCGGGCGGGCTCACGCTGAACGGCAACGCCGCGTGGACGGGCCTTTACGTGAATCCGACCTTCGGCGCGAATGTCACCGGCTCGCCCACGCCCTCCGCGATCGACCTGACCGGCGTGAACGTGACGGGCGGCAGCTACGGCACCAGCCCGGCCTTCGCGCCGCTCGGCAACGCGGGCACGGTCGTCAACGGCGTTGGGACCGACGGCACGATCATCGGCTCGGACAGCGATCCGGGCGGCTTCGTGGGCGACGCGCTGATCGGCACGGCGGCCAGCGAGACGATCGAGGGCGGCGCGGGCGACGACCTGATCTTCGGCGGCGGCGGGATCGACACCCTCTCGGGCGAGGCGGGCGACGACACCTTCGTGCACTTCACACATGTTGCCGGGCCCGGCAGCACCGCGATCGTCGACGGCGGCACCAATGGCGCGGGCGGGGACACCGTGATCTTCTCTGCGGTCTTCCCGGACGGGTCGCTCGGCCCGGCCGATGGCACGGCCGACCCGGTCACGAGCTTCCGCAACATCGCCATCGACGCGCCCGTCTCCGGGGGGGTGACGATCCAGGATTTCACCAACGGGGTTCAGGCGAACGACATCGAGAACATCCGCGTGTTCCTGGGCGATGGCGGTTCGGACGTATTCGTCAGCGGGGATCTCGCGGTCGAGGGGGTGACCGACGTCTTCGTCGGGCCGGATGACGCGAGCGGCCTCGGCGGGGGCGGACACGATCGCCTGATCGCGTGGAACCTCGCGGCCGGCGACGCCGTGACATTGACCTTCGAGTCGGGCGGCGGCAACGACTCCTTCGCCGTCAACGACGGTGCGGCCGGATATACCTACCACGCGGGCGAAACGGGCGAGAGCGCCTTCTCCCTGCCGGCCTGGGGCACGCTGGTGGGCGCCGCAGTCGATTACTCGGACTTCACAACCGGCGTCACGGTGGACCTGAACGACAGCGGGTCGGGGCAGAGCGCGACGGGCTTCGCCGCGATTTCGGGCGTGGAGAACGTGATCGGCTCGGCCCAGTCCGACAGCATGACGGGCAACGACGAGGACAACCTCTTCGCCACCCAGGGCGGCTCGGACACGGTGTCGGGCGGCGCGGGCGACGATATCGTGGATGTGGTCGGCAATGCGGCCAGTTACAGCTACGCCGTCGCGGCGGACGGCGCGGTGACGATGGACAACGGCACGGACGCGATCGAGATCGCGGCCGATGTCGAGACGCTGCGCTTCGACGACACCGACATCGACCTCACCGCGCCGGTGCGCGTGGTGGACGGCTCCGGCGCGCTCGTCGGGGCCTACGCCGGCATCCAGGCGGCGGTGGACGCGGCCTCGACCGCCGACGGCATGACGGTGCAGATTCTTGGCCAGCCCACCGCCTTCGACGAGACGGTGGACACCCAGGGCAAGGCGCTCACCTTCCAGGGCGTCACCATCGACGGCAACCGCGCGGTGATCGCGCCGGCCTCGGGCAACGCGTTCACGGTCGATCAGGACACCGGCGGCGGGAACCTCTCCTTCGTCAACCTCGACATCGCGGGCGGCACGAACGGCATCTTCCTCGACGAGGTGGCCAATGTCGGCACCCTTACGGTGGAGGACGGGGCCCTGAGCGGCCTCGGCAACGTGGCGCTCTACGTCACCGGCGACACGGCGCTCGGCCTGATGGGCGCGGCCGCCGTGGTGGTGACGAACGTCGCCTTCTCGGACAACGGGGCAGGTGGCGGGAACACCGCCGATGCGAAGCTCTTCGGCTTCTGGGGCGATGCGAGCTTCACCGACGTCACCTTCGACGGCGCGGCGAGCGGCGCGGCCACGGCCGACCGGCCCGACAACGCCATCGAGATCACCGGCAACGTCGCGGGCGGCAGCGCTGTCAACGGCGGCACGCCGCCGGATCTCGGCACGGTGAGCCTCGCCAACGTCACGGTCGCGGGCGCCTATCACAAGAACCCGGTCGCGGTGTTCAACTTCGGCGAGATCGACGGGCTCTCGATCTCGGGCCTCGATTTCTCCGGCGCGGAAAGCGCCTGGGGGCCGCTCTTCAACATCGACGGCGTGACCGACGCCACGATCGACGCCACCGCCTACGGCATCACCTACCCCGCGGGTTCCGGGATCGTGGCCGAGCTGCAGGGCGAGAAGATCGACCAGGCCGATGTGAACACGACGATCATCGGCACGGCGGCGAACGAGCGTCTGCACGGCAAGACGGGCGACGACAGCCTGTCGGGTGGCGCGGGCGACGACGAGCTTTATGGCTCCGAGAAGCCCGGACAGCCCACCGTGGCCGAGACGGGCAATGACGAGCTGACGGGCGGCGCGGGCGACGACTACCTCGACGGCGGGCTCGAGTCGCTGAACGGCGCGGCCGACCCGGGCGAGGGCGACGTGGCCGTCTATCTCGGCGGCGCGGCCGACGAGATCGGCACGGCCGACATCTCGGCCGTCTCCGGCACGGAGCCGGTGGGCGGCGCCGCGTTCGACGGCTGGCAGGTGGACGCCACCGGCCTCGCCACGGGCCAGGGCACGGATACGCTGAAGGATATCGAGATCGTCGAGACCCGCGACGGCTCCGGCACGCTGGTCTCGCGCACCCTCCTCGTGGGCAACGGCGGCTTCGACACCATCCAGGAGGCGGTGGACGAGGCGCAGGCCGGCGACACGATCCTCGTCTCCGCGGGAACCTACACCGGCCAAGTGGTGATCGACGGCATCGACGAACTGACGTTGATCGGTCAGGGCAACGTGACGGTCGAGGCGGACGCCGCAGCGGTGCAGACGTCGACCACAGGCTCGGGCCGCGGCGTGTGGGCGGTGGTCGACGTGATCGACTCCGCGAACGTCCAGATCGAGAACGTCACCGTAGACGGTGACGGACAGGCGGGCGTCGTCACCGGTGGCGGGAATTTCGTGGGCGTGAACTACCGTAACGCCTCCGGCGGCCTCACCGACGTGAACGTGACCGGCATCCGCGATGCCTACCCGGGCGGGACCACGGTGGACGGCTTCCCGGTGGTGTCCGGCAACCAGCGTGGCGTGGGCGTGCGGGTGGACAACGACACGCTCATGTCCTTCGGCATGTCGGGCGGCACGATCGAGGACTTCCAGAAGAACGCGACCGCATTCCGGCAGGCCGACCTGGATGTGTCCGGCGTCACCGTGCAGGGCGGCGGCGCGCAGCCCGTCATCGCACAGAACGGCATCCAGACGTCGGGGTCCACGGGCTCGATCTCGGGCATCGCGATCAACGGGATCGGCTATGCCGGGTCGGACTCGGTCTATTCCGGCGCGATGCTCCTGTTCGATAGCACGGATCTCTCGGTGACGGGCAACCAGATCACCAGCCCCAACGGCGCCGAGCCTGCGACCAAGGTCATCGGCATCTATGTTGCCGACAGTTCCGGCGCCGTCTCGGGAGGCGAGATCTCCGGAAACAGCATCGACGGCACCGATGTCGGCATTCTCGCCGTCGGCGAGATCACGCCCGATCAGATCCTGATCGAGAACAACGCGGTCACCAATGTCGACGTGACCGATAGCTACGGCGTCGGGGTGTGGCACCAGGCGACGGATACGCTCACCACGCCCTTTGCGGTCGAAGGCAGCGATGCCGACGACATCCTGCTCGGCGCGGCGGCGAACGACAGCCTCACCGGCCTCGACGGCGACGACCAGCTCGACGGCGGTGGCGGCGCAGACACCATGGACGGTGGCGCGGGCGACGACAGCTTCGTCGTGGACGACGCCCTCGACGTGGTGCTGGAGGCCGCGGGCGAGGGCAGCGACACGGTCGAGGCCTCGGTGGACTACGTGCTCGCCGTGGGTGCCGAGATCGAGGCGCTCGTTTCCGGCGGATCCGGGCTCACGCTCACGGGCAACGAGGTCGCGCAGGCCGTGACGGGCGACGCCGGCGACAACGCGCTGAACGGCGCGGGCGGCGACGACACGCTTTCGGGCGGCGCGGGCGCGGATACGCTCGACGGCGGCGCCGGGTCGGACACGCTCTACGGCGGCACCGACACGGCGGACGACGCGAACACCACCGTTGATACGGCCACTTACGGCGCGGGCTTCACGCTCTCGTGGAACGAACCCGCAGGCGCCTGGGAGGTCACCGACGGCACCGACACCGACACGCTTTTCGGCATCGAGCGGGTGGAGATCGGCGGCGAGACCGTCCTGCTGGTGGACGACGCGGCCAATGGCGGCTTCTCGAGCCTCGCGGAGGCGGAAGCGGCGGCGGTCTCTGGCGATACGATCCTCGTGGCATCGGGCAGCTATGCCGGCGCGGCCCTCACGAAGGCTGTGACCGTCATTGGCCAGGGCGACGGCGCGACCGCTGCCGACACGGTGTTCACGAGCGGTCTCTCGGTCGACCTCGCCGCAGACAACGCCTCGGGCGAGGTGGCCTTCCAGGATCTCGCGGTCGAAGGGGCCGGCATCACGGCGGCGGACCAAGAGGTGTTGGGCACATTGCGGATCGAGGGCGTCCGCGTGGAAGGCGCGGGCGGCTCCGGTCTGCTCGTGTCGGGTCGCAAGGCCAGCAGCGCCTACGATCAGGCCGGGGTGCAGAGCGTGGTGCTGATCGGCTCCAGCTTCATCGACAATGCGCAAACCTCGTCGAACGCGGGCAATATCGTGTTCTTCGAGTTCGACGGCGATGCGACGATCACGAACGTCACCTCGTCGAACGCGATCTCGGGCGCGACGAGCGCGGACTACCTGTTCCAGATGGCAGGCTTCGACGGTCCGCTCTACGACCAGCTCACGCCGACGCCGGGATCCTCGGTCGGAAGCTACGACGTCCTCACGCCCATCGGCACCGTGACGATCGACGGCCTCACCCTGTCAGGCGAGGCGCGGAAACCGGCGTTCTACGTCCAGGGCTACACGGACATGACGGGTCTTTCGGTCGCGAACTCGAGCGTGGACGTGGACAGCACCTTGTGGGGTACACCGGTGGGCATCGACCCGATGGCCGACCAGTCGCCCAGCGGCACCCCCAACACGGCGGCCAATCCGGGCTCGTTCTTCGACGAGACGGCGGCGGACGGCAGCGTCGATCTGAGCGGCTTGACGGTGACGCTGCCCGCCGGGCAGATCGTCTTCATCGACGGCACGACGCAGGCGGACAGCATCGTCGGCACCAATGCCGATGACCTGATTAACGGCTTCACCGGTAACGACACCCTCGACGGCGGCGCGGGGGACGACCTGTTCGTCTGGACGCCGGGCGACGGCGACGACTCGGTGATCGGCGGGGCCGACGACGACACGCTTCTGGTGGACGGCAGCGGAGCAGGGTCGGGCAACTTCGCGCTTGGGGCCGCCTCGTTCTCCTACGAGCCGGTGCCGGCGAGCTTCTCCGACACGGTGACGTTCTCGGGCATCGAGACGCTCGACGTCTCGGGCAGTGCCGCTGCGAACAGCTTCGGCGTCACGGGGCTCACCGGCGGGACGGTCTTCGCCATCGACGGTGGCGGCGGGAATGACCTCCTGTCCTTCACCGACCATACCGCTGCGGTGACCGTCTCGCTTACAACCGGCACGTTCCAGGAAACCGGCGCGGCGCCGGTTCACGAGGTGACGGGGATCGATCGCGTCTTCGGCACGGATTTCGGCGACGCGCTGACCGGCGACATGGACGCCAACGAACTCGGCGGCGGTGCTGGTGACGACACGCTGCTCGGCCTCGACGGCAACGACAGCCTGTTCGGCGGGGCCGGTGCCGACGAGCTTTTCGGCGGCAACAACGACGACCTCCTTTACGGCGGCGCCGGGGCGGACACGCTGAACGGCGGCACCGGCGCCGACAGGTTCGAGTTCCGCGCCCCCGACGAGGGGACCGACCTCATCGCGTCCTACTCCACCGCCGACGGCGATGGCATCCGGATCGACAAGTCGGCCTTCGGCGCCCTGCTCGATGCGGAAACCGCGGGGCTGCTCGATGCGAACAACTTCGTCAACGCCTCGGTGGACGCCACGACGCAGACCTATTTCGGCGCGACGCCAGGCGAGGCGACCTTCATCCTCGACGACTTCGCGACGACGCGCGCGCTCTGGTTCGACGAGGACGCCGACGGCGTGGCTGACTACAAGCTCGCGGAGTTCAACTCGGCTTCCGTGCTCACGGGGTTCAACGAGGGCGACATCGAGCTCTTCTGAGCGGCGAAGGCCCCCGGCCACGGGAGCGCAGGATGATCGCCAGGGGGGGGGCGGCGTTTCGCGCCGCCCCCCGGGTCTTGCGGGCGCTTGCCAAATCGGTCACGGGACGCACCTCTGGAAGGCAGAGGGCAAAGCGATGCTGCTTGAGATCGACACAGTCGAGAAGACCTATCCCGGCGGGCCGCCGGTGCTGCAGGGGGTGTCGCTTGCGCTCGACGCGGGCGAGACGCTGGCGCTGACCGGCGAGTCGGGCAGCGGCAAGTCCACGCTTCTGAACCTCGTCGCCGGGCTCGACACGCCCGATGGCGGGCATGTGCGGCTGGCCGGCGCGGATGTGGGCGCGCTCGACGACGCGGGCCGCGCGGCGCTGCGCCGCGAGACGGTCGGCCTCGTCTTCCAGCAGTTCAACCTGATCCCGTCGCTCGACGCGGGCGCCAACATCGCCTTCCAGGCGCGGCTCGCCGGGCGCGAGGACACGGGCTGGACCGCGCGGCTGTGCGACAGGCTGGGCCTTTCGGGTTTCGAGCGGCGCTACCCGGAGGAGCTGTCGGGCGGCCAGCAGCAGCGGGTGGCGATCGGCCGGGCGCTCGCGCCGCGCCCCGCGCTCATCCTGGCCGACGAGCCCACCGGCAACCTCGACGAGGAGCCCGGCGACGCCGTGCTCGCGCTGATGCTGGAACTCGTGGCCGAAACCGGCGCGGCGCTCCTGATGGTCACCCATTCCGAGCGGCTGGCCGGGCGGATGGAGCGGCGCGTGCATCTGCGCGCCGGGCGGCTTGCATGAGCCGCTGGATCCTCGTCGCCCTGCTTGGCCACTGGCGGCGCCATCCGCTCCAGCTCGTCACCCTGCTGGCGGGGCTCGCGCTCGCCACCGCGCTCTGGTCCGGCGTCCAGGCGATCAACGCCGAGGCGCGGGCCAGCTACGCCGCGGCGCAGTCGGCCACCGGGCAGGCGGATCTCGCGGTGATCGAGGCCGAGGGCCGCGCGCTCACCGTCGCGGATTTCGCGGCGCTCCGCCGCGCGGGCTGGCGGGTGTCGCCGGAAATCGAGACGCAGCTCGTCGCGGGGGGCCAGACGGTGAGCCTTCTCGGGGTGGAGCCGCTGACCGCGCCCTCGGGCGGCGCGATCCCGGGGCTGGGCGACGGGGCCGCGCTCGACTTCCTGACGCCGCCCGGCATCGCCTACGCCGCCCCCGGCACTGCGGCGGCGCTCAACGCGGCCGAGCGCGCCGGCTGGCCGGAGATCCGTGTCTCGGCGGGTCTGGCCGACGGCCGCGCGATCACCGACATCGCCACAGCGGCGCGGCTGTCGGGCGCGCCGGGCACCGTCACGCGGATCCTGGTTCTGCCCGATCAGCCCGCCGGGCGCGCGCCGCTCGAGACGGTGGCGGATGGGCTCGTGCAGCGCGCGCCCGAGGCGCAGGGCGACATCGCGCGGCTCACGCGGTCCTTTCACCTCAACCTCACCGCTTTCGGCTTCCTGTCTTTCGCGGTGGGGCTCTTCATCGTTCACGGCGCCATCGGCCTCGCCTTCGAGCAGCGGCGCGCGATGGTGCGCACGCTGCGCGCCCTCGGCGCGCCTCTCGGGCTGGTGATGCGGGTGGTGGCGGCGGAGCTGGCGGCGCTCGCGCTTCTTGCGGGGCTTTTCGGGCTCGCACTGGGCTACGGCGTCGCCACGGTGCTCCTGCCGGACGTGGCGGCGACGCTGCGGGGGCTTTACGGCGCGGAGGTGACGGGCAGCCTCGCGTTCCGGCCGGGCTGGGCGGCGGCGGGGCTCGCCATGGCGCTCGGCGGGACGGCGGTCGCGGCCGCGCAGGCGATCTGGCGGCTCTGGCGGCTGCCGCTTCTGGCGCCCGCGCAGCCGCGCGCCTGGTCGCGGGCGGCCGCGGCCGGGCTGCGGCGGCAGGGCGCGGGCGCGGCGGCGCTCTTCGCGGCCGGCGCGCTTGCCCCGGTTCTCTTCGACGGGTTGCTGGCGGGCTTCGCCGCGCTCGGCGGGCTGCTTCTGGGCGCGGCGCTCGCGCTGCCGGTGTTCCTTCACGCGGTGCTGGGCCGGGCGGCGGCCCTGGCGCGCGGCCCGCTCTCCGAGTGGGTGTGGGCCGACACGCGCCACCAGCTTCCGGGCCTGTCGCTCGCGCTGATGGCGCTTCTGCTCGCGCTCTCGGCGAATGTGGGCGTGGGTACGATGGTGTCCTCCTTCCGGCTGGGGTTCACGGGCTGGCTGGATCAGCGCCTCGCGGCCGAACTCTACATCGGCGCCCGCGACCGGACCGAGGCGGCGGCGCTGCGCGACTGGGTGGCGCCGCGCGTGGACGCGGTGCTGCCGATCCAGTGGGCCGACACGCGCATCGCGGGGCAGCCCGCGGAGGTCTACGGCGTCGTCGATCACGACACCTACCGCGAGGCCTGGCCGCTTCTCGCCGCGGGCGCGCGCCCGTGGGACCGGGTCGCGGCGGGGGAGGCGGCGCTGGTGAACGAGCAGCTCGCGCGCCGCGCGGGGCTCTGGCCGGGCACGCAGGTGGAGCTGGCGCCGGGGTGGGAGCTGCCGGTGGCGGGCGTCTACTCCGACTACGGCAACCCGGCCGGGCAGGCGATCGTGGGGGCGGAGCCTTTCACCGAGCGTTTCCCAGACGTGGCGCCGCTGCGCTTCGGCCTCCGCCTGCCACCGGAAGAGGCCGAGGGGTTGCGCGCCGCGCTGGTGGAGGAGTTCGGCCTGCCGGCGGAGGCGGTCGTGGACCAGGCATCGATCAAGGCCTTCTCGCTCGGCGTCTTCGAGCGGACCTTCGCGGTGACGGCCGCGCTCAACGTGCTGACGCTGGCCGTGGCGGGGGTGGCGATGCTGACCAGCCTGCTCACGCTTTCGGCCATGCGGCTGCCGCAGCTCGCGCCGGTCTGGGCGGCGGGGGTGGCCCGACGGCGGCTTGCCACGCTCGAACTCGCGCGCGCGGGCATGCTGGCGCTTCTGACCTTCGTGCTGGCGCTGCCGGTCGGGCTGGCGCTGGCCTGGCTGCTGCTGGCCGTGGTGAACGTGGAGGCGTTCGGCTGGCGGCTTCCCATGCACCTCTTTCCCGGCCAGTGGGCGCCGCTGGCCGCGCTCGCGGTTCTGGCGGCGGTGCTGGCCGCGCTCATCCCCGCGCGGCGGCTCGCCCGGATGCCGCCCCGCCAGCTTGTCGCGGTGTTCACCCATGATCGCTAGATGTCTTGCCATCCTTCTCGTGGCGGCGGCCGGCACGGCCCGGGCGCAGGGCTTCGCCGGCCTCGGCACCGAGGCGGAGGGTTTCGCGCTGCCCGAGCGCGGGGCCCCGATCACCTTTCCCGAGGATCACGGCGCCCATCCCGAATTCCGCATCGAATGGTGGTACCTGACGGCCAACCTTCAGGCGGCGGACGGGGCACGCTACGGCGTGCAATGGACGCTTTTCCGCACCGCGCTCGCCCCGCGCGAGGCGGACGGGTGGCAGAGCCCGCAGCTCTGGATGGGGCACGCGGCGCTCACCACCGCTTCGCGGCACCACCACGCCGAGCGCCTGGCGCGCGGGGGCGTGGGGCAGGCGGGCGTCACGGCCGAGCCCTTCGCGGCCTGGATCGACGACTGGCGCGCGGCGGGGCCCAGCCTGTCGGAGGTCACCGTCACCGCCTCCGGCCCCGGTTTCGGCTATGCCCTCGACCTCGACGCGGAGGGGCCTTTCGTCTTCCACGGCGAGAACGGCTTCTCGGTCAAGTCCGCCGAGGGGCAGGCGAGCCACTACTACTCGCAACCCTTCTACAGGGCGCGGGGCACGCTGTCCCTCGAGGGGCGCGAGGTGGCGGTCACCGGGACCGCCTGGCTCGACCGGGAATGGTCCAGCCAGCCGCTCTCCGAAAGCCAGGAGGGCTGGGACTGGTTCTCGATCAGCCTCGATGGCGGCGCGCGGGTCATGGCGGCGCAGGTCCGCGAGACGGGGGGCGGCGTCTTCACCTTCGCCACCTGGATCGCGCCTGACGGGACCGAGACGCCCTACGGCGACGGGGCGCTGCGCCTCACGCCGCTGGGGACGGCCGAGGTGGCGGGCCGCGAGGTGCCCGTGCGCTGGCGGGTGGAGCTGCCCGCCAAGGGGCTCGACGTCACGACCGAGCCGCTCAACCCGCAGTCATGGATGGCCACGAGCTTTCCCTACTGGGAAGGGCCAGTCTCCGTCTCCGGCAGCCATGACGGCCACGGCTACTTGGAGATGACGGGCTATGAGTGAGTGGTTCGAGACGCTGGAGGGCCTGCGCGCCCGCGTGTGGCAACGCCTCGGGCGCGGCGTGGCGGACCGGCGTGCGCCCGCGCGACACCCGACGCTGGCCACCCTGGGCACCGACGGCGCGCCCGAGGCGCGCACCGTGGTGCTGCGCGGCTCCTCGGAGGCTGCGGGCAGCGTCACGATCTACACCGATGCGGCCTCGGCCAAGGTGGCCGAACTCGCGCGCGAGCCCCGCGCCACGCTTCATGTCTGGGAGCCGAAGGACCGGCTGCAGATCCGCCTCGCGCTGACGGTCGAGCTGCGCACCGGCGCTTCGCTCGACGCGCTTTGGGAGCGCCTGTCGCCCGAGGCGCGCCGGGCCTATGGCGGCCGGCCGGAACCGGGCCGGCCCATCGGCGATCCCGTGGCCGATTACGAGGAGACGCGGGAGCGCGCGCGCTTCGCGGTGCTGGACGGCCGGGTGGAGCGGATCGAGGCGCTCCATCTCGGGGACTGGCACCGCCGCGCGGATTTCTCCCGGGCGGACGGATTCGCGGGCGCCTGGATCGCGCCCTGACGCGTCAGGCGCTGCGCCGGAGCCGGTCGAGGAGCGCGCGCGTGGCCCGGCCGGTTTCGGGCAGGCGGCGGGCGCGCTCATAGGCGCGGATCGCCGCCTCGGTGCCGCTACCGATCACCCCGTCCACGCCGTTCGTGTCAAAGCCCGCGCGGGTGAGCCGCTCCTGGATCTCCTTACGGTCGGAGAGGGTGAGCCCCTCTGCATCGGGCGGAAAGCTTGTCCGGATGGGCGGGCCGCCGGCGATCCGGTCGGCAAGGTGGCCCACCCCGATCACGTAGGACTCGGCGTTGTTGTAGCGCGCGATCACACCGAAATTCGGGAACACCATGAAGGCGGGCCCGGCAGACCCCGCCGGGCGCAGGATCGAGGCCGGGCCGTGGTCGGGCACGCGGTGGCCGTCCATGTCGCGCACGCCCGCCGCGGCCCAGGCCGCTGGGCTGCGCGTCGTGCCGCGCCCCAAGGGGCCGGAGAAGCCCGCGGGCAGGCGCACCTCCACGCCCCAGGGCTGGCCGCGCCGCCAGCCGAAGCGGTCGAGATAGGCCGCCGCGGAGGCGAGCGCGTCGGTGGGGTCGTCCGACCAGATGTCCCGCCGCCCGTCGCCGGTGAAATCCACGGCATAGGCCTCGAAGGAGGTCGGGATGAACTGCGTGTGCCCCATGGCGCCGGCCCAGCTTCCGGTCATCCGGTCGGGCGTGATGTCGCCGCGCGCGAGGATGCGCAGCGCGGCCACGAGCGGACGCTCGAAGAAGGGGCCGCGCCGCCCGTCGAAGGCCAGCGTGGCGAGCGCCGAGATCACGGGGATGTCGCCCCGCCGTTCGCCGTAGCGGCTTTCGAGGCCCCAGATCGCGGTGACGATCTCGGGCTCGACGCCGTAGCGCGCGTCGATCGCGGCGAGCGTGGCCGCGTGGCGCCGGCGCATCGCGCGGCCCATGGCCACGCGCTCGTCCGAGGCCGCGATGGCGAGATAGTCCTCGAGCGAGCGGGTGAACTCCGCCTGGTTCCTGTCGCGCTCCACCACGCCGGGCAGGAAGCCCGCGCGGGGCAGGGCGCGCTCCAGCGTGGCCTCGGAGATGCCCGCGGCACGGGCGCGGGGGCGGAAGCCGTCGAGCCACGCGTCGAAGGCGGGATTGCGCGCGGGGCGCATGGCCGGGTCGGCGCCCGCGGGCGCGCGCGCGCTCGGTCCGGGACCGCCCGAGCAGGCCGCGAGCGCCGTCGCGCCCAGGCCCAGTGCCATCGTCCGCCGGGATAGCCGCATCACAGTCTCTCGCCTCTGCCTTGGCGGCTAGGCTAGCGCGAAACACCGAGCGGGCAAAGCGCGGAGCGCCTGCGCCATTTCGCTGCGTTCGGGCGTCAGGCCGCCTCTTCGCGGCCGATACCCGCACGGGACCGACGCGGCCCGAAGAGGCAGGCAAGCGCGAGGATCGCGCCGGAGACGGTCGCGATCATGCCCGCGGCGCTGACCGCGTCCCGCCCGCCGAGCCAGAGCGGCCCGTAGCCCGCGAGCACGTAGCCCAGCACGGCGGAGAGCGTGGCGAAACCCACCGACCATCCCACCTGACGCGCCAGCCGGTCGGTCATCAGCCGCGCGGCGGCGGGCGGGCAGATGAACATCGCGATCACGATGATCGAGCCCACCGCGTCGAAGGCGGCGACCGCCGCCACCGCCGCGGCGGTCACGAGGCCAAGGCCGATCCAGCGCACGGGCAGGCCGAGCCCGGTGGCGAAGCCCTCGTCGAAGGTCGAGATCTTGAGCCAGCGCCAGAACACGGCCGTCAGCAGCGCCACGAGCGCACAGGCCAGCGCCATGCGGAAAAGCTCCGGCGGCAGCGAGGCCAGCGCGGCGGGGTCGAGGAGCGAGCCCCAGCCCTCGGCGCGAAGCCAAACCAGCGATTCGAGATTGCCCATGAGCGCGTGCTCCACGTCGAGGTGCACGCTCGAGGTGTCGCTGCGCTCCAGCAGCAGAACGCCGGCCGCGAAGAGGGTGGTGAAGACCACGCCCATGGCCGCGCCGGGCTCGATCCGGCCGAGGCGGCGCACCGCCTCGATCAGCCCCACCGCCACCAGCGCCGCGCCCCCCGCGCCCAGCAGCATCGGCCCGGCCGCGACCACCCCGGTGAGCAGGAACGCCACGACGATGCCCGGCAGCACGACATGGCTGATGGCGTCGCCCAGAAGCGCCTGCCGCCGCAGCAGAAGGAAGTTGCCCGGCAGCGCGCACGCCACCGAGGCGAGCACCCCGATCAGGATCGGCGTCAGCGAGAACTGCACGAACTCCGCTCCCATCAGGCGTGTCCTCCGGCCGCGTGCGGCGGGCCGATCCGGCGGTCGAACTCCGCGATCTCGTCCGGGGTGAAGACGTCCTCGATCGGGGTCAGCCCGTCATAGCGCCCGGCGAGCGCGGTGTCCTGGTGGACGGCGCGCGCCACGTCCCAGCGGCGTTCGTCCCGCGCCTCCTTGGCGGCCGCCGCGCGCCCGGCCTCGGTTGCCACCCCGTCGGGACGGATCAGCCCCTCGGCGCGCAGCACGCGCAGGGTGAAGGCGTCGTGGATCACCTCGCCGCGGGCGAGCGAGAGCAGACCCTGCCGCCGGTGCACCCGGTGCTGGAAGCGCCGGTGCCGCCGCAGGGCGGAGGCCAGGCCCCGCGCCGGCGCGAAGAGCAGCGAAAGGGCGAAGAGCGCCGCGGCGGTCAGCACGATGAGCGGCCCCGTGGGCAGGCCAGGCGCGGTAGCCGAGATCGCCGCTCCGACATAGCCCGAGACCGCGCCGAGCGCGCCGGCGGTCCAGACCATGCGGTTCGTGCGCTCGGTCCAGAACCGCGCCGTCACGGGCGGGATGATGAGCAGCGCGACGATCAGCACGAGCCCGACAAGCTTCAGCCCGATCACGGTGACGGCCATGCCGAGCCCCATCGCCGCGAGGTCGATGCGGCGCACGTCGTAGCCCGCCGCCGCGGCATAGTCGGGATCGAAGGCCACCAGCGTGAGCGGGCGGCGCAGCAGCCAGAGGATCGCCAGCACCAGCGCGCCGCCGCCCGCGATGAGCATGGCGTCGGACCAAAGCATCCCCGCCGTGGCGCCGAGCAGGAAGTCCTCGAGCCCGGCCTGCCGCCCCGCGCCCATGGTCTGGATCACGGTGAGCAGAACGATGCCGAGGCCGAAGAAGACCGACAGCACCGCGCCGATGGCCGCATCCTCGGACAGCCGCGTGCGCCGGGTGATCCACTCCAGCGCGAGAAGCCCGATCCAGGCGCTGAGCGCCGAACCGGCCAGAAGGCCGGCCAGGTTCCGCCCGTCGCCGCCGAGCGCCACCATCGCCATGAAGGCGATCCCAACGCCCGGCAGTGTCGCATGGGCCACCGCGTCGGAGACGAGCGCGCGCTTGCGCAGGAACAGGAAGCTGCCCGCCGACCCGGCGGAGAAGCCAAGAAGCCCCGCGCCCACCGCCACGAGCGCGGCGTTGTAACCCGCACCGAGGGTGAGCGCGTCGAGAAGCGCGCTCACGAGGCGGCCAGCTCCAGCGCGTCGAGATGGGTGGCCGCGAGGCGTCCGCCATAGGCCGCGTTGAGCGTCTCGGCGGTGAAGGCCGTCTCCACCGGGCCCTCGGCGATGCCGCGCACGTTGATCAGGAAGACGTGGTCGAAGTAGGCGCGCACCGTCGAGAGGTCATGGTGCACGGCGATGACCGCCTTGCCCTCGGCCCTGAGCGAGGTCAGCACCTCGATGATGGCACGCTCGGTCGCGGCGTCCACGCCGGCGAAGGGCTCGTCGAGCAGGTAGAGATCGGCCTCCTGGGCGAGAGCGCGGGCGAGGAACACGCGCTGCTGCTGCCCGCCGGAAAGCTGGCCGATCTGCCGCTGGGCGAAATCCGCCATGCCGACGCGGTCGAGGCATTCCCGCGCGGTCGCGCGATGCCGCCCGGTGACGCGGCCGAGCAGACCCACCCGGCGGTAGAGCCCCATCAGCACCACCTCCATCACGGTGGTCGGGAAATCCCAGTCCACGCTGGCGCGCTGGGGCACATAGGCGATGCGGTCGCGCGCGCGCTCGAGCGGCTGCCCGAAGATGCGCACGTCTCCCGAGAGGCGCGGAACGATGCCGAGCGCGGCCTTCAACATCGTCGACTTGCCCGCGCCGTTCGGCCCCACGATCGCCGACATGGTCCCGGCGGGGAAGGTGGCGTCCACCGAGAAGACCGCCGGCGACTCTCCGTAGGAGACGGTGAGCCCGCGGATGGCGAGCGCCGTGCCGGGCGGTATCGCGAAGGTGTCCGTGGCCCGGCCGTTCCGCGCCGCAAGGCTGAGCCCCGGGGTCTGCATCCTGTCACGCTCCATCAGTTGAGCAGCCCCTGCATGCCGCGTTCGGGGGCCGTGCCGCCGAGCGCCGAGGCGATCACGGTGGCGTTGTGGTCGATCATGCCGAGATAGGTGCCCTCGTAGGTGCCGGGCGCGCCCATGGCATCCGAGTAGAGCTCGCCGCCGATGACGACCTCGTGCCCGCGTGCCGCCGCGCCCTCGACGAGCGCGCGCACGTTCCTGTCCGAGACGGAGCTTTCCACGAAGACCGCTCCGATGTCGCGCGCCACCAGCATGTCCACGAGTTCGCCGATCCGCCGCAGTCCCGCCTCGCTCTCGGTCGAAATGCCCTGGATGCCGACGACCTCGAAGTCGTGGGCGGCGCCGAAATAGTTGAAGGCGTCATGGGCGGTGACGAGCACCCGGCTTTCCTCGGGAACCGAGGCGAGCACCGCGTCGGTATACCGGGCGAGCTCCGCCAGTTGCGCCAGATACACCTCTGCGTTGGCGCGGAACGCCGCTTCGTCCCCCGGGCGCGCCGCGATCAGCGCGTCGCGGACGTTGAGCACCACGAGCCCCCAGAGTTCGGGGTCCATCCACACATGCGGGTCATGCTTGTCGGCGTAATCCTCGTGCGAGATCAGTACATCGCGCGGCAGGTTTTCGGCAACCGCGACCACGGTGCGATCCGCTCCGAGGTCCAGCAGGAACTCCTCGAGCTGCGCCTCCAGGTAGAGCCCGTGCCACAACACCAGATCGGCGCGGGCCATGGCGACGATGTCGCTGCGGGTCTGCCGGTAGGAGTGCGGGTCCACGCCGGGACCCATGAGCGCGCGCACCTCCAGAAGCTCGCCGCCCACCTCGCGGGCCGCGTCGGCGATCATGCCAGTGGTGGCCACGACGTCGAGCCTTTCGGAGGCCATCGCCGGGCCGGTGCCAAGGGCGAGTCCGCAGGCCGTCGCCGCGGCCAGGAACATGCGTTTCGTCAGCATCCGTTACGTGAACCTTCGTTGCATCGAGGCGTGCAGCCCCACGACTCCAATATTGCGAGTTAGTCGCATTTGTCAATGCAAGTGAGAGCCATTCGCAAGAACTCGCGCCATCCGGACGCGATGTCGCAGCCTCAGCGGTCGAGCCGCAGGACCCGGCCGAAGGGCGGGGGCGCCGGGGGCGCGCCGGGCACCGCCCAGATCACCGGAAGGCCCCGCGGCGCGGGACCGAAGGCGCCGTCGAGGTCGGTGAGGATCACCGCGGCCGACGCGTCGATCTCCACCGCCCGGGCGATCACGTCGCCGAAGGCGGTGCCGCCCCCGCGCCGCAGCGGTCGCGCGCGCAGCGCCGCGTCCCAGCCGCCTGGGCCGACCGCGCGGGCGGTGTGGACGGTTTCGTCGAAGGCCAGAAGATGCGTCTCGGCCCGGCTGCGCCGGGCGACGCCGTCGAGTTCGGCGGCGAAGCGCGCCAGCGTCGCGTCGTCGATGGATCCGGAACTGTCGAGCCCGACCGCGATGCGCGGCCGCCGCCCCGTGCGCGCCGTGCCGGGCTGGAAACCGGGCAGGGCCGCGCCCCGGGCTTCCGCCTCGGCGGCCATCGCGATCCAGCGGCGCGCGGGGCGAAGGGCGGCGGGCTCCGGCATCTCGGTCGCGGCTTTGGCGAGCAGCCCGCGCAACTCCAGCTCCCAGGGTGTGCGGGTGTCGGGGATGTCGGCCACGCGGCCCGCGAGCCGCCCGATCCCGCGCCCGGCGCGCCGCCCGGCCTCCATCGCGCGGGCGAGTGCGCCGCGCCAGTCCGCGGGGGCGCTCTCGCGGCCCGACGACCCCGCCGCCTCGGCCTCGAAATCCCCGGAAAAGCCCTTGGCGGCGGCGTAGGCCACGACCTCCTCGCCCCCCCGCGCCCTCGCGGGATGGCAAGCGGGTGGAGAGCCGCTCCACGTCCCAGTCGGCGAGCGCGGTTTCGGGGGCTGCTGTCCCGAGCCCCGCGGCGACCAGCAGTTCGGTCAGCCGGACGGCGGGGCGCGGCAGGGCGTGACCGGCGAGCAGGAGCGCCTCGTTCACGATGGCGTCGGCGGCGAGCGCGAAGCGCGCGGGATCGAACCCGCCGCCCTGGCGCGCGCCCATCGCCGCCTTGCGCGCGCCGTGGCCGAGCGCCGCGTGGAGCACGTGATGCCCGGCGAGTCCCACCTGTTCGGGCAGCGGGCGAAGCGGAAAGCCCGCGTCGTAGTAGATCGTCGCGCCCTCGCTGCGCATCTCGCCCGTCCCGTCGCGGTGGGCGCACCAGAGCGCGAGCGCGGCAAGCGCGGGGTCGGTCTCTGCGAGATGGGCGAGCGCGCGGCGTGCGCGGTCGGAATGCCCGCTCATTCGAGCCCCGCGGCGCGGCGTTCGGAAGCGTAGGCGGCGTAGGCCTCCGACCGCAGGAAGGCGTCCTGAAGCCCCGCTTCCAGCGCCTTGCGGATCAGCATCTCGAAGCCGAAGGCGGTGAGCTCGCCCAGCGGCAGGCGGCGGAACACCTCTTCCTCGCGGTGCTTCGGAAGCTCGCGGAGCCCCGCCATCACCTCGATCGCCGGGGCGATGCGTGCCGCGTCCGCCGCGCCTGCAAGCGCGTAGACCAGCGCGTTGAGCCCGTTCAGCGTGTCGGGGTAGAGCGCCCAGCGGTCCTTCGGCGGCGCGGCGAGCAACGCGTCGAGTTCGAGCGAGGCCGCCACGTCCTCGGCCACCACGGCGAACTCCGCGGCCGGGGCCTCGCCCACGGTGCCCGCGATCATCGCCCGCGCGGGCCGGCCCCAGGGGACGCTCTTCATGATGTCGCTCACCCGCTCCCAGGCGCGGGGCGTGCAGGCGACGGTCAGCCCGCGCTTCAGCGTCTCCTCGGTGGTCTCCAGAAGGTCGGGGCGCGTGCGCAGGAAGGCGGTGACGGCCGGGTGGATGCCCCGGTCCACCGCGAAGTCCGACAGCCAGTCCTCTGCGCTCGCGCGGACGGCGAGGTGGATCAGCCGGTCCGAAAGCGCGGTGCCCATCTCGTAGGCAACCGCCCCGTCCTCCACGGTGTTGCCCGCCGCGACGACGAAGACCGAGGCGGGCAGGCGGTGCCGGCCCACGCGCCGCTCCTGCAGGAGCCCGTAGACCGTGGGCTGAAGCCAGGGCGCGGCGGAGGTGAGCTCGTCGAGGAAGAGGACGGCAGGCCGCTCCGGGTCGTCCGGCAGGTCCTCGGGGCGGTACCAGACGGTGCGCCGTGCCTCGTGATCGTAATAGGGCAGGCCGCGCAGGTCCTGCGGCTCGATGGTGGTGAGACGCAGGTCGTAGAGGTCCGCGCCGATCCGCCGCGCCAGCTCTGCCACCAACTGCGTCTTGCCCACGCCCGGCCGGCCGTGAAGCATCCAGGAGGCGGTGAGCCCGCCCGCGGCCTGGGCGCGCCAGCCGGCCTCGAGCACCTCGAGCGCCTCGCCGGCCGAGACGGTCTGCGCGTTCACGCTCATGCCGACACCTCGCGCGCGGGCGCGGCGTCCATCAGCGCGGCGAGCCGCGCATGGGCGGAGACGCCTTCGGCGGCGAAACCGACGTCGCGCAGAAACACGTCCTCGCGCAGGTTGGCGCGGTGCAGCGTCCGCTCGTCGAGACCCTCGGCGAAAAGCTCGGCGCGCAGCATCTCCTGTTCCGCCGTGTCGAGGGCCAGCACCTCCGCCTGCGGGCCGCCCCGCTGCACCGAGACGAGGGTGAGCGGCGCGACACGGGCGAGTTCGGACTGCTCCACCACGAGATGCAGCTTTCCCTCCGAAAGCCCCCGCCGCGCGGCGATCCGCGAGAGTATCCGCGTGGCGCGGAAGCGCAGCGTGTCGAGCGCGCGGGCGGCGTCGTCCTCGTCGATCACGTCCTTGCGGGCGCTTGCGGAGAGGCGCAGCACCTTCATCTCGACCACCCCCACGAGCAGCACCATCAGGATCGGGGCCTGGGCGATGGGAAAGGCGAGACGCGGCCAGATCAGCATGGCGGCGACGAAGGGCGCGAGCGCGCCGAGATAGCGCAGGAGTTGCGCGTCGAAGAGGATACGCGCCCATGCCGCCGGACCCGCGCGCCGGGGCAGGATCGCCACCCGTCGGAAAAGCTTCTTGGGCACGCGCCGGGTTTCCAGCGCGGCGGGGTTCAGGACGGTGTTGGGCGCGACGATCAGCATGGGTGTGTTCCTTGCCGGCCAAGCTAGGGCGCGGCGCGGCCCCGGTCGAGTGGTCAACCGGGCTTGCGCCGCCCGCCCGGCCTCCGGCAGTGTTCCTTCGGACGAGGCGGCGCGGACGGGAGGACCCATGGACCGCATCCTGTGCGTGAGCACGTTGCGCAACGAGGGGCCCTTCCTGGTCGACTGGGTGGCGCACATGCGCGCCATCGGCGTGACCGAGCTGCTCGTCTATTCCAATGACTGCGACGACCCCACGGCCCGGATGCTCGACCTCATGGCCCGCGCGGGGGCGCTGCGGCACCTGCCCCAGGAGGTGCCGCGCGGCGAGAGCCCGCAATGGCTGGCGCTGCGCGACGCCTGGCGCCAGCCCGAGCGCAAGGCGGCGGACTGGGCGCTGGTGGCGGACGCCGACGAGTATCCCAACATCCACGCGGGCGAAGGCCGGCTTGCCGACCTTTTCGCCCGGCTCGACGGGGAGGCCGAGGCGGTGGCGCTGCCCTGGCGGCTTTTCGGCGCGAACGGCCGCGCCCGGCTCGAGGAGGGGGCGGTGCCGGCGCTCTTCACGGCCTCGGCGGCGCCGGATCAGGATTTCCCCGTCGCCGCGACGCTTTTCAAGACGCTCTTCAGGCCATCGGGGCCGTTCACCCGGTTCGGCGTGCACCGCCCGGGCCAGCGCCGGGACACGGTCCCGTCTTGGCGGGACGGGGACGGGCAGCCGCTGGCGGGCCATGTCGCGGGGCGGGCCGGGCGGCTCTCGCTCTGGGGCGCGCCGGTGGCCCGGGGGCTGGCCGAGACGAACCACTACTCGCTCCGCTCGGCGGAGAGCTTCCTCGTCAAGCGCGACCGGGGCCTGCCCAACCGCTCGGCAAAGCGCGTCGATCTGCATTACTGGGTGGAGCGGAACTTCAACACGGTGGAGAACGCGACCATCGGGCGCAGCGCGCCCCTGCGCGCGGGCGAGCGGGCGGCGCTTCTGGCGATCCCCGGCCTCGCCGCGCTGGAGGAGGAGGCCTACGCCTGGCACCGGGCCCGCTTCCGCGCGCTTCTGCGCGACGAGGTAGCGTATCGCCTTTACGCGCATTGCCTGCTGTCGGCGGCCAGCGTGCCCGTCTCGCCCGAAACCGCGCGATGGCTCGTTGCGCGCTATGGCGAGATCGCGGGGTGAACGGCGGGGCGGCGCGCTCAGGCGCCCGCGCATGGGCGCCGATCCACGCGAGGGGGCGAAAGGGCCGCCGCGGCACGCGCCCCGCGCCGGGGCTTGGCTTCCGCGGGCGCCGGCTTATACCCGCACGGATCGGAGCGTTCCTTACGGAGGCCTCGAATGGACGACGCAGCTTACGACGTGGCCGTGATCGGGGCCGGGATCGCGGGAAGCACGCTTGCCGCGGAACTGGCCGCAAGCGCGCGCGTGGCCCTTCTGGAGCGCGAGGAGGCGCCGGGCTATCACAGCACGGGCCGGTCCGCGGCGCTTTTCACCATGAGTTACGGGCCCGGAGCCGTGCGCGCGCTGTCGTGCCTTTCCGAGCCCGTCTTCCGCTCGGCCACGGGCCCGGACGGGCATCCGCTGCTGTCACCGCGCGGGCTGCTTTTCGTCGCGCGGGAGGATCAGCGCGCGGCGCTCGACGCCTTCGCCGCGAAAGTGGGGAACGCGGTCGCGCCGGCGGCCGCCGAGGAGGCGCAGGCGCGGCTGCCCATCCTGAAGCCGGGCTACGTCGCCGCCGCGCTTCTCGAAGCGGACGCCGCCGATATCGACGTGCACGCGCTTCACCAGCTTTACCTGCGCCGCTTCAAGGCGGCGGGCGGCACGCTTCTGTGCCGGGCGGAGGTGCAGGGCGTCGCGCGCCGGGGCGGGCGATGGGAGGTCGAGACGCCCGCCGGGCCCGTCCGGGCGGAGACGGTCGTCAACGCCGCCGGCGCCTGGGCCGACGAGGTGGCGCGCCTTGCCGGGGTCGCGCCGGTGGGGCTCGTTGCCAAGCGGCGCAGCGCCGCAATCGTCGCCACGCCGGGCGACGCGGACCCGTCGGGCTGGCCCATGCTCATGGATATCGACGAACAGTTCTACATGAAGCCCGATGCAGGCAAGCTCCTGGTCTCGCCCGCCGACACGACGCCCTCGGCGCCCTGCGACGCGCGCCCCGAGGAGATCGACATCGCCATCGCGGTGGACCGGGTGCAGCAGGCCTGCGAGCTGCCGGTGCGCCGGATCGAGCGAAGCTGGGCGGGGTTGCGCAGCTTCGTGGCCGATGGCGTGCCGGTGGCGGGCCATGCCGCGGACGCGCCGGGCTTCTTCTGGCTGGCGGGACAGGGCGGTTATGGCATCCACACCGCGCCGGGGCTCGCGCGGGTCGCCGCGGCGCTGGTGCAGGGCCAGCCCGCGCCGGCCGACGCGGCGGAGGCGGGGCTCGACACGCGCGCGCTCGACCCCGGGCGGCCCGGGATCGGCTGAGGCGCCCCCGGCGCGGGACGGGACGCCGGCGGACCGGCACCGGCGCGGGACGCGCGGAAACGGCGCGCGACCGCCACGCCCCTTCACGCCGAGAGGGCGATGCCGCGCGGCCTCATCCCGCGCGTGGCCGGGCCGCGAGGCGGATGAGCTCGGGCAGGAGCGGGTTCGGAAAGCGCCTCTCCAGCGTGACGGCGTGAAACGCTTCGGTGATGCCCGCAAGGGTCTGCGCCTCCTTCAGCACGCCGGTCGAAAGCTCGTCCGTCACCACGATGCTCGGCAGCACGGCGAGGCCAGCATCGGCGCGGGCCATGAGGCGCATCATCGCCATGTCGTCCACCTCGGCCGCGATCTGGGGGCGGATGCCCAGCCGGTCGCAGAGCGCGTCGAACCCGGTGCGCACGGGGCTCTCGGCGGTGGGAAGGATCACCGGCTCCCGGGCGAGCAGGGCGGCCGGGTCGCGCTCGCCCGCAAGCCGCGCGGGCGTGCCCACCAGGCTGACCGGCTGATCGTCCAGCCGGTGGGAGACGAAGGGGGTCACCGCGTCCTCCGCCGCCGCGCGGTTCAGGAGCGCCACGTCGAGGTTGAGCGTGGCCAGCCCCTGCATCAGCTCCGCCGGGCTGCCCGAACGCAGGACGATCTCGACATCGGCGCGGCCCAGAAGCGGGCGCAGGAAGCCCAGCGTGAAGTTGCGCGAGAGCGTCGCCATCGCGCCCACGCGAAGCGCCCGCCGCGCGCGCCCGGCCGCCTTGAGCGTATCGACGAGTTCGTCGCCCGCCGCGAAGATCTCGTCGGCGTGATCGAGCGCGATCCGGCCCGCCTCGGTCAGCACGAGCTGTCGGCCCCGCCGGTCGAAAAGCCGGTGGCCCAGGCGCTCCTCGAGCTTGCGGATCTGCGTGGACAGCGCGGATTGCGACAGGTTCAGCCGCTCGGCCGTGCGCGTGAGGTTCCCGTCATGGGCGACCGCGTGGAAATAGCGCAGGTGGTGGTAGTTCAGGCTGCTCATGATCGTTCTTTTTATTAGAACGACTTCGACCATACAATGAATTTATTATCCGGATCGGCCTCTGATACTGCATCGCGGCACGGGATTTTGCATCTGCGAGGGACAGACAGGCATGGACGTGTTTTCGATACCTCTACTGGCGCCGGCGGCGCTGATCGCGGCCGCCATCGCGGCCTTCATGAACCCCGGCGGCCGTCCCGGACTGGTGCCGCGCCTGGCCGAGGGCACCGCCATCGCCGCCTTCGGGGTGGCGGTCGTCTCGCTTCTGGTGCTGCTGACGCAAGGGGCCGGAACGGGCGTCGTCGCCGGTGTCGCCACGCGGCTCGACCCGGTCAGCGTGACGATGCTTCTGCTGGTGAGTTTCGTGGGCTGGGTGGTGCTGCGCTACACCGCGACCTACCTCGACGGCGAGGCGCGGCAGGGCGCCTTTACCGGCTGGATGGCGCTGACCCTCGCCGCGGTGCTGCTCTTCGTGCAGGCGGGCAGCCTCGCTGTCTTCGTAAGCGCCTTCATCGCAACCTCGGTCTTCCTGGCGCGGCTTCTTCTCTTCTACCCCGAGCGGGTGCAGGCGCAGCGGGCCGCGCGCAAGAAATTCGTGACCGCGCGCCTCGGCGACGCGTCGCTGATCGCGGCGGCCGTGCTGCTTTACACCGGCTACGGCACCGGCGACATCGGCGAGATCCTCGCCGCGGCCCGTGTGGGCGTCGCGCCCGACGCCGCGCTCTGGGCGGCGGGCTTTCTCGCCCTTGCCGCGCTTCTCAAGTCCGCGCAGTTCCCAACCCATGGCTGGCTCACCGAGGTGATGGAGACGCCGACGCCGGTCTCGGCGCTTCTGCACGCGGGCGTCATCAACGCGGGCGGGTTCCTGCTGATCCGCTTCGCCGACGTGATGGTGCTCGCGCCCGGGGTGCTGGCGGTGCTGGTGATGATCGGGGGCTTCACCGCGCTTTTCGGCGGGCTCGTCATGCTGACCCAGCCTGCGGTCAAGACCTCGCTCGCCTGGTCCACGGTGGCGCAGATGGGCTTCATGATCCTGCAATGCGGCCTTGCGCTCTTTCCGCTCGCGCTTCTGCACATCGTGGCGCATTCGCTCTACAAGGCGCACGCCTTCCTCGCCTCGGGCATGGCGGTCGAGGGCGTGGCAGCGACCCGGCGGCCGGGGCCGGTGGCGGTGCCCTCCGGCGGCGCGGTGCTGCGCGCCTTCGTCGCCGCGCTCGTGATCTACGCGGCGGTGGGCTTCGGCTTCGGCTTCGACGGCAAGTCGCCGCAGGCCATCGCGCTGGGCGCGATCCTGATCTTCGGCGTGGCCTACCTGCTGGCGCAGGGTTTCGCCGACGCCGCGCCCACGGTGCTGACCCAGCGCACCGCGCTGATGTCGGTGGCCGCGTCGGTGGCCTACTTCGCGCTGCAGACCGGGGCCGAGGCGCTGATGGCGGGCACGCTTCCCGCCACGCCCGTGCCGGGTCCGCTCGAATGGGCGCTGATCGTGCTGGCCGTCATCAGCTTCGGCGCGGTGGCGGTTGCGCAGGCGATGTTCCCGCTCTGGGCCTATCACCCGGCCGCGGCGGGGCTGCGCGTGCACCTGGCGAACGGGCTCTACATGAACGCGGTCTTCGACCGCATCCTCGGCGGATGGCACATCCGGCGGATTGACTGACGATCTCGGGACGGAGTGAGCGACATGACCCATATCACCGAAAACACGTCTCTTCCCGCGGGAACCGTCATGGCGGCGGCCGGCGCGGCGGCGCGCGCGATCCCGCCGGTCTGGCCGCTGGCCTCTTCCGTGGCCGTCAACCCGTTTCTCGGCCAGACGGGCGAGACGCTGGCCGAGACGGGCGCAAGGCTCGCCCGGGTCGCGGGGCTGCCGGTGACCATGCCGCGCGAGTGGTATCTGTCCCGGCTGGAGGCAGGGCGGATCACCGACGCCGATCTGGAGGCCGCGCTCGCCGCGTCGTGCCACGCCGCCCGGCCGGCGAGCGTGAGCGATCTGAAGGAGGCGGCGGCGCGGCCACGGCGGCGGCCGCACGCCCTGCCGACGGTGGCGGAGATGGCGTCGGACCATTGCGGGCTCGACTGGCCCGGTCTCGTGGCGGACCGGGTCAGCCAGTGGGCGGCAAGCTTCTTCGACGCGGGGCAGGCGCTCTGGAAGGCGCCCAAGCGCCGCGGCGCCTATGCCGAGTGGCGCGCCGTGGCGACCCATGACCTGACGCCGGAGATCCACGGCCTCGAGGGCTTCGCCGCCCATGTGGCCGAGGCGCCCGAACACGCCGAGGATGCGATCGCGCGCGCCGCGTCCCGGCTGGGCCTCGTCGACGCGGCGCTGCCCACCTATTTCCACCAGCTTCTCATGACGATGGGCGGCTGGGCGCAATACGCCCGCTACCAGCTGTGGCAGGCGGAGCTGGGCGGCGGGACCGATCCGGTGGTGACCGAGATGCTGGCGATCCGGCTCCTCTGGGAAGAGGCGCTCTTTATCCAGTATGAGGAGGCGATCCTGGACCGCTGGGAGCGCGTGCGCGCCTCTCACGCGGCGCCGCTGGCGCCGAGCGAGGATCTCGTGGTGGACGAGATCCTGCAGGAGGCGGCCGAACGCGCCGCGCAGCGCGAGATCGCCGCGACGCTCGCGACCCAGCCGCCCGCGCCGGCGACAGAGCGTCCGTCGCTTCAGGCCGCCTTCTGCATCGACGTGCGCTCTGAAGTGTTCCGCCGGGCGCTGGAATCGGTCGATCCGGGCATCGAGACGCTGGGCTTCGCCGGGTTCTTCGGGCTCGCCACGAAGCACCGCGGCTTCGCCTCCGACGTGGAGGAGCTGCGCCTGCCCGTGCTTCTGAACCCCGGCGTGTGCTCCGTCGCGGGCGGGCCCGAGATCGAGGAGGCCGACCGCCAGGCGCGGTTCACCGCGCGGGCGAAGCGCGCCTGGGGCCGGTTCAAGTTCGCCGCCGTCTCCTCCTTCGCCTTCGTGGAGGCGATGGGCCCGGTCTATGCCGGCCGGCTCGTGCGCGATGCGCTCGGCCTCGAGGAGGGCAAGCTGCCCGACGGGCCCGCACCCCGGCTCGACCCGGCGCTGTCGCTGCCCGAGCGGGTCGGCGCGGCGGAAACCGTGCTGCGCGCCATGTCGCTCACCGAGGGCTTCGGCCGCATCGTGCTGCTGGCGGGCCACGGCGCGAACGTGACCAACAACCCGCATGCCTCGGCCTATCACTGCGGCGCGTGCGGCGGCTATTCCGGCGAGGTGAACGCCCGGCTTCTGGCCGCGCTGCTCAACGATCCGGAGGTGCGCCAGGGCGTCGCCGCGAAGGGCATCGAGATCCCGGGCGATACGCTTTTCGTGGCCGCGCTGCACGATACCACCACCGACACGGTGAAGCTTTACGAGGCGGACATCGACGCCGGCCAGCACAAGGCCCTGCTTGGGGACGTGAAGGGCTGGCTTGCCAAGGCGGGGCGCGTGGCGCGGGCGGAGCGCGCGCTGCGGCTGCCGCGCGCGGCTGGCGAGGCCGAGGTCGCGGCGCGCGCGCGCGACTGGGCGGAGGTGCGTCCGGAATGGGCGCTCGCCGGCTGCCGGGCCTTCATCGCGGCGCCGCGCACGCGCACCGGGGGCCGGTCGCTCGAGGGCCGCGCCTTCCTGCACAACTACGACTGGCGGGCCGACGAGGGCTTCGGCGTGCTGGAACTCATCATGACGGCGCCGGTGGTGGTGGCGAGCTGGATCAGCCTGCAATACTACGGCTCGACCGTGGCGCCGCAGGCGTTCGGCGGCGGCAACAAGCTGCTGCACAACGTCACCGGCGGGATCGGCGTGGTGGAGGGCAACGGCGGGCTGATGCGGGCCGGGCTGCCCTGGCAGGCGGTGCATGACGGCGAGGGCCTCGCGCATGAGCCCCTGCGCCTGTCGGTCTGCATCGAGGCGCCGCGCGAGGCGATGAGCGACATCCTGAAGCGCCACGACGGTGTGCGCGCCCTGTTCGACAACCGCTGGCTTCACCTCTTCGCCCTCGACGAGGCGGGGCAGGTGGCGTGGCGCTACACGGGCGACCTCGAATGGGAGGCCGTCGAGGGCGTGGCCCGGCCCGGGCCGGTGCTGAAGGCGGTGGGATGAGGGTGTCCGGGCCCGTGGGCCCGGCGCTCTGGGCCGGCCGGCGGGCGGTTCTGGCCACCATGCACGGGAAGCAGGCGGCCATCGCGCCGCCTCTTTCGCGCGTCGCGGGGCTGGCGTTGGAGGTGGCGCGGGGGCTCGACACCGACGCGCTCGGCACCTTCACGGGCGAGATCCCGCGCGCGGGCGGTCTGCGCGAAGCGGCGCTCGCCAAGGCGCGGCTCGGGATGCGGGCGGCGGGCTCGGACCTGGGGCTCGCCTCCGAAGGGGCCTACGGGCCGCACCCCTCCATCCCCTTCCTGCCGGCGGGGGCAGAAGTGCTGGTGCTCGTGGACGACGCCCGCGGCCTCGTCCTCTGGGAAGAGATCGTGGACAGCGCCCCGGTCTATGCCGCGACGGAGGCCGCGTCGGTCGAGACGCTGGAGAGCTTCCTCGCCGGGATCGGCTTTCCCCGCCAGGCGGCGGTGGTGCGGCCGAACGCGGGCGCGGGGCCGGTGCGCAAAGGGATCGCCGCGCGCGCGGCGCTCGCCCGCGCCGTGGAGGAAAGCGCCGCGGCCTCGGCCGACGGGCTCGCCCGCGTCGAGACGGACATGCGCGCCCACATGAACCCGGCGCGGATGTCCACCATCGGCCGGCTGGCCCAACGTTTCGCGGAGCGCCTGGCGCGGGCCTGCCCCGCCTGCGGCGCGCCGGGATACGGCCGCCTGCGCGCGGGGCCGGCGCGGCCCTGTGCGTGGTGCGGGGGACCGACGCTCCGCCCGGGGGAAGATGTGCTGGGATGCGTGGCCTGCGGCCACGAGGCCGCGCCCGCGGGCCACCCGCAACCGGGCGACCCCGGCGATTGCCCGGCCTGCAACCCCTGACGCGTCAGGAGCCGCGCCGCGTTCCGCGGCCCCCGCCGGGGGAGGTCCAGCCGGGGCTACGGGCGCCGAAGAAGCTTTCCAGCCCCTCGCGCCCTTCCGCGCTTTCGATCTGGTCGGCGAAGACGTCGGCCGCCATGTCGAGCTGCTCGTCCGGCAGCAGGCCGGGCAGGTCCAGCAGCAGGCGCTTGGTGGCCGCGACGGCGCCCGGCGCGCAGAGCGTCAGGCCGTCGCGGATCCGCGCGATCTCGGCATCGAGGGCGGCGCTGTCGGGAAAGACGGCATCCGCCAGGCCGATATCGAGCGCCGCGCGCGCGTCGACATGCTCTCCCAGCAGAAGCAGGCGGCGCGCCGCGCGATGCCCCAGCCGCGCCAGCATGATCGGGGCGATCTGCGCGGGCACCATCCCGCGCCGCGTGTCGGTGAAGGCGAACTCCGCGCCATCAGCGGCGAGCACCAGGTCGCCCGCAGCGGCAAAGCCGCAGCCCGCAGCGTGCGCGGGTCCTTCGACGGCCATCACGGTCAGCTGCGGCAGCGTGGCGACACGCCGGAGGAGCGCGCCGAACGAGCGGCTGGCCTGCACGAGCGCCTCGCGGTCGATGTCGCGGTTGGCCCCCGCGCGCAGCACGTCGCCGAGCGCGCCCTCGCAGAACACGCCGCCACGGCCGCGGAAGAGCACGCCGCGAATGTCGGGGCGCAGCGCCAGCCCGTGCGTCAGTCGCGCCAGTTCGGCGATCCGGGTCCGTCCGAGGGCGTTGCCGTTGGCAGGGTCATCGAACCACACCGTCAGCCACGGGCCATCCTGTTCCAGCGCGAGCGTCCGGGACCGGGGCAGTTGCTGATTCATGCCGCACCTCGCGGCGCGGACCCGGCCGGGCGCCCGCCCGAGACAGTTATCGATCGCGACTGCTGCCTCCGTCCCGTTTCCATGCGTCCCTCCCGCGTGGGCGCGGCCGCCGGAGTCGCGGCCCCCTTTGTCCTAGACCTAGCATATCATGCGCACAAAACGAGGGGGCGCGTGAAGATCGGGCCCTCGGGGGAACGGCTCAGGCGTCGCGCTCGGGCGGGAACAGCAGCGACTGGACGGTGTAGACGAGAATCGCCGCGCCGACCGCGCCGGCCGCCGCGACACCGAGCATCACGATCACGTCGATCGGGCCCCCGATATCGGACATGCCCGAATCCGTGATCGCCATCACGAACCACACGGCGGCAACGGCGCCCACGGGCATCGCGAGCTGGGCCGCCAGGAATTTCTGCCAGCTCACCGCGCGGTCGCGGATCAGAACGTAGATATAGCCCAGCGTGACCACCGCCGCGGCGATCACGAGGGCCCAGAACAGCACCGGTCCGAACATTTCCTCGAACACGGCGATCATGGTCTCGAAGGTGAGTTCCTGCATGGGGTATCCTCCTCAGGCCTTGCCGCGCAGCATGGCGTTGTAGGTGGCCTTCAGCGCGACCTCCTTCATGAGCCAGCTGATCCAGAGCTCCTCGAGCGGCGCGATCACGCCGGGAAAGCTCGGGGTGAGGTCGTTGTTGTAGTCGAACTCGATCAGCATGGCCCGGCCCACGCGCGTGATGAGCGGGCAGGAGGTGTAGCCGTTATAGGCCGCGTCCGTCGTGTCGCCCGCGATCTGGGCGACCAGATGCTCTTCCACCACCGGGACCTGCCATTTCACGCTCGCGGCGGTCTTGCCCTTGGGCACGCCGGCCACGTCGCCCACGGCGAAGACGTCGGGGTAGCGGCGGTGGCGCAGGGTCTGCTGGTCCACTTCCACCCAGCCCTGGTCGGTCCACCGGTCGGCCCAGGACAGCCCCGACTGCCGCACGACGTCGGGCGCGCGCATGGGCGGGATCACGTTGGTGAAATCGTAGGGCATCTCCGTGTCGCCTTCGGGCGTGGCGAAGGTCAGCAGCTTCCGGCCGGGGTCGATCGCCTTCAGCACGTGATTCTTGCGCGTCTCGATGCCCTTGTCGTCGAAGAGCATCCGCACCTTTTCGTGCACGATGGGCACGCTGAAATAGCTGCCCGAATGCGCGGCGTAGGTGATCTTCGTATTCGCGCGGTTGCCCTTGCGGCGCGCGTAGTCGTCGGTGAGGAAGGTGTATTTGAGCGGCGCGCCCGCGCATTTCATCTCGGTCGCGGGCCGGAAGAACACCGCCTCCCCGCCCTCATCGGTGAAGCGGTCCATGGCTTGCCATGTCTTAGCGGCATGTTCGGGGCCCGCGTAGACCGCGCCGATGCCGTTCTGGCCCACCATGTCGAGAGAGAAGCCCTCGACCGCGTCCCAGTCTAGCGAGATGCCCGACGCCACGATCAGGTAGTCGTAGTCGAGGCTCTCGCCGCCGGAGAGGCCCACGCGCTTCGCCTCCGGGTCGATCTCGGCGGCGTATTCCGGCCTGAGCGTCACGCCCTGGGGCAGCCATTCGGTGGTCGTGCTGACCGAATATTCCGCCGGTTTCAACCCCGCGGCGATCAGCGTCCAGCCGGGCTGGTACCAATGCTCGGCCCGGCCGTCCACGATGGTGATGCGCGCGCCCTCGAGGCGCTGCACAAGGCGGTTGGCGAGCGAGGTGCCGGCGGCGCCGGCGCCCAGGATGACGATATGGGCGTTCGTGGGCACGCGCGCCTGCGCCTCGGCGCCGGGCCCCGCGAGGGCGAGCGCGCCGGCCCCGGCCGCGAGGCCGAGAAAGCCGCGACGGCTGGCTTTCGGGAGTCGGGTATCGGGCATGTGCATCCTCCGCGTCATATCGCGGCTATGGAATACAACAGCATACCCTTCGTTGATCCAGATCAAGAAAGCTGAGTTTCGCGTGCGTCTTTCGGCGCGTCCTTACGTCACGCCTCGGCCCGGAGCCGACCCGCCGCCTCGATCACCAGCGGGTCGAGGCCCGCGCCGCTGCGCTCGATGAGTGCGAAGAGGTCCTTGCGCATGCGCGGCTCCCAGAAATCGGCAAGGTGTCGGGCCACCTGTGCCGCGCGGTCCGCGTCGTGTTGCGAGTGGAAGAAGGTGGCGATCTGGTTCGCCATGCGGACGAGTTTTTCCTCGGTCATTCGATCGCTCCCTCGGTCAGTCGGTGCGGGTGGGCGTAAACCCGCGCGGTGTGCTTGAGCCCGGCCAAGAGCGTCAACCCCGCGGCCTCGGCCATCTCGACGGCGAGCGCGGTGGGCGCGGAGACGGCGACAACAGCCTCGGCGCCCATCGCGGCGGCCTTTTGCACCATCTCCACCGACACGCGGGAGGTCAGCACCACGGCGCGGCCGCGCCCCGTCTCGCCGGCGGCGAGGCAGGCGCCCGCCACCTTGTCGAGCGCGTTGTGCCGGCCCACGTCCTCGCGCGGGAAGAGGAGACCGCGCCCCGGTTCCCAGAGCGCGGCGGCGTGCATGGCATGGGTCGCGTCATGGCCCGGCTGGCGCCGGCGCAGCGCCTCCGGCGCGGCGCGCAGGTCGCGGGCCGACAGGCGCAGCGAACCGGTGGCGACCTGCGCGGCGGGGCGAAGCGCCGCCTCGATCGAGTCGATTCCGCAGAGCCCGCAGCCCACCGGCCCCGTCATCGCGCGCCGGCGCGCGGCGAGCCGCCCCGCCGCCGCCTCGGGCAGCCACATCCGCGCCTCGAACCCGCGCCCGTGGTCGACGATCTCGATTTCCTCGATCTCGTCGGCCGCCGTGACGATCCCCTCGGTCAGCGAGAAGCCTCGCGCGAAATCCTCCAGATCGCGCGGCGTGGCCATCATCACCGCCTGCGTCTCGCCGTTGTAGACGAGCGCCACGGGTACCTCGTCCGCCAGCGGCAGGGCCGCCCGGGGGCCGATCTCGATGCGCGGATCGCGGGTCATGTCACTCCGCCGCCGGCAGCACGCGGCGTGCCCGGTCCGCCATGGCCGCGTAGTCCTCCTGCCACTCCGTCGGCCCGTTCGAGGGGCTCACCTGCACAGCCGTCACCTTGTATTCCGGGCAGTTGGTCGCCCAGTCGGAATAGTCGGTCGTCACCACGTTGGCCTGCGTGTCGGGGTGGTGGAAGGTGGTGTAGACCACGCCCGACGCCATCCGCTCTGTCAGGTGCGCGCGCAGCGAGGTCTCGCCCTTGCGGGACGCGATCTTCACCCACTGGCCCTCGCGGATGCCACGCAGTTCGGCGTCGTTGGGGTGGATTTCCAGCACGTCCTCTTCATGCCACACCGTGTTCGCGGTGCGCCGGGTCTGGGCGCCCACGTTGTACTGGCTGAGGATCCGCCCGGTGGTGAGCAGAAGCGGGAAGCGCGGGCCGGTCCGCTCTTCGGTGGGCACGTATTCGGTCAGCACGAACTTGCCCTTGCCGCGCACGAAGCCGTCGATGTGCATCACCGGCGAGCCCTCGGGCCTGGCCTCGTTGCAGGGCCACTGGACGG
Source organism: Rhodosalinus sp. FB01 (assembly GCF_041365715.1). Classification (NCBI taxonomy): domain Bacteria; kingdom Pseudomonadati; phylum Pseudomonadota; class Alphaproteobacteria; order Rhodobacterales; family Paracoccaceae; genus Rhodosalinus; species Rhodosalinus sp. FB01. The sequence goes on along the minus strand of NZ_JBGFSH010000001.1, from coordinate 41,808 downwards.
ACCCCTTTTCCTCGAGCACCGCGTAGGAGACGCCGGCGAAGGAGGGGGTGGTGGCGGCGATCTCGTCCATGACCTCGGCGGGATGCGTGTAATCCCAGTCCGCGCCCATGGCGTTCGCCAGCATCTGGGTGATCTCCCAGTCGGCGAACCCGTTCTTCGGCTCCATCACCTTGCGAACGCGGTTGATCCGGCGCTCGGCGTTGGTGAAGGTGCCGTCCTTCTCCAGGAAGGTGGAGCCCGGCAGGAAGACATGCGCGTAGTTCGCGGTCTCGTTCAGGAAGAGATCGTGGACGATCACGCACTCCATCGCGGCAAGGCCCGCGGCGACGTGGTGCGTGTCGGGATCGGATTGCAGGATGTCCTCGCCCTGGATGTAGATGCCGCGGAACTCGCCCGAGACGGCCGCGTCCAGCATGTTGGGGATGCGCAGGCCCGGCTCGGGGTCGATCGTCGCGCCCCAGATCCGCTCGAACACCTCCCGCGCCGCCTCGTCCGAGACATGGCGGTAGCCCGGCAGCTCATGCGGGAAGGAGCCCATGTCGCAGGCGCCCTGCACGTTGTTCTGGCCCCGGAGCGGGTTCACGCCCACGCCCGGCCGGCCGATGTTGCCGGTCGCCATGGCGAGGTTCGCGATCGCCATCACGGTGGTGGAGCCCTGGGAGTGCTCGGTCACGCCGAGCCCGTAGTAGATCGCCCCGTTGCCGCCCGTGGCATAGAGCCGGGCCGCGGCGCGGAGCTCGGCCGCCGGCACGCCGGTGAGCGCCTCGGTGGCCTCGGGCGCGTGCCGGTCCTCGGCGACGAAGCCCGCCCAGTCCTGGAACTCGTCCCAGTCGCAGCGCTCGCGCACGAAGCCCTCGTCCACCAGACCCTCGGTCACGATGACATGGGCCAGGGCGGTCAGCACCGCCACATTGGTTCCCGGGCGCAGCGGCAGGTGATGCGCGGCCTCGATATGGGGCGTGCGCACGAGGTCGATCCGGCGTGGGTCGACGACGATGAGCTTCGCGCCCGCGCGCAGGCGCTTCTTGAGCCGCGATGCGAAGACCGGGTGCCCGTCGGTCGGATTGGCGCCGATCACCAGCACGACATCGGTGTGCTCCACCGAGTCGAAATCCTGCGTGCCCGCGGAGGTGCCGAAGGTGGTCTTGAGCCCGTAGCCCGTGGGCGAGTGGCAGACCCGCGCGCAGGTGTCGGTGTTGTTGTTGCCGAAGACGGCGCGGATCATCTTCTGGACGAGGTAGGTCTCCTCGTTGGTGCAGCGGCTCGACGTGATGCCGCCGATGGCCTGGCGCCCGTGCGCCTCCTGGATGCCGCGCAGGCGCCCGGCGGCGAAGGACAGCGCCTCGTCCCAGGACACCTCGCGCCAGGGTTCGTCGATCGTCTCGCGGATCATCGGGTTCAGGATGCGGTCGGGGTGGCTCGCATAGCCGTAGGCGAAGCGGCCCTTCACGCAGGAATGCCCCCGGTTCGCCTTGCCCTGCTTCCAGGGCACCATGCGCACGAGCTGGTCGCCGTTCAGCTGCGCCTCGAAGGAGCATCCCACCCCGCAATAGGCGCAGGTGGTCACGACCTTGCGCTCGGGCGTGCCGAGCTCGATCACGGATTTCTCCTGCAGCGTCGCCGTCGGGCAGGCCTGCACGCAGGCGCCGCAGCTCACGCATTCAGAGTTCAGGAAATCGTCGCCCGCCATGCCCGCCGACACGCGGCTGTCGAAGCCGCGGCCCTCGATGGTCAGCGCGAAGGTGCCCTGCACCTCCTCGCAGGCGCGCACGCAGCGTGAGCAGACGATGCATTTCGACGGATCGTAGGTGAAATAGGGATTGCTCTCGTCCTTGGGCAGGTAGCGCGGGTTCGCCTCGCCGTTCGAGCGCGCGACGACATGGTTCTCGCCCTCGTAGCCGTAGCGCACGTCGCGCAGGCCCACCGCGCCGGCCATGTCCTGCAATTCGCAGTCGCCGTTCGCGGCGCAGGTCAGGCAGTCGAGCGGGTGGTCGGAGATGTAGAGCTCCATCACCCCCTTGCGGAGCTTCTGCACCTTGGGCGTCTGGGTGCGCACCACCATCCCCTCGGCCACCGGCGTGGTGCAGGAAGCAGGCGTGCCGCGCCGCCCCTCGATCTCCACCACGCAGAGCCGGCAGGAGCCGAAGGCCTCCAGGCTGTCGGTCGCGCAAAGCTTCGGCACCTGGATGCCCGCCTCGGCGGCCGCGCGCATGATGGAGGTGCCCTCGGGCACCGTGACGGCGATCCCGTCCACGCTGAGCGTCACCGGCGCGCCGGTTTTCGCCGGCGTGCCCTTGTCCGCGTCGTCCCAGGGAATGACGAAATCCTTCATTCGCCCAGTTCCTTCTTCTTGGCCCAAATACTCAGGGGAGACGTCAGTGCCGCGCCAGCTCTCCGCGCGGCGAAACCGGCCCCGGGTCTCATTCCGCGGCCTCCCGCGCGGCGCCGAACTCCTCGGGGAAGTGGCGCAGCGCGCTCATCACGGGGTAGGGGGTGAACCCGCCCAGCGCGCAGAGCGAGCCGTCCTTCATCGTCTCGCAGAGGTCGGCGAGCAGCTCCACCGCCGCACCGTCGCCGGCGCGGATGCGCTCGAGCGTCTCGACCCCGCGCACCGCGCCGATCCGGCAGGGGGTGCACTTGCCGCAGCTCTCCACGGCGCAGAACTCCATGGCGAAGCGCGCCATCTCCAGCATGTCGGCGCTCTCGTCGAAGACCACGATGCCCGCATGGCCGATGAGCCCGCCCTGGCCGTCGAATTCCTCGTAGCCGAAGGGCGTGTCGAACTGGGAGGCGTGCATGTAGGCGCCGAGCGGCCCGCCCACCTGCACCGCCTTCACCGGCCGCCCCGAGGCGGTGCCGCCCGCGATCTCCTCGACGAGGGTTCCGAGCGGCATGCCGAAGGCGGTCTCGAACAGCCCGCCGCGCGCCACGTTGCCCGCGATCTGCACCGGGATCGTGCCCTTCGACCGGCCGAGCCCGAAATCGGCGTAGAACGCCGCGCCCTTCTCGAAGATGACCGGCACGGTGGCGAGGCTGATGACGTTGTTGACCACCGTGGGCCGGCCGAGGAAGCCCTCGAGCGCCGGGAGCGGCGGCTTCGCGCGCACGATGCCGCGCTTGCCCTCGAGTGAGTTCAGCAGAGAGGTCTCCTCGCCGCAGACATAGGCGCCCGCGCCCACGCGGATCTCCATGTCGAAGGCGCGGCCGGAGCCGAGCAGGTCGTCGCCCAGCACGCCCGCCGCGCGGGCGCAGCGCACCGCCTCCTCCATCACCTCGATGGCGTCGGGGTATTCCGAGCGGAGGTAGACGTAGCCACGCGTGGCGCCCGTGCCGAGCCCGGCGATCGCCATGCCCTCGATCAGGCAGAACGGGTCACCCTCCATGATCATGCGGTCGGCGAAAGTGCCGCTGTCGCCCTCGTCGGCGTTGCAGACGATGTATTTCTGCGGGCCCTCGGCGTTCAGGACGGTGTTCCACTTGATCCCCGTGGGAAAGCCCGCGCCGCCCCGTCCGCGAAGCCCGCTCTCGGTCACTTCCTGGACGATCTCCGCGGCCGTCATCCCGAGCGCACGGCGCAGCCCGGCAAGCCCGCCATGGGCCTCGTACTGGCCAAGGTCGAGCGGGTCGATCACGCCGCAGCGCTGGAAGGTGAGCCGGGTCTGCCGCTTCATCCAGTCGAGCTCTTCCACGGGCCCCAGCGCCTTGGGGTGGGCATCCGCGGTCTCGAAGAGCGCCGGCACATCCGCCGCCGTCATCGGTCCGAAGCCGTGGCGCTGGCCGTCGCACTCGATCTCGAGAAGCGGCTCCAGCCAGATCATGCCGCGCGCGCCCGTGCGAACGAGCTCGAACGGAACGTCGCGGCGGTCGGCCTCGGCGCGCAGGGCTTGCGCCACGGCCTCGGCGCCGAGCGCCTTCGCGGCGGCGTCGCGGGGCAGATAGACCTTCATGCGTCGCGCTCCTTCACCGTGGCCTCGATCCGCGCCGCGTCCGCGCGCCCGACGATCTCGCCGTCCACCATCGCCGCCGGGCCGCAGGCGCAGAGCCCGAGGCAATAGACCGGCTCCAGCGTCACGGCGCCGTCCGCCCGCGTCTCGCCCATGGCGACGCCGAGGCGCGCCTCGGCCTCCGCGGCGAGCGCGTCCGCGCCCACGGCCTTGCAGGCCTCGGAGCGGCAGAGCTTCACGACCCTGCGGCCGGCGGGCGCCTCGCGGAAGTCGTGGTAGAAACTCACCACCCCGTGCACCTCGGCGCGGGTAAGGTTGAGCCTGTCGGCGATGGCCGGGATCATCTCGGCGGGGATGTGGCCCCACTCCGCCTGAACGTCGTGCAGGATGGGCAAAAGCGGCCCCTCGCGCCCGGCATGGGAGCGCACGATCTCGTCGAGCCGGGCGAGGCGCGGATTGGCGGCGGCGTCGAGGGCCATGAGGCGCACTCCTTGGCGATCTTCTCGCTCCGCGGATGCCGCGGACGGCGCTGCGGTTCAATGTCGCAGTTTCGTCGTTTGATAGGTATCTTCTATCAAGCGGTCGCAAACCCCTCGCATCACGTCGCGCAGGGGATTTCGGTCGCGAAAGGGTGAACGGAGACGAGGCCATGATCGACAAGCTGGAGATGTTCATCGCGCTCGCGCACGAGCAGCATTTCGGCCGCGCGGCGGAGGAATGCGGCGTGACGCAGCCCACGCTCTCGGCCGGGATCAAGCAGCTCGAGGACCAGCTCGGCGTGATGCTGGTCTGGCGCGGGTCGCGCTTCCAGGGGCTCACGCCGGAAGGCCAGCGCGTGCTCGACTGGGCGCGGCGCATCGTGGCCGACAGCCGCGCCATGCGCGCCGAGATGCGCGCGGCGCGGCAGGGGCTTTCGGGCAACCTGCGCCTCGCGGTGATCCCCACCGCGCTTTCCACGGTGGAGCGGCTGACCACGCCGTTCCGCACGCGGCATCCCAACGTGCGCTTCTCGATCTACTCGCGCAGCTCGGCGGAGATCCTCGCTATGCTCGACGACCTCGAGGCGGAGGCGGGCATCACCTACCTCGACAACGAGCCGCTGGGGCGCGTGGCCTCCGTCCCGCTCTACCGCGAACGCTACATGGCCGTCGCGCCCGAGGGCGGGCCGCTTGCGGGGCGGGCGCGGCTGGGCTGGGCGGAGCTTGCCGACCTGCCGCTCGCGCTCCTGACGCCCGACATGCAGAACCGGCGGATCGTCAACCAGCACATGGCCGAGGCCGGGCGCACCGCCGACCCCGTTCTGGAGGCGAGCTCGGTGGTCACGCTGGTCAGCCATGTCCGCGCGGGCGGCCTCGCCACGGTGCTGCCGAGCCGCCTGGCGGAGCTCTTCGGCGCGATGGGCGGGCTGCAGTCGGTGCCGCTCGTGGCGCCCGAGGCCGAGCATCTGATCGGGCTCGTCGCGCCCGAGCGCGACCCGACGACGCCGGTCATCGCGGCGCTCCTCGACCAGGCGCGCAAGGTGTCCGAGTGCGGCGGCTGACCGGACATTTCCCTTGCCCGCGCGGGCATATGTTTTATGACGGTGCGACGCCCGCGGGCACGGTCCGCGGGCACGGAACCAAGGGAGGATCCAATGAAAACGCTTCTTTCGACCGCAATCGCGGCGAGTGTCGCGGCCGGCGCGGCCGTCGCGCAGGACTATGACCGCACCGGCTGGCCCGACAGCTTTACCGTCGGCACGGCGAGCCAGGGCGGCACCTATTTCGCCTACGGCTCGGGCTGGGCCAATCTCGTGGCCGAGGAGCTCGGTCTTTCCGGCGGCGGCGAAGTCACGGGCGGCCCGATGCAGAACATGGCGCTGGTGCACACCGGCGACGCCGCCTTCGGCATGACGACGATGGGCCCGGCCGCAGAGTCCATGGCCGGCGACAACCCGATCGCCCCCGGCCTTCAGATGACCAACGCCTGCGCGATGTTCCCGATGTACCAGACGCCGTTCTCGATCACGGCGCTGTCGTCCTCGGGCATCTCGTCGATCTCCGACATCCCGGACGGCGCGCGCATCGGCTTCGGCCCGGCGGGCTCCACCTCCGACACCTATTTCCCGCGCATGATGGAAGAGCTCGGCGTGAACTTCGACCGCCGCAACGGCGGCTGGTCGGATCTCGGCGGCCAGCTTCAGGACGGGCTTCTCGACGTGATCGCCTTCGCGGCCGGCGTGCCCGTCCCGGCGGTGAGCCAGCTCGAGGTGCAGACCGACATCAACATCATCGAGTTCACCGAGGAGGAGCAGGCGACCATCCTCGAGGCGTTCCCGGTCTCGCAATTCGAGATCGCGGCGGACACCTACCAGACCCTCGAGGCGCCGGCGCGCTCGGTCTCGATGTGGAACTTCGCCATCGCCAACTGCGACCTTCCCGAGGAGTTCGTCTATGCGGCGACCGACGTGGTGATGTCCGACAACGAGCGGATGGTGAACATCCACCGCGCGGCGCGGTCGACGATCCCGGAGAACTGGGACAAGAACAACGTGCTCATGTGGCACCCGGGCGCGGCGCGCTGGTTCAAGGAGAACGCGGACGCCGATATCCCGGACGACATGATCCACGGGATGTAAGCAACACCCGAGACTCTGCGGGCCGCGTCCGGAAGGGATGCGGCCCGCGCCTTCGCGCGTCGCGCGGGGCCATCGCCCGCGCGACGTTGCCCGCCCAGACCGCATGACGGACGAGGCCCATGAGCTCCCAGCCCGCAATCGATCCCCAGCAGGTCATCGCCGAAGGCGTCGACGAAGAGCCGGTCGAGAAGAACCGCCGCCTCTACACGGGCGCCGCCTACACCTTCGTAACGGTGTTCTCGGGGCTTTACGCGGCCTTCCACATGGCCGCGCTAAACGGGATTTCGGTCGAGGCCCTGACCGGCGTCGAGATCCCGTTCCTGCCGCAATTCCCCATGGAGACGTGGAATTTCCGGATCGTGCACATCGCGGGGGCGCTCGTGATCGGGTTCCTGCTCTACGCCTCGGCGAGTTTCCGCGACGAGGAAATGCGCGAGACGCCGCTGCTGGGTGGCCTCGCCATCCTGCTCATGGCGCCCGCGCTCTTCTCGCTGGGCGCGGGCGTCTGGTTCGCGACCCTCATCCGCGACGGGCTGATGTGGAACGGCATCGACGAGACGCTGCGCTTCCGCGAGATCTGGTATTTCGGCGTGCCGCTGCTGGTGGCCACCTTCGGCGGCATCCTGATCGGCTGGGCGCACCGGCGCCGCCGGTCGGCGTTTGCCGCGCCGGACATCCTTCTGGGGATCTGCGCGGTCTCGGTCGCGGTCTACCTGGTGACGATCTACGGCACCCTGATGCGCAACTCCACGGGCACGCCCTTCGCGCCCATCGGCATCTCGATCGCCGCGGTGGCGGGCACCGCCCTCATCATGGAGCTGACGCGGCGCGCGGCGGGCCTCGCCCTCGTGATCATCGCCGGCGTCTTCCTCGCCTATGTCTTCACCGGCCAGTACATGCCGGGCTTCCTCAATTCTCCCGCGGTGAGCTGGCAGCGCTTCTTCAGCCAGGTCTACACCGATGCGGGCATCCTCGGGCCGACCACGGCGGTGAGCTCGACCTACATCATCCTTTTCATCATCTTCGCCGCCTTCCTTCAGGCATCGAAGGTGGGCGACTACTTCGTGAACTTCGCCTTCGCCGCGGCGGGCCGTGCGCGCGGCGGGCCGGCCAAGGTGGCGATCTTCGCCTCGGGCCTCATGGGCATGATCAACGGCACCTCGGCGGGCAACGTGGTGGCCACCGGCTCGCTCACCATCCCGTTGATGAAGAAGGTGGGCTACAAGAAGCAGACCTCGGGCGCGGTGGAGGCCGCGGCCTCCACCGGCGGGCAGATCATGCCGCCCATCATGGGCGCGGGCGCCTTCATCATGGCCGAGATCACGGGCATCCCCTACCAGGAGATCGCCATCGCCGCGATCATCCCCGCGGTACTCTACTTCGTGTCGGTCTACTTCATGGTCGACTTCGAGGCGGCGAAGCTCGGGATGCGGGGGATGCGCGACGACGAGCTGCCGCGCCTCGGCGATATGGCGCGCCGCGCCTTCCTGTTCCTGCCGATCGTGATCCTCATCGCGGCGCTCTTCATGGGATACTCGGTGATCCGCGCGGGCACCTACGCCACCGTCGCCGCCGCGGTGGTGAGCTGGCTCACCCCCTACCGGATGGGCCTCAAATCCGTCGGCAAGGCGTTTGAGATCGCCGGCACCATGTCGATCCAGATCATCACGGTCTGCGCCTGCGCGGGCATCATCGTTGGGGTGATTTCGCTCACCGGGGTGGGGGCGCGGTTCTCGAACCTGCTGCTGGGCCTCGCCGGCGTGAGCCAGCTTCTCGCGCTCTTCTTCGCGATGTGCATCGCGATCCTGCTCGGCATGGGGATGCCCACCACGGCGGCCTACGCGGTGGCGGCCTCGGTGGTGGCGCCGGGGCTCGTCAATCTCGGCATTCCGACGCTCACCGCGCATTTCTTCGTGTTCTACTTCGCGGTGCTCTCGGCGATCACGCCGCCCGTGGCGCTGGCGAGCTACGCGGCGGCGGGCATCTCGGGCGCCAACCCGATGGAGACCTCGGTCGCCTCCTTCAAGATCGGCATCGCCGCCTTCGTCGTGCCCTTCATGTTCTTCTACAACTCCGCCCTGCTCATGGACGGGACTTGGCCCGAGGGGGGGCGCGCGGCGCTCACCGCGACCGGGGGCGTGTTCCTGCTCTCCTCAGGGGTGCAGGGCTGGTTCCTCGGCGCGCGCGCGGCCTGGATGGTGCGCCTTGCCATCCTGGTGGCGGCGCTTTTCATGATCGAAGGGGGGTGGCTCACCGACCTGATCGGCATCGGGCTGGCCGCGGCGGGCTTCTTCATCCAGCGCGTCTTCCACCCGGATCCCGACGCGCCCATCGAGGTGCGCGGCGCGGACTGAGGGGCGCGCCCAAACGCCGCCGGGATCAGGCCCCGGGCCACACCGAGGCGCGGGCCGGAGGCATCCCGCGGCGTTTGCGAGCGGCAGGTCCGGCGTCGCTCTGACCGCGCCGTCGCGCGACGGCAAGGAGGCGGCCCCGGCGCTGGCCGTCCCGCTCAGGTCCGTTCGACCAGGGCCGCCGCCTCGGCGGGCTGCGCGTCGATCCCGGCCCAGGGATCCTCGGTCTGGCCCAATCGGCGGAAGATGTTGGCGACGGTGTATTTTCGGGGTGTCATGTCGCCCGAGAGCGCCTCCTTCCAGGTGAGCGGCGTGGCGACGGGCGCGCCCGGGCGCGCGCGCACCGCATAGGGCGCGACGGCGGTCTGCCCGTAGGCGTTTCGCAGCCAGTCGAGGAACACCCGGTCGCCGCGGGACGCCTTGCGCTGCGCCACCGTGGCGAGGGCGGGGGCGTCTTCGGCCACGGCCTCCGCCAGCCTCCGCGCGGCGGCGCGCACGGGGTCGAAGGGCGCGGAGCCGTCGAGCGGGACCACCAGATGCAGCCCGCGCGAGCCGGTGGTCTGCACGAAGACGGGAAGATCCAGCGCCTCGAGCCGGGCGCGAAGCCGCTCGGCCGCCTCCTGCACCTTGCCGAAATCGTCGTCGGAGGGGTCGAGGTCGAAGATCAGCCGGTCTGGGCGGTCCGGCGCGTCGGCGCGGGCGAGCGCGAGGTGTGGCGTGATGCAGCCCTGGTTGGCGATGTAGACGAGGGTCGCGGCCTCGTTGGCGAGGATGTGGGTGACGGTCCCGCCTTCCTTGGGCAGGTTCGCGCGCGCGATCCAGTCGGGGAAGTGGCCGGGGATGTCCTTCTGAAAGAAGCCGTCCTCGCCGATCCCGTCCGGGAAGCGGTGCATCGTGAGCGCACGCTCCCGCCAGTGCGGCAGGGCGATGCCGGCGATCCGCCGGTAATGGTCCACGAGGTCGCCCTTGGTGATCCCGTCATCCGGGAAGAACACCTTGTCGAGGTTCGAGAGCGCGATCTCGCGCCCGTCCACGGTGATCGTCTTCTCGCTCATGCCGCCGGGCGCTCGCGCGTGACGTCGCGCGGGTCCTTGTCGTCGCGCAGCCCGAGAAAGCGGGGATGGCGCAGCTTGCCGTGGGAGGTCCACTCGGTGAAGCCGATCTCGGCCACGAGCTCCGGCGAGACCCAGGTCACGCCGTCGCCCGCGGGTGGGTCGTCGAAGGGCGCCGTCTTGCGGGAGAGCCCGTCGAGCTTCTGCCGGAAGCTTTCGAGGAACGCGTCGTCGAACCCCGTGCCCACCTTGCCCGCGTAGCGCAGCGCGCCGTCCTCGTAGTAGCCCACGAGCAGCGCGCCGAAGCCCTTGCGGCTGCCCTCGGGCTCGGTGAAGCCGCCGATCACCAGCTCCTGCCCGTTCGCGCACTTGAACTTCAGCCAGTCCCGCGAGCGGCTGTGGACGTAAGGCGCGTCCGCGCGCTTGGCGATGACGCCTTCCCAGCCCTTGTCGCAGGCCTCGCGGAAGAAGGCCTCGCCCTCCTCGACGCGATGGGGCGTGAAGCGGATCGGGTCGGCGAAACCGAAGGCGCGCTTCAGCACCGATTTTCGCGCGCGCAGGGGCAGGGCGGTCAGGTCCTGCCCGTCGAGGTGCAGCAGATCGAAGAGGTAGTAGAAGACGCGCACATCGCTTTGCCGCGCCGCCTCGGCGTCCTTGATCTGCATGCGGGCCTGAAGCCGGGAGAAGCTCGTGACGCCGCCCTCGAAGGCGACGATCTCGCCGTCGGCCACGAAGTCTTCCGGCGTCGCCGTGCCGAGCGCCTCGGCGATTTCCGGGTAGGTCTGGCCCAGATCCTTGCGGTTCCGGGTGAGCAGGCGGACGCGGTCGCCGTCCCGGAAGGCGAGGGCGCGCTCGCCGTCGAGCTTGCGCTCGTAAAGCCAGCCGGGATCGGAGAAAAGGTCGTCGGTGAGCGTGGCCAGCATCGGCGCCGTCCAGTCCGGGTGGGGCGCGTCCCGAAGCGCGTCCCGCTCCGTGTCGGAGAGCGCGTCGAAGGGGCCACTCACCGCTCCGCCCCCGCGTCGGCGATCTCGTCGAGATCGCGGCCCGAGAGCACCGAAAGCGGCTCGGTGGAGACGGGGTTGCGCCGCGCGTCGGCCGCCTCGTCGTCCATCTTCACGAGAAGCCAGCGCGCGTCCTCGCCCGACCCCGTGCGCTGAAACGCGTAGCCGCCCTGCAGCTTCTCGCCATGGAGTCGCACCAGCACGTGGCCGTCCTCGATCGCCTCGGCCATGGGGCGCAGGCCGTCCTCCTTCTCGGTGATGTTCTCGTAGGGCCCCGTGTCCCAGACGAGCACCGTGCCCGCGCCGTATTCGCCCTCGGGGATCACGCCTTCGAAATCGGCGTAGTCGAGCGGATGGTCCTCGGTGGGCAGCGCCAGGCGCTTCTCGCCCGGATCGGTGGAGGGACCCTTGGGCACCACCCAGGATTTCAGCACGCCGTCGACCTCGAGACGGACGTCGTAGTGGAGCGTGGAGGCGTCGTGCTTCTGGATCACGAAACGCGGAGCGTTTTCGGACATGCTGCCGCCTCCCTCGGGTTCTGGGCTTTTCGAGAAATCCCGCCGCGCGCGGTATCGGGCCAGCCGGTCGCTTTCCCGGCTCATCGCGCGCCCCACGCAGGCGCGCCCCGCCTTGCCACGTCCTCGCCGATCATGGGTTTAGTCTACGGCGCAGGGCCGTCGCCATCAATGCCGTCGCGCGACCGCGCGCGTCGGCGCCCCTTCGGCGGGCGCGGCGCGGCGAGCCCGGCCGATGGGCCCGAGTGTTGCAAAATCACGGCATCTGCGCCATCTGGGCGTGATCCGGGGGCGCCCGCGAGCGTGGCGGGCGGCCGCATCCCGGGCCCCGCGACGCGCCCGCCGCGCGCCCGGAGCCTTCAGGAAGGACGTGGACCGTGCCGATGGAACAGCAAGAAACGGCCTGCTGCCTGTCCGTCGCACCGATGATGGACTGGACCGACCGGCACTGCCGGGTCTTCCACCGGCAGCTGTCGCGAAGGACGCTTCTTTATACCGAGATGGTGACCGCGCCAGCGCTGGTGCGGGGCGGCGCGCTGCATCTTCTGGACCACAGCCCCGAGGAGCATCCCGTCGCGCTTCAGCTCGGCGGCTCCGATCCGGAGGAGCTCGCCCAAGCGGCGCGGCTCGGCGCGGAGGCGGGCTACGACGAGATCAACCTCAATGTGGGCTGCCCGTCGGACCGCGTGCAATCCGGCACCTTCGGCGCGGTGCTCATGCGCGACCCCGCGCGCGTGGCCGACTGCGTGGCGGCGATGCGCGCCGCCGTCGCGGTGCCGGTGACCGTCAAGTGCCGCATCGGCGTGGACGAGCAGGACCCGGAGCGCGTGCTTCCCGATTTCCTGGCGCGTATGGCCGAGGCCGGCGCGGCGCAGGTCACGGTGCACGCCCGCAAGGCCTGGCTCGAGGGACTGAGCCCGAAGGAGAACCGCGACGTGCCGCCGCTCGATTACGGTCTCGTGCGGCGCATGCGCGACGCCTTCCCGGCACTTTCGATCGCGCTCAACGGCGGCGTGCAATCGCTCGACGAGGTCGAGGCGCATCTCGAAGACGGTTTCGCGGGCGTGATGGTGGGGCGCGCCGCCTATCACCGGCCCTGGGACATCCTGGGCGAGGCCGACCGGCGGCTCTGGGGCGAGGCGCGCCAGACCACGCCCGAGGCCGCGGCGCGGGCCATGCTGCCCTACATCGAGGCGCATCTCTCGGCCGGCGGGCGACTCAACCAGGTCACGCGGCACATGCTGGGGCTCTTCGCCGGCAGGCCGGGCGCGCGGCACTGGCGGCAGATGCTCTCCGAGGGCGCGTCCGGCCCGGATGCGGGCCCAGAGCTGGTGGAACGGGCGCTGGCACAGGTCCCGCCCCTCGCCGCCGATTTCACGGAGGCGCGGCGCAGCGCCTGAGCGCGCCCCGTCGCCCGGGGGCACCGGATGCACGGATTTCCCGTTGTGGCCGCCCGGAAAACACTGTCTACCTGACGCCCGCCGAAACCGCCGGACCGCGCGAGGAGCCCCATGCCCGACCCGATGTTGCTTGCCCAGATGATCGCGCTGCTTCTGGTGATCGGCGCGGTGGCGGGCGTTCTTGCCGGGCTTCTGGGCGTGGGCGGCGGCATCGTTCTGGTGCCCGCTTTCTTCTACGCTTTCCAGACGCTGGGATATGGCGGGCCGCAGCTCATGCAGATGTGCCTTGCCACCTCGCTGGCCACCATCGTCGTGACCTCGGCGCGCTCGGTGTTGAGCCACAACCGCAAGGGTGCGGTGGAGTGGGAGATCCTGAAGACCTGGGCGCCGGGCATCGCGGTGGGCGCGGTGCTCGGCGTGATGCTGGCCGCGGTGCTGCGCTCCACGGTGCTCCAGGGGGTCTTCGGCGGGCTCGGCCTCGTGATCGGGCTCTATCTCGGGCTCGGCCGGGCGGAGTGGCGGCTCGGCCCCGAGATGCCGCGCGGCTGGCGGCGGGCCGCGCTTTCGCCGCTCGTGGGCTTCCTTTCGGTTCTGATGGGCATCGGCGGCGGCAGTTTCGGCGTGCCGCTGATGAGCCTTTACGGCGTGCCGATCCACCGGGCGGTGGCGACGGCCGCGGGCTTCGGAATTCTGATCGCCGTGCCCGGCGTGGCGGGGTTCCTGCTCTTCGAGATCGCGCCGGAGAACCGCCCGCCCTTCACCGTGGGCGCGGTGAACCTGCCTGCCTTCGCGGTGGTGATCGCGATGACGCTTCTCACGGCGCCGCTCGGCGTCAGGCTCGCGCACGCCATGAACCCGAGGCCGCTCAAGCGTGTCTTCGCGGTGTTCCTGCTCCTGGTGGCGGGCAACATGCTGCGGAAATCGCTGGGGTGGTAGACGGGCTTGCCGCGCGCGGCTGGGCGCGGCTCGGCCCCGATCCGGCGCTGGCGGGCTGGGCCGCCGCCGCGCTGCCGGCCGCCCGTGCCGCGGTCGCGGACCCGGCGCTGCGGGCGGCCTGGCTCGACTGCGAGGGAACGTGGTTCGTGGGCGTGGACGCGCTGCCCACCGATGCCGAGGGGCGGCTGCCTGGCGGCCCGCCCTTGCCCCGCGCCGCGCGGGCGCCCCTCGAGGCCGTTCTCGGCCCGCTGCCGCCCTTGCACCGGGCGCAGCTTTCGGTGGTCTGGCCGGGCTATCCGCGCCCGCGCCGCGGCGAAAGCTCGGCCGCCTTCGGCTATCGCGCGCGGCGCGACGCGGCCCATGTGGACGGGCTGCTGCCCGAGGGACCCGAGCGGCGGCGCCACCTGCGCGAGCTGCACGCCTTCATCCTGGGCCTGCCGCTCACCGAGGCGGGGAGGGGGGCGAGCCCGCTCGTCGTCTGGCAGGGCAGCCACGAAATCATGCGCGCCGCCTTGGCCGCGGCGCTTCGGGGTCGCGCGCCGGAGCGGTGGGGCGAGGCCGACCTGACCGATACCTACCAGGCCGCGCGCCGCCGTGTCTTCGAAACATGCCGGCGGGTGGAGGTGACGGCGCGGCCGGGGGAGGCGATCGTGGTGCATCGCCTTGCGCTCCACGGTGTGGCGCCCTGGGCGGAGGGCGCCGAGGCCCCGCCGGAGGGGCGGATGATCGCTTATTTCAGGCCCCAGTTCGCCGATCCCGCGCGCTGGCTGGAGGCGCCCTGAGGCCCGCGCGGAAGCGCGGCTCAGCCGCCGCGCCGCAGGGGGGGTCGTGGGTCGCGATGGCGTCGCGCTGACCGGCGTTCCGGCCGGTTCTGTGGTCCCCTAAGGGAAACGATGGTTCGGATCGCGGTGGATCGTTGATCGGAGCGGGACGGTGGCGGGGCGACACATCGCGTCCCGAGAGGACCTCGCGGGTCGCGGCGCGAAGGGGAAATCCGGTGACGAACACCGATTGCACGGCAGCGCCCGGGACGGGACTGCCCGCGGTGCCCGTTGCGCCGCGATCCCGCCGCGGGCCCCCGGCTGCCATGGCCTTGCGGGCCGGGTCAGCCCCGCGCGCGGCGCGTGGCGCGCCCGCCGCGCCGCTTTTTCAGAAGCGCGCCACGCGACGGCAATTCCGCCATTACGGCACGGCGCGCCTCTGGCGTCATGCGCGACCAGGCGGTGATCTCGTCGATGCTGCGGTGGCAGCCGGCGCAGATCCGCGCCTCGGGGTGGATCACGCACAGCTTCACGCAGGGCGATTCGATCTCGTCGCGTTTCCAGACCTCGTCGGTCATTCCGCCTGCTCTCCCGCCAGCCTCAGGTGCCGGATCCGGTCCAGCGCTCCTTGAAGGATATAGGACGCGGCGACGTGGTCGATCACCTCGGCGCGACGTTTTCGTGTCGCATCCGCGTCAAGAAGCGCGCGTTCGGCCGCCACGGTGGAGAGCCGCTCGTCCCAGAAGACGATGGGACTGTCGCGCAGACGCGCGAGATTGCGCGCGAAGGCGCGGGTGGACTGGGCGCGCGGCCCCTCGCTGCCGTCCATGTTGCGCGGCAGGCCGAGCACGATGCCGCCGATCTCGCGCTCGTCGAGGATCGAGAAAAGCGTGACGGCGTCGACGGTGAACTTGGTCCGCCGGATGGTGCGCAGGGGGGTCGCGACGGCCAGGCCACGATCCGACACTGCCACGCCCAGCGTCTTCTCGCCGAGGTCGAGCCCCGCCACCGCCCGGCCCGGGGGCAGGGCGGCGGCGAAATCGGCGATGCCGTCGTGGATCATCCCTCGAGGCCGGCCTGCCGCGCGGCGTCGCGCAGGCGTCCCAGCGCAGCCTCGTCGCCCGCGAAGGTGGAGAGCGCCTCGTCGAAGATCGCCTGCGCGCGCTCGCTCTCTCCCAGTACGCCCAAGGCGCCGATGAGCCGCGCCCATTCCTCGGCGGTCCCGCCCTGCGTGGCGAGCCGTTCCGAAAGCCCCTCCACCATGCCGCGCACCATCGCCATGCGGTCCTCGGGGCTCATGTCCTCCGCCGCCGCCATGTCCTCGGCCGACGGACCGGCAAGCCCGGCCACGGGCGCCTCGGCGCGCGTCGGCGGCGTGTAGTCGGTCTGCCCGGCCAGGCGCGCCAGCCGGCCGATCCCCGCCTCGACCGGGGCGATCCAGGGCGCGTCGGGCGGGCTTTGACGCAGAAGCCTGTCCCAGGCGCGGAACGCCCGGTCGGGCCGCCCGGTCTGGTCGAACATGACGCCGGTGTAGTAGAGCGCCACGCCGTTGTTCGGATCGCGGTTGAGCGCGGCGGCCAGCGCGGTCTCGGCCTCGGGCGAGACGTAGCCCCCGGCCGCCATCACCAGCATCTCCGCGTAATCGGCGTAATCCTGCGCGGTGGCCTGCTCGCCCCGCAGTGCGAGCACGCGCTGCTGCGCCGTGTAGGCGGCCTCGAAGTTCCCGAGCGCGGCTTCGTTGCGGGCGAGAAGCGCGTGGCCTTGAAGATCCGTGGGCCGATCCTCCAGCGCCGCGCGTAGCCGGGTCATCAGTTCGGCGTAATCCTCGGGCACGTCGGCCGCGGGCGCGGCGGGCACGCCGGCCTCGGCGGTTTCCTGGCTCGGGCGGTTCTGCCGCGCTTCCTCGGCCCGCGCGATGCGTTCGGCGAGCGCCATGTCGGGATAACCCGGCGTGCCGATCGCGGAATAAAGAGCGAGCGCCCCGCCGACCACCCCGAAGGCGAGCAGCACGACGATCGCGATGCCGGCCCAGGCGGGCTGGCGCGTGTCGCCCCGGCGCGCGGCCTTGGCGGCGGTGTCGGCGGCCAGGATGCGCCGCGACACCTCGGTGCGCAGCCGCTCGGCGTCGGCTTCGTCGATGACGCCGCGCGCGAGATCGCGCTCCACCTCGTTCAGCTGGTCGCGATAGACCTTCAGGTCGTAGTCGGCGGCCTCCGCCTCCTGCGCGCGCGCCCTGAGCGCCACGAGCCCCAGAAGCAGCCCCACGACACATGCGAGCCCGACCACGCCGATCCAGAAAACCATGGTTCCTCCAAAAGATTTGTCCCTGATTTATGCGGTCGGACACCGCGACGGAAGGGCAAACCGCCCGCGCGGAGCGTCATGTCGCAACCGGCGCCCATTGTGACGCATGGAAGCAGGGTTTATCCCGCGCCAAGGTCCAGTTATCGCCCACGCCGCATCACGGATTCGAGGCCCATGAAACGCGATTCCGCCTTCGCCGTCGCCCGGGAAGCCTTTCGCAACCACACCGGCTGGGAACGCGCCTGGGCCAATCCCGCGCCGAAGAAGCGTTACGACGTGATCATCGTGGGCGCGGGCGGCCATGGCCTCGCCACCGCCTACTACCTCGGCAAGAACCACGGCATCCGCAACGTCGCGGTGCTGGAGAAGGGCTGGCTCGGCGGCGGCAACACCGGGCGCAACACGACCATCATCCGCTCGAACTATCTTCAGGATCCCTCGGCGGCGATCTACGAGAAGGCGCGCAGCCTCTACGAGACGCTGAGCCAGGAGCTGAACTACAACATCATGTTCAGCCCGCGCGGCGTGATGATGCTGGCGCAGACCGAGCACGAGGTGCGCGGCTACCGGCGCACCGCGCAGGCCAACGCGCTGCAGGGCGTGGACACCGAGTTCGTGGACCGCAAGCGCGTGAAGGAACTCTGCCCGATCATCAACATCGACGGGCCGCGCTATCCCGTTCTGGGCGCGCTCTGGCAGGCGCGGGCGGGCACGGCGCGCCACGACGCGGTGGCCTGGGGCTATGCGCGGGCCTGCTCGGACATGGGGATGGACATCATCCAGAAATGCGAGGTCACGGCCGTCCGCCGCGAGGGCGGCCGCGTCGTCGGCGTGGACACCACCCGCGGGCCGATCGACTGCGAGAAGCTCGGGATCGTCGTCGCCGGGCATTCGGGCCAGCTTGCCGAGATGGCGGGGTTCCGCCTGCCGATCGAGTCGGTGGCGCTTCAGGCGCTCGTTTCCGAGCCGATCAAGCCCTGCATGGACGTGGTGGTGATGGCCAACACGGTGCACGGCTACATGAGCCAGTCCGACAAGGGCGAGATGGTGATCGGCGGCGGTGCGGACGGCTACAACAACTACACCCAGCGCGGCAGCTTCCACCATGTGGAGGAGACGGTGCGCGCGCTGGTCGAAACCTTCCCCGTGATCTCCCGGCTCAAGATGCTCCGCTGGTGGGGCGGGATCGTGGACATGACCGGCGACCGTTCGCCCATCCTGTCGAAGACGCCGGTGGAGGGTGTCTTCATCAACTGCGGCTGGGGCACGGGCGGGTTCAAGGCGATCCCCGGCTCGGGCTGGGCCACCGCCGAGATGATCGCCCGCGGAGAGCCCGGCCCGCTCGCCGCCGAGTTCTCGCTGGACCGCTTCCGCGAGGGCCGCTTCATCGACGAGAGCGTCGCGGCGGGGGTGGCGCATTGATGGTGCAGGAAGCGCGCAAAATTCTTGGAATAATTTTGCCAAGGATCTTCGAAGATCCTTGGCGCCCGATTGCAGGAGCCACGCGATGCTGATGCTCGAATGCCCCTACTGCGGCGTGAAGGCCGAGGAGACCGAGCTTGCCCCCGGCGGCGAGGCGCATCTGACGCGCGTCGGCCCCGAAGGGTCGGACGACGCGTTCCACGACTACCTGTTTTCCAAGGAGAACCCCAAGGGCGTGCATTTCGAGCGCTGGCGCCACGCCCATGGCTGCGGCAAGTGGTTCCACGCCGCGCGCTGCACCGCGACGCTCGAGGTCTTCGGCACCTACCCGGCCCAGACCACCGAGCCGCCGAAGCACATCCGCGACGCCATCTCCGCCAAACGCCCCGGCTGGACATGGAGGGCTTTCTCTTGACCCGCCGTTCCGACACCGCCGCGCGGCCCGTTACGTCTTTCAGGGGGCTCACCGCATGAGCACGCGTCTCGCCACCGGCGGGCGGCTTCTCGACCGTTCGCGCCGCATCCCGTTCAGCTTCAACGGCAAGCGGTTCTCCGGCCATCCCGGCGACACGCTGGCCTCGGCGCTTCTGGCCAACGGCCAGATGCTGATGGGGCGCAGCTTCAAGTATCACCGCCCGCGCGGTCCCGTGGCGAGCGGCGCGGAAGAGCCCAACGCGCTCGTCAATCTGGGCGAGGGCGCGCGGCACGAACCCAACCAGCGCGCGACCACGACCGAGCTTTTCGAGGGGCTCGCCGCCACCTCCCAGAACCACTGGCCGAGCCTCGAATTCGACGTGGGCGCGATCAACACCGCGCTCGCACGTTTCCTGCCGGCGGGCTTCTACTACAAGACTTTCATCCACCCGCGCCCCTTCTGGAAACATGTCTACGAGCCCTTCATCCGCCAGTCGGCGGGGCTCGGCAAGGCGCCGGCGGAGGCCGATCCGGACGAGTACGAGCATTTCTACGCCTTCGTGGACGTGCTGGTGGTGGGCGGCGGCGTCGCGGGCCTCGCCGCGGCGAAGGCGGCGGCGCTCTCGGGCGCGAAGGTGATGCTGATCGAGCAGACGGCCCATTGGGGCGGGCGCGCGCCGGTGGACGGCGGCGAGATCGACGGCGTTCCCGCGGCGGAGTGGGTGGCGCGCACCGTTTCCGAGCTGGAAACGATGGAGAACGTGACGCTGCGCACCCGAACGATGGGCGCGGGGATCTACGATCACGGCTATGTCCTCGCCTATGAGCGCGTGGCCGATCACAAGCCCGGCGGCGAGGCGCCGCGCCACCGTCTGTGGCGCATCCGCACCGCGCAGACCGTGACCGCTACCGGCGCGATCGAGCGGCCTCTGTCCTTCGCCGGCAACGACGTTCCGGGCGTGATGCTGGCCTCGGCGGTGCGCGACTACGTCGTCAACTGGGCTGTGTCGCCCGGCGACCGGACCGTCATCGTGACCAACAACGACGACGCCTACCGCACCGCGCTGGCGCTGAAGGAGGCCGGCCTCGTGGTCGCCGCCGTGATCGACGCCCGCGCCGAGGGCGGCGGCCGGCTGATGGACGCCGCGCGCGACGCCGGCATCCGCGTCGAGACGGGCCGCGGCATCGCCAAGGTGAAGGGCGGCAAGCGGGTCGAGGGGGTGCTGACCTGCCCGCAGGCGGGCGAGGGCACCGCCACCGAAGAGATCAAGTGCGACGCGGTGGCCATGTCGGGCGGCTGGTCGCCGGTCGTGCACCTGTGGTCCCATTGCGGTGGAAAGCTTCTCTGGGACACCGCGGAGGCGGCCTTCCGCCCGGATCCGGACCGCGCGCCCACCGGGGCCGACGGGAAGCCGATGGTCGTCACCGCCGGCGCGGCGAGCGGGGCGATGGGGCTGGGCGACGTGCTCGCGGATGCCCACGCCGCTGGCCTCGCCGCCGCCGGGGCGGCAGGCCGCGCGCCCGCCGATGCCGAGGCGCCCGCGGGCGAGGCGCGCGACGAGGCACCGCTCGCGCCGGTGTGGATGATGCCGCAAGGCGCGGGGCCCGCGCTGCGCGCCAAGGCGTGGCTGGACTACCAGAACGACGTGAAGGTGTCGGACGTCCAACTCGCCGCGCGCGAGGGGTTCGAGAGCGTGGAGCACGCCAAGCGCTACACCACGCTCGGCATGGCGACCGATCAGGGAAAACTGTCGAACATCAACGGCCTTGCCGTGCTCGCGGGCGAGCTTGGCGCCGACATTCCCGCGGTCGGCACCACCACCTTCCGCCCGCCCTACACGCCCATCTCGATGGGCGCGATCGCCGGGCCGGCGCGGGGCGCGACCTTCCAGCCGATCCGCCGCACGACGATGCATGACTGGCACGAGGCCCATGGCGCGGACTGGGAGCCGGTGGGCCAGTGGCGGCGTCCCTACACCTACCGGCGGGACGGCGAGAGCCGCGAGGCGGCGGTGAACCGGGAGGTGAAGAACACCCGGGACGCCCTTGGCATGCTTGACGCGTCCACGCTCGGCAAGATCCTCGTCAAGGGGCCGGACGCGCCGCGCTTCATGGACATGCTCTACACCAACATGATGAGCACCCTGAAGCCCGGGCGCTGCCGCTACGGCCTGATGTGCAGCGAGAACGGCTTCCTGATGGATGACGGGGTGGTGGCGCGGCTCGATCACGACACCTTCCTGTGTCACACCACCACGGGCGGGGCGGATCACGTCCACGCCCACATGGAGGAATGGCTTCAGACCGAGTGGTGGGACTGGAAGGTCTGGACGCTCAACGTCACCGAGCAATGGGCGCAGATCGCGGTGGTCGGGCCCAACGCGCGCAAGGTGCTGGAAAAGCTGGGCGGCATGGACGTCTCGAAGGAGGCGCTCTCCTTCATGGGCTGGGCGGAGGGCACGCTGGGCGGGTTCCCCGTGCGCGTCTTCCGCATCTCCTTCTCGGGCGAGCTCTCCTACGAGATCGCGGTGCCGGCGGGCCACGGCCTCGCGCTCTGGGAGGCCATCCACGAGGCCGGCCAGGAGTTCGGCGTGATGCCTTATGGCACCGAATGCCTGCACGTCCTGCGCGCCGAGAAGGGCTTCATCATGATCGGCGACGAGACCGACGGCACGGTGATCCCGCAGGATCTGGGTCTCGACTGGGCGATCTCGAAGAAGAAGGACGACTACATCGGCAAGCGGGCGCAGATGCGCAGCCACATGGCCGATCCCGAGCGCTGGAAGCTCGTGGGCCTCGAGACCGTGGACGGCTCGGTGCTGCCCGAGGCCGCCTATGCCACCGCGCCCGGCACGAACGGCAACGGCCAGCGCAACACGCAGGGCCGCGTGACCTCCACCTATCACTCGGCCAATCTGGGGCGCGGGATCGCCATGGGGCTGGTGCACCGCGGGCCCGAGCGCATGGGCGAGGTGCTGGAGTTCCCGAAGGTGGACGACACCGTGGTGAAGGCGAAGATCGTGGAACCGGTGTTCTACGACAAGGAAGGGACGAAGCAGGATGTCTGAGCCGGCAGGCCCGCTCGCGGGTGAAAGCTATGAGGGCTACGTCACCGTCCGGGCGCTTCCGCCGCAGGGCATGATCTCCGTCCGGGCCGATCTCTCGGCCGAGGGGGAGGGCGCGGCCATGGCGCTTCTGGATGCGCTCGGCGCCGAGATGCCGGACCGCCGCGGCATCGCGGAAGGGCGGGACGGCGCGGTCCTCGCCTGGATGTCGCCGGACGAGGCGATGGTGTTGTGCAGCTTTGACGGCGCGCGCCAGCTTGCCGCCGGACTCGATGAGGCGCTCTCGGATCAGCATGTGCTGGTGGCCGACGTCTCCGACGCCCGCGCCGTGATCGAACTCGAGGGCGGGGCGGTGCGCGAGGTGATCGCCAAGCTCGCGCCCGTGGACATGGACGCCTTCGCCCCCGGAGAGATCCGCCGCACGCGGCTCGCGCAGGTGCCCGCGGCCTTCTGGATGCCCGAGGAGGGACGCCTGCGGCTGGTCTGCTTCCGGTCGGTCGCGCGGTATGTCTTCGACCTGCTGGCCACGGCGGCCCGCCCGGGCCGCGAGGTTGCGAAGGGCTGATCGCGTCGCGGACGGGGCTTGACCTTGCGCGCCGGCAAGCCACACATACGCGGGAGACGTTATCGCAAACACCAAAAAAGGGGGCCCAAATGGCTTTCGAACTTCCCGATCTTCCCTATGCCCATGACGCGCTGGCCGATCTGGGCATGTCGCGCGAAACGCTCGAGTATCACCACGACATCCACCACAAGGCCTATGTCGACAACGGCAACAAGCTCGTCTCCGGCACCGAGTGGGACGGCAAGAGCGTCGAGGACATCGTGAAGGGCACCTACGACGCCGGCGCGGTGGCGCAGTCCGGCATCTTCAACAACGCCTCCCAGCACTGGAACCACACGCAGTTCTGGCAGATGATGGCGCCCGGCGCGGACAAGAAGATGCCCGGCGAGCTTGAAAAGGCCATCACCGAATCCTTCGGCTCGGTCGACAAGTTCAAGGAAGAGTTCTCCGCCAAGGGCGCGGGTCAGTTCGGCTCGGGCTGGGCGTGGCTGGTGAAGGACACCGACGGCAGCCTCAAGGTCACGAACACCGAGAACGGCGTGAACCCGCTCTGCTTCGGGCAGACGGCGCTTCTGGGCTGCGACGTGTGGGAGCATTCCTACTACATCGATTTCCGCAACAAGCGGCCCGCCTACCTCACGAACTTCCTCGACAAGCTCGTGAACTGGGAAAACGTCGCCTCGCGTCTCTGACGGCCGCCACGGTCGAGACACGCACGCCCCGCGCGCCGGCCCGGCCGCGGGGCGTGCCGCGTTCAGGGGCTTGCAAACCCGCGCGGAAAGGCATTCATGTGGGCGCCGTGAACGCGCGACCGCATTGCAGGAGAGACGAGATGACCGAGCTGACCAACGGGACCTGGGTGCTGATAGCCGACGGCGAAAAGGCGCTTTACCTTCGCAACATCACCGACGCCGAGAACCCCAACCTCGAGGTCGTGCGCAAGGAAGAGCAGGAAAACCCCTCCACGCGCGAGCAGGGCACCGACCGGCCCGGCCGTATGCCCGACGACAGCCAGAGCCACCGTTCCGCGATGGACGAGGCGGACTGGCACCGGCTTGCCAAGGAACGCTTCGCCCACGATCTCGCCGATCATCTCTACGAACTCGCCTACAAGAACGTGTTCGAGCGCATCGTCATCGTGGCCCCGCCGCGCGTGCTGGGCGAGCTGCGCGATCATCTGCACCAGGAGGTGACCCGCCGCGTCGTGGCCGAAATACCCAAGGATCTGACCCAGCATCCCGTTGGCGATATCGAGCAGAACCTGAAAAAGACGCTGGCCGGGGAAGAGTAGACCGCGACGGGTGCGCATGCCGGAGCGCGGGGTGAGCGAGGCCGCAAGGGGCGTGGCCGCGATGGTGGCGGCCTGCACGATCTGGGGCCTCTCGCCCATCTACTATCGCCTGCTCGACCACATTCCGCCGCTGGAGGTGCTCGCGCACCGCACGATCTGGTCGCTGGTCTTCTTCGCCGGCGTGCTGGCGCTGCAAGGGCGGCTGGGTGCCCTCGGCCGGGCGCTCGGCTCCCTCGGCGCGGTCTGGGTGACGGCGCTTGCGGCGCTCTTCATCTCGTCGAACTGGTTTCTCTTCATCTACTCGGTGCAGATCGGGCGCACGACGCAGACGAGCCTGGGCTACTACATGTTCCCGCTGGTGGCGGTGCTGATCGGCCGGGTGGTCTTCAAGGAGCGGTTGGGCCACGCGCAGTGGCTCGCCGTCGCGCTCGCGGCGGCGGCGGTGGTCGTGCTGACCTTCGGGACGGGGACCGCCCCCTGGATCGCGCTGACGCTGGCGGCGACCTTCGGGCTTTACGGGCTGATGAAGAAACGCCAGCCGGCGGGGCCGGTCGTTTCGGTCACGGCGGAGGTGCTGCTGCTCTCGCCCATCGCGGCGGCGGTGATCTGGGCGGCCCATGCGGGCACGGGCGGCGCCTTCGGGGCGGGCGGGCAGGACACGGCGCTTCTTATGCTGTCGGGGCCGATCACGGCGACGCCGCTCATCCTGTTCTCCTACGCGGCGCGGCGCGCCGCGCTCGCGACCGTGGGGCTCGTGCAGTATCTCAACCCGACGCTGCAATTCTTCTGCGCCGTGGCGATCTTCGGAGAGCCGTTCGGCCTGTGGCAGGGCGTGGCCTTCCCGATGATCTGGACGGCGCTCGCGATCTATTCCTGGGCGGCGCTTCGCGTCTCGAGGGCCTCGCCGAGGCCGGCCACCAGCGCGGAGGTGCCTTCCGCCGTTCTCACCAGCCCGCGCAGCGAGGGATCGGCGAAGCCCTGATCGATCACGTGGTCGATGAGCGCGAGGAGCGGCTGCCAGTAGCCCGCGACGTCCAGCAGGAAGATCGGTTTCGCGTGAAGCCCGAGCTGCGCCCAGGTGGGCACCTCGAAGAACTCGTCGAGCGAGCCCGCGCCGCCGGGCAGCACGACCACCGCGTCCGAGTTCATGAACATGACCTTCTTCCGCTCGTGCATGTTCTCGGTCACGACGTGATTGGGCGCGGGACCCGACAGTGCCTCGCGCGCCACGAGGTGCTGTGGAATGACCCCGAGGGTCAGCCCGCCCGCCGCCTTCGCCGCAAGCGCCACGGCCCCCATCAGCCCGACATCGCCGGCCCCGTAGACGAGCCGCCAGCCCCGGGTGGCGAGCGCGTGGCCAAGTGCCGTCGCCTCCTCGGCATAGCGGGGATCGGCACCGTTGCGCGATCCGCAATAGACGCAAACGGAGGTGAGCGGCATGGCAGGCCCTTCGTCTCGGTGCTTTTGACCCGTGATACCGGCGTTGCTAAGGTGCTGCAATCGCGCGCGCCGAAGCGCCGGGCGGAAGGGGGAAAATGAACGCGAAGCCGGGCCGCTCATGGGTTGGCGCCGTGACCGCGGCGGCGATCGCCGCCGTGGCGCTCGCCATGGCCGGCCTTTACGGCGCGGGCCTTTTCACCGCCCGCCCCGAGCCCGTTCCGACGGAGGCGGCAGAGCGCCCGCGCGACGAGGTCGCACCGTCCCCGGAGACGGCGGATGCAACGCCGCCAGAGCCGACGCAGGGCGGCGCGGCGCAAGACGCCCCCGCGCCGCGTGAGGAGGTGGCGGAGGCTGCCGGGGCGAGCGCCCCGCCCGATACCGCGGCCGGCGGATCGGCGGCAGGGACGGACGACGCGTCGGGGGCCGAGCCGGACCATTCCGCAACGGTTGGCCCCGCGCCGCCCGCCTTCGACCTCGTGCGGGTGGAGCCCGACGGCGAGGCGCAGATCGCCGGGCGGGCCGCACCGGGGTCCGAGGTCACGATCCTCGTCGACGAAAGGCCGCTGGCGCGGGCCACAACCGACGCGGCGGGACGCTTCTTCACCTTCCTGTCGCTCGGGACCAGCGCGGCGCCCCGGCTTCTGAGCCTCAGCGAGGCGCTGGACGGGGAGGAGCGCCTCTCCGACGACGCCGTGATCCTTGCCCCCACCGCCGCGCCGGTCCGCGACATGGCGGCGGCGCAGGCCGGTGACGAGACGTCGGAGAACATGGAGCGCGCGGCGAAGCCCCCACCGGATGCGGGCGCGCCCGGTGCCGAGGTGACGCCCTCGGCCGAGTCAGGGGCAGAGACCGCGATGATCGCGCCCGCCCCCGAGGTTGACGGGCCGGCCCCGCGGCGCGCCGCGCCCGACGATCCCGACACAGGCGACCCGGCGCTCATGAGCGCGCAGCCGGAACCGGAAACCGATCCCGGCGCGCCGCTCCTGCCCGGGGCGGAGACACGCGCCGCCGCGCCGCCGCCCGACCTGCCGGCGGACGCCGCTGCGCCGGCCTCTCCGGCCGCGCCCGCCGCGCCGCTTGTGACGGAGGCGCCCGCCCTCGCTGGCCCGGCCCCGGAAATCGCGGCGGCGCCCGCGGTGATCGTCGCCGGCCCCGACGGGGTGCGCGTGGTCCAGAGTGGCACGACGGGCCCGGACAGCCCGGTCGGGGTCGCGCTCGACGCGATCAGCTATGACGGGACGGGCGCGGTGCGGCTTTCGGGGCGCGCCCGGCCGGGCGGTTTCGTGCGCGTCTACGTCGAAAACCGCCCCGTCGCGATGGTGGAGGTGGACCCGGACGGCGCCTGGGCGAGCGGCCTTCCGGGCGTCGGGGCCGGCGTCTACACGCTGCGCCTCGACGCGCTCGATGCCGAAGGGGCGGTCGCCTCGCGGATCGAACTGCCGTTCAAGCGCGAATCCGCCGCGGCGCTCGCCGCGGCGCAGGCGGCGGCCGAGATGGCGGACCCGGGCGCGGGGCCGGTGCGCGCCGTCACGGTTCAGCCCGGCAACACGCTCTGGGGCATTTCGCGCCGGAACTACGGGGAGGGGATCCTCTACGTCCGGATCTACGAGGCCAACCGCGACCAGATCCGCGACCCGGATCTGATCTATCCCGGGCAGGTGTTCAGCATCCCGCGCTAGGGGCTGGCCAAGCGCCGCCACCCGGCCTAGCTAGGGCGAAGCGTCAAGGAGCCCCGCCATGCCCCCCGAGACACCCCCTGCCGACGAAGCGCTTCAAGAGCGCCGGTCAGGCTGGCGCACGGTTCGGAAAGTGGCACCCTATCTCTGGCCCGAGGACCAGAGCTGGGTGAAGCGTCGCGTCGTGATCGCGGTTCTGGCCCTCGTCGCGGCGAAGCTCATCGCGGTGGGCACGCCCATGATCTTCAGCGCGGCGGTGGACACGCTGTCGGAGGAGGGCGCACCGGACCTTCTGCTGGGCGCGGTGGGGCTGACGGTGGCCTACGGTCTGGCGCGCCTGATGTCGAACGGGTTCCAGCAGCTGCGCGACGGGGTCTTCGCCAAGGTGGGGCAGCGCGCGCTGCGACAGCTCGCGCTCGAGACCTTCACGCATATCCATCGCCTGTCGCTGCGCTACCATCTCACGCGCAAGACGGGCGGGCTATCGCGGATCATCGAGCGCGGCGTGAAGGGCGTCGATTTCCTGTTGCGCTTCATGCTGTTTTCGATCGCGCCGCTCCTGCTGGAGTTGCTGCTGATCGGGATCGTGCTGCTGTTTCTCTTCGACATCTGGTATCTCGTCGTGGTGGCGGGCACGATCGCGCTCTATGTCTGGTTCACCTTCGCGGTGACGGAATGGCGCGTGCGGTTGCGGCGCGAAATGAACGCGCAGGACACCGACGCCAACCAGAAGGCGATCGATTCGCTTCTGAATTTCGAGACGGTGAAGTATTTCGGCGCCGAGGCGCGGGAGGCCGCGCGCTACGACCGCGCCATGGCGGGCTACGAGGTCGCGGCGATCAAGACCGCCACCTCGCTCGCCCTGCTGAATTTCGGGCAGACCTTCCTGATCACCGGCGGGCTGGTGATCGTGATGGTCATGGCCGCGATCGGCGTGGAACGCGGGGCGCTCAGCGTGGGCGACTTCGTCATGGTCAACGCCTACATGATCCAGATCACCATGCCGCTGGGCTTTCTCGGGACCGTCTACCGCGAAATCCGCCAGAGCCTCGTGGACATGGGCGAGATGTTCGACCTGCTGGAGCAGCCGCGGGACGTGGCGGACAAGCCGGGCGCGCCCGCGCTCTCGGTGCGGGGCGGCGCGGTGGCGTTCGACGGCGTGGATTTCGGCTACGACGCGGCGCGGCCGATCCTGCGCGACGTCACGCTTCGGGTGGGCCCGGGCGAGAAGGTGGCGCTGGTCGGGCCCTCGGGGTCCGGCAAGTCCACGATCGGGCGCTTGCTCTTCCGGTTCTACGACGTGACAGGGGGCGCGGTGCGGATCGACGGGCAGGACGTGCGCGACGTCACGCAGGACAGCCTGCATGCGGCGCTCGGCGTGGTGCCGCAGGACACCGTGCTTTTCAACGACACGATCCGGTACAACATCGCCTATGGCCGCGACGGCGCCTCGCAGGAAGAGATCGAGGCGGCGGCCCGCGCCGCGCAGATCCACGAGGTCATCGTCGCGCTGCCCGACGGCTACGAGACGCAGGTGGGCGAGCGCGGCCTGAAGCTTTCGGGCGGCGAGAAGCAGCGCGTGGGCATCGCGCGCACGCTTCTGAAGGACCCGCCGATCCTGCTGCTGGACGAGGCGACCTCGGCGCTCGACACCGAGACGGAGGCGGAAATCCAGGACGCGCTCCGCCGTGCGGGCGAGGGCCGCACGGTCATCACCATCGCGCATCGCCTGTCCACCATCGCGGATGCCGACCGGATCGTGGTTCTGGAGGCGGGGCGCATCGTGGAGGAGGGCACGCATGACGCCTTGCTGTCGCGGCGCGGGCGATATTCGCAGCTCTGGGCCCGTCAGCAGTCAGAGCGCGACGCGGCGGCGTGACCGCATCTCTCCCCGCGTCACGTTCAGGTGACGGCAGGGTGCATGCGCCGGGCGCTGTGATAGTCTCGCAGGTCACGACACGCTTGACGAAGAAACGGAGGATGACCGCATCATGACGAGAGCGAGCGAAGCGCCGCCGGACGCACCGCAGAAACCGGGCTACGCCGTCGAGGTCACCGGCGAGGGGATCGACGAACGCCTGGCCGAGGTCTACCCGAATGGCTTGCCCAACATCTACCGCATGTTGTCGCGCAACCCTCAGGTGATGGGCGGGCTCTTGTCGATGAAAGCGCATCTCGCCGCCGGCCGGCTGAGCGAGATCGAACGCAGCCTCGTGGCGCTCGAGGTCGCCCATCACTCCGGCTGCAAGTACTGCGAAGCGGCGCTTTGCCACTCCGCTACCGAGGAGCTTGGCGTGCCCGAGACCATGCTTGCGCATGCCGGCACCGCGGAACTGCCCGCGGATCCGGGCCTTGCGGCGATCGTCCGCGCCGCCCGCGCGCTGCTGGAAAAGCGCGGCCAGCTCGGCCGGGCCGAGATGGCGGAGTTCGCGCGGAAGGGTGTCGACTTCGACAAGATCCTCGAGATCATCGGGGTGATCTCGGAGTACACGCTCGCCACATATTCGGCGAACCTCGATCGCACCCGGATCGACCCGGAATACCGGCAGAGCTGATCAGGCCGGGGCGGGCAGCGTCACACGGAAGCAGGTGCCCTCGGGCCCCGTCTTCTCGAGTTCGAGCGCCCCGCCATGCCCGCGGCAAAGCTCGGCCGCGATGGAGAGGCCAAGGCCCGTGCCCATGACGCCCGCAAGGCCATGCTTTTCGGTTTGCAGGCGCGCCCCGATGCCGTCCGGCAGGCCCGGCCCGTCATCGCGCACCCAGATTGTCGCGCCGGTGCTGTCGTGCCGGCCCCAGATGCGCAGCTCCCGCGCGCCGGCGTCGAAGGCATTGCGCGCGAGGTTCAGCAGGATCCGGTAGGTCTGGTCGAAATCGGCGTCGAGGATCACGGCGTCGCCGCTTGCATCGACCAGACGGCGCGCCGTGCTTCCCGGGTCGAGCACGGTGACCTCCAGCTCCTCCAGCACGTCGGCCAGCAGGAACCGTTCCCTTTCCGGCGCGCTGGCCGGCCCGGTGCGGCTGGCTTGCGCGGTCTCGGCGCAAAGCCGCGTCGCGCGTTCGAGCGAGCGGGTCATGCTTTCGGCGGCCAGCCGCACCTTGTCGTCCTCGTGCGCCGCCAGCCGGTCGCATACCAGCTGCGCGGTGCTGAGCGCGTTCTTGAGGTCGTGGGCAAGCTGGCGCACGGCACCGCCCAGCCGCGCCAGTTGGTGGTCGCGCTGGTCGCGTATGACGATCAGCACGCGCGGCCCGGCGGCGCGTCGCACCACGTCGGCACGGATCAGCGCCGGAACGGTGCGTCCGTCGCGCAGGCGGCAGGACAGGTCGTCGGCCGTTTTCCGCCCTTCGCGGAGGATGTCGCGGAAGAACGCGTCGATCCGCGACAGTTCGTGCGGATGGATGTCGGCCGGGCTCATCTCGCGGAGTTCGGCCTCGTCATAGCCCAGAAAACGCAGCGCGGCGGGGTTGGCCGCGACGAAGCGGTCGCGCGCGGGGTCGATCAGGACGGCCGGGTCGAGCAGGGTCGCGAAGAGTACGTCGAAAGCCTCGTCGACGGGGTCGACCGTCAGATTCGCGTCCTCGACCATCGCTGCGTCCTCGCGCCTCGCAGAGAGGATGGAGGATGCAGCGCGCAGGTCAAGCGTCGATCCCCGTCAGGCCGATTTCACGATACGGATCAGCACGAGCAGCACGACCGCGCCCAGCGTGGATTGCAGGATCGTCGCGATGAGCCCGCCGCCCACGCCGAAGCCTATGGCCGGAAACAGGAACCCCGCGATCACCGCGCCGACCACGCCGACGACCATGTTGCCGAGCAGGCCGAAACCGCCGCCGCGCACGAGCGTGCCGGCGAGCCAGCCCGCGACGACGCCGACGATCAGCATGGCGAGTATGCTGGAAAATTCCATGGGGTCCTCCCTCGGGGGCCGGTTATTCCGCGGCGCGAAGCGGCTTTCCGTCGCCGCCGTCGGGACCTTCGTCGTCCTTGTGCCGCGTCGCGTCAAGGACGCGCTTCAGGTCGGCGAGGCGCGGCTCCTGCGGCGGCGCGTCGGGATCGTCTGTCGGGGCGGTCGCGGTCGGCCCGTCGCTTCCGTCGTCCCAGATGATCTCCGGCGCGCGCAGGCGCCGCGCGGCGCGGCGCAGCGCCCAGTCTTCCGCAAGCCGGCTCGACCGGCCCGCGCCGGCTCGCGCCAGCGCGCGCGCGACCCATTGCGCGTAGATCACGATCCAGACGCGGACGGAGAGCGCCGCGGGCGTCACGACGAGCGTGAGCACGGTGGCGATTCCCAGCCCGAACACCACCGCGGTGGCGAGCTGCTTCCACCAGAGCGCCGTGGGGCTGTCGATGGTGTAGCCGCCGCCGAAGAAGTCGAGGCTGAGGCCGAACATCATCGGCGCGAGGCCGGCCATCGTGGTGATCGTGGTCAGCAGGACAGGCCGCAGCCGGTCCTCGGCGGTGCGCGTGATCGCCTCGAGCCGCGGCATGTAACGCGCGTAGTCCTGAAAGGTGTCGATCAGCACGATGTTGTTGTTCACCACGATGCCCGCCAGCGCGACGATGCCGGTGCCGGTCATGATGATCGAGAAGGGCTGTTCCATCACCACCATGCCGATCAGCACGCCCGTGGTCGAGAGCACCACCGCGAGAAGCACCAGCGCGGCGTTGTAGAAGCTGTTGAACTGCGCCAGCAGGATGATGAACATGAGGCCGAGCGCGCCGGCGAACGCCTTCATCAGGAACTGGCCGCTTTCGGCCTGGTCCTCCTGGTCGCCCGTCCACTCCCACGCGATGCCGGCGGGCAGGGGGTCGCTCTCCAGCCATTCGGTGAGCAGCTCGATACGCTCGTTGGCGTTGACCGTTGCGGTGGTCGCGCCGTCCCAGCCGGAACCGTCCCCGGCGGCCGCGGCGATGCGCGCCTCCGCCTCCTCGGCCTCGTGCAGGCCCAGATCCGTCCCGTCCGCGGCGCTCACCCGCACGAGACCCGGCGCCACGTCCGCCTTCACGTCGAGGTAGCGCGTCTGGTTCACGCGGTTGATTTCTGCGAGCTTCTGCACGGGCTTGCGGGTGATGAAATTGGCCAGCGGCACCAGCCCGTCCTCGGTGCGCACGCGCAGCGTGTCGAGGGTGGAGAGCACGCGGTCCTCCTCGGGCAGGCGCACACGGATGTCGATCTCCTCGTCCGAGCTGGGCACCCGCATGGTGTCGAGCAGAAGCCCGCGGGTCACGAGCTGGACCATGGCGCCGACGGTGGCCACGTCGGCGCCGAAGCGGCCGGCCTTCTCCACGTCCACGTCGATTTCCCAGTCGATGCCGGGCAGGGGCCGCGTGTCCTCGATCAGGGTCAGCGCCCCGGTTGCCTCGAATTCTGCCCGGGCGATGCCCGCGGCCTCCACCAGCCGGCCAAAGTCGTCGCCCTTGAGCCGCAGGTGCACGGGCTTGGCCGAGGCGGGCCCGCCGGTGCTTTCGAGGATCTCGGCGTCGATGCCGGGCAGCCGGTCGAGCTCGGCCGAGATCTCTGCAAGTACCGTGTCGCCGTCGAAGGCCGGGTCCTTGACGCGGTATTCGTAGTCGAAAAGGCCGAAGAAACTTGCCGTGGCGCGGGCGTCGGGCCGCTCGTCCCAGGGGATCGTCTCGAGCTGGATCTGCCCGATCGTGTCCTTGGGCGCCTCCGCGCCGCCGGTGTTGGAATCGAGCCCGCCCTCGCCGGCGAAGGCGAAGGCCGAGCGCACGGCGGGGTGTGAAAGCACGTTCTCCTCGGCCTCGCGCACCATCGCGTCCTTCTCGGCGAGGCTGAAATTGCCGCGTGCCTTGACGTAGACGATGGCGCGTTCCGGTTCGCTCTCCACGAAGAACTCGACGCCGCGGTTGTTCTCTCCGTAATAGGAGAACACGCCCAGAACGAAGGCGACCACCGCGCCGATCGTCACCAGCGGCATGACCGGGTTGCCGGTCACGAAGCGGATGAGATGACCGAAGGGGGTGCGCCGGTGGCCCGCGCGGATGCGCTTGCGCCGCGTGGGCAACCGGGCGGCGCCCATGGTGATCGACAACGCCACGGCCGACAGCAGGAAGATGGCGACGCCGGGCAGCGCGCCCCAGGCGCCCGGCAGCGGTGGCCTGCCGCCGAAGAGGTAGCCCGGGTTGAGCACCTGCATCGCGCTTAGGAAGAGCGCGTAGCCCGCCAGCGGCACGAGCGCGGCGCGCACCACCCAGGGCAGGCCGCGCCGCAGCGCGTGAGAGGCGCGCGAGAAGCCGCGGCTGAGCCGCCCGCTCACCCCGCCCATCACCGGCAGGTAGACCAGCGCCACGACCAGCGAGGCCGACAGCACGAAGATCAGCGTGACGGGCAGCATCCCCATGAACTCTCCCGGCACGCCGGGCCAGAAGAGCATCGGCAGGAAGGCGCAGAGCGTCGTCGCCGTGGAAGAGACGATGGGCCAGAACATGCGCTTGGCGGCCTCGACATAGGCGCGCATGGGGCCGGACCCTTCCCGGATCCGCTTGTCGGCATATTCGACAACCACGATGGCGCCGTCCACGAGCATCCCCACGGCCAGGATCAGGCCGAACATGACGATGTTCGAGACCGCGACGCCCATCACCGCGAGCAGCGCGAAACAGAGCAGGAAGGAGGTGGGGATCGCGAAGCCCACCAGAAGCGCCGCGCGCGTGCCGAGCGAGGCCAGCACGACGATCATCACCAGCGCCACCGCCGTCAGCACCGATCCCTCGAGCTGGCTGACCATCGAGGCCACCTCGCGCGAGGTGTCGTTCGACGTGCCGATCTGCACCGCGGCGCGCAGTTCGGGCGGCCAGTCGGCCCGCGCCTCGTCGACGAGCGCGCGCACCTCGGCCGCGGTGTCGATGATGTTGAAGCCCTTGCGCTTGACCACCTGCAGCGCCACGGTCGGCGCGCCGTCGAAACGCGCGGTGCCGTCGCGGTCCTCGAAGGTCAGGTTGATCGTGGCGATGTCGCCCAGCGTGACAACCCGCTCGCCGTTCGTCTTGACCGGAAGCTCGTAGACGTCCCGGGGCTCGTCGAAGCTCGACGGGATCTTGACCGCGAAGGCGCCCTGCGCGGTCTCGACCTCGCCCGCCGCGATGAGCTGGTTGTTGTTGCGTACCACGTTGACCAGTTCGGACGCCGTCACGTTGTAGGATTCGAGCCTGAGCGGGTCGATCACCACCTCGAGCATCTCGTCGCGATCGCCCGCGATCCCGGCCTCGAGCACCGGCTCCAGCCCCTCGATCCGGTCCTGCAGGTCGCGTGCCACGCGGAACATGGTGCGCTCGGGCACCGGGCCGGTCAGGTTGACGATGAGGATCGGGAATTCGGAGAAGTTGATCTCGTTGATGGAATACTTCTCGAAGCCGTCGGGAAACTGGCCTTCGGCGGTGTTCATCGCGTCGCGCACGTCGGCCAGCGTCTTGGACTTGTCCCAGCCGAACTCGAACTCGAGGGCGACGCCGGCGTACCCTTCGGCGGCGGTGCCGGTCATGGTATCGAGCCCGTCGAGATCCGACAGCTCCGTCTCCATCGGCTTGACGAGCAGCGACTCGGCGTCCTCCGCCGAGATGCCGGGGAACGGCACCGACACGAAGAGCGCGGGGATCTCGATATCGGGCTCGCCTTCCTTGGGCAGCGCCCAGTAGGCGTAGCCGCCCGCGACGAGCGAAAGCGCGATGAAGGCCAGAACCATCCGCGCGCGGGTTGCCGCCCAGTCGACGATGCCGGTCATTGGGTGGCCTCCGCCTCGCGGTATTCGGGACGGACGCGAACGCCGTCGGTGACGTATTCCTGGCCGCGCACGATCACCGCCGCGGTGTCTGGCAGGCCCGCGATCCAGACGCCGTCCACCGTGTCGCGCAGAAGCGTGACCGGCGCGAAACGGGCGCGGTTGTCCGCGTCGACGACCCGCACGCCGAGCCGCCCGTCATCGTCGAGCGTGAGCGCCGATTGCGGCAGCAGATGCGCGGGCTCGCCGTCGGCTGCGATCACGATCTCCACCGTCTGGCCGGCGCGCACGGAGAGATCGGGGTTGGGCAGGTCCACCTCCACCCGGAAGGTCCGCGTCTCGGGGTCGGCGGAGCGTGACACGAACGCCACGCGCCCCTCCACCTCGCGCCCCGAGACGAAGCGGGCGCGGGCCGGCGCGCCCGGTTCGACGCGATCCACGGACATTTGGGGCACGAAGCCCACCAGCCGGATCGGGTCGAGCTGCAGGACGCGCGCGCAGAGCTTGCCGGGCTGCATCAGGCTGCCCAGCTCGGCGGTGTCGCTGTCGAGAAGCCCGGCGAAGGGTGCGGCGATGGTCAGCCGCCCGATCTCTGTCTCGGCGCTCTGGACCGCGGCGCGCGCGGCCTCGATGCCCGCGCGCACGCTTTCCAGCTGGCCGATCGCGGCCTCCAGCCCCGCCTCGGCGGCGCGCGCCTCGGCGCGGGTCGCGGCGACGCGCGTCTCGGCGGCGAAACCGCTCTCCGAGAGGCGCGCGGCGGCGGTGGCGTTGAGGTCCGCCGCCTCGAGGCGGGCGCGCGCCTCGGTCACCCGGGCCGCGGATTCGGGCACGCGGGCCTCCGCCTCCGCAAGCCGCGCCCGGGCCTCGTCGAGCGCGGCCTCCCGCGCGCCGGGGTCGAGCCGGCATAGCACGTCCCCCTCCTCGATCATGGCGCCCTTGCGCAGCGGCGTACCGATCACCCGGCCCGACGTCTCGGCCATGATCTCGACGACCCGCCGGGGCTCGGTCTCGCCGCGCAGCATCACCGCGCGGTCGAGTTGGCGCGCCTCGGAGCGCAGCGCGAGCACGCGAACGGCCTCGACCGAAGCGTCCGCCGATGTCGAGGATGCCGCGTCCTGCGAGGCGGGCGCGGCCCCGCCCGGCGTGCCTTCGGCGGAGGTGGCGGCGCCCGGCGCCGCGTCGCGCCCGGCGAATTGAAGCAGCGCATCGCGCTCGAGCACTATCAGGTAGAGCGTCGCGGCCACAGCCAGCGCGGTCAGGATGGAAAGTCGTCGCATCGCGTATCTTTCATGACGCCGCACCGGCGCGCGCCGGTTGTGACGTGTAACTTGTGAACCTTACGCTGAACCGTTTCGTTCAGATTAGACTTTTGCGCCAGGTGGTGCAAGGCTGAACCGATCGGTTCAGTCTTGCCGCGGCCGGTCGGCCTTGGCACCGTGCCGGCGAGGCGTTAAGACACGCCCAAAGCGCAGGAGGCGATCTTGAGCGACGGGGACAGCTTCATCGAGGAAGTGGCCGACGAGGTCCGACGCGACAGGCTCTATGGGGCGATGCGCCGCTACGGCTGGATCGCCGTGGTCGTCGTGCTTGCCATCGTGGGCGGCGCGGCCTTCAACGAGTGGCGCAAGGCCGACGCGGCGCGCGCGGCCGAGGCGACGGGCGACGCGATGCTGAGCGCGCTGCAACGGCAGACGCCGGAGGCGCGGGCCGAGGCGCTGGCCGGGATCGATGCGCCGTCCCCGGGGGCCGCGGCGGTGGCCGCGCTGCTGCGCGCGGCGGAGCTGGGCGAGGCGGGCGAGACGGCCGCGGCCGCCGACACGCTCGCGTCGGTCGGTGGTGCGGGGGATCTGCCGGACATCTACGCGCGGATCGCCGCCTTCAAGGCGCTGCTTCGGCAGGGCGACGCCTTGCCGGTGGAGGAGCGGCGGCTGCGTTACGAGGCGCTCGCAGAGCCCGGCAACCCGCTGCGTCTGCTGGCCGAGGAGCAACTCGCCCTCATCGACGCCGAGCAAGGCGATAAGGAGGCCGCGATCGCCCGCCTGGAGGCCGTGCGCGAGGATGCCGAGGCGGGCGCGGGCTTGCGTCGGCGGGCAACTCAGTTGATTGTGGCGCTCGGCGGCACGCCACGAGCGTTCGCGGACGGCTGAGACCAGGGCGCGGTACGGCAGAGCGGCACGACAGAAGGGCGACACGGCGGATGAGGGCAGGCGGTTTGAGGTCTCTGGTGCATCTGGCGGCGCTGTCCGGGCTGACCGTGCTGGCCGCCTGTTCCGAACGGGAGGTGATCCTTCCCGGCGAGCGGGTGGGCCTGCGCGCGGTGCTCGACGGCCCGACCGCCGTGCCCGATACCGAGATCGCGGAGCCCGAAAACCGGGCCGAGGCGATTTCTCTCCCGCCGGCGCGGGCGAACGCGGATTGGCTTCAGGCCATCGGCACGCCGAGCGCGCGCCCGGAGCATCCCGCCCTCGGCCGCACGCTTCAGCGCGCCTGGAGCGCGCCCATCGGCGACGGAGACGCCCGGCGCCGCCGCATCACCACCGACCCGGTGGTGGCCGATGGCCGCATCTTCACCCTCGACAGCCGCGTGCAGCTGTCCGCCACCTCGGCGGGCGGGGAGACGCTCTGGACCCGCAACCTCACCCCGCCGCGCGATCGCGCGGGCGAGGCCTCGGGCGGCGGGCTCGCGGTCGGTGGCGGACGGCTTTACGCCAGTTCGGGCTATGGCTCCGTCTCGGCCCTCGATCCGGCGAGCGGGGACCTGATCTGGGAACAGAAGCTGCGCGCCCCCGCAACCGGCGCGCCCACCTATTTCGACGGGGTGCTGTACCTCGTGGCCGGCGACAGCAGCGCCTGGGCGATCGAGGCCGACACTGGACGTGTGCGCTGGCAGATCGACGCCGTCGCCGACGCGAACAACGTGGCCGGCGGACCGGCGCCCGCGCTCGGCGGGGATCTCGCCGTGTTCGCCTTCGGCAGCGGAGAGATCCAGGCGGTCTTCCGCAAGGGCGGGCTGCGGCGCTGGAACGCCATCGTCTCCGGCGAGCGGCGCGGCCGCACGCTGAACACGGTCAACGACATCACCGGATCCCCAGTCATCGACGGGCGCCGGGTCTATGCGGGCAGCCATTCGGGACGCCTCGTGGCGGTCGACCTGGAAAGCGGCGAGCGGCTCTGGACCGCGGAGGAGGGCGCGGCGGGGCCCGTATGGCCGGCGGGTGGTGCGCTTTTCCTGATCAACGACCGCAACCAGCTTCTGCGCCTCGACGCCGAGGACGGCAGCCGCGTCTGGGCGGCCGAGCTTCCGGGGTTCACGCGCGACCGCCCCCGCCGCCGCGCCGAAATCCATCCAAGCTACGGCCCGGTGCTGGCCGGGGGGCGCATCATCGTGGCGTCGGGCGACGGCGTGTTGCGCGTGTTCGACCCGCGGGACGGCGGGCTCGTGCAGGCGGTCGATATCCCCGGCGGCGCGACGAGCGCGCCGGTCGTCGCGGGCGGCACGCTCTACGTCGTGTCGCGCAACGGGCGTCTGCACGCTTTCCGCTGAGCGCGAAATGCGCTATCGGGCCGGGTCTGACCGACCGGAGCCTTCCTTATGAGCTTTCGCCTCGCCATCGTGGGCCGCCCCAATGTGGGCAAGTCCACGCTCTTCAACCGTCTCGTGGGCAAGCGGCTGGCGCTGGTGGACGACCAGCCCGGCGTCACCCGTGACCTGCGCGAGGGTGCGGCGCGGCTCGGCGCGCTGAGGTTCACCGTGATCGACACGGCCGGCCTCGAGGAGGCGACGGACGAAAGCCTGCAGGGCCGGATGCGCCGGCTCACAGAGCGCGCGGTCGAGCAGGCGGATGCCTGCCTTTTCCTGATCGACGCGCGGACGGGCGTCACCCCGACCGACGAGGTCTTCGCCGAGATCCTGCGCAAGAAGGCCGATCACGTGATCCTCGCGGCCAACAAGTGCGAGGGCACGGCGGCCGAGGCTGGCCTGATCGAGGCCTGGGGCCTCGGGCTGGGCGAGCCCCTCGCGCTGTCGGCCGAGCACGGTGAAGGGATGGCCGACCTCGCCGCCGCGCTCTTCCCGCTCGTCGAGGCCAAGCAGGAAGAGATGGAGGCCGAGGCCCCGCTCACCGATCTCGACGTGGACGAGGAGGGCCGGGCCGAGGGCGCGGGCGGCCCGACCGTGGCGCGGCCCTTGCAGATCGCCGTGGTGGGCCGGCCCAACGCCGGCAAGTCCACGCTCGTGAACCGCATCATCGGCGAGGAGCGGCTGCTGACCGGCCCGGAGGCCGGCATCACCCGCGACGCGATCTCGGTCGCCACGCGGTGGGACGGGCTGCCGGTGCGGATCTTCGACACGGCGGGGATGCGCCGGAAGGCCAGGGTGCAGGACAAGGTCGAGAAGCTCTCGGTCGCGGATGCGCTGCGCGCGGTGAAGTTCGCCGAGGTGGTGGTGGTGCTTCTGGATGCCGCGATTCCCTTCGAAAGCCAGGACCTTCGCATCGCCGATCTGGCCGAGCGGGAGGGCCGCGCCGTGGTCGTCGCGGTCAACAAGTGGGACGCAGAGACCGACAGGCAGGAAAAGCTGCGCGACCTGCGCGAGGCGTTCGAGCGGCTTCTGCCGCAGCTCCGCGGCGCGCCGCTCGTCACCGTCTCGGCCAAGACGGGGAAAGGGCTCGACCGGCTGCGCGCGGCCGTGGCGCGCGCCCATGATGTCTGGAACCGCCGCGTGCCCACGGCGCAGCTCAACCGCTGGCTCGGCGAGATGGTGGCCGCGCACCCCCCGCCCGCGCCGGGCGGGCACCGCATCAAGCTGCGATACATGACGCAGGCCAAGACCCGGCCGCCCGGCTTCGTCGTGATGTGCTCCCATCCAGACAAGATGCCCGAAAGCTATTCGCGCTATCTCGTCAACGGGTTGCGGGACGATTTCGACATGCCGGGCACGCCGATCCGGCTGTGGATGCGCAGCCAGTCCGACCGGAACCCCTACAAGGCGAAGAAGAAAGCGCAGCCTTCAAAGCTACGCAAGCATCTCGACGGGCGCTCGGGGCGTTAGCGGCGGCGCAGGACCACCGCGGCGGCCACCGCGATCGCGCCGGCCCCGGCGAGCGCGGCGACGAGCGGTTCCGGCCGCGACAGGTTCGCCACCGTGACGCCCGCGAGCGCCCAGATCACCGCCGCGCCGTATTCCGGCGCGCGGGTCACGCGCAGTTGAACGGCAAGCGCGATGCCCAAGGCCAGGGCGAGCATGGCGAGGGCGGTCGGCACGGGCGCCAGAACGCCGTAGCCGCCCAGGACGACGCCGAGCCCCACGCAGCTCGCCGCCGTGAGCCAGCCCGCGTAAAGCGCGACGGGCGCTTCCTGCCAGAGCCGGTCGGTGCGCCCCGTCCGCGCGAGGGCGAGCAGGGCGAGCGCGAGCATCGCCCAGATGAGCACGGTGGCCCAGATCGCGGAGAGCTGCGCCACCCCGAGCCAGGCCGCGCCAAGCACGAGGCTGCCGGTGAGCGGCCAGCGCATCGGCGCCCAGTCGTCGCTGTCGGGCCGCGCGAAAAGGCCGAAGGCGGTGCCGGCGACGAGCCAGAGATAGATCAGGCCCCAGATGGCGAAGGCCCAGCCCGCCGGCTGGACCGGCGGATCCTCCAGCGGCACCGGGAAGGCCGCGGTGTCGAACCCGTCGAAGCCGGGGTTCACGAAGGGCGAGGCGGCGAAGAACACCGCCGCGGTGAAGCAGAGAATCGCGGCCATCCTGTCCATGCGGCGCACAGCACACCACGCGGGGGGACGGTGCAAGCTCAGTCTTCGGCCGGCGCGAAGCGCAGCCTGCGCCCGCCGAGATCGCGGAACGCCCGCTGACGGCAGGACAGCACGAGGATCTGGATGTCGGCGGCCTGCCGGTGGAGCGCGTCGAACATCCGCTCGATACGCTCGTCATCGGTGAAGACGAGCGCGTCGTCGAGGATGACCGGCGCGTGACGGCCCTGTGCCGTAAGCATCCGCGCGAAGGCGAGGCGCACGAGCAGCGCGAGCTGTTCCTGCGTGCCGCCCGAAAGGATGTTCACCGGCTCTTCCTGGCCATCGCGGATCAGCGCGCGGGGCAGAAGGGTGTCATCGGCCCAGACCAGCTCCGCCTCGGGCCAGAGCAGATGAAGAAGCGGGCGCAACTCACGGGCGACAGGCGAGAAATAGCGCTCCCTAGCGGCCTTGCGCGCGTCCTCCAGCGCGCCTTCCAGCCGTTGCAGCGCGGCGACCTCGCCGGCATAGGCCGCCGCGCGGGCCTCGGCGGCGGCATGGCGGGCGCGTGCGTCGGCGAGTTCTTCCTCGACCGCCTCGCCTGCGGCCTGACCGATCCGCGCGTCGAGCGCCGCGAGGCGCAGGCGAAGCTCCTGCGCCTCGGCCTGGGCGCCGGTCACCACGCCCCGGGCCCGGCGCAGCCGTGCGCGCGCGGCCTCGAGGTCGGGCGCATCGCGTTCGAGCGCGGAAAGCGCCGCCGCGGCCTCGGCGTCCTTCGCCTCGAGCGTGACGCGTTCGGCATCGAGCGCGGCCTCGTCCGCGTCCCCGATCCGGGCGAGCGCGGCCGCCGCCGTCTCCAGCCTGTCGCGCGCCGCGCGGGCGCGGGCGTCCGCCGCGGCGCGTGCCTCGCGCCGCGTGGCGAGCGTGGCCTGGGCCCGCTCCCGCGCCTCCTCCGCGGCCCCGAGCGTGGCCGCCGCCGCGGCGCAGGCGGCCTCCGCGGTGTCCGGATCGGGCGCGGTCGGATCTTCCGGGTTCTCGTTGGCGGCCGGCAGGGCGGCGATGGCGGCGCGAAGCGCGTCGGTGCCGTCCGGCGCAAGCGCGTCGAGACGCGCCGCGGCTTCAGCCGCCTCGCGGGTTGCGGCCTCGCGCGCCGCGGCGGCCTCGCGGGCGTCCTCGAGCGTGTCCGCCCCGGCTGCGGCCAGCGCCTCGGCGAGGGCGCGGGCGGCGGCGTCCATGTCCGCGGCACCGGCGCCCGCGGCTTCTCCGGGATCGATCTCGAGCCGCCCGATCTCCGCGATGTCGAGCGTGGCCGGACCGGTCAGCGCGACCTGCGCGCCGTCCTCGAGCACGCGGCCGTCAAGCGTGACCCGGCCGGGGTGACCCCTCGCGTAGCGCATGGTCAGCTGCGCCGCGCGCGCATCGCGCAGCGCCCGGGCGGTGGCGAGGTGTTGCGCGGCAGCCTCGATCCCGCGCATCGCTTCGGCGTCGGGGCCTCGCCGGGCCCGCCGGGCGGCGGCATCGCGCGCCTGCATGGCCGCCTCGGCCCGGGCGAGACGCCCGGTCAGCTCCGCGCGCCGGCGCGCGCCGTCTGCCGCC